>JBGAKY010000046.1:0-51506 GCA_044224175.1 Rubrivivax sp. | reverse complement strand
TGGTGAGCAGGTAGACCCCCGCCCCCGACACGTAGGTGCCGGACGCCACCGGCAGGTCGGTGCAGCGCCCGAAGGCGGCTTCGTCGCCGCTGCCGACCTCGGCCTGCTGGGTGAGCGCCACATAGGCGTCGTTCTTCAGCCGCAGCGCCTGGCCGCAGGGGTTGAGCGCCTCGCCGGCGTGCACGCGCACCACGGGGCGGCCGGGCTGCTGCAGCGCCGCCGGCGCGATCTCCACTTCCAGCCCCTGCACCACGCCGCTGCCCAGCGCGCGGCCCAGGCGCGCGTCGCCGTCGCGGCGCGCTTCCTGTTCGCGGCCGAAGTCGCGGCCGGTGAGCAGGCGCCCGGTGAAGAAGTTGACGGCGCGGATGCCGCCGTCGAGCACCGCTTCCTGCAGGTCGAGCACGTCTTCGCTCATGGTCGGCTCCTGATCAGACCGCGGCCACCAGGTGCCAGGCCGCGCTGCCGTCCGAGACGAAGGTGCCGGCCTCGCCTACCGACAGCGATTCCAGCGGCGTGGAGACGCCGGCCACCATCAGCCGCACCGGTGTGCCGCCCGGCGCCGCATGCTTGACGATGTAGACGCGGCCGCGGTTGGCGGCGGCCGGGGCCGGCAGGGTGACGTCGATGCCACCCGCGGTGCAGACCACGCAGTGGTGGCCTGCGCCCAGCGCCACGCTGGCGGCCGCCGTGTCGACGCGGATGCTCACGCCGCCGCCGGTGGACAGGCCCGCGAAGCTGGGCGTGGCGGCGGGCGACAGGTCCTGCGGCAGCACCGTCTCGGGCTCGCTCAGCAGCCATTCCTGCAGCAGCGCCAGGTGCAGCAGCGAAGCGCGCTGTTCCTCCACCACCTGAAGGCCGGAAGCGGCCGGGTCGGCCCAGTCCAGCCGCGTCGAATCGACCGACCAGACCCCGGCCACGTTGAGGATCGGCAAGTCGATGCGCGCCAGCAGCAGGCAGTCGTCTTCCGCCGGCTCGTTGCCGGCGCAGGCGCAGCAGCAGGCCTGCCACATCGGGCGCAGCTCGGTCACCCACAGCCGCATCGCCGCGCGCAGCAGCGCGCCCAGCTGGCCGCTGGCCAGCTGCAGCGCAGGCGGCGGCGACCCGAACAGGAAATCGGCCAGCGCCGGTGGCGGCGACGCCGGCGGCGAAGCGGACAAGGCGTCGAACCAGGGCTGCGCGGCGGCGCGCAGCGCGGCCAGCAGGTCGGCTTCGCCCACCGGCGGCGAAGCGGCCGCGCCCACCACCGCCACCTGGCGCAGCCAGGCCACGAAGTCGCGCAGCGCCTGCTGTTCCTGCTGCGCCGGCGCCTGGGTGCGCAGTTCCAGCAGGTACGAATCGGCGATGCGCGAATCGGCCATCAGCTGCGACTCGTCGCGGCAGGGCTCGCCGGGAATCGGCACCGGGGCGGTGGGACAGTCCCGGTAGCACAGCGTCAGGAAGAGCGCCACGCTGGTGGCCGGCGGCGAACTCGCCGCCACCAGCGCCGCCACGCGCTTGGCGTTCTCGGGCCTCTCCAGCCACGCGTTGAGGAAGGCGCATTGCGCGGTGCCCACGCAGACCAGCTGGCCGCTGGGCGTGAGCGCCGAGCCGGCGGCCACGTTCACACGCGGCCCGTCGGCGCCGCCGTCGCTGACGCCCACCTTCAGGCCGGCCAGCGTGCCGTAGCCCAGCGCCTCGCGCGCCAGCCAGCGGTCGCGGCCGGAAAGGTAAGCGAACTCCTGCGTGAAGTCGTCGACCCCCAGCACCATGCCCTTGGCGTAGTTCACGTGCATCGAAGGGTCGGGCCGGCCGGGGGCCAGCGTGACCGCGTTGGGGCTACAGCATCCCATGAGACGCTCCCGAAAGATGGTTGGCGTGGCAGGCGGGCATGGTCTTCAGCACGCCAGGAGAACCCGGTCCGCTTCGGCCGGCGGCACCGGGCCGCCGAGGAAGCTTTCGCCCACGAAAGCGCGGCCCAGCACCGCGTCGGGCACCAGCGCGCGTGCGCGGCTGCCGTCGTCGAGCAGCGTGTCCAGGCCCAGACGCGCCTCGTCGACACGGAACATGGCCCAGTAGAAGCCGACGTCGAAGCTGGTGTGGGCGGGCTTCTCCAGCTTCACGATGCGCGCGGCCAGGTCCTGGCGACGTTTCGCCTCGTCCAGGCCCAGGTGGATGTCCGGCGAAGGCAGCAGCACACGGAAACGGTGCGCACCGGCCAGGATGGCCAGCACGCGCGACTGGAAGTCGTGCCAGTCGCGCTGAGCGGCGCCGTCGGCGGGCAGCACTTCGGGCAGCGGCACTTCGGAGAAGGCGGCGAAGCCGGTCTTCCACGCATCGTTGAGCGCCGCGACGCGGCCGTGGCGGCGCTGCAGGAAGGCCTGCCAGCGCGCCACCTGTGTCGTTTCGGGCGCGAAGCCCAGCGCGCCTTGCAGGAAGGCCGCCCAGTCCGCCGCCTTCACCCCCAGCGGCGGCAGCCGCAGCGGCACCGGCGTGGTCTCTTCCAGGGCCGTGGCCGTGCGGCCCTGCGACTGCGCCCAGCGCCGCGCCAGGCCGGCATTGCCTTCCTGAGGCGACCAGCGTGTGCCTTCGGCCACCACGCGCAGGCCCTCTTCCAGGCCGTTGTCGCCGAAGGTGACGGCGGGCGCGCGCCGCAGCAGGAAGCGCTCGACGATGCGGATGTCGCGCAGGCGTTCGTCGCTGCCGGGACCGGGCACCAGGTCCTGTTCGTCGAACTGCGGGTCGAACGCGAGGTGCAGCGCCATCTTCAGGGCCCGCACCGTGCCACGCCAGCGGAAGAAGTCGGCCGTGTGGCGCAGGAACAGGCGCCGCCGCCGTTCGTCCCAGGCCGGGTCCAGCGCAACGGCAAACCAGTCGGCCAGCCAGTCCAGAGCCTCGGGCGGCGCGCTGCGCACGTCGAACAGCGCCTGCACGCCGGCGATGCGGCCTTCGGTCTCGGTGAGCGTGCCTTCGAAGTTGGCAAGCAGCCTTTCCACGAACGACGCCGATTGCGGCTCTTCGCGGTAGACCGCGGGCAGGAAACGCTCGGCGTACGACAGGCGCGGGAACCAGGCGCGCAGCGCGTGCAGGCGCGGCGTGGCGCGGCCGTTGCCCGCCAGCTGCAGCTTGATCTGCAGGTAGCGCCCCTTCGCGCGCTGGAACAGCAGTTCCCAGCTGCCGTGGCCGCTGGCGCGGTCCAGCGCCACGTCGCGCCAGGGGCGCTGCCAGGGCATCTCGGGCCCGGTGGCGCGCAGGTAGGGTGTGGGCTCTTCCTGCCACTCGCCTGAAAGCTGCGCGCCGTCGCTCGTTTCCGCGCATCGCGTCCACACGCGCAGCGAAGTGCCGGCCGGCAGGCAGGCGTCCAGCAGGAGGCGGTGCCAGGTGCATTGCGGCAAGGCGGCGTCGAACACCGGCGTCACCAGCTCGGCCGTGGTGGCGAAGCGCGCGCGCCGTTGCGGCACCAGCGGCACCCAGTGTTCAGCGCTGTCGTACAGCGGCCCGGCGGGTCCGGCCACCAGGGCGCGGCCGCTCCAGCGGCGCAGGGGGTGGAAGTCGGCGCTGTCGGCCAGGCGCAGCACGCCGTGGCGGTCGACCACCACGTCGAAGGCCCAGGCCTGGTTGCCCTGTTCGTCGGCCACCAGCAGGCGGCCGGGCCGTTCGGGCGTGGCCTGGGCGGCCGGCACGAAGACGAAGTCCTGCGCGACGAGGTCGAAGCGGGTCGAGGCGTCGTTCGCATCGACCCGCTGGCCGTTGCGCCAGGCCAGTACGCGCGAAGCGGGCCGGGCGCGGTCCAGCACCAGCAGCGTGTTGTCGGGCAGCGTGGCGATGGCCACCGGGTCGGCCGCCACCGCCACCGAAAGCGCCGCCGCGGCGTCGCTCTTCCGCGGCGCCGGGCCCGGCGCCGGGCCGGGCGGCGAAGCGTCCTGCGGGCCGAAGTCGGACTGCACGGTGGCCGGCGGGCTGGGGTCGGGCACGCAGACGGTGAAGCGGCGGTCGAACTGCCAGCAGCGCTGGTGCTCGCGGTCCAGCACCCAGACGCCGCCGCCGGGGCGCGTGGCCAGGTCGAAGGGCACGAAAGGCGTGGCGGCCTGCCAGCCCAGCACGGCCGGCGGGCCGCCGGCGGCAAGGTCGAAGACCTGCAGACCGGCGGGCACGACGCCACCCACCACCAGGTGGTCGTCGCCGGTGACGGCCAGGCCGCCCAGGCGCGCTGGTGCGGCCGTCGGTGCGGCCACGGGGCCGAAGTCGCCATGCCGCTGCGGCGCCTGCGCTCGCGGCGAAGGCCAGAACGCGCTGACCCGGCCGCTGCCGGCCGACCGCACCTGGACCCCGCCCTGCCCGGCGTCCACCACGTAGACATTGCCGTGGCGGTCGGCGGCCGCGCCGCGGCGGTCGGCCGGTGCCACGCTGCGGTCCGAAGGCGGCGGTGCGAAGCGCGTGACCGCCGGCTTCAGAGTCAGTTCGCTTGCGGCGTCAGTCCATTCCAGCGCGACGGCCTCCGTCAGTTCGTCCTCCCGGCCGGCGGCGATGGCCTGCCAGGCTTCTTCCAGCGTCGGCCAACCGCCCGCCGCCGCGAAGCGGCAGCGCCCCCAGTCGGCACGGCCGAGCAGGAGGGCGAAGCGGGCGCCGTTGACGTCCATCAGCAGCGCTCCGGGATCACCGGCACCGGCAGCACGCGCGGCCCGCTGGTGCCGGTGGGCGTGGAGCCGGTGCCGCGCAGCACGTCCAGCGCCAGCGGATCGCCGGCCACCACCGAGAGTCCGACGATCATCGGCAGGTCCAGCCCCTGCATCGGAATGCTGTCCTTCGTGCCGCCGTCGCCTTCGGCCAGCAGCACGTCGGCCACCGAGGCCACGCCAGGCACGCGCGCCGCTTCGGCCAGCAGCACGCGCGCCTGCACCGGCGTGCGCAGTGGCCAGCCGCGGTCGGCCGCGGCCTGCTGCGGCGCGGTGATGAGCGCGGTGGTGTCGGGCAATGCGCCGGCGCGCACCGGCGCCAGGAAGTCGGTCAGGCGCTGCTTCACCGCTTCCACCACGTCGGCGATGGCGAAGCCGGCGACGACGTCGATGCCGACCGAGATCCACAGCCCGCGGTAGTGCGGCCCGCGCAGCACCAGTTCGGTGGTGACGAGGCGGCGCGCGTCCAGGTAGCTGCACATCGCGCCCAGGAACACCGGGTCGGGCTGCGGTGCGTTCGGCGCCGCGGGGTCGTGCGCCGGAATCACCATCAGCGTCACCACGCCGGCGGCGTCGCCCGGCTGGTTGCCGCCCAGGTCGGGGTGGTACGCGGGCAGCACGTCGACGCGGCCGATGTCCAGCCCCGGCGTGCGCCAGGCGATGGCTTCGAAGTCGGCCGCCGTCACCAGCCGGTCGCGGTGCTGCAGGAAGCGGCGGATCTGCTTCTCGCCCTGTTCGGTGCTCTCGGCGTCGGCCCCGCCCCAGGTGGCGACCGGGTTCGTCACCGCATAGCCGGCCGGCAATGCAGGGCTGCTGTTGATGGCGCCGGCCGCCACGTTGCCCGCCGCCCCCTGCGACCAGTCGTAGCGGGCCACCAGGCGCGCGCCTTCGGCCGGACGGCGGCCGCGCAGGCCGTCGCCGAAGCGCAGGCGGCCGGCTTCGGCGTCCAGGCTGAACACATCCACCGGGTTCAGCGCCGCCTGCGTGCAGCCAGGCGGCAGGCGCGGGTCGGGCACCGCCACTTCGGAGCCGGCGGCGACGAGGTCGTCGATCTCCTGCCAGCGCCGGACGTTGTTGCCGGTCTCGAAGCTGGTGACCTGCACCGAAGCGGGCAGCACCGGCGCGTGGGCCAGCTGGCGCCACTGGTCGGGCTGGCCGGTGCCTTCGGCCAGCGGCTCGGCCCCCACATGGGCCAGCTGGCGCACCGGCACCGTGTTGATGCCCAGCCAGAGGAACTTCGCCTGCAGCGCGCCGGTGCAGCGCACGCGCAGCCAGCTCACCAGGCGGCCGACCAGCGCATCGTCTTCCAGCGTGGGCGGCACGTCGTCGACGCCGCCCTCCAGCGGGTCGAAGTCGCGCCAGGTGTCGATGGCGTCGGCCGCCGGCAGCGTGACCTGCACGACGCCGGGGGTGCCGAGCAGGTCGTCGGTGGTGGCGGCGGCCAGCGACTGGTATTCGCGCAGCGGCACGCCGTCGGCGCCGGTGCGCGCGCGGCCGCCGCCCGCGGTGCGCGGCATCTCGAAGCCGAGCAACGTGCCGTTGGAGGTGGTCGCACCGGTGCCGGGTTCGAGCACGCGGCCGGAAGCGTCGACCGCCGGCACCACGCCCAGCGTGAGCACGCGGCCGCCCAGCGCGTTGCGCACCGCCTTCCACGGGTCGGCCGCGTCGGGGCCGGGGGTCTCGTTCGGGCGCGCGAAGAGCGCGATCCAGAGCGAGCGGTCCAGCGCCTGGTCCACGCGCGGGTCGGTGCCCGCCGCGCCCAGGCTCACCGCGCGGCCGTCGCCGCCGGTCAGCGGCACCGTCTCGTAGAGCGCGAAGCTCGTGGGCATCTGCTGCCCGTACGAAGCGTAGAGCTGGGCGTAGTAGTCCTTCAGCGCCTGGCTCGCGTTCGTGACCTCGCGCTTGTAGTACACCGCCGCTTCCACCGGCAGCACCGCCAGGCCCAGCGTGGTGCGGAAGGGCAAGGCACCGGCGCGCAGTTCCAGGTCGGCCGCCAGCGTGAGCGTCTGCAGCGGGCCCTTGGCGTTGCGGATCTGCGCCAGCCCGCGCGCCGCGCTGGCCGGCTGCAGGCCCACGCCCAGCAGCTGCAGGAAACGCAGGCGGTTGCGTTCGGGGATCTGGTTCGCGCGGTAGAGCAGGCTCTCGGTGAGGAAGGCGAACAGCTCGACGATCGTGACGCCGGGGTCGCTCTTGCCGAAGTGGGTCCACTCCGGCGTGTGCACCGGCACGCGGGCGAGCGCCTCGTCCAGCAGGTCCTGGTAGCGGCGGTCGTCGAGGGTGGGCACGCTGATGGCCATGGTCGACCTTCTCAAGACGATGCGAGCGTGACGCCCAGCGTCACGCGTTCGCGCTGCTGCGTGCTGACGAGGCGGTAGGTCAGCGTCGCCAGCGCCGACTGCGGGTCTTCGGGGTCGGGCTGCACGTCGACCGACTCGACCTGGATGCGGCGCTCCCAGCGCTGCAGCGCGCGCTGGATGCGCTCTTCGATCGCCGAACGCGTGGCCGCGTTGTTGGGCTCGAACAGGAAGCTTCCCAGGCCGCCGCCGAATTCGGGCAGGCGCAGGCGTTCGCCGGCCTCCGTCTTCAGCACGAGCTGGATCGACTCGCGGATGTTGTCCTCGCCGCTGGACCAGGCCAGGCGGCCGTCGGCGCCCACGCGCGGCGGGAACGAGAGGCCGGCGCCGAGCAGCGTCTTCGGGTCGCGCTGCATCATGGGCCTCCCTTCTTCGCCTTCAGCCCGGGCAGGGGGAAGCAGATCACGAAGTACGGGATCCAGCGGAAGATGATGTCGAGCACCAGCACGATCATCATCAGCAGGATGAAGGCGCAGATCGTGATGATCGGGATCGAAAGCGAGCAGATCATCCCGACGTTCAGCCCGCCGGACTTGCACGGCCCCATGTCGCCCAGGTCCACGCTCAGGTCCTTGTGGAAGGGCCAGGGCAGCACCGAGAGCACCAGGTCGCCCAGCCCCAGGCCCTTGGCGCGCTGCATCTGGCCGCACAGCACGTCGGAGATCTGGAACGCGGTGTTGCGGTTGAACTTGCGCAGCCCGGCCGGCGTGGCGTCCAGCGGCAGCTGGATGCGGATCGGCCGCGCCGGCGCGTCGGGGTCGAAGAAGCCGGCCAGCTGGAAGCGCTGGCTGGGCGCGCTCAGCACCGCCGGCTGCAGCGGGCCGCAGTCGAAGCGCAGGTAGACGCAGCGGATCTGGAACAGGCCGGGGTCGTTGACCTGGTCGCCCTTCTTGATGGCCTCGCGCTGCAGGCGGGCGGCGAAGGGGATGGGCGGTGCCTTGCCGTCCTGTTCGGTGCTGGCGGGCAAGGCGGCGACGACCAGCTTCACCAGGCCGTCCAGGCGGTCGGCGGCGGCCTGCAGGCGGGCGGCGGCCGTGCTGGCCGCGGCGGCGCCGGGCGCGTCTTCGTCCTCGGCCACGTCGAAGGCGCCGTCCACCGGGGCCGGCGTGGCGACAGCCGGCTTCGTGAAGGCGGTGAAGGGGCCGGCCGCCTTGTCGAAGGCGTCGACACCGGCGAGCAGGAACTTGAAGCCGGGCCAGTCGGCATCGGCCGAGCCGGCCGAGTAGGCAGCGGTGGTGGACTCGAGCTTCGCGCGCGCCGCGGGCACCGCCGCCAGCGCGGCCGCAAGCGACGCCTTCGTGGTGTCGCCCGGCTTGGCGTCCAGCAGCGCCTGCTTCAGCGCCACGCTCATGCCGGCACCGCACAGCGCCTGGTACAGGGGGCGGGCGGGGTCGCTGGCCGGCGGCGGGTCGCTGCCGTCGGGTGCCTTCTGCAGGCGCGTCCACAGGTCGGGCAGGTGCAGCGCCAGGTAGTCGGCGAAGTCCAGCAGCACCAGCCAGGACTGGCTCTGCAGCTGCAGGTTGGCGGACCTGCGCGAGGCCAGCTTCTGCGAAGCGCTGGGGCTGTCGCTCATCGGCAGCCCTTCCGCCGCGATCTCCACCTTCACCGCGCTGCGCACCAGGTTCTTCCAGGGTTCGCCGACCTCGGCCTTGAACTGCTCCTTTCGCGCGGCCACGCTGTTCACGGGCGCGGCGGGCGCGGCAGGCCCGGTCTTCGGCTCCGGCGCCGTGTCGTCGACGCGCAGGCCCATGTAGTCGTCGCGCCGCCCCACCGGCACGGTGCCGGCCAGCACGCGCCGCGCGTGGCCGGTGTCGTCGGTGAAGGCGAGCGAAAACAGCGGCAGCAGTTCCTCGCCGTCCAGCAGCGTGGTCGCGGCCGCTTCGCCCGTGGCCTGCCAGCGCGCGCCGCGGGCGTCCTTCACGCAGGCGTATTCCTTCGGTGCTTGCGCGTCGAAGGGAATCAGCCGCCGCAGCACGAAGCCCACCTGTTCGCGCCCGCCGGTGGCCAGCGCCCGTTCAGGCAGCCCCGCCACGCCGCACACCAGGCCGGCACCGACCAGGTAGTGGCGCTGGTGCACCGGCTGGTACAGCTTGAGCGGCAGCTCGCGCGGGGCCGGCAGGCCGAGCGCCTTCTCGCGCGGGTCGGTCAGCTGCGCCGGCGGCGCCTCCACCGTGCCGGGCTTCGTGCGCGCCGCTTTCGCGCGCTGCAGCGCCAGGGCCGGGCGCGGCAGGCGCGGCGCGGCCAGCGGGTCGGGGGCGTCGGCAGGCTCGGCCTGGGGCTGGCGCCAGGTCTCGGGTCGCGCGAGGTAGCCGCCCAGCGCCTTCGGGTCGCGTTCCAGCAGCGACAGCACCTGCGGCATGAAGTCGTCGCTGGAAAAGCGCAGCAGCGCCGGCCGGTACTGGTCTTCGGCCTGCAGTGCCGAGGCGCTGCCGACCGCTTCGCCTTCGGCCGCGAAGCGGCCCCACAAGGGCTGCGGTGCCATCCAGCGGACCGGGTGCGGCTTCAGCATGGCAGGCCCTTCACCAGATGTTGCCCGCGCCCGGCGTGTACGAGGCGGCAATGATGCTATTGGTGATGACGGTGTCGGCCTGCACCACGCCCGAGAAGCGCGACATGCCGGCGTCCACCGTCACCATGCCGGCCGACACCGCCACCTGGCTGGCGTTGATGGTGACCTTGGCCGACGCGGTGACGGTGATGCCGGCGCTTTCCAGCTTGACCGAGTTGCCGTTGCTGTCCTCGATGGTGATGGTGCCCGGCCCGTCCTTCAGCGTCACCTTCTGGCCGCCCGGCGTTTCCAGGATCAGCTGTTCCTGGCCGCTCTGGTCGTCGAGCGTGACCTTCACGCCGTTGCGCGAGCGCAGCACCTTCCTGTCGTTCCGGCCGCCGCCGTCCATGGTCTCCGGCGGTGCGTCGCTCCCGTTCCACAGGCTGCCCAGCACGAAGGGGCGGCGCGTGTCGCCGCCTTCGAAGGCGACCAGCACCTCGTCGTTGACGTCGGGCACGAACCAGCTGCCTCGGTTGTTGCCGGCCATGAAGGTGGCCAGCCTGGCCCAGGCTTCGTAGCGCGCGCCGTTCGCATCGGGCGACCAGGGCAGCGTGACCTTCACGCGGCCCTGGTTGTCGGGGTCCTGGATGTCGCTGACCAGCGCGGGGTAGACGCCGTACCAGCGGCCGCCCAGGCCCGCGGGCACGCGGCCCATCAGCGTGGCCTCCAGCGGTTGCAGGTCCATCAGGTTCATGGTCTGCCCAAGCCCGGCCGCTCGCAGCGGAACTCGGTGCGCAGGCCCTTGCGGGCGTCGAAGCGGTGCCGCACCTCGGTGACGCAGTAGCTGCCGTTGAACAGCGGCCCCACGCTCTGCAGCGTGACGCGCGTGCCCACCTTCAGCTGCGCGCTGCTGTCGCCGTCGACCACGCCCTGGCCGACGACGAAGCGGCGCGCCAGGCTGCGCAGCAGCGCGTCGGCCTGCGCCTCGGCTTCGGCGGCGTCGACCGGCACGCCGTGGGCCAGCGTCTCGGCGCGCTCGCCGAAGGCGCTGCGCAGGATGCCGATGCCGCTCTCGTCGCTGCCCAGTTCGGCGCGGATCGCGTCTTCGCCCGCTTCGTGGCTGAGCGCGCTCTTGCTGGCCACGTCCCAGCCGCTGGCGACCAGCTTCGTGCGCTGGCCCGCCAGGTCGGCCACGACCTGGAAGGCGCGCAGCTGCCCGCCCAGCGCCAGCGTCAGCGTGCCGCCGTTGCGGTCGGTGCGCGTGCGCGCCTTCAGCGTGCGGCCTTCGACCCAGACCTCGGCGCCGACGGCGCGGGCGCGTTCGCGCAGGAAGGCCAGGTCGCTCTGGTTCACCTGCGCCAGCAGCTTGTGCTGGCCGCCGGGCAGGTTCACGTCGGCCGTGAGGCCGTGGTCGCTGGCGATCGAGCGCATCACGTCGGCGTCGCTCTGGTCGGCGAAGCTGCGCGTGCGGCGCGTCATGCGCAGGTCCTGCAGCCGGTCTTCGGCGAGCACGCTGATCTGCGGCGGTCCGCCTTCCGGGAAGCGCCCTTCCAGCGCGCCGATGCGGCCTTCGAAGAGCTTGGTGCCGGCCAGCGTGACCGCGAAGGCCTTGCCGAAGTCGAGCAGCCGGCGGTCGAAGTAGCGGAAGCCCGTGCTGCCGCCGCCGGCGCCCCAGTTGCCGAAGGCCGCTTCGCAGCGGCAAAGGCCCGAGACGGTGTCGAAGATGTCCAGCCCCAGCAGGCCGCCGGTGAGCGCGTCGTGGTCCTGGCCGTCGAGCTGCACCACGGGACGCGCGGCGCGGATCGGGTTGGCGGTGGCGACGGCCATGGTGCTGCCGAGCGATTCAGTGGGCCCACACGCGCGCCAGGCGCTCGGCGATGAAGCGTTCGATCTGCTCCACGTCCACCGGCGCCGGCGTCGTGTCGGCCGAGGCTTCTGCCGTGGCCGCCGCAGTGGCGGTGGGCGCGGGTGGCGGCTCGGCAACCACTTCGAATTCGTTGATGACGACGGGCATCGCAGGGGTCCCTTCAGAACTTGAGGCCGATGGAGACCGAGGCACCGCCGGCATTCGCGTTCAGGTCGACCAGCGCGCCGGCGGACAACCGCAGCGGGTCTTCGATGCCGTTGGCGGATGCGATGCCCTGCCAGTCGCCCTTGCCGGCGGCGGCGGCCATGCCCTGCAGCGAGGCGCCGCTGGGGGCGGCGGCCAGCGGCGTGGTGCCGGGGCGGCCGGGCACGCGGCCGTCGCCGCTGAAATCCGTCTTCAGGATCTTCTGCTGCGACATCGCCAGCGTCACGTTGGCGCGCAGCGGCTTGCCTTCGGGCGAGAAGAACTCGAGCGACTCCTCGAGCGAATCGACCATGCCGTCGAAGGTGAAGCTGCCCCAGGTGAAGCGCAGCGCCGGCGGCACCAGCTTCTGCGGGTCGGCTTCGGAAGCCTGCGGCGTCATGAAGAAGACCACCTTCTGCGTGAGGCGCCGCACGTCGTCCACCGGGTCCTGTTCCATCACCGTGACGTCGAACCACAGCGCAAGCGACAGCTTGGTGGTGCCGGCGCCGACGAACTGGCGCCCCGCCGTGCCCTGGCTCTGGTCGCCGCCGCTGGGAGTGGCGATCTGGTTGGCGAAGCTGACCTTCAGCGTTTCCGGGTTGAACTGCACGGTGACGCTCTGGCCGCCGGACTTGACGTCGCTGAAGTCGGACTTCAGCTCGATCAGCTGGGCCTTGGCGAGGGCGGGCATGGCGACGGTGTCCTCAGGTGGGGGCCACGAAGCGCAGCGTCTCGTAGGCGAGCTGCAGTTCCTCGATCGCGACCTGGCCGTCCTTGGCGTTCAGCGGCGGCGCCTTCAGCTTCACCGGCACGCAGCGCGTGGCGTGGAAGCGCGCGCGTTCGGTGCTGCCGTCGGCCGCGAAGAGCACCACGTGGGCGTCGGCGCGCAGGCCGGGCTGCTGCACGGTGTCGGAGAACCAGCGCCAGAGGTCGAAGCTGTCGGTCATGCCGCGCTTCAGGGTGAGCTGCCCGTAGGCCAGCGGGCCGGTCAGGCGGATCTGGCGGTCGTTGCTGCCGCCTTCGCGGATGGTCTTCACGTCCATCGTCATCTCGAGGCCGTCGCATTCCGAGAACGCGGCGCTGCACATCAGCGCCGGGTCGTCGTCACGGTTGATCTCGACGGCGAAGTTGAAGGCGCTGAAGGGGCGCGCGTTCGAAGTGGCCATCAGACGGTCTCCGCCACCGTGAGCCGTTCGCCCACCTGCTGCAGCACCACGGTCAGGAACGACAGCGGCACCGCCGGCGCCACCTTCAGCTCCACCAGCAGGCGACCGGCGTCCACGCTTTGCGGCGTGTTCAAGTCGTCGCCGATGCGCACGCGGTAGGCACTTTCGGGCCGGTCGCCGGCGAACGCGCCGCGGCGGAAGAGCTCGTTCATCAGGCGGTCGAACGAACGCTGCACGCCGCGCCGCAGTTCGGCGCCGTTGGGTTCGAACACGTGCAGCGCGCTGCGCCGCAGTGCCGTGCGGCGCAGCAGCATCAGCAGGCGGCGCACGTTCACCGGCCGCAGCTCTTCCTCGTCGGACAGGGTGTCGGCGTTCAGCACGACGAAGCCGCGCGCTTCCTGGCGCAGCAGGTTCAGCTGCGCGTCCTGCAGCGCCTGGCGCGCTTCGGCCGGGATCACCGGCGTCAGCGCCACCACGTCCTTCAGGCGCTCGTTGGCGGGCGCGATCCAGGCGCCGCGGCGCAGCGCGCGCGCCGCCAGCACGCCGGCGGCGGCGCCGTCGGGCGGCACGTCGAGCATGCCGCCTTCGGGACGCGATTCGGTGATCCAGGGGTGGTACAGCGCACCGTAGGACAGCACCGCCGAACCGCCCTGCCCGGCCGCCGGCGTGCCCAGCGCCAGCGCATGTGCCAGCGCCTCGTCTTCGCGGAAGTGCGAAGGCATCGACAACACGACCAGCAGGTCGCCCTTGGCCTTGCACAGGCGCAGCACGGCGCGCTGCAGCGCCAGCAGCGCAGGCGCTTCGGCGGCCGGCGGCGCCAGCTGCCAGTCGCTGCCGCGCACCTGCACCGCGTGGCCACGCGACCAGTTGCTGGTTTCGCCGGCACGCAGCGCGCGCACGCGGAAGAAGTAGCGGCCCGGCCCGCGGCCGCGCAGGTCGAAGCTGGAAGCGGCGCCGCGGTAGATCTCGCGCGCGTCGCTCCAGTCGGCCAGCGAAGCCTGTTCCAGCATGTAAGTGTCCGGATGCGGGTTGATGTGCGTCCAGCGCAGCGTGAAACCCGCCGCCGGCGGCAGCACCGGCAGGGCGAAGAAGTGCGGCGTGTGCACCAGCGCCAGGTCGGCGGCCAGGAAGCGGCTGCGGTCGGGCTTCACCGGCGTGGCGGCGGCGTCGGCGCAGGGTTCGCCCAGCCATTGCGGACGCGCGAAGCGGGGCGATCGTTGCGGTTCCTCGTCGTCGAACGCGGCCGGCACCCAGCCGGGCTGCGCCGCGTCGGGCAACGACAGCAGCGTGGCTTCTTCGGCGATGCGGTCGTCGCCGAAGCCCAGCACGGCATGCACGCCGAACAGGCGCCGCGGCGCGGTTTCGGCGTAGCGGATGGCATCGGCCTGGTCGGGCATCGCTTCCGGCCCGGTGTCGGCAAGGTCGGGGTCGACGAAGAGCTCGGGTCCGAAACGCGACAGGCCGTCGCGTTCCAGCGCACTGGCGGCCTGCGGCAACGCCGTCGTGGCCGGCGCGTCCAGCCACAGCGGCAGCAGCAGCGTGGCGCCGCTGTCGTCGCCGGCGAGCGGAAAGCGCGCGCCGGAGCGCACCGTGGGGTCGGCAAAGAAGATGTCATCGGTGGGCGTGGCGTTCCACCAGCGCGGGTGGGCCGCCGCCAGGCCCAAGCCTTCGAGCGCGACGCGTTCGCCGCCGTCGGCCTGCGCGGCGAGCGCGCCTTCCAGCACGGTGGCGGCGTTGAACACCGGCACCGGCGCCCCGGCCGCAAGCGGCTGCCAGACCTGGCCTTCGAAAGTGGCCAGCAGTCTGGCCGATGAAGCCGCGCGCTGCACCGCCACCGTGCGCGCGATGGCGAACCAGTGCCGCTGGCCGGTTTCGCCATCGTCGAAGGCGACCCAGCGGCCTTCGGGCGGCAGGCTGGCCACGCCGGCCAGCAGCTTCAGCTGTGCGGCCCCCGCGGGCGCCGGCACCAGGCGCGCGGCAACGGCCTCCAGTTCGCCGAAGGTGGCGGTGCCGCGCTGCATCTGACCGGCGCTCACCGGCTGCCGGAAGCGGCACGGCGGGCCCAGGGTGGCGCGGCCGCGCGCGGCGTCGAAGGACGCGACCGCCGCGAAGGCCTGTTCGCCCGCACCGTCGTCCAGCCGCAGCAGGTCGCCCGGCGCGAGTGCGGCGGTGGTGTCGAAACGCCAGGGCGCGAAGCCGGTGATCGCGAAGCCGCTCGTCGTGAATGAGGCCTGCACCTGCAGCGTGTCGGACCAGCTGCCTTCGCAACGGGCGCGCGCCAAGGCCGGTGCGAGCGCCCAGCCCCCTTCGGCCTGCGGCACGGCGGCCAGCACGCCGGCGAGCGGGAATCGGTTGTAGCGCGCCACGCCGTCGGGCACTGCCGGCACCGCGCCACGCTGCAGGCGCAGGGCTTCGAGCGCCGCGCTGCGCGCGACGCGGATCACCCAGCAGCGGCGCCCGCCGTTGGCGAAGAACGCGCGCACCGCCGGCGCCAGCGCCGCGTGGCGCAGCTGCTGGCGCTGCGGGCAGCGCGCCAGCGGCGCATCGGCCCCGAAGACGAGCGCGAACTCGGCCACGCTCTCCACCGCCACCGGAATGTGCAGCGGGCCGGTGGCCGCGAAGCCGGCGAAGACGGCGATGTCCATGCGCGGCAGCACCTCGCCCGCCGCGGCGGGCGCGGCGACGAAGCGGATGCCGGGCAGCGGACGGCTCATCGCGGCCCCGTCATTCCATTTCCAGCCGCTCGTAGGCCAGTACCAGCTCTTCCATCGCGACGTCGGTGCCCTTGGCGTTGAGCGGTCCGCTGGTGTGCTTGGTGATGCGCGCGCGCAGCAGCTTCCAGGTCAGCACGGTGGCCGTGTGATCCTCGTTCTGCATCTGGATGGTGACCGTGCGCAGCGCGTTCTGGTCGCCGTTGCGGATCTGGTCGAGCCAGCTGTAGAGGTTCAGCGAGCCGATCACGCCGCGCTTCATGGTCACGTCGGTGGCCTTGTTGAGCCCGGTGATCTTCATCACGCTGTTCTCTTTCGAATTGCCGGTGCGGTATTCGGCGACGGTCACTTCCATGCCGATGCCGCTGATCTCCTGGAAGCCGGCCTGCGGGCCCTCTGTGTTGCCGTCGCCCAGGTCGACGAGGAAGTTGAACTGCACGTAGGGCCGGTCGCGAAGCTGTGCCATGGCGGTCTCCGTTTCTCGAAGGGGTGGTTCAGAGCTTCGCGTCCGAGGTCCACTGACCGATGCGGAAGATCACGAACTCGGCCGGCCGCAGCGGGGCCACGCCGATCAGGCAGACCAGGCGGCCGTTGTCCAGGTCGTTCTGGCTCATCGTCGAGCGGTCGCACTTGACGAAGAAGGCCTTCTCCGGCTTGTCGCCCAGCAGCGCGCCGGTCTGCCATTCGTTGAGCAGGAAGTCGGCCACCGTGCGGCGCACGTTGGCCCACAGGCGTTCGCCGTTGGGTTCGAACACCGCCCACTGCGTGCCCTTGTCGATGGAATGCTCCAGGTAGGCGAAGTAGCGCCGCAGGTTCACGTACTTCCACTCGGGGTCGGAACTCACGGTGCGCGCGCCCCACAGCCGGTAGCCGCGCCCTTCGAAGAAGCGGAAGCAGTTGATGCCTTCTGGGTTCAGCACGTCCTGCTGGCTCTTGTTGAGCAGCTGCTCGAAGCCCAGCGCCAGCGTGACCACTTCGTTGGCGGGTGCCTTCCAGACCGCGCGGTTGATGTCGTTGCGGGCGTAGATGCCGGCCACGAAGCCCGAAGGCGGCAGGTTGATCTCCTGCCGCGTCAGCGGGTCCAGCACGCGCATCCACGGGTAGTAGAGCGCGGCATAGCTGCTGTCCAGCTGCGCGCGAAGCGCGCGCACCTCGGAGATGGACTGCCCTTCGCCCGCATCCAGCACCGCGATCCGGTAGCGCATGTGCTCGGCATGGCGGATGAGCAGGCCCATGATGGCGCGCGCGTCGTTGGCATAGCTGCCTTCGTAGCCGAAGCTGGAGCCCGGCGCGGCGACGATGGAGATGTCGTCGATGTCCTCGAACTGCTTGAGCCCCGTCCTGGCGGCGCTGTCGAAGCTGGCGGTGCCTTCGTATTCGGTGGACCCGGGGCGCCGGCCGTCGCTGCCGCCCTGCAGCGACACGCGCACGCTCAGCCGTTCGGCGGTGCTGGCGGGGTTGGCCAGGTTGGCCAGCAGGCCGGCGTCGGGCGGGCTGGCGGCGGTGGCGGGCTCGTAGCCTGCGGCCAGCACGTCCAGCACCGCGAGGCCGTGAGTGGCTTCGGTGGTGACGACCACCGGCAGCGTGCGCGCCAGCCCCAGGCTGGCCGGCGACTCGGCGAAGGTGGCGAACAGGGAGTCGGGGGCGCCGGCGCGCTCGTGCTGCGGGTCCAGCGGCTGGTCGGCCACCACGAAGGGCGCCACGCCGGTGTCCAGCGATTCCACCACCACGCTGACGGTGACGATGCGGATCTGGTCGCCCGCCGCCAGGTCGGCCTGCAGTTCCACCGTGGTGCCGCTGTCGCCGGTGGCCGAGAAGGTCCAGGTGGCGTTGACGGCGTCCCACAACGCCAGGTGGAAGGCGCCGCCGGGCGGACTGGCGACGGCCGCGCTCTGCAGCCAGACCACGTCGCGGTGCTGCAGGGCGGCCGTCTTCAGCAGCGTCTGCCCGGCCACGGTGGTGGCCGACAGCACGTTCTGCCCCAGCTTCAGCACGAAGCGCACGCGCGAATCGCCCGCCGCGCCGGGGAAGCGCGCGCGCACGACGATGTTCGCGTCGGGCACCGGGCTGGCGGCGACCACCGTGCCCTGCGAACAGCCGGCGTTCGCCGGTGCATCGTCCGTCGCCGCCCGGTAGACGCGGCTGATGTAGGCGCGCTTGCCACCTTCTTCGAAGAAGGCGCGCACGGCGTGCCACAGGAAGTTGTCGATCTGGCCGCCGCTGCCGTAGTCCAGCTTCGCGCGCGAGCCGTAGGTGCGCTCGAACTCCACCAGGCTGGTCACGATCTCGGGCTCGATGTCCAGCGGGCCGAAGCGTGCCGGCCCCACGAAGCCGGCGGTGGTGGTGCCGACTCCTTCGATGGACTTCGCACGGAACGAGGTCTCCTCGACGTAGACCCCTGGCGAAAGGTATTCCGGCATGACGTCTCTCCTGCGGCTGCCGCGGCGTTCAGGCGGCTTCGATGAACAGGTGGGGTGCGGGTCCGCCGTTCGCGCCCAGGGAGCGCACGACGGTCTCGCGGTGGTAGGCCACGGCCTGGGCGGGCAGCTCGCTCGGCGGCGACAGCGTCTCGAGCAGGCGGCACGGGTGGTCGACCTGGGCCAGCGCGGCGGCCAGGTCGGGAAATTCGGGCACCGGGTCCGCGGGGCGGTAGAAGGCTTGCAGGTCCACCTGCCAGGCGGGCTCGGCCACCGCCGGCGGCGGCGACGTCAGCGGCGGACGCACCGGCTCCGGGAAGGGAAAGGCCAGCAGCAGGCGGCCCGCGGCGTCGGCCAGGCCGCGGCCCGCCAGGCGGCCGCCGATGCGCGCCGTGACCAGCGCCCAGGCTGCCGGCCGGCCGCTGGCGGCTTCGCGCAGTTCGGCGCGCAGCACGACGCAGGCCTCGGGCAGCGGCCGCGTGGGCGCGCTGAACAGCGGCAGCTCGGCCGTGGGCGGCGAAGCGCCTTCGTCGAAGCCGAACAGGCCGCGCACCGGCAGTTCCACCGTCAGCGAAAAGGGCAGGTAGCGCCCCTGCGGGTCGTCCACGCGCAGCAGGAAGGGCCGGCGCTGCACCGTGGCCCAGTAGTCGTCGTCGCCTTCGCCGAATTCGGCTTCGCGCAGGCCGGGCAGGTCCTGCAGGTGCCAGACGGCGCCGCTGTTCACGCGCGCCACGGTGGCGGGCCGGCGCAGGTCGCCGCCGGGCCAGGCGCGCAGGCGCAGGCCTTCGGCCACCGGGCGGCCGGTGACGCCGTCGCGCAGGCGGGCGCCGAAGGGCGCCACGCGGCTGAGGGCTGCGACCCCGCTCATGCCGCCACCGGCCCGGCGCCGAGACGCCGGGTCTGCACCAGGCCGCCTTCTTCCACCGCGATGTCGGAGTCCAGCGTCACCACGCGGGCGACGTAGCTCATCGAGGTGGGCATCTTGGCCTTCCACTTGTCCCACAGGTTCAGGTAGTCCACCAGCGAGAGCGGGTCGGCGATCAGCTCCAGCGTCTCGTCGGCGCGGAAGGTGTCGGTCTCGGCGACGAAGTGGTTCAGCTGGCCGGCGCCCAGCACGCCCAGGTCTTCGACGAAGCGCATCACCCAGCCCAGCATGCGCAGCTGGCGTTCGGCGTCCTTCGCCCAGGGCGTGACCAGGTAGTGCAGGTCCAGCGGCAGCGAAGGCTTGAAGCGCGTGCCGTCCTCGGCGCGGCGCTGGCCCAGGTGGCGCATGTTGCCGTTGACGGTGACGCGGTAGAGGAAGACCGAGAAGCCCTCTTCCATCGGCGTCTCGAAGTCCTTGGCCTGGTACAGCTGCAGTTCCAGCGAAGGCCCGAAGTCGGCGCGCGGGAAGCGTTCGCCGATCAGGCCCAGCAGCGCGGCGCTGGTGGCGGCAAGGGCGCGGTGGGTGGCCATGCGGGGTGCGGACTCTCAGGGCAGCAGCCGGTCCACCGCCACGATCACCGGCGAACGGGCGCCGCGCTCCAGGCGGATCACCGCATAGGGCTGGCCGTTGCCGTCGGCCTGGGTCAGCTCGATCACCTGGCCCTCCAGGACTTCATTGCCGTACAGCTCCCACAGCAGTTCGCCGACTTCGGGGAACTGCACGTCGCAGACCCGGAAATGAACCCGCCGCTCGATCAGATCCACGACCCGTCTCCGGCACAGCGGACGCGCTGCGACAGGGGCGCCGGGTGCAGGCTTCGTGCCAGCGGCTGTGCCGGGGCACCTTCCCTCGGTGGCGGGCCACGCGGCCGGCGCAGCGGCAGGCATCCGGATTCCGGGCCCAGGAATGCGCCTTCCGGAACCGCCGTTCCGGTGGCGTCCGCACCGCCGCCGCCGCGACACGACACAATGGCGCCTGCCGGCCGGGCAGCCCCGCCGCCGGCAGGAGGGCAAGAACCGAATGATCGATGGCACCGCGGGCGAAGTTCAGCGGCTGACCGGCTTCGCCTGGCACCAGGCGGTGGAGTACCTGAACTGGGTGCTCTCCTCGCCATGGCACATCGCGGCCCACGTGGCCGCCGGCCTGGGCGTGGCGATGATGATGGCCGGCGCGCTGGCGCGCACCATGCTGCCGCTGCGCTGGCTGGCGGTGGGCGGCAACCTGGGCCTGATCGTCTTCGGCGCCATGCAGCCGGCGCCGCTGACCCTGCTGACCGCCGCGGCGCTGCTGCCGGTGAACCTGTACCGCGCGATCGAGGTCACGCGCCTGGTGCGGCGCGTGCAGCGTGCGCGCGTGGGCGCCGACATGGCGTCGATCTGGCTGCGCCCGCACATGAAGGCGCGCCGCTACAAGGCCGGCCACGTGCTGTGCCGCAAGGGCGACACGGCCGACCTGCTGTACCTGCTGGCCGACGGCCGCATGGAACTGTCCGACCTGGGCGTGGCCATCGAGCCGGGCCGCATCTTCGGCGAGATCGCGCTCTTCTCCGAAGACCGCACCCGCACGCAGACCGTGCGCTGCGTCAGCGACTGCACGGTGCTGGAGATCACCGCCGACACGGTGCGCCAGCTCTTCTACCAGAACCCTTCGTTCGCCTTCCACCTGATGGACCTCTTGGCCCGGCGGCTGCGCAACGACATCGTGCGCGCCAACGGCGAGACGGTGACCACCGAATAACCCCCAGCATGTTCGCCGCCGCCACCCGCCTGGCCTATGGGTACACCGCGATGCTGGTGCATGCCTTCGCGCACCGCGGCCTGCTGGCCCAGCGCGAGGTGCGCGAAGCGCTCTGGCGCCAGATCCACTTCACCGGCGTGCGCGCCCTGCCCTACGCGGCGCTGGTGGCGCTGCTGTTCGGCGCCGTGGTCGTGACGCGGGCGATGGCGCTGCTGGGCGACGACAACGAGGCGGTGCTGAAGCTCATCGTCGGCGGCGGCATCCGCGAACTGGGGCCGCTGCTCACGGCGGTGATCGTGATCGCGCGCAGCAGCGTGGCCATCGCCGCCGAGGTGGGGCTGACGCACCTGCGCACGGACATGAACGAAGCGCTCTGGCAGCAGACCGAGCGCGAGGACGAGATCGTGCTGCCGCGCGTGCTGGGCGCGGCGGTGGGCGCGGCGCTGCTGGACATCTGCTTCCAGTTCGTGGCCATCGCCTCGGCGCTGCTGGTCACGGTGTTCGCGCTCGGCTCCACCTTCGACGCCGAACTCGACGACTTCCTCATCGCCGCCAGCTGGCAGCAGGTGCCGCTGGGGCTGGCGAAGGCGGCCATGTTCGGCGCCGGCATCGGCGCCATCGCCTGCCACCACGGGCTGCAGGTGGGGCGCGAGATCGGCGACGTGCCCAAGGCGGTGGCCGCCACCTGCGCCGGCAGCCTGACCTTCGTGATCGTGCTGGACGCACTGGCGTTTGCCATCGGGTGGATCTGAACCGCCGCCCTTTATCCTTCAGCCCCGATGGTCGAACCGCCGCCGCAGAAACGAGACAACATCCGCCGCCAGGTGATGCTGGCGCTGGCGCTGGGCGTGCTGCTGGCGCTGGGGCTGGCCGGCAGCATCGCCGCCAAGCATGGCCTGTTCTCGCGCCACGTCGAGATCTACTTCCTGGCCGACAGCGGCAGCGGCATCTCGCCGGGCATCAGCGTGCGCCTGTCGGGCTTCCGCGTCGGCAGCGTCAGCGCGGTCGAACTGCAGGACGACCTGAAGGTGCGGGTGACGATGAAGGTCGAGGAAGAACGCTTCGGCGCCCTGCGCGCGGACGCCCACGCCGAATGGTTCAAGGAACAGCTGGCGGCCGCCGTCATCGACCTCACCCCCGGCACCGCCAAGGAGCCGCTCTCGCGCGCCGACCCGCGCGTCACGCACAGCCGGCGCCGCACCCTCACCGAAGTGGCGAACGACCTGCGCGCGCGGCTGGCCCCCATCCTGGACGACGTGAAGCAGCTCTCCGGCACCGCCGCCGCGCACAAGGAGGACATCGCCGCCATCCTGGCGAACGCGCGCACCAGCACCGAACGGCTGGCCGACACCACCACCGAGCTGAAAGGCCTGGCCGGCAACGCACGCGGTCGCGTCGCCGCGCTGGGCGAACAGGCCGGCAAGGCGATGGGCCAGGTGCAGGGTGCGCTGACGCAGGTGAACCAGTCCCTGGCGAAGCTGGACGGCGTGGTGGTGCAGGCGCGCGGCACGCTCGACGGCGTGAACGGCCGCCTGCCCACCCTGCTGGGCGGCGCCCAGGACACGCTGGACCAGGTGAACGGCCTGGTGCGCGAGCTGCGCGCCGTCTCGGCCGCCGCCTCGGCCACGCTGCCGGGCGTCATCCGCAGCACCGGCCCGATGGTGGAAGACACGCGCGAGATGATCGGCGGCGTGCGCAACGCCTGGCCGGTGAAGAACCTGGTGGCCCCGCCGCCGCCGGCGCTGGTGCCGCTGGACAGCCACGACGCGGCCACGCTGCGCGGCACGAATGGCCGCTGAACGCGCCCTCGTCGCCGCCCTGCTGGCCGCGGCGCTGGCCGGCTGCGGGAGCCCGCCTAAGCCGCGGAGCCCGCAGCAGGCCGCCGTGATGGCCGCGCAGCAGGCCGGCGGCCGCGCGCTGGCGCGCGGCGACCTGGCCGGCGCGCTGGCGGCCTACCGGCAGGCGCTGCGCGCCGCCGAGTCGGTGGAAGACTTCGAGGGCGTGGCCACCGCGCACCTCAACATGGCCGCCGTGCACGCACGCGCCGGCCGCGCTCCGGAGGCCGACGCCGAACTGGACCAGGTGCTGGACACGCCGCAGCGTTTTCCGGTGCCGCTGCTCCAGCAGGCGGCGGCGCGCAAGGCGCTGGCCGCGCTGGACGCCGGCCACCCGTCCGAAGCGCTGGGCTGGGCCGACCGCGCGCAGGAAGGCTGCGTCGGCCCCTGCCCGCTGGCGCCGGCGATGGACAACCTGCGTGCCGCCGTCGCGCTGCAGCAGGGCGACGCCACGCGCGCCGCCTCGCTGGCGGCACGCGCCGCGGCCGCCGCCACCGGCGCCGAGCACGCGAACGCGTTGCGCCTGCAGGGCCGCGCGCTCACGCGCATGGGCGACACCGCGGCGGCCGCCGCCGTGCTGGCACAGGCGCTGGCCGAAGACCGCACGCTGGGGCTGCCGGAGCGCATCGCGCTGGACCTCATCCACGCGGCGGAGAACGAAGACCGGCGCGGCCAGCGCGCCGCTTCGCGCGACTTCTACGAACGGGCGCTGCAGGTCAGCCGCGCCGCCGGGCTCACCGATCTGGCCGAACGCGCCTCGGCCCGGCTGGGCCCGCGCTGATCAGCCGGCCAGGTCAACCGGGACAAGCCGGCATGCGGCCGGCGTCCAGTTCGGTCAAGGCCGCCGCCAGCGCGCTCCCCAGCGCCTGCACGTTCTGCCGCTGGCCGGCCGCCAGCGCCGGCACGCCGTCGGCCACCGCCTGCTCCAGCCTCACGGTGCAGCGCAGCGCGACGCTGCCGCCCTGCACCCGCCACTGCGCCACCAGCGTGGCGCGGCCGGGCGCAGCGTCGAAGCGCTGCAGGTCCACGCCCACGCGCCAGTCGGCATGGCCGGTGGCCGGCGGCTGGCCGGACGGGCCCAGGCGCGACGCCAGCTGTTCGGCCAGCGACTCGCGCAGTTCGTCCTGCAGCGGCGCCACCCAGCGTTCCTGTTCCAGCAGCGCGTAGCTGCCGTCGGCCCGGCGCAGCACGAACTGCGGCTGGTCCACCTGGGCCGGAATGCTGACGGCGCCCAGCTGCCAGGCCAGCGCCGGCGCGGCGGCCTTCAGCGGCGCCCCCAGCAGGCTGTGAAAGCGCGGCGGCGCGGCCGAACCGCAGGCGGCCAGCAGCAGCGCGCCCAGCAGCGGCGCCACCCATCGCGGGGCGAAGCTCATCGACGTCCTTCCTTGCCGGTGCCGATCTCGGGGTCGTCCGGCTTGCCGCGCAGCAGCGATTCGGGGTGCTGCTGCAGGTAGTCGCCCAGCACGCGCAGCGCGCGTGCGGCGCGCTGCATCTCGGCCAGCGCCTGGCTGGCGCTGCGCTGCAGCGGCGCTTCGGGCTGGGCGATGTTGCGGTCCAGTTCGCCCAGCGTGCCCTGCAGCGACTTCAGCGCCGCCTGCGCTTCGGCCAGCGCGCCCTGCGCCGTGGGCGACAGCTGCCTGATCGCGCCGTCGGCGCTTTCCAGCGTCTTCTGCAGCGTGGCGCTGGTCTCGCCGATGGCGCGCAGCGTCTCCTGCGCGGTGGCGCCGGCCGCGCTGGCGTTCTTCAGCGTCTCTTCCAGGCGGGCGCCGATCTCGTCGAAGCGGATGCGCGAGAGCTTGTCCATCACCTCGCCGGCCTGGGCCTGCAGGTCGCCGCCGGTGGACTGCAGCGTTGGCACGGTGGGCAGCGGGCCGCTGGTGTCCAGCGCCCGGCGCGGCGCGTTCTTCGCCACTTCCAGCGCCACGTAGGGCTGGCCCGTGAGCAGGTTGCCGCTCTTCAGGGTGCCGCGCAGGCCGCGCGCCACCAGCTGCTGCAGGAAGCGCAGGTCTTCGGCGGCGGCGGTGCCGCCACCACCCAGCGATCGCAGGAACTCGGCGCGCGCCGGGCCCAGCCGCGACAGAAAGAGGTCGGCCTGCACCTCGGTGTGGAAGCGGCCGTCCTTCGCGTCGTAGTGCAGCGCCACCGCGCGGACGGTGCCGATCTCGGCGCCCAGCAGCTCCACCGGCGCGCCGGCGGCCAGGCCGCGCAGGCCGGCGTCGTAGACCAGGCGCACGGCCAGCGCCGGCCCGTCGGCCGGTCCCAGCGCGGTGCGGCGGTCGGCGTGCAGCGTGAAGCGCTGGCCGGCGGCCGGTGGCGGCGAATTCGCGGCGCCCATCGGGTTGCCGAAGGCGATGCCGCCGCCCACCAGCGAGGCCAGCGACTCGGTGTTCACGCTCAGCCCGGCGGCGCCCAGCGTCAGGTCCACGCCGCTGGCGTTCCAGAAGCGTGAGTCGCGCGTCACCAGCTTCTCGTTCGGGGCCTCGATGAAGAGCTGCACCTCCAGCCGGTCGGTCTGCGCGTTGAGCGTGTAGCCCACCACGCGGCCCACGCGCGTGCGGCGGTAGTAGACCGGCGAGCCGACGTCGAGCGATCCCAGGTCGGGCGCGTCCAGCACCACGTTGCGGCCCTGCTCGCCGCGCATGATGAAGGGTGGCGCCTCCAGCCCGGTGAAGAACTGCTCCTCGTCGGGCGACTCGCCGGCGTCGACGCCGATGTAGGTGCCCGACAGCAGCGTGCCCAGCCCGCTGATGCCGCCCGAGCCCACGCGCGGGCGCACGATCCAGAACTTGGTGTCGGCCACCGCCAGTTCGGCCGCCGACTTGTTCAGCCGCACCTGCACGCGCACGCGGCCGCGGTCGGGGCTGAGGCCCACGCTGGTGACGCGGCCGATGCCCACTTCCTTGTAGCGCACCTCGGTGCGGCCGGGCTCCAGCCCGTCGGCACTGCGGAAGGTGATGGTGATGAGCGGGCCGGTCTGCGTGAGCGTGCGCACGACGAGGATGGCGCCGGCGATCAGCGCCACCAGCGGCACGATCCACACCAGCGACAGGCGCAGCCGGCTGGCGCGCACGATCACCGGCTGGGCGACGGCGGGCGAAGCGGCGGCTTCGGCGGGTGGCGGCGGAGTCATCGGCGCGCAGTATCCCCGGGAATCGGCTCGTCCTCGGGCCAGATCAGCCGCGGGTCGAAGGCGCTGGCCGCCAGCATGGTGGCGATGACCACGCCGCCGAAGGCCAGCAGCCCGGGTTCGGGGCTCACGCTGGCAAAGGCGCCGAAGCGCACCATGCCCACCAGGATGACGACGACGAACACGTCCAGCATGGACCAGTGGCCCACCGTCTCCACCAGCCGGTACAGGCGCGCCCGTTCCAGCTGGCGCCAGCGCGAACCGCGTGCCGCCGTCAGCACCAGCACCGCGAGCGCCGCGATCTTGAGGATGGGCACCGCGATGCTGGCGACGAACACGATCACCGCCAGTTCGTAGGACCCGGCGTGCCACAGCTCGGCGATGCCGCCCAGGATGGTGTGCTCGCCGTCGCCCAGCACGCTGGACGTGCCCATCACCGGCAGCACGTTGGCCGGGATGTACAGCAGCACCGCCGCCACCAGGAAGGCGAACGAACGCTGCAGGCTGTAGGGCTTGCGGTCGTGCAGCGCGAAGCGGCAGCGCGGGCAGCGCGGGTGCGGCGCCTGCGGCCGCGCCTGCGAGACCAGGCCGCAGCA
Organism: Rubrivivax sp.; assembly: GCA_044224175.1. Classification (GTDB taxonomy): domain Bacteria; phylum Pseudomonadota; class Gammaproteobacteria; order Burkholderiales; family Burkholderiaceae_C; genus Rubrivivax. Next base: position 25,448 of record JBGAKY010000046.1, on the reverse strand, counting down.
TTCGCAGTGCCACAGGCCCAGCGAACGGGCGCTGGGCAGGGCGTCGGCCGGCGCGGCGTTCAACGCTGCCCCATCGCTTCGCCGTGCCGCCACAGGCCGTGCAGGCCCGAGGCCTGCTGCACGGTCAGCAGCAGCATCAGCGCGGTGTAGGCGAACAGGCCCGCGCCCGGCACCACGGTGGCCATGCCGGCGCTGCGCACGATGGCCACCAGGGTGCCGAGCAGGAACACTTCCACCATGCTCCAGCGCGACACCCAGCGCAGCGCGCGCATCGCGGGCAGGAAGGCGCTGGAGCGGTACTTCAGCACCAGCGGCAGCAGCACCCACAGGCGCAGCACGATCACCGCCAGCGGGAAGGCGAACGCGGTGGCGCCGGCCAGCACGGCCACCGCCTGCTGGCCGGCGTCCCAGGTCTCGGCCACGGCTTCGGGCAGCGAGGCGCGCACCTCCTGGCCACCGAATTCCAGCGTCACGATGTCGGCCACGTTGCCGATGGCGAAGACGATCAGCGCCGCCAGCGCCAGCGCCAGCTGGGCCGAAGGGTCCAGCCGGTGGCCGCGGCCCAGGGTGGCGCCGCAGCGCACGCAGCGCGCCTGTTCGCCTTCGGCCAGCTCGGCGCGCTGGTGCACGGCGTCGCATTCCTCGCACACCACCAGCGCCGGGTAGGTGGCGACGCGCTCGCCGCGCGCGGACAGGGGATCGGCCCAGCCGAGATACGCCAGCAGGCGGTGCAGGGCCAGGTTCATCGGGTCAACGGACTCGCCATGGGCCGATTCTGGCCTGCCCGCGCACGGGCGGGCAATCCGGGGTGTCTTGGCTCAGGCCGCGCGGGCGGCCGGCGCGGGCGCCGCCGCGGGCGCCTCGGCTTCCAGCGCGGCCCAGCGCTCGCGCGCCAGCGCCACCTGGCGTTCCTTCACGTGGCCGAAGCCGCGCACCAGGTCGGCCACCTCGGCGATGCGCGTGGCCAGCGGCAGGCGGTTGGCGTCCAGGCCATCGGCCAGGGTGGCGATGCGGCGCTCGTAGTCGTCGGCCAGCGCGCGTTCCATCCGGCGCTCGGCGGTGTGGCCGAAGGGGTCCAGCGCGGTGCCGCGCCAGCGCCGCCAACGGGCGAGCCAGCCCATTGCCGTAAGCATCCAGGGCCCGTATTCGCGCTTGACCAGATGCCCGGTGTCGGGGTCGCGGCCGGCGAACAGCGGCGGCGCCAGGTGGAAGCGCAGTTCGCGGACGTCTTCGAACTCGGCTTCCAGCTTCTGGCGGAAAGCGGGCTGCGCATAGAGGCGCGCGACCTCGTATTCGTCCTTCACCGCCAGCAGCTTCGCGAAGCCCTGCGCCACGGCGCGCGTGAAGGCGCCGGGGGCGCCGGCCGCGCGCGTCTCGGCGGCGCGGACGCGCTCGACCAGCGCGATGTAGCGGCGGGCATAGGCCGCGTCCTGGTAGTCGGTGAGGCGGCCCACCCGGTCGGCCACCAGGTCGTCCAGCGACGGCTCGGCGGCCGGCGCCGCGGCCGGCGCCTGCAGCACTGCCGGGTCGTGCACCCACAGCCGGCCCAGCTGCAGCGCGCGCAGGTTGCCTTCCACCTGCACGCCGTTCAGCTGCAAGGCCCGCTCGATCGCCGCGCGCCCCACCGGCAGCCAGCCCAGCTGCAGGGCGGCGCCGACGAGCAGGAAGTTGGCGTAGACGGCGTCGCCCAGCAGCGTGGTGGCGAGTCCGGTCGCGTCCAGGTAGCGCACCCGTTCGCCGCCCAGCTTGTCGGCCACCTTGCGCGCCAAGAGTCCGAAGTCGACCCTTGCGTCGGGATTCAGCGCCTGCATCGCGGTGGGCAGCACGCGGTGGTTGCCGACGAAGCGGCTCGTGGCCGGGTCCAGCGTGCGGAAGGCCTCGTCGCCGAGCGCGGCCACCATGTCGAAACCCAGCACCAGCGCGGCGTCGCCCAGGCCCAGGCGGTTCGCGCGCAGCGCGGCCGCCGCAGGCGCCACCTGCAGGTGGCTGTAGACGGCGCCGTTCTTCTGCGACAGGCCGGTCATGTCGTAGGTGCTGGCGGCCTTGCCTTCCAGGTGCGCCGCCATCGCCAGCACGGCGCCGACGGTGATGACGCCGGTGCCGCCGATGCCGGGGATCATCACGCCGAAGGCTTGCGCGCCCAGCGGCGCCACCGGCGCTTCCGGCAGCGCGGCCAGCGCCGCTTCCGGCAACGCCTTCGGCGAAGCGCGCCGCGGCCGGCCGCCGAGCACGCTGACGAAGCTGGGGCAGAAGCCCTTCACGCAGGAATGGTCCTTGTTGCACGAGGACTGGTTGATGCGCCGCTTCAGCCCCAGCGGCGTCTCCAGCGGCTCCACGCTGACGCAGCTGGACTGCCGGGAACAGTCGCCGCAACCTTCGCACACCGCTTCGTGGATGAAGAGCCGGCGCTCCGGGTCGGGCAGCTCGCCGCGCTTGCGGCGACGGCGCTTTTCCGCGGCGCAGGTCTGCTCGTAAAGCAGCACGGTGCAGCCGGCGGTGTCGCGCAGTTCGCGCTGCACGGCGTCGAGGCGGTCGCGGTGCTCGATGCGGGTGCCCGCCGGCAGCGGCGTGCCCTGGTGGCGCGCGGGGTCGTCGCTCACCAGCACCAGCGCCTTCACGCCTTCGTGCAGCACCTGGTGCGCGATCTCGGCCACCGAGATCGGGCCGTCGACCGGCTGGCCGCCGGTCATGGCGACGGCATCGTTGTAGAGGATCTTGTAGGTGATGTTGGCGCCACTGGCCACCGCAGCGCGGATGGCGAGCAGCCCCGAATGGAAGTAGGTACCGTCGCCCAGGTTCTGGAAGACATGCCGTCGCTTCGTGAAGCGGCGCATGCCCACCCAGTTGAGGCCTTCGCCGCCCATCTGCGTGGGCACCATCGTGCCCGGCCGCGCGTACAGCGCCATGCCATGGCAGCCGATGCCGGCGAGCGCGCGGCTGCCTTCGGGCACCACGGTGCTGGTGTTGTGCGGGCAGCCGGAGCAGAAGAAGGGGAGTCGACGCAGGTCGGCCGGCGCCATCACCTGCATCAGCGAACGGCGCGCCGCCTGCAACGCCTCCACGCGCGAGCGCAGCGCCTCGTCCGCCAGGCCCGAAGCCTGCAGGCGGCCGGCGATGACCAGGGCCAGGTCCAGCGGCTCGAAGCCGGTGTCGCTGTTCAGCAGCGGCCGGCCTTCGGGGTCGGCCTTGCCGGCGATGCGCGGCCGCTGCGGCGCGTTGTAGAGCAGGTGCGCGGCCTGGCTCTCGACGAAAGCGGTCTTGTCCTCGACGAACAGCAGCTCTTCCTTGCCGGCGGCGAACTCGGAGATCCCCTGCGGTTCCAGCGGCCACAGCAGGCCGACCTTGTAGACCGCCACGCCGACTTCGGCCGCACGCTCGCCTTCCAGCCCCAGCGCACGCAGCGCCAGCCGCACCTCGTGCCAGCACTTGCCGGCGGTGACGATGCCGAAGCGCGCCTGCGCGTCGCCCGCCACCGTGCGGTCGATGGCGTTGGCGCGCGCGAAACGCTGCACCAGCGGCAGCCGCCAGCGGCGCAGGATCAGCTCGTCCTGCGCCGGCGCGTAGGCGCCTCGGCAGTGCACACCTTCGGGCGGCAGCGGGCCGGGGTCGGGCCGCTCGACCTGGAAGGCGTCGAGATCGAACGCGCAGGTCATGGCCTGCTCGGCCGTCTCGTTGACGACCTTGAAGCCCACCCAGCAGCCGCTGTAGCGCGACAGCGCCCAGCCCAGCAGCGCGAAGCGCTGGAACTCGCCCACGTCGGCCGGGTACAGCGTGGGGATGCCGTTGGCCGCCAGCGCCTGCTGGCTGTGGTGCGCCACGGTGGACGACTTGCCCTGGTGGTCGTCGCCCGCCACCACCAGGACGCCGCCGTCCGGGTGCGTGCCGGCGTAGTTGCCGTGCTTCAACGCGTCGCCCGAACGGTCCACGCCCGGGCCCTTGCCGTACCAGAGGCCGAACACGCCGTCGACCGTGGCCTCGCCGATGGCGGCCAGCTGCTGCGTGCCCCACAGCGCGGTGGCCGCCAGGTCTTCATTGACGGCGGGCTCGAAATGAATGGGCGCCGCTTCAAGCGCCTTCGAGGCCGACCACAGCGTCTGGTCCAGTCCGCCCAGCGGCGAGCCGCGGTAGCCCGCCACGTAGCCCGCGGTGTTCAGGCCGGCGCGGCGGTCCTGTTCGCGCTGCAGCAGCAGTGCACGCACCAGGGCCTGGTGGCCGTTCAGCAGCAGCGGCCCGGCGCCGAGGCCGTAGCGGTCGGCCAGCGAGACCTCGCGCAGCGGCGTGCTCACGCGCCCTCCATCGCCAGCCAGCGGCGCGCGTTGCCGGCACGCAGGGCGCGGCGCAGGTCCGCATCGGGTCCGATCGCTTCGATGCTGCCCGCAGGGTCGGTGTCCATGATCGAGAACGGATAGTCGGTGCCGCACATCACCTGCGCGGGGCCGAACCAGTGCAGCAGGTGCCTGAGTGTCGCCGCGTCGTAGACCAGGTCGTCGTAGAACATGCGGCGCGCCTGCAGCAACGGGTCTTCGCCGATCGCCTGCTGCAGCGGCGGCAGCAGGCCCCAGCCATGGCGCAGCCGCGGCAGCAGCGCCGCCAGCGAACCGCCGCCGTGGCTGAAGGCGATGCGCAACCTGGGCAGCGCGGCCAGCGTGCCGCCGGTGATGAGCGAGGCCGCCGCCAGCCCCACTTCGCCCGGGAAGGCGAGCAGCTGTTCCAGCATCGGCGGGCCCACCACGCGGTCCAGCCCGGCCGGCCGCAGCGCGTGCACGAAGACCGCCGCGCCCCAGTCGGCCGCGGCTTCGAAGAAGGGGCGGAAGCGCGCATCGCCGATCGGCACGCCGTTGATGTTGCCGGGGATCTCCACGCCGGCCAGGCCACGCCGGTGCAGCAGCGCGTCCAGCTCGGCGATCGCCAGGTCCAGGTCCTGCAACGGCACCGCGCCCAGGCCCGTGAAGCGCTGCGGCGACTCGGCCGCCATCGCCGCGATGGTGTCGTTCACGTGTCGGCAGATCGCCAGCCCGTCTTCGGGTGCCATCCAGGGGCTCAGCAGCTCGGGCATGGGCGACAGCACCTGGCGCGTCACACGCTGGCGGTCCATGTCGGCCAGGCGCACGCGGCAGTCCCAGCACTGGTGGCTGACCGTGCGGTAGACCTTGCCCGAGACCATCACGTGGCGGTGGCAAGGCTGGGCCTCGGCCATCGAAGGCCAGGGCGCGGCGAGGTGGCGGCCGGCATAGGCCGGGAACTCGGCCGGCACCACATGGGTGTGGATGTCGATCAGCTCGTCGTGTTCGATCACAGCATGGTGCTCCCGCCGTTCACGCTGACCACCTGGCCGGTGACGAACGAGGCCTCGCGCGACGCCAGGTACAGCACCATCGAACTCACCTCGGCCAGCTCGGCCGCGCGGCCCATGGGAATGACGTCGAGGAAACGCGCCGCGGCTTCTGGCTTGTCGCGCACGAAGGCGGCCAGCTGCTCGCTGTTCACCGCGCAGGGCGCCACCGTGTTGACGGTGACGCCCTGGCGCGCGTATTCACGCGCCAGCCCGGTGGTGAGGCCGTGCACGCCGCCCTTGGCCGCGTTGTAGGCCGCGTGGTCGGGCAGGCCGTTGCGCACCGAATCGGCACCCACGTTGACGACGCGACCGTAAGCCTGCGCCAGCATGCCCGGCAGGAAGGCCCGCGTGCACCAGAGCACGGTCCACAGGTTGCGGTCGATGGTGGCGCGCAAGGTTTCGGGCGTGTGGCTCAGGAACGGCAGGATCACGCCGCCGCCGGCGTTGTTGACCAGCACGCCAGCGGTGCCCAGCGCGCGGCTGCGTTCCAGCAGCGCCTGCGCCGTGGCCTCCTGCGACAGGTCGCCCGCCACAGCCACGGTGCGCACGCCATGCACCTGTGAAATTCGGTCAGCTTCGGCCTGCAGCGGCGCCGCGTCCAGGTCGGCCAGCGCCAGCGCGGCGCCTTCGCGCGCGAAGGCTTCGGCGATCGCCTGCCCTATGCCCCTTGCAGCGCCGGTGACGACGACCAGCTGGCCTTCGAATCTGCGCGAGAGCTTGCGTTCATCCATGGCCGCCATTCTTGAGGCGGCACCCGGGCGCGCGCCTCGGGGTTTCCCTGTTTCTGTTCACATGCGTACGATCTCAGAATTCCCCATTCCCGGGTGGAGATCCCTGCATGAACCCTGTTGCCGTGTCGCCGCCGCTGACGCGCAGCCCGCTGGTCAAGGTCGACACCGAAGCCGGCCTGTTCCAGGTGTCGCGCCGCGCCTTCACCGAAGCGGCCCTGATGGACCGCGAATACGAGGCCGTGTTCGACAAGTGCTGGCTCTACCTGGGCCACGAATCCGAACTGCCGAAGCCCGGCGACTTCGTCACCCGCACCGTGGCGCGGCGGAACATACTCTTCACGCGCGACGCCCAGGGCGCCCTGCACGCCCTCTTCAACACCTGTCCCCACCGCGGCGCCACCGTGTGCCGCGAAAGCAAGGGCAACGCCAAGGTCTTCCAGTGCTTCTATCACGGCTGGGTCTTCGGCTGCGACGGCAGGCTGAAGGGCCAGCCGGGCGAGGAACGCTACAGCGCCGGCCACAAGGCCAGCGGCGCCGGCAACCTGGTGCCGGTGCCCCGGCTGGCCGGCCACGCGGGCTTCTGGTTCGTCTGCTTCGACGCCGATGCGATGCCGCTCACCGACTACCTGGCGGGCGCCAAGGACGTGCTGGAACTCATCGCCGCCCATTCGGCTTCGGGCATGACCATCGTGCCCGGCGCCCAGGAGTATTCGATCCGCGCCAACTGGAAGCTGCTGGCCGAGAACAGCGTCGACGGCTACCACGCGGTGACGACGCATGCCACCTACCTGGACTACCTGAAGAACACCAACGGCAGCCTGGTGAAGGTGGCGCTGGAAGGCCGCAGCCACGCGCTGGGCAACGGCCACGCGGTGCTGGAATACAAGGCGCCCTGGGGGCGGCCGATCGCGCACTGGGTGCCGCTGTTCGGCGAGCAGGGCAAGCTGGAGATGGAAGGCATCCGCGCCGACCTGGAGAAACGGGTGGGCGCCGACAAGGCCGACCGCATCGCCAACCGCAACCGCAACCTGCTGATCTTCCCGAACCTGGTCATCAACGACATCATGGCCATCACGATCCGCACCTTCTACCCCACGGCGCCGAACCAGATGATGGTCAACGGCTGGGCGCTGGCGCCGAAGGAAGAGTCGGAATGGGCGCGCAAGTACCGGCTCTACAACTTCCTCGAGTTCCTGGGCCCCGGCGGCTTCGCGACGCCCGACGACGTGGAGGCGCTGGAGTCCTGCCAGGCCGGTTTCGCCAACGCGGGTGCCGCCGGCTGGAGCGACATCTCCAAGGGCATGGGCGTCGCCGAGCCCAGCTACGACGACGAGCTGCAGATGCGCGAGTTCTGGACGCGCTGGAACGCGCTGGTGGCGGCCTGAGGAGCGACCCATGGCAACCCTCACCCGCGCCGAAGCCGAAGACCTGCTGTTCGAGGAAGCCGATCTGCTGGACCGCTGGCGGCTCGACGAATGGCTGGCGCTGTACACCGAAGACGCCGCCTACCTGGTGCCCAGCACCGACCTGCCGCCCGGCGCCGACCCCGCGAAGGCGCTCTTCTACATCGCCGACGACCGCATGCGCATGAACGAACGCGTCGTGCGACTGATGAAGAAGACGGCCCATTCCGAATGGCCGCGCTCGCGCACCCGCCACCTGGTGAGCAACGTGCGCGTCGGCACGGCGCAGGGGGACGAAATGCCGGTGAGCGCCGCCTTCGTCACCTTCCGCACCAAGAACGGCGTCACCGACACCTTCATGGGACGGCTGCTGTACCGGCTGAAGCATGTGGAAGGCCGCTGGCGCATCCGCGAAAAGCGCTGCGAGCTCGACCTGGACGGCCTGCGCCCGGCCGGCCGCGTGAGCATCCTGCTGTAGATGGCGCACGTACTGCTGTGCCCCGCCGACGACGTGTGGGAAGGCGCCATCCGCCCCGTGGTGCTGGCCGACGGCCGCAAGCTGGCGCTGTTCAACCTGGAAGGCGAGATCCTCGCCACCGACGACACCTGCACCCACGGCGCCGCGTCGCTGTCGGAGGACGGCTCGGTCGATGGCGGCCAGGTCGAATGCAGCTGGCACAACGGCCGCTTCGACATCCGCACCGGCGCGGCCTGCGCCATGCCCTGCACCGACGCGCTGAAGACCTGGCCGATCCAGGTGCAGGACGGCCAGGTCTTCCTGGTCGAGCCTGACTGAGATGAGCGGCTTCGACTACGTCATCGTCGGCGCCGGCGCCGCCGGCTGCGTGCTGGCGAACCGGCTCTCGGCCGACCCGCGCTGCCGCGTCGCGCTGGTGGAAGCCGGGCCTTCGGACCGCCAGTTCCCCATCGACCTGAAGACCACGCTGCCCATCGGCAACATCTTCCTGCTGCCGCACGAACGCTACAACTGGCAGCACGAATTCACCGGCGGCCCGGGGGTCAGGGGCCGCCGCATCCCCTGCCCGCGCGGCCGCCTGCTGGGCGGCAGCACCTCGGTCAACGGCACCGTCTACATGCGCGGCCACCGGCTGGACTACGACGACTGGGCCGCGCTGGGCAACGAAGGCTGGCGCTACGACGACGTGCTGCCCTTCTTCAAGCGGCACGAGGACTACGACCGCGCCGCTTCGCGCTGGCACGCGCAGGGCGGCGAGCTGAGCGTGCAGCGCCCGGCCGAGAGCAACCCGCTGGCGCACGCCTTCGTGGCGGCCGCGGCCGAGGTGGGCTACGCGCGCAACGACGACTTCAACGGCGAATGCCAGGACGGCTTCGGGATCTTCGACCTCAACCAGCGCGACGGCGTGCGCTGGAGTTCCAGCCGCGCCTTCCTGCACCCGGTGCTGCAGCGGCCCAACCTGCGCGTCTACAGCGACGCGCTGGTCGAACGCATCCGCTTCGCGGGCCGGCGCGCGGTGGGCGTCACGCTGCGGCAGCTGGGCGGCACGCTGGAACTCGATGCCGGCTGCGAGGTGGTGCTGTGCGCCGGCACGGTGAACTCACCGCAGCTGCTGATGCTCTCCGGCGTGGGGCCGGCCGCCATCGCCGCGCACGGCATCGACGTCGCCCACGAACTGGCCGGCGTCGGCCGCAACCTGCAGGACCACCCCACCGTCTCGCTGGCGGTGGAGAACCCCAGTGCCGAGAGCTACGCGCTCAGCTGGCGCACCGCGCCACGCGTGCTGGCGGCGCCGCTGCGCTACGCCTTCGGCCGCCGCGGCATGCTGGCCTCCAACGCCGCCGAAGCAGGCGGCTTCATCCGTTCACGCGGCGGGCTGGACCGGCCCGACATCCAGTACACCTTCATGGTCGGCATGAAGGACAACCCTCGCACGCTGCCGCGCCGGCACGGCTACTTCCTGCACATGGCGGTGCTGCGCCCGACCACGCGCGGCACGCTCACTCTGGCGTCGGCCGACCCCGCCGCGAAGCCGGTGATGCGCCCCGAGTTCCTGGAAGACCGGCGCGACGTTCATGTGCTGATGCAGGCCCTGCGCCAGGCGCGCCGCATCGCGGCGGCGCCTTCGCTGAAGAGGCTTTCCGGCGCCGAACTGCTGCCCGGCCCGGCGGTGGACGACGACGCCGCGCTCGAAGCCTTCGTGCGCGAGCGCGTCGCCACCACCTACCACCCGGTGGGCACCTGCAAGATGGGCCCGGCCGAAGACCCGCAGGCGGTGGTCGACCCGAAGCTGCGCGTGCACGGCCTGGAAGGCCTGCGCGTGGCCGACGCGTCGATCATGCCCAACCTGGTCGGCGGCAACACCGCCGCGCCGTCGATGATGATCGGCGAACGTGCCGCGCACTTCATCCTGAACCCCTGACGAGGTCACCGCCATGCCGCTGCCCGCCTTCATCGACGGCCGCCCCAAGGGCCTGTTCATCGACGGCCGTTCGCGCCCCGCGCTGTCGGGCAGGACCTTCGACACCGTGAGCCCGCGCAACGGCGAGGTGCTGGCGCAGGTGGCGCAGGCCGGTCGCGAAGACGTGGACCTGGCGGTGGCCGCCGCTCGCCGCGCCTTCGAAGGCGAGTGGAGCCGCTTCAAGCCCTTCGACCGCCAGCAGGTGATGCTGAAGCTGGCCGACCTGGTGGAGAAGCACTACGACGAACTGGCGCTGCTGGACACGCTCGACATGGGCGGCCCCATCTCGCGCACCTCGCTCGGCCGCCGGCGCGCGGTGGCGCTGCTGCGCTACTACGGCGGGCTGGCGACCACGATCCAGGGCGACACCATTCCCAACTCGGCCGCCGGCGAGCACTTCTGCTGGACGCTGAAGGAACCGGTGGGCGTGGTGGGGGCCATCAACCCCTGGAACGGGCCCATCGGCCTGGCGATCTGGAAGCTGTGCCCGGTGCTGGCTTCCGGTTGCACGCTGGTGCTCAAGCCCGCCGAGCAGGCGCCGCTGTCGCCGCTGCGGCTGGCCGAGCTGTGCATGGAAGCCGGCATCCCTTCCGGCGTGGTGAACGTGATCGCCGGTTTCGGCGACGCCGGTGCGGCGATGGCCGAACACCCGGGCATCGACAAGATCGCCTTCACCGGCAGCACCGAAGTGGGCCAGAAGATCCTGCGCGCCGCCGCCGGCAACATGAAGCGCACGAGCATGGAACTGGGCGGCAAGAGCCCGGACATCGTGTTCGCCGACGCCGACCTGGAAGCCGCCGTGCCGGGCGCCGCGATGGCGGTGTTCCAGAACTCGGGCCAGATCTGCAGCGCCGGCACGCGGCTGTTCGTGCAGCGGCCGGTCTACGAGGAGTTCGTCGCCCGCGTGGCCGCGTACGCGAAGACGCTGAAGGTGGGCGACCCGCTGGACGCCGCCACCCAGCTGGGCCCGGTGGTCAGCGCCGAGCAGCTGGACCGCGTGTGCGGCTACCTGCAACTGGGTCGCGAACAGGGCGCGCGCGCGCTGGCCGGCGGCGGCCGCCTCACAGAAGGCGCGCTGGCGAAAGGCTACTTCGTCGAGCCCACCGTCTTTGCCGACGTGCACGACGACATGCGCATCGCGCGCGAAGAGATCTTCGGCCCGGTGATCAGCGCCCTGCCCTTCGACACGCTGGACGAGGTGATCGCGCGCGCCAACGACTCCAGCTACGGCCTGGGCAGCGGCGTCTGGAGCCGCAACGTCACCACCGTCCACAAGGTGGCCAGGGGCCTGCGCACCGGCACCGTGTGGGCCAATTGCTACCAGGTGATGGACCCCGCCATCCCCTTCGGCGGCTACAAGATGAGCGGCTTCGGGCGCGAGAGCGGCATCGAACACATGCAGGAATACCTGCAGACCAAGGCCGTGGTGCTGAAGCTCGAATGACGAAGGACCCCCGCATGAATCGAATCCCGCGCCGCGCACTGCTGATCCTGACCACGCTGGCCGCCGCACCCGCGCTGGCGCAGACCGACTGGCCGAACAGGCCCATCCGCCTGGTGGTGCCCTACCCCGCAGGCGGCACCACCGACCAGCTGGCGCGCGCAATCGAAAAGCCCTTGCAGGAAGCGCTGGGTCAGCCCATCGTCATCGACAACAAGCCCGGCGCCGGCGGCGCGCTGGGCACCGAGCTGGTGGCCAAGGCCGCGCCCGACGGCTACACCTTCGTCTTCGGCAACAGCGGCCCCAGCGCCACCGCCAGCCTGATGAAGAAGCTGCCCTACGACGTGCTGAAGGACTTCCGCCCCGTCAGCACCGTGGTCAGCATTCCGTTCATCCTGGCGGTCGCGGCCGAAAGCCCCTACAAGTCGGTGAAGGACTTCGTGGCCTGGGCGAAGACCCAGGGCACCAGCCTGAACTACGGCTCCACCGGCATCGGCGGCAGCAGCCACCTCACCAGCGAAGCCTTCAACGACGCCGCCGGCACGCGTTTCCAGCACATTCCCTACGCCGGCGGCGCGCCGCTGGTCACGGCCTTCGCCGGCGGCCAGGTGCACATGGCCTTCGTCACCGGGCTGGACGGCGCGGCCATGGTGCAGGCCGGCCGGATCCGCTACCTGGCGGTGGCGACGCCGCAGCGCACCGAGGTGCTGCCCGGCCTGCCCGCCATCGCCGAGGACGTGCCCGGCTTCAGCAGCGTGGTCTGGTTCGGCGTGCTGGCGCCGCGCGGCGTGCCCGACGACATCGTCGCGAAGATGAACGCCGCCATCGTGAAGGCGGTGGCGCGACCGGAGGTGCGCAAGCTCTTCATCGACCGCAACGTCGAGCCGAGGAGCAGCACGCCGGCCGAGCTGGAAGCGATGATCCACACCGAACTGGGGAAATGGGAGCCGGTCGTGAAGAAGGCGAACCTGAAGGAGTAGCATCGCCGCGCTTCAGAGGAGGACGCAGCATGAAGATCGGCTTCTGGTGGGCGCTGGCCGCGGGCGCGCTTGTTTCCCTTTCCGCGGCCGCGCAGGACGTTTCGCTCACGCGGCTGGACTGCGGCAACGGCAGCAACGACCCGCGGCGCTTCAGCGACACCTTCGCCTTCACCGAGACGACGAAACCCTTCACTTTCAGCTGCTACGTCGTCCGCCACGGCGCCGACGTGATGGTCTGGGACACCGGCTACCTGCCGGGGTCGGTGCCGAACGCCACCAACAAGCCGCTGGCCGACCTGCTGCAGCAGATCAGCGTGAAACCCGAGGACGTGAAGTTCGTCGGCATCAGCCACTTCCATGCCGACCACACGGGTCAGCTGGCAGCGCTGAAGAACGCCACCCTGCTGATCGGCAAGGGCGACTGGGACGGCATCACCGCCAACCCGCCGATGGGCGGCGCCAACGTCAAGGGCTTCGGCGAGTGGATCGCCGAGAAGCGCAAGGTCGAACCGCTGACGGGCGACAAGGACGTCTTCGGCGACGGCAGCGTGATGATCCTGCGCGCGCCGGGCCACACGCCCGGGCACAGCCTGCTGCTGGTGCGCCTGAAGGAGATGGGCCCGGTGCTGCTGAGCGGCGACGCGGTGCACTTCCGCGAGAACTACCTGATGGAAGGCGTGCCCTCCTTCAACGTCGACCGCGCGCAGACGATCGCTTCCATCCAGCGCATGAAGCAGATCGAGAAGAACCTGAACGCGACGGTGATCATCCAGCACGACCCGCGCGACATCGGCAAGCTGCCGGCGTTCCCGGCGGCGGCGAAGTAGGGCGTCTGGCGCGTTGGCGCCCGTCGGCGCGCGCCGGCCCGCCGGGCGCGGTCCCGCAGCGGAATCCCGAAGCCGGATGAACGCGCCAAACGAGACCCTGGTCGGCCGGCTGATCGGCCTGGCGCCGATGCCGCCGCTGGTGCTGGCACTGACCGTGGCGGCCCTGCTCTTGCTGCCGCTGCTGGCGATGGGCGCCGGCCCGTCGGCACCGCCCGGTCTTTGGCGCTTCGCGATGACGCCGGCCCTGATCGCCTTCATCCTGGCGATCCATCCGTGGCTGCAGGGCCGCTGGCAGCGGGCCGTCGAAGCCTTGAGGCCGCTCGCGCGCCAGCCCGCGCTCATCGACCAGGCCCCGATCCGGTTCCGGCTGGGGGCGTGGATCGCCGTCTTCCTGGGGTCGGCGCTGGCCCTGTGGATCAGCGACAGCACGCCCATCGCCGGCGGGCTGTTCGCCTACACCCTGACCACCAGCGTCGCCCTCTTCAGCCTGATGGGGCTGGTCATCCACGACGGGTTGCGCCGCTCGCGCCTGCTCGCCCGGGTGGTGGCGGCCGGCCTGGAACTGGACCTGTTCGACCGCCAGCGGCTGATGCCGGTGGCCCGTTTCGGCCAGGGCGTGTCGCTCGCCTTCGTCGGCGGCATCTGCCTGAGCCTGCTCTTCCAGTCCGCCGATCGCCTGTACTCGCTGCAGGCGCTGGTGATCTACACGATCCTGGTCGGCGTCGCGCTGACCTCCTTCTTCTCGTCCATCTGGAGCGTGCACGTCGCGCTGGTGGCGGCGCAGCAGGGTGAACTGGCCGCCGTGCGCGAGCAGTGGCGGCGTGCGCGCGAGTCCCTGCGCGAGCACCTGGCGCAGGCCGGCCCCGAAGAAGCGGTGCGGCTGTACCACCCGCTGGTCGTCTTCGCCACCTTCGAGCGCCAGGTGCTGGAGGCCTCGACCTGGCCGTTCAACCCGAAGATCGTCAAGGAGGTGGGCGCTTCGGTGGTGGCGCCGGTGCTGATCTACGGCGTCAAGGTGGCCATGGGACTTTCCGGGTCCGCCTGAACCCCCGCCTGCGCTACGCTGGCGCCCCGCACGACAGGGAGCCCGCCATGCCACCACTGCTGACCGCGCAGGATTTCGACCAGGAACTGCTGATCCTTTTCGACGCCTACGTGCACGGCGACCTGGACCGGCGCGGGTTCCTCACCCAGGCGCAGAAGTACGCCAGGGCCGGTGCCAGCGCCGCCGGCCTGCTGGCGGCGCTGAGCCCCGACTTCGCGCGCGGCCAGCAGGTGGCGCCCGACGACGCGCGAGTGAAGACCGAATGGGTCACGGTGCCGGACAAGGACGGCGGGGCCAGCATCCGCGGCCTGCTGGCGCGCCCGGCGGCGGCCGGCCGCAACAGGCTGCCCGTGGTGCTGGTCATCCACGAGAACCGCGGCCTGAACCCGCACATCGAGGACATCGCGCGCCGGCTCGCGCTGGACGGCTTCATGGCCTTCGCACCCGACGCACTCACGCCGCTGGGCGGCTACCCGGGCGACGAGGACAAGGCACGCGCCGCCTTTGCCACGCTGGACCAGGCGAAGACGCGCGCCAGCTTCCTGGACAGCGTGGCCTGGTTGCGCGCGCGGCCCGACGGCAACGGCAGGCTGGGCGCGGTGGGCTTCTGCTACGGCGGCGGCATCGTGCACTGGCTGGCCACGCAGCTGCCGGACCTGGCCGCCGGCGTGCCCTTCTACGGCAACTCGCCCGCGCCCGACCAGGCCGCGCGCGTGAAGGCGCCGCTGCTGGTGCACCTGGCGGGGGTGGACGAACGCATCAACGCCGCCTGGCCCGCCTACGAGGCGGCGCTGAAGGCCGCGGGCGCCCGCTACGAGATGCACCAGTACGCCGGCACCCAGCACGGCTTCAACAACGACACCACGCCGCGCTACGACGCCGCGGCAGCGAAGCTGGCATGGGAGCGCACGGTGGGCTTCTTCAGGCTCCAGCTGGCGTGACCATGGCGCCGGCGGCCCGTCCCGGCTGGCTGCCTTCCATCGACCTCGGCCGCTGCACCGGCTGCGGCTGGTGCGTGGCCGCCTGCGCCGACCTGCACCTGCTCAGCCTGGAGACGTTGCGCTGGGACAAGCGCGCCGTGCTGCACGACGCGGCGGCCTGCACCGGCTGCAGCCTGTGCGCGGTGCGCTGCCCGGTGCACGCGATCACGATGCGCAGGGCTGCGGCGACAATGCCGCCCTCGCACCCGAACCCGGCCCCTGCCATGTCAGACACCGAACGCCCGCCCCTGCCCGACCGCCTGTCCACCGACCCGAAGAGCCCGCACCACGTGGCGGCGCTGATGCAGCTGGACATCGGCGTGCGAATCAACGGCCACGAGCGCCACGACGTGGAGGAGTACTGCGTCAGCGAAGGCTGGATCAAGGTGCCCGCGGGCAAGACGGTCGACCGCAAGGGCCGGCCGCTGCTGATCAAGCTGAAGGGTGCGGTCGAGCCGTACTACCGCTGACGCGCCGTCAGCAGACCTGCAGCACCAGGTTGCCGACCAGGCGGCCGCCCTCCACCGCTTCGTGCGCCTTCACGATCTGCGCCAGCGGCATCCGCTCGGCGATGTTGTGCTGCAACTCGCCGCGCGCCAGCAGGCGCTGAAGCGCACCGGTGGCGCGCGCCCGGTCGGCCCCCTCCAGGTGGTAGACCATGAAGAACTTGAGCTGGATGTTCTTGGCCAGAAGCACCGGGAACGGCAGGTCCAGCGGCTTCGGGCTGCTGCCGTAGGCCACCAGCTCGCCGCCGGTGCGCAGCAGGTCCAGGTCCATCGCGCCGTTGACGGCGACGTCGAGTTCGATCACGCGGTCGACGCCGCGGCCGCCGGTGAGTTCACGCACGCGCTCGGCGACCGGTTCGGTCTTGTAGTCGACCACGTGGTCGGCGCCGGCATCGAGGGCCAGCTTCGCCTTCGGCGCGCTGCTCACGGTGCTGATGACCTGGGCCGCGCCCATGCGGCTGGCCAGCTGCACCGCGTAGTGGCCCACCGCACCCGCCCCGCCGGCCACCAGCACGCGCTTGCCGGCGACGCCGCCGTCCATCAGCACCGCGTGCATCGCGGTGAGGCCGGGGATGCCCATGCAGGCGCCGGCTTCGCCGGACGCGGCTTCGGGCAGCGGCACCGCCTGCGCTTCCTGCAGGCAGCAGTACTCCGCCGCGGTGCCGAAGGGCCGGCCCCAGGCCGCGTTCCACAGCCAGACGCGCTGGCCGACACGCTTCGCGTCGACGCCCGCGCCCACGGCTTCGATCACGCCGCTGCCATCGCTGTGCGGGATCACGCGCGGAAAGGGCAGCACCCGGCTGCGCAGGCCGCCGCGGCTCTTCACGTCGGAAGGGTTGACGCCGCTCCACTGCACGCGGACCCGCACCTCGCCCGGACCGGGTTGCGGCGTGGGCAGGTCGGCTTCGGTCAGCACTTCGCCGGCGGCGCCGACGCGTTCGTAGTACCAGGCTTTCATGACTGTGCTTTCAGGCGTGACAGGTAGCTGCGCTGCAGGCGCTTGAGGCTGGCTTCCATCTCGGCCACTGCCGCTTCGGCGTGGCCCGCCTCCAGATGGGCGATGAAGCGGCGGCGCGAGGGCAGCACATGGTGGTTGGGGTACTCGCCGATGCTGCGGATGAAGCCGCGCAGCACGTCCAGCACGGCGTTGACCAGCACTTCCATGATGGGGTTGCCGGTCATGTGCGCCAGCAGGCGGTGGAACTCGATGTTCTTCTCGGCGCGCAGCGGGAAGTCGCCGGCCGCCATCGCGGCCGCGGTCTCCTCGACGTTGCGCCGGAGCGCTTCGATGTCGGCCGGCGTGGCACGCCGGCAGGCTTCGCGCACCACCACCGCTTCCAGCCAGATGCGCGCCTCGGTCAGCTGCGCGGGCTGGATGGCGCCCAGGCTGAACAGGTCCTGCAGCCCGGTGGCGATGGCCTGGTCGCCGCGCTGCGAGATGAAGGCACCGCCCTGGGCGCCCTTCATCAGCGTCAGCAGGCCGGCGTGTTCCAGCGAACGCAGCGCCTCGCGCAGCGTGTTGCGGGAAACGCCGAACTGTTCGGCCAGCGCGCGTTCGCTGGGCAGGCGGCTGCCCAGGGCCAGCTTGCCGGCGGCCAGTTCGGCGCGGATCTGGGCCGCGATATCGTCGCTCGCGCGCGGCGTGCGCACGGTGCGGAATCGCGGGGGAGCGGCAGTCAGGTCAGGCGCCATTGCAGCAGCGAGTACGGCGGGTCGTTGTCCCGATGATGCTCGAAGACGCCTTCCACCGCGGCGCCGATGCTCACCGCCTGCATCGCGTCGCCCAGCAGGTTGCCCAGCATGCGCAGGCCGCCGGCGGCGGGCAGTTCCACCACCACCGCCAGGTAGGGCACGCGCTCCTTCAGCGCCGGGTGGGCCGCATGCCAGACGCGTTCCCAGCTGAAGATGCGGCCGCGTGGCGCGACGTCGACCCAGGGCGGGTCCCAGGCGTGGCATTGGTGGCAGAGATGCTCGCCGCCGAACTGCCAGGTGCCGCAGCGACAACGCTGCACGCGCAGCACGCCTTCGGCAAGGCCGTTCCAATACGGTGCGTTGACGCCCTCCTCGTCCAGCGGTGCCGGCAAACCTTCGGGCAAATAACTCATGTGGCACCCAAGGCGCTTCGCGCCGGCCCCCCGAGGGGGCATGTGAGCCTTGGGGCGGCCCGGCGGCTCACAGCGCCGCCTCCGATCCCAGGATCAGGCTGCTCACCGGGCTGACCAGCGGGCCACCGATGACCAGGCTGGTGTCGTGCCGCGCCGCCTGCGCGGTGCTGCTGCCGCGCACCTGACGTACCGCTTCGATCACCAGTTCGAAGCCATGCATGTAGCACTCGGCCAGGTTGCCGCCGCTGGTGTTGAGCGGCAGCCTGCCGTCGGGCGCGACGAGGTTCGGCAACTGCATGAAGTCGTTCGCCGCTTCGGGCTTGAAGAAGCCATGTTCGGCCAGCGCCATCACCACGCCGCCGGTGAAGTTCTCGTAGGCCTGCACCGAGCCGATGTCCTGCGGGCCCAGCTTCGCCATCGCGTACAAGTCTTCGGCCACGCCAACGAAACTGGCGCTGGCGTAGTGCGGTGCGTTCACCGGGTTGGCGAAGGTGCGGAAGTCGCTGCCGGTGGCGGCGCCCAGCAGGTAGGCGGGCGCGGCCTTGAAATCCTTCGCCCGTTCGGCGGCCACCACCACCACCGCCGCGGCGCCATCGTTCTCCAGGCACAGGTCGTACAGGTGGAAGGGCTCGACGATCCAGCGCGAGGCGTCGTACTTCGCTTCGTCCAGCGGCTTGCCGTGCATCACCGCGCGCGGGTTGCGCTGCGCGTGGTGGTAGCTGGCCAGCGCCACCGCGCGCAGGGCCTCCTGCCGCACCCCATGGTCGTGCATGAAGCGACGCACCTTGAACGCGTACTTCTGCGCCGGGCTCTGCACGCCGTAGGGCGCCATCCAGGCCATCTCGGCGCCGGCGGTGGTGGCGGGCTTGGCCTGTCCGAAGCGGCCATGCGTGCCCTGGGCCAGCGCGCGGAACACCACCACGCAGTCGGCGAGCCCTGCCGCGATGGCCGCGGCCGCGTTGCCCACCGCCGCCGCGCAACCGCCGCCGCCACCACCCCACTGCATGGTGGTGGAACGCAGGCGCCGGCAGCCCAGCGCCGCCGCCAGCCGCGAAGGATCGGCGCGGTCGTTGCTGTAGCCGGCGAAACCGTCGATCTGGTGCGGGTCGAGGCCCGCGTCGGCACAGGCGGCGAGGATGGCCTCCAGCGCGAGCCGGAACTCCGGCACCGGCGCCTGGCCGTGCTTGTAGTAGCGCGTTTCGCCGATGCCGACGATGGCGGCACGCCCGCGCAGGCTGCGTTCGCTCATGCCGGCTTCCCGAACACACCGGCCGCCGCCAGCGCCTGCAGCTGCGCTTCGTCCAGGCCCAGCTGCTCGCGCAGCACCTCCAGCGTGTGTTCGCCCACGCGCGGCGCCGCCTTCGGGTCGGCCACCGGCGTGCTGCCGAAGCGCCACGGCGAGGCGATGTTGGGGATCCGGCCCACGCCCTGGTGCGGGATCCATGTCACCGCGTCGCGTGCCCGCGCCTCCGGCGAGCGGATGGCCTGCGGCACCGTGTTCACCACGCCGCAGGGCACGTGCGCTTCGCGCATCTTCGACTGCCAGTGGGCCCAGGGCTGCCGGCCGAAGGCGTCCTGCAGCAGCGCGAACAGCTCGTCGCGCCGCGCCACGCGGTCCTGCGGCTGCGCGAAGGCGGGATCGTCGGCGATGTCGGACCGGCCCAGCACCTGCGACATCAGGCGCTGGAAGATCTTGCTGTTGCCGCAGTTGATGTAGAAGCTCTGGTCGCTGGCGTCGAACACGCCCGAAGGGCAGGTGTCGACGCTGACGTTGCCGCTGCGCTGCGGCGCGCGGCCGGTCAGCAGGTGCTGCATCGGCGCCCAGCCGGTCATCAGCAGGCCGGTGTCGAACAGCCCCACTTCCACCACCTGCCCTTCGCCCAGGTGGGTGCGCGCGAACAGGGCGGCCAGCACGGCGTTGCTCACCATCATCGCGGTGGCGATGTCCATCACCGCGGCGCTGGCGCGCACGCCTTGCCGGTCGGGGTAGCCGTTCATGCTGACGAAGCCGCTTTCGGCCTGCACCACGGGGTCGAAGCCGGCGCGGTCGGCGAAGGGGCCTTCGCGGCCGTAGGCCGAGATGCTGCAGTAGACGAGCTGCGGGTTTGCGGCACGCAGTTCGTCGGCGCCCAGCCCCAGCCGCTGCATGACGCCGGTGGAGAAGTTCTCCACCAGCACGTCGGCCTGCAGCGCCAGCCGGCGCGCCAGCGCCAGGCCTTGCGGCTGCTTCAGGTCCAGCGCCACGCTGCGCTTGCTGCGGTTGCCCCAGAGGAAGGGGCCGCCCTGGTCGGGCAGTTCGGGCAGCACCGGCGGGTAGTAGCGCAGGTCGTCGCCGCGCCCGGGCGGTTCGATCTTCACCACGTCGGCCCCCAGGTCGGCCAGGAACATGGTGGCCAGCGGCCCGGCGATGAAGTGCGAAAAGTCCACCACCTTCACGCCCTGCAGCGCCAGCGGCGCACCGGCGGGCCGCGGCCGGTGCGGCGGGAACTCTTCGGTCAGCGTGTCCAGCATCAGGGCACGTAGCCGAAGTCGGTGCCGAGCTTCGCGCGCATGAAGTCGGCCGCCGCCGGCTTCCAGTCGCTGCCGCGGGGAATGGTGATGCTGACGGCGCGCCACATCATGGCCTGCGGGTCGGTGGCCGAAGCGGGCTTCGTGCCTTCGCCTTCCAGCTTGCGTACCGCGTCCAGCAGCAGCCTGCGCGTGCGCACGATGCCCAGGTCGGTGGTGCCCAGCATCTCCTGGCTGCGGTCGACGATGGTGTCCACGCCCGACTGCGCCGCCGCGTCCTGCACCCACAGGCCGGGCATGCCGCTGTTGCGCTGCTTCACCTGCACGGCGTAGTCGAACCCATAGGCATTGGCGCGCTTGTACCTGCTCCAGAACATGGGGTACGGGTCGGTCACCGGCCGCGTCTCGAAGCTGGTCTCGGCCGGGTGGCCGCTGTCCCAGCCCCGGTGGCCTTCGCGGAACATCCGGCGGCTCTTCTCGGGCAGCGGATCGGCGGGACGGTAGGTGAACATCAGCGCCAGCGTGTGGTGGTCGTCCACCGGCACCCAGGCATGGCCGCTCAGTTCAGGGTACTGCGTCTGCGGCGGCACCAGCGTCCAGAACGGCAGCAGGAACTGGTTGACGCGCACGTAGTCCTGACCGTCGCCGGCCTTGCGGCGCGCCGCGATGTGCACGCCGCTGGCGTGCTGCACGCATTCGAAGGTGGGCACCAGGTCCTGCGCCTGGCGCCAGCGGTTGATGGTGCTGTCCTGGTCCACCCGCGCGTGCAGCACGGCGGCATGGGCGGAATCGATCTCGCCTTCCAGCGCCTGCAGCCAGTTGCATTCCTGTATGCGCATCGACACGTGGATCTGCTCGGGCCCGACCAGGTTCCACTCCATCTCCGGCAGCGGCGGTGGTTCCGGTTCGGGCCCCATGTAGGCCCACAGCATGCCGTTGCGTTCGCGCACCGGGTAGGCCTTGATCTTCACCGTCCTGCACAGCGGCGTGTTCGCCGGTTCGGCGGCCATGTCCTGGCACTTGCCGTCGGGGCCGAACTTCCAGCCGTGGTAGGTGCAGCGCAGGCCGCCTTCCTCGTTGCGGCCGAAGACCATGGGCGCGGCGCGGTGCGGGCAGGCGTGGCCGACCAGGCCCACGCTGCCGCCGGTTTCGCGGAAGGCCACCAGGTCTTCGCACAGCAGGCGCACGCGGTGCGGCTGGCCGTCGGCGACGACGTCGCCGCTGCGCAGGAAGGGAATCCAGTGCAGGCGCATCAGCGCGCCCATCGGCGTGCCGGGGCCCACGCGCACGAGGCGTTCGTTGTCTTCGCGGGAAAGCATGGGGGCGCCTTCAATGGTTGAACCATTACGATTCTGGCCAGCCTGCGGCGGCCCTGTCCAGCGCGCAAACGCTGACCGCGCCGCACGGCACCTGTGAAGCCACCGTCAAGCCCACCGTGAACGACCGCATCCGCGAACTGGGGTTCTTCCTGCGCGTGTCGGAAGAAGAGAGCTTCTCCGCCGCCGCGCGCAGCCTGGACCTGGACCCTTCCACCATCAGCAAGGTGATCCAGCGGCTGGAGAACCGTCTCGGCGTGCGCCTGTTCCACCGCACGTCGCGCGTGCTGCAGCTCACGCAGGAAGGCGAGCAGTTCCTGGCCGCGGCGCAGAAGGTGATGCAGGCGCTGGAAGAAGCCGAAGCCTCGGTCAGCCCCGCCGTGACCGAGGCGTCGGGCGTGCTGCGCGTCAGCAGCACCGCGGCCTTCGCGCGCCGCCGGCTGGCACCGCTGATGCCGGCCTTCCTGAAGGCGCACCCGCTGCTGCGGGTGGAGATCATCGTCGCCGCCACGCCGCCGGACCTGTTCGAGCAGCAGATCGACATCGCGTTCCAGAGCGGCAACATCCCCGACTCCACCCTGGTGGCGCGCCGCATCACCACCGCGCGCTGGCACCTGTGCGCTTCGCCCGACTACCTGGCGCGCGCGGGCACGCCGGAGACGCCGGAAGACCTGCGCCAGCACCAGTGCCTGAACTTCCTGCCCGGCAGCTTCCGCAGCCGCTGGCCGCTGAAGGTGGGCGACCAGATCACCACCCACGAGCCCAAGGCGCTGGCCGCAGCCAACAACGGCGACGTGCTGTGCACGCTGGCCGCGCAGGGGCTGGGCATCGCGCGCCTGGCCGACTACCACATCGACGCCGAGCTGCAGAGCGGCCAGCTCGTGAAGGTGCTGGCCGACCACGAACTGGACCGCGAGCCCATCTACGCCGTCTTCGCCAGCAAGCGCCACCTGAGCCCGCGCGTGCGTGTCTTTCTGGAACATGCAGGCCAGGCGCTGACGGAAAGCTGACGCCGGCGGCGTCGCCGGACGCCTTTCAACACGGCGGGCCTTGATACCCATCAACGGCACGGTCGCTGCACCGCAACAAACTTCGCAGAGAAGTTCGATCCGAACAACGGATGCCCGGGGGCCCGCCGCTCCCGCAGGAGCAGCAACTTGAGCGCGAAAGAATCCCCCGCCGCCGCCGCGGCGCCATCGGCATGCGCCTGGCCCGCGGTGGCACCCGCCTCCGCCGACCCCGCCCAGGCGGTGCCCAAGCCCACGCGGCGCGGCTTCCTCCGTTCGGGCAGCATGCTGAGCGTGTCGTCCCTCATGGGCGCGGGCGCGCTCATGGCGCCGGCCGGCGACGCGAAGGCGGCGGTCGAATGGGCCGAGCACTTCCAGAAGAACTACCGCCTGATGACCGACCAGGAGAAGGACGAGTCGCGCCTGCGCCTGGAGAAGCGCTATTCCGAGGAGTACTCCAAGAAGGTCAGCGTGGACATCACGCCGCCGCAGCCCGGCGTGCTGATGGGCTACGCGCTCAACATCCGCAAGTGCATCGGCTGCCGGCGCTGCGTGAAGGCCTGCGTGGCCGAGAACAACCAGTCGCGCGGCGAGCGGCCCGGCGAGCGCATCGAGTGGATCCAGGTGCTGCGCATGGAGCGCGGCGAGTTCACCGGCGAGAAGATGAACCAGGGCTACCCCGAAGGCCTGGGCATCCAGGTCGGCGGCAATGCCTACAGCCCCGCGGGCCAGGTGCTGGAAGGCCAGTACTACTACGAACCCGAGAAGGTCCCCGAGAAGGACGCCAACTACATGCCCATCGCCTGCATGCAGTGCGAGAAGCCGCCCTGCGTGAAGGTGTGCCCGGTGCGCACCACCTACCGCGAAGGCGACGGGCCGGTGGTGATCGACTACAACTGGTGCATCGGCTGCAAGATGTGCATGAACGCCTGCCCCTACTGGGCGCGGCGCTTCAACCTGACGACGCCGGTGCTGCCCAAGGCCGAGATGAACCCGGTCACGCACTACCTGGGCAACCGGCCGCGCATGCGCGGCGTGGTCGAGAAGTGCCACTGGTGCCTGCAGCGCACGCGCCACGGCCGTTACCCGGCCTGCGTGGAAGTCTGCCCGGTGGGCGCACGCAAGTTCGGCAACCTGCTCGACCCCGAGAGCGAGGTCAGCATGGTCCTGAAGCGGAAGAACGTGTTCCGGCTGAAGGCCGAACTGAACACCTTCCCCAAGTTCTTCTACTTCTACGACTGAGGGGCCGGCCGTGCTGATGCGCTTCGTTGTCGACTACGCCCGCTACGTGCTCAAGGGCGGCACCAAGTTCTATGCCTGGATGGGCGTGCTGGGCCTGCTCATCGTGGGCATGCTCTACGTCTACTACCTGCAGAACACCGAAGGCCTGATCGTCACCGGCCTCACGAGCCAGATCCACGACGGCCTGTACCTGGCCAACCTGGTGTTCCTGGTGGGCGTGGCGGCGGGGGCGGTGACCATCGTCTTCCCGGCCTACGTGTACCACCACGAGGGCATGCACAAGGTCACCGTGCTGGGCGAGATGCTGGCCATCTCGGCCGTGATCATGGTGATGATGTTCGTCTTCGCCCACATGGGCCGCCCCGACCGGCTGTGGCACATGATCCCGCCCTGGGGCATCTACAGCTTCAGCTCGATGCTGGGCTGGGACGTGCTTGTCCTGAACGGCTACCTGTTCCTGAACTTCGGCGTCGGCTTCTGGTACCTGTGGTCGAAGTACACCGGCCGGCCGGTGAACCAGAAGATCTTCATGCCGCTGGTGTACGTGTCCATCGTCTGGGCGCTGTCCATCCACACGGTGACGGCCTTCCTGCTGGCCAACAACCCGGCGCGCCCGATGTGGTTCCACAGCATGATGCCGATCCGCTTCATCGCCACCGCGTTCGCGGCCGGCCCGGCGCTCATCATCATCGCCTTCCTGGTGATCCGGAAGAACACCAAGTTCTGGATCGACGACAGCGCCATCAGGCTGCTGGCCACCATCGTCACCTGGTGCCTGGGCATCGCCCTCTTCCTGACGCTCTCTGAAGTGGTGGTCGAGCTCTACGCGCGCACCGAGCACGCCAACGGCCTGTACTACCTGATGTTCGGCCTGCACGGCGAACTCAACCGCCTGGTGCCCTGGTTCTGGAGCGCCGTGCTGCTGATGGTGGTGTCCTTCGTGATGTTCCTGATGCCGCGCTTCCGCAACGACCCGTCGCGCCTGCCGCTGCCCTGCGCGATGGCCTTCGCAGGCATCTGGATCGAGAAGGGCATGGGCCTGGTGGTGCCGGGCTTCATCCCCAGCCCGATCGGCGAGGTCACCGAGTACTACCCCACCTTCGTCGAATGGCTGATGACGCTGGGCATCTGGGCCTTCGGCTTCTTCATCCTGACCATCCTGCTCAAGGGCGCCATCGGCATCCTGCTGGGCGACATCCGATTCGGTGCCCGCCACGCGGCCGCGGCGAATTGAGGACACGACCATGAAGCGACTCGCCCTGCCCGCCACGGCCCTCGCGCTGTGCGGTGTGTTCCTGCTGACCGTGGTGGCGCAGGACAAGCCGGCCGCCGGCGCCACATCGGCCGCCGCGCCCGCCGCGGCGCCCGCGGCATCGGCCCCCGCCGAAGTGGTCTGCTTCGAAGGCCGCAAGGGCGCGACCGAGCTGACGCAAAAGGAGATCCAGCCCGGCCTGCTCAACGTGAAGTGCTCGCCGACGACCGGCGCCGCGCTCTGGTACGGCGACCCGTATCACGGCACCGTGCCGATGGGCAAGATGCCGGGGCTGGAGAACATCCCCGACGGCCAGGCCGTGGTGCGGCCGC
>JBGAKY010000045.1:0-52742 GCA_044224175.1 Rubrivivax sp. | reverse complement strand
GGACCGCGTCGCCGGCGGCCGCTGGTGCACCGTGGAAGACCGCTCACGGTTCTTCTCGTTCCGGCGCGACGGCAGCACCGGCCGCCTGGCCGCCGCCGTCTGGCGCCGCGGCTGAAGCCTGCTCGGCCGCGCGAAGCCTGCGCTTGCGCGCCGGCGTGCCCAGGATATAGAGCACCAGGCCCAGCGGAAGCAGGCCGTACAGCAGGAAGGTGAACAGCGCACCCAGCACACTGCCGCGCGCGGACATGCCTTCGGCCACCGCCATGAGCAGCACGACGTAGATCCAGGCGACGGCGACGATCCAGGACCACATCTCGGCAGGTGATGCGTAATTTCGCTTACTGGAATTGAATGTCATGACGTGGTAAGGTTCTGACCCTACAACGTGACCTGTTTCACAGCCTGCCACAACATGCCGTGAGCGGCCTGACAGCGGCCGCCGGCCACCAGGAGACAAGTTTGAAAGCAGCCAGGAACCCGTCTGCTCAGACCCCCGTTGCCGGGGCTGCCGACGCCAATGCCTTCGGTGCCGCGGTGGGCGACATCATGAAATCGCTCACCGGCCTGAACCTGCCGGCGCAGCAGCTGGCGTCGCTGCAGGGCGATTACCTGAAGAGCGTGACCGAGATCTGGAACCAGTCGCTGCAGCGCATGGGCGCCGAAGGCGGGCAGGCGCCGGCCATCGGCGACCGCCGCTTTTCCGCCAGCGCCTGGCTGCAGAACCCGGCTGCCGCCTACACGGCGCAGATGTACCTGCTGAACGCGCGCACGCTGATGCAGATGGCCGAGTCGGTGCAGGGCGACGAGAAGACCAAGGCGCGCATCCGCTTCGCGGTGCAGCAGTGGATCGACGCCGCCAGCCCCAGCAACTACCTGGCCTTCAACCCGGAAGCGGTGCAGAAGGCGCTGGACACCAAGGGCGAGAGCATCGCCAGCGGCATGAGCCAGCTGCTGGCCGACCTGCAGAAGGGCCACGTCTCGCAGACCGACGAGAGTGCCTTCGAAGTCGGCCGCAACGTGGCCACCACCGAAGGCAGCGTGGTGTTCGAGAACGAGCTGTTCCAGCTGATCGAATACAAACCGCTCACGGGCAAGGTCTACGAACGGCCGATGCTGTTCGTGCCGCCGTGCATCAACAAGTACTACATCCTCGACCTGCAGCCGGAGAACTCGGTCATCCGCTACACGGTGGAGCAGGGGCACCGCACCTTCGTCGTCAGCTGGCGCAACCCGGACGAAAGCCTGGTCGACAAGACCTGGGACGACTACATCGAGGAAGGGCCGATCACGGCCATCCGAACGGTGCAGGCCATCACCGGCGCCGAGACGATCAACACGCTGGGCTTCTGCGTCGGCGGCACCATCCTGTCCACGGCACTGGCGGTGCTGGCCGCAAGAGGCGAGCAGCCGGCGCACAGCGTGACGCTGCTGACCACGCTGCTGGACTTCAGCGACACCGGCATCCTGGACATCTTCGTCGACGAAGCCTCTGTGCAGCTGCGCGAGATGACCATCGGCCCCAAGGCCCCGAGCGGTCCAGGCCTGCTCAAGGGCAAGGAACTGGCCACCACCTTCAGCTTCCTGCGCCCGAACGACCTGGTCTGGAACTACGTGGTCGGCAACTACCTGAAGGGCGAGACGCCGCCGCCGTTCGACCTGCTGTACTGGAACGGCGACAGCACCAACCTGCCCGGTCCCATGTACTGCTGGTACCTGCGCCACATGTACCTGCAGAACGACCTGAAGAAGCCCGGTGCGCTGACGGTCTGCGGCGAGAAGGTCGACCTCGGCAGCATCCAGGCGCCGTTCTTCGTCTACGGCTCGCGCGAAGACCACATCGTGCCGTGGATGGCGGCCTACCGCTCGATCCCGCTCGTCAAGGGCAAGAAGACCTTCGTGCTCGGCGCCTCCGGGCACATCGCCGGCGTCATCAACCCGCCGGCCAAGGGCAAGCGCAGCTACTGGACCAACAGCAAGCTGCCTGCGAAGGCGGAAGACTGGTTCGACACCGCCACCGAACACCCGGGCAGCTGGTGGCCCGAATGGGCGGGCTGGCTCAAGCCGCTGGGCGGCAAGCAGGTGGCCGCGCCCAAGTCCTACGGCAGCCGCCAGTTCAAGGCCATCGAGCCGGCGCCCGGCCGCTACGTGAAGGCCAAGGCCTGAAGGCCGATTTTCTGGAGACAAGGAACATGAGTACCGACATCGTCATCGTTGCCGCCGCCCGCACCGCGGTCGGCAAGTTCGGCGGCACGCTCGCCAAGACCCCGGCCGCCGAGCTGGGTGCCACCGTCATCAAGGCGCTGCTGGAACGCGCGAAGCTCGAAGGCGGCCAGATCGGCGAGGTCATCCTCGGCCAGGTGCTGCAGGCCGGCACCGGCCAGAATCCGGCGCGCCAGGCGGTGATCCGCTCCGGCCTGCCGAACGCGGTGCCGGCGATGACCATCAACAAGGTCTGCGGCTCGGGCCTGAAGGCGGTGATGCTGGCGGCGCAGTCCATCCGCGACGGCGACAGCGAGATCGTCATCGCCGGCGGCCAGGAGAACATGAGCCTGGCGCCACACGTGCTGAACGGCAGCCGCGACGGCCAGCGCATGGGCGACTGGAAGATGGTCGACTCGATGATCGTCGACGGCCTGTGGGACGTCTACAACCAGTACCACATGGGCATCACGGCCGAGAACGTGGCGAAGAAGCACGGCATCACGCGCGAGGCGCAGGACGCGCTGGCGCTGGCCAGCCAGCAGAAGGCCGCCGCGGCGCAGGAAGCCGGCCGCTTCAAGGACGAGATCGTTCCGGTGAGCATCGCGCAGAAGAAGGGCGACCCGCTCGTCTTCGCCGCCGACGAGTTCATCAACAAGAAGACCAGCGCCGACGCCCTGGCCGGCCTGCGCCCCGCCTTCGACAAGGCGGGCAGCGTGACGGCGGGCAACGCCTCGGGCCTGAACGACGGCGCCGCCGGCGTGGTGGTGATGACGGCCAAGAAGGCCGCCGCGCTGGGGCTCACGCCGCTGGCGCGCATCGCCAGCTACGCCAGCGCCGGCCTGGACCCGGCCTTCATGGGCATGGGCCCGGTGCCCGCGGCGCGCAAGGCGCTGGAACGCGCCGGCTGGAAGCCTGCCGACCTGGACCTGCTGGAGATCAACGAAGCCTTCGCGGCCCAGGCCTGCGCGGTGCACCAGGAAATGGGCTGGGACACGAGCAAGGTCAACGTGAACGGCGGCGCGATCGCGATCGGGCACCCGATCGGCGCTTCGGGCTGCCGCATCCTGGTGACGCTGCTGCATGAGATGAGCCGTCGCAATGCGAAGCGGGGCATCGCCTCGCTGTGCATTGGGGGTGGCATGGGTGTCGCGCTGACGGTCGAGCGCTAAAGTCGGACCACGATCACTACTACCAAGGAGCAAGCAATGGCACAGAAAGTGGCTTACGTGACCGGTGGCATGGGCGGCATCGGTACCGCGATCTGCCAGCGTCTGGCGAAGGAAGGTTTCAAGGTCATCGCGGGCTGCGGTCCCAGCCGTGACTTCGTCAAGTGGCTGGAAGAGCAGAAGGCCCTGGGCTACAACTTCCACGCCTCGGTGGGCAACGTGGCCGACTGGGACAGCACGGTGGCCGCGTTCACGAAGGCGATCGCCGAGCACGGCCAGATCGACGTGCTGGTGAACAACGCCGGCATCACGCGCGACCGCATGTTCCTGAAGATGTCGCCCGAAGACTGGAAGGCCGTCATCGACACCAACCTGAACAGCATGTTCAACGTCACCAAGCAGGTGGTGCCGGGCATGGTGGAAAAGGGCTGGGGCCGCATCATCCAGATCAGCTCGGTCAACGGCGAGAAGGGCCAGGCCGGCCAGACCAACTACTCGGCCGCCAAGGCCGGCATGCACGGCTTCACGATGGCCCTGGCGCAGGAACTGGCGGCCAAGGGCGTGACGGTGAACACCGTGAGCCCGGGCTACATCGGCACCGACATGGTCCGCGCGATCAAGCCCGAGGTGCTGGAGAAGATCGTCGCCACGATCCCGGTGAAGCGCCTGGGCACGCCGGAGGAGATCGGCTCCGTGGTGGCCTGGCTGGCAGGCGAGGATTCGGGCTTCACGACGGGCGCCGACTTCTCGTGCAACGGCGGCTCGCACATGGGGTGAGACTACCCGATGATCTTCAGCGCGGCCGCCTTCAGGGCGGCCGCGCTGCCTTCGGGCAGGTCGACCGTGATCGCGTCGCCGAGGTGGGCGAAGTTCCTCTGCATCGAGCGCGTGTAGATCGGGTCGTAGTGCTCGGCCAGCAGTTCGCGCACCAGTTCCTCGGTCTGCCCTGAACGGGCCAGTCCCTGCCAGCGTTCCACCACCGCCGCGCCGCGCAGTTCGCGCAGGGTGCCCAGGCGTTCGCACAGCAGTGCGGCGTCCTGCACCAGGTGGGCGTAGTCCTCGGTCAGCAGCGCCACGCGTGCGTCCAGCGGCATCTCCACGCTCAGGCAGGGCGCGGCGCGAATGCGGTCCAGCAGCACCTGCGGCACCCGCATGCGGCCGATGAGCCGGCTTTCGCTTTCCACGAACACCGGCCGCGCCGGGTCGAATCCGCGCAGCGCCCGCCACAGCTGCGTTTCGAAGCCCTTCTGCGAAGGCTGCGGCACGCCCGGCAGCGGCCCCAGCACCGAACCGCGGTGGCAGGCCAGCGCCTCCAGGTCCAGCACCTGGGCGCCGGCTTCGGCCAGCGCGCCCAGCAGCCGGCTCTTGCCGCTGCCGGTGCGGCCGCAGACGACGCGCAGGTCCAGCGTGGGCGGCAGCGAGTCGAGCTGGGCGATGACGGCGCGGCGGAACTCGCGGTAGCCGCCTTCGAGCACGCTGACCGAGAAGCCGATCTGCCCCAGCACCGTGGCCAGCGCGCCGGAACGCTGGCCGCCGCGCCAGCAGTACACCAGCGGCTGCCATTCGCGCGCCTTGTCGGCGACCTCGCGCTCCAGGTGGCGGGCGATGTTGCGCGCCACCAGGGCGGCGCCGCGCTTGCGCGCCTGGAAGGGCGAGACCTGCTTGTATTCGGTGCCGACGACGCGCCGCTCCTCGTCGGTGAGCGAAGGCCAGTTGACGGCGCCGGGCAGGTGGTCTTCGGCGAACTCGCTCTCGCAGCGGGCGTCGATCACGGCGTCGAACTGCGCCAGGCGTTCGATCGCCTCGGAGGCCTCGACGCGGCGCAGGCCCATCAGGCGGGCGGCGCCACGGCGTCGAGCAGTTCGCCTTCGATGCGCAGCTGCGCCTTCGGCTGCTGCAGCGCCGGCCCGTCGACGAGGAAGGTGTCTTCGACCCGTTCGCCCAGCGTGCTGACCTTGGCCAGCTGCAGGTTGATGTGGTTCTTCGCCAGCACGCGGGCGATGGCGTACAGCAGGCCCGAACGGTCGCTGGCCGAGACGGTGAGCAGCCAGCGCTGCGCCCGCTCGTCGGGGTGCAGGCTGACACGCGGCACGACCGGGAACGAACGCACGCGGCGCGAGACGCGGCCGCGGCTGGGTTCCGGCAGCGGCCCCTGGCTGGCCAGTGCGGCGGCGGCCTGGGTTTCCACCAGCGAGATCAGGTCGCGGTACTCGGCCGGGCTGCCGCCTTCGAGCCGCGTGCTCACCACCTGGAAGGTGTCGAGCGCGAAGCCGGCGCGCGTGGTGTGGATCTTGGCGTCCTGGATGCTGAAGCCGGCGCTGTCGAAGTAGCCGCAGATGCGGGCGAAGAGGTCGGGCTGGTCGGGCGCGTACACCGCCACCTGCAGGCCGTCGCCCACGGTGGACAGGCGTGCGCGAACGATGGGCACCGTGGTCTCGATGTGGCGCCACAGCGAACGTGCATGCCAGGCGATGTCGCCGGCGTCGTGGCGCGCGAAGTAGCTCACCTCCAGCGTCTTCCACAGCGGCTCTTCGGTGCCCGGCAGGGCCGAGTGCAGGGCCAGGTTGTGTCGCGCCTCCTGCTTGCGCGCCTCGATCTCGGCGTCCAGGTTGGGCTTCGCGCCGCCCAGGGCGCGCAACGTGAGCCGGTACAGGTCTTCCAGCAGCTTGCCCTTCCAGGCGTTCCAGACCTTGGGGCTGGTGCCGCGGATGTCGGCCACCGTGAGCAGGTACAGCGCCGTCAGGCGGCGCTCGGTGCCGACCATCTTCGCGAAGCCGCCGATGACCTCGGCGTCCGACAGGTCCTCTTTCTGCGCGATGCGGCTCATCGTAAGGTGGTGCCTGACGAGGAACTCGGCGAGCTGCGTGTCCTCGCGCGAGAGGCCGTGGTCGCGCGCGAAGCGGCGCACTTCGAGCGCGCCGAGGTCGGAATGGTCGCCGCCGCGGCCCTTGGCCACGTCGTGGAAGAGGGCGGCCACGTAGAGCAGCCAGGGCGCGTCCCACTGGGCGGCGAGCTGGCTGCAGAACGGGTATTCGTGCGCGTGCTCGGGAATGAAGAAGCGGCGCGCGTTGCGCAGCACCATCAGGATGTGCTGGTCCACCGTGTACACGTGGAACAGGTCGTGCTG
Source organism: Rubrivivax sp. (assembly GCA_044224175.1). GTDB lineage: Bacteria > Pseudomonadota > Gammaproteobacteria > Burkholderiales > Burkholderiaceae_C > Rubrivivax. The sequence continues at coordinate 46,247 of JBGAKY010000045.1, read as the reverse complement.
CATGCGGCCGACGATGCGCCGGAACACCCACAGGTAGCGCCCCAGCACGCTGGTCTGGTTCATGAGCCGGAACGCGTGCGTGATGCCGCGCGGCTGGCGCAGGATCTCCATGAACAGCTCGCGGTTCACGGGGTCGTGGCGGAAATTCGTGTCCATCACGTTGCGCGCGTTGTACAGCGCGCGCAGCGTGCGCGTGGACAGGCCCGAAAGTCCCGGCGTCTGCGCGAAGACCAGGAAGGTCTCCAGGATGGCGTGCGGGTTCTCCAGGTAGAGGTCGTCCTTGACCACTTCCAGCGCGCCGGCACGGTCCAGGAAGCGCGCGCTGATGGGCCGCATCGGCGCCGCTTCGCTGCCGCTCACGCGTTCGGCGATGTTCTGCAGCAGGATCTGGTTGAGCTGCGTCACCGCCTTGGCCGCCCAGTAGTAGCGGTGCATCAGCACTTCGGAGCTGCGCTGCCCCTTGGTGGCGCGATAGCCGATGCTTTCGGCCACCGCGGTCTGCAGGTCGAACACCAGCCGGTCCTCGCGCCGGCCGGCCACCGCGTGCAGGCGGGCGCGGATCAGGCGCAGGCTGCCTTCGTGCCTGTTGAGCTGGCTCACCTCGAACGGGGTGATCAGGCCTTTGGCCGCCAGCTCGTTCCAGGTGCGCCCCAGGCCGGCGGCGCGCGCCACCCAGATCAGCACCTGCAGGTCGCGCAGGCCGCCCGGGCTTTCCTTGCAGTTGGGTTCCAGCGAATAGGGCGTGCCCTCGTACTTCACGTGCCGCTGCTGCATTTCCAGCGTCTTGGCGCGCAGGAAGGCCTGGGGATCCAGGGCCTCGCGCGTGGCGTCGCGGAAGCTGCCATACAGCCGCTTGGTGCCGCAGACGAAGCGCGACTCCAGCAGCGCGGTCTGCACCGTCACGTCGCGCTGCGCCTCGGTCACGCACTCGCCGACCGTGCGCACCGAGGAACCGATCTCCAGCCCGATGTCCCAGCATGCGGTGATGAAGCCTTCCACCGCGGCACGTCGCGCGTCGGCGTCCTCGCCGGCGGGCAGCAGCACCAGCACGTCGACGTCGCTGTGGGGGAAGAGCTCGCCGCGGCCGTAGCCGCCGACGGCCACCAGCGCGGCGCCGGGCGCCATGCCGGCGTGTTCCCACAGTTCCACCAGCGTGGCGTCGACGTGGCGCGTCAGCGCCTTCAGCAGCTGGGTGGCGCCGGTGGCGGTGGCGCGCGCCTCGCGGAAGTGGTCGAGCAGGGCGCGCTTGCCGTCGCGGTAGCGCGCCCGCAGCGCGGCCACGCTGCCTGCCGCGCGCGGCTCGGGAACGGCCGACATGCCGGGCGCGCGGCTCAGGGCGCGGCGGGCGCCGGCTCGGGCTGCTTCGACTTGCCGTAGCCCAGCGGCGCGAAGGCCGGCGGCGGCGGGCTGCCGGCCGAGACGGTGAGCACCTCGTAGCCGGTTTCGGTGACCAGCACCGTGTGTTCCCACTGGGCCGAGAGCGAGCGGTCCTTGGTGACGATGGTCCAGCCGTCGTAGGGGCGGTTGCCGCGCCGGTCTTCCTTGATCTCGCGCCGGCCGGCGTTGATCATGGGCTCGATCGTGAAGATCATGCCCGGCACCAGTTCTTCCAGCGTGCCCGGGCGGCCGTAGTGCAGCACCTGCGGCTCTTCGTGGAAGCGCGCGCCGACGCCATGGCCGCAGAATTCGCGCACCACGGAGAAGCCGGCGTTCTCGGCGAAGGTCTGGATCGAGTGGCCGATGTCGCCCAGGCGCGCGCCGGGCTTGACCTTCACGATGCCCTTCCACATGGCTTCGAAGGTGACCTGGCACAGGCGACGGGCGGCGATGCTGCCTTCGCCGACGATGTACATGCGGCTGTTGTCGCCGTGCCAGCCGTCCTTGATGACGGTGACGTCGATGTTGACGATGTCGCCGTCCTTCAGGGGCCGGTCGTCCGGGATGCCGTGGCAGACCACGTCGTTGAGCGAGGTGCACAACGAAGCGGGGTAGGCCGGATAGCCCGGCGGCTGGTAGCCCAGCGTGGCCGGTATGCCGCCCTGCACGTCGACCATGTAGTCGTGCGCCAGGCGGTCGATCTCTTTCGTGGTCACGCCGGCCCGCACGTGCGGGGTCAGCATGTCCAGCACCTCGGAAGCCAGGCGGCCGGCGAGGCGCATGCCCTCGATGTCGCCGCCGGTCTTGATGGGAATCGCCATCCCGGGATTATCCCATCGGCTCTCGTAAAATCCCGGGTCATGGTTTTGCCTGCCCTCCAACTGCTGCACATCGAGGGCGGCAATGCCCTTCCGGCGTTCCGCGCCCGCACCCTGCTCGAACGGCTGCAAGCCGCCGCGCCCCGCATCACCGGCGTGGCCGCGCGCCACGTGCACTGGGTGGCCTTCGACTCCGCGCCCGACGCTTCGGCGCTGGACAAGCTGGGCGCGCTGCTGGCCTACGGAGACCGCTACGAAGGCGGCGCCGAAGGCGCACTGGTGGTGGTCATGCCGCGCCTGGGCACCGTCTCGCCCTGGGCCAGCAAGGCGACCGACATCGCGCGCAACTGCGGCCTGGTGCTGCACCGGGTGGAACGCGTCACCGAGTTCCGGCTGGCGCTGAAGTCGGGGCTGCTGGGCGGCGCCAAGCCGTTGTCGCCCGCGGAGCGCGAGGTCGTGGCCGCGCTGCTGCACGACCGCATGACCGAGAGCGTGGCCTTCGAACGCGAGGCCGCGGCGCACCTGTTCGACCACCGCGAAGCCGAGCCGCTGGCCCACGTGGACGTGCTGGGCGCCGGCCGCGACGCGCTGCTGGCCGCGAACCGCGAGTTCGGCCTCGCGCTTTCGGAAGACGAGATCGACTACCTGGTGGCGGCCTTCCGCGAGCTGAAGCGCAACCCGAGCGACGTCGAGCTGATGATGTTCGCCCAGGCCAACAGCGAACACTGCCGCCACAAGATCTTCAACGCCGACTTCACGATCGACGGTGAACGCCAGCCGTTGTCGATGTTCGGCATGATCCGCCACACCGAGAAGACCCACCCGCAGCACACGGTGGTGGCCTACAGCGACAACGCGGCGGTCATGGAAGGCGGCCCCATCGAACGCTGGCTGCCGCAGGGCTTCACCAACGCACCGGCCTATGGTGCGCGCGCCGAGACCGCGCACGTTCTGATGAAGGTGGAGACGCACAACCACCCGACCGCGATCTCGCCCTTTCCGGGCGCGGCCACCGGGGCCGGCGGCGAGATCCGCGACGAAGGCGCCACCGGCCGAGGCGCGAAACCGAAGGCGGGCCTGACGGGCTTCTCGGTCAGCAACCTGCACCTGCCGGGGACCAGCGAGCCCTGGGAGCGCGACCCGGTCGGCAAGCCCGAACACATTGCCAGTGCACTGGCCATCATGACCGAAGGCCCGCTGGGCGGCGCCGCCTTCAACAACGAGTTCGGCCGTCCCAACCTGGGCGGCTACTTCCGCGTCTTCGAGCAGACCGTGGCCGGCGTGCGGCGCGGCTACCACAAGCCCATCATGATCGCCGGCGGCCTGGGCTCCATCAGTGGCGGCCAGACGCACAAGAAGCCCTTCCCGGCCGGGACCTTGCTGGTGCAGCTGGGCGGACCGGGCATGCGCATCGGCATGGGCGGCGGCGCGGCCAGCAGCATGGCCGCCGGCAGCAACACCGCGGCGCTGGACTTCGACAGCGTGCAGCGCGGCAACCCCGAGATCCAGCGCCGGGCGCAGGAGGTCATCAACCACTGCTGGGCGCTCGGCGAGCACAACCCGGTGCTGGCGATCCACGACGTGGGCGCCGGCGGCATCAGCAACGCCTTCCCCGAACTGGTGGACGGCGCCGACCGCGGCGCGCTGTTCGACCTGCGCCGGGTGCCGCTTGAAGAGAGCGGGCTGGCGCCGAAGGAGATCTGGTGCAACGAAAGCCAGGAGCGCTACGTCCTGGCCGTGAACCCCGACCTGATGCCGCTGTTCGAGCAGATGTGCGTGCGGGAACGCTGCCCGTTCGCGGTGGTCGGCACCACCACCGACGGCCGCGAACTGGTGGTCGAGGACGGTGGCGAACGCGTCATCGACATGCCGATGGACGTGCTGCTCGGCAAGCCGCCGAAGATGCACCGCGACGTGCTGCGCGTGGCGCGCCGCGAAGCGGCGCTCGACCTCACCGGCGTGAAGCTGGAGCAGGTGGCGCTGGACGTGCTGCGCCACCCCACGGTGGCGAGCAAGCGCTTCCTGGTGACCATCGGCGACCGCACGGTGGGCGGCCTGTCGCACCGCGACCCGATGGTCGGCCCCTGGCAGGTGCCGGTGGCCGACTGCGCGGTGACGCTGGCCGACTTCGCCGGCTTCCGCGGCGAAGCCATGAGCATGGGCGAACGCACGCCGCTGGCCGCGCTGGACGCGCCGGCCTCGGGCCGCATGGCGGTGGGCGAGGCGCTGACCAACCTGCTGGCAGCGCCGATCGAGCTTTCGCGCGTGAAGCTCAGCGCCAACTGGATGGCGGCCTGCGGCGAAGCCGGCGAGGACGCCGCGCTCTACGACACCGTGAAGGCCGTCGGCCTGGAACTGTGCCCGGCGCTGGGCATCGGCATCCCGGTGGGCAAGGATTCGCTGTCGATGAAGACGCGCTGGGCGGCGGGTGACCAGGCGCGCCAGGTCACGGCGCCGGTCTCGCTCATCGTCAGTGCCTTCGCCACGCTGGCCGACGTGCGTGGCACGCTCACGCCACAACTGCAGCCCGGCGACACGACGCTGATCCTGGTCGACCTGGGACAGGGCCGCCAGCGCATGGGCGGCTCGATGCTGGCGCAGGTGCTGGGCCGCTTCGGCGACGCCGTGCCCGACCTGGACGACCCGCAGGCGCTGAAGGCGCTGGTCTCGGCGGTGAACGAACTGCGCGCCGAAGGCCGCCTGCTGGCCTACCACGACCGCAGCGACGGCGGCCTGTGGGCGGCGGTCTGCGAGATGGCCTTCGCCGGCCACCGGGGCGTCAGCCTCAACGTCGACATCCTGGTGACCGAAGGCGACGGCATCGCCGACAGCCGCGCAGAGTACGGCGATTCGAAGAACTGGGCCGGCCAGGTGGGCGAGCGCCGCAACGAGTTGACGCTGAAGGCGCTCTTCAACGAGGAACTCGGCGTCGTGCTGCAGGTGCGCCGCGCCGACCGCGACGCCGTCATCGGCATGCTGCGCGAACATGGCCTGGCGCGCCACGCGCACGTGGTGGGGCACACCAACGACCGCGGCGCGGTCGAGGTCTGGCGCGACACGAAGCTGCAGTTTGCCGCCCCGCTGGCCGACCTGCACCGCCAGTGGGACGAGGTGAGCTGGCGCATCGCGCGTCAGCGCGACAACCCGGCCTGCGCCGACAGCGAGCACGAAGCCGCCGGCGACGCTGCCGACCCCGGCCTGCACCTGCACCTGACGTTCCAGCCGCCCGCCGCGCCGGCGGTGGTGGGCACGCGGCCGAAGATGGCCATCCTGCGCGAGCAGGGCGTCAACTCGCAGGTCGAGATGAGCTACGCGATGCACACCGCCGGCTTCGAGACCTTCGACGTGCACATGAGCGACCTGCAGGCCGGCCGCGCGCGGCTCGACCCCTTCCAGGGCTTCGTCGCCTGCGGCGGGTTCAGCTACGGCGACACGCTGGGCGCAGGCGAAGGCTGGGCACGCTCCATCCTCTTCAACCCGGTGCTGGCCGACGCCTTCGCCGCCTTCTTCGCGCGCCGCGACGCGCTGGCGCTGGGCGTGTGCAACGGCTGCCAGATGATGGCGGCACTCAGCCCCATGATCCCCGGCGCGGACGCCTGGCCCAGGTTCACGCGCAACCGCAGCGAACAGTTCGAAGGCCGGCTCTCGCTGGTGGAGGTGCTGGACAGCCCGAGCGTGTTCTTCGCCGGCATGGCGGGCAGCAGGATTCCGATCGTGGTGTCGCACGGCGAAGGCTTTGCCGACTTCTCGCAGCGCGGCGACAGCGGCCGCGTGCTGCGCGCGCTGCGCTTCGTGGACCATCACGGCCAGGCGACCGAACGTTATCCCTTCAACCCCAACGGCAGCCCGCAGGGCCTGACCGGCGTGACCACCGCCGACGGCCGCTTCACGGCGCTGATGCCGCACCCCGAGCGCGTGTTCCGCAACTTGCAAATGAGCTGGACTTCGGGTGACGCCTCTGCGCCCAGCCCCTGGATGCAGATGTTCCACAACGCACGCAAGGCGCTGGCATGACCGACCTCGTGGTTCGCCGTCTGCTGGTCGACCTGGAGACCGAGATCCCGCGCCGCTGGAACGGCGGCGACGCCTTCCGCAGCGCCTTCTTCAACGCCCTGTCGTTCAGTTTCCCGGCCGGCGAGCAGTTCTTCATCGACTCGGTGAAGATGGGCGTGGCCCGGCTCGAAGGCGAGGAGCGGTCGCGCTTCGAAGCCGAGGTGAAGGCCTTCGTCGGCCAGGAGGCCACGCACCGCCACATTCACCAGCGCTTCAACGCCCACCTGGAACGGCAGGGGCTGGTGAACCGGTGGGCGAAGCGCATCGAACGACGGCGCCGCCGGCTGGAAGGCAAGGACACGCGGGCCTGGGTCGGCGCCACTGCGGCCACCGAGCACCTGACCGCCATCCTGGCCGAATACCTGTTCGCCCACCCCGAGGTGCTGGCCGGCAGCGAGCAGCGCCTGGTCGACCTGTGGCTGTGGCACGGCAGCGAGGAGAGCGAACACCGTTCGACGGCCTTCGACCTGTACCGCGCGCTGGGGGGCAACGAATACTGGCGGCGCAGGCTGTTCACCTTCGTGAGCCTGAACTTCGCCATCGACGTGACCCTGCAGACCCTGGCCAATCTGTGGCGCGACGGCGCCTTCTGGCAGCGGGCCACCTGGGCGAGCGCATGGCGCATGCTGTTCGCTCGCGATGGCCTGGTGCGTGAAATGGCCGGACCCTGGCGGCGCTACCGTGCGCCCGACTTCCACCCTTCGCAGGGCGACGACAGTGCGTCGCGTCAGTGGCTGGCAGCGCACGCGGCGTTGGCGCCGCCGGTGCGCGGCTGAGGTCGCTTCAGGCGCCGGCCAGGCGACCGATCCATTCGTGCAGGGCGTAGCGCACGCCCTTGAAGCCGCTGGGGCTGGGCAGCCAGTCGGTGAGGCGCATGTGGAAGGCGCCCGGCATGCCCATCGGCGCCGCCTGCAGCTCGATCTGCACGCCGTTGCGCTGCACCGCGCGCGCGAAGGCCGCCATCGCCCGTCGCATGTGGTAGTGGTGCGTCACGACGATGATGCGCTCGATGTTCTGTTCCTTCAGCAGCTGGACCGTGCGCATCGCGTTCTCGTTCGTGTCGCGCGACTGGGTCTCGGTCCAGCGCAGCGGACGGCCGAACTCGCGTTCGGCGATGCGGGCCGCGATCTCGGCTTCGGTGGGGCCGTCCTCGCCGCCCCAGGCCACGCCGCCGCTGAAACCCAGCGGCAGCCCGGTCTCGCGCGACAGCCAGATGCCGTAGCGCAGGCGTTCCAGCGAGATGTCGTTCAGGTTGGAGAGTACGTATTCCGGCGACAGCAGGCGGCGCCCGCCGCCCAGCACGAAGATCGCCGTCTTCTGCGCCTTCTTCAGGTCGCCCACCTCGTTGATGCTCAGCGCGCGCGGCGGCATCAGCAGCACCTGCGTGAGCGCGTGCGAGACGACGTTGGTGCACATGAACCAGCAGCCCAGCGCGCCGGTGAGCACCAGGGCCCAGGCGGCCAGGCGCCGCCGGTACATGACGCGCGCGCCGACCAGCACCATCAGCACGAAGGGCACGGGCGGCATCAGCAGGGCCTCCAGCAGAGGCTTCCATGATTCGATGCCGATCATCACGAAGAGGTCGTTCACGGGCGGGCAGGCTCCGGTTCTTCGGACAGCGGGGGCCGAAGCTGGCAGGCCGGTCTTTCAGCGCCTGCACCGGTGATCGCCGCCATCCTGTGCTGCAATGCCTCCGCGAGTGTAAGGACTCGGCCGGGCCGGCCGACCGGGCAACGGCAACAAGGAGTGCACACACATGAACCCCGAGACCATCACCCTGGGCGGTGGCTGCTTCTGGTGCCTGGAGGCGGTGTACGAGCAGGTCGACGGCGTGATCGCGGTCGAGTCCGGCTACGCCAACGGCCATGTGCGCAACCCCAGCTACCAGCAGGTGTGCGAAGGCGACACCGGGCATGCCGAGGTGGTGCAGGTCCGCTTCGACAGCGCAAGCATCACGCTCACCGAGGTGCTGGAGATCTTCTTCACCATCCACGACCCGACCACGCTGAACCGGCAAGGCAACGACATCGGGCCGCAGTACCGTTCCGGCATCTACTGGCACGAACCCGCGCAGGAAGCGGTGGCGCGCGCGGTGCTGGACGAGGCCAACCGCGCCCACAAGGGCCGGGTGGTGACCGAACTGGAGAAGCTGGACAACTACTGGCGCGCCGAGGACTACCACCAGCACTACTTCGCCAACCACCCCAACGCGGGCTATTGCGCCTTCGTCGTGGCGCCCAAGGTGGAGAAGTTCCGCCGCACGTTCAAGGCCCGCGTGCGAGCCTGAGGCCGCGCCTTCCTTCAGAAGGGCGAGAAGGCGCTCGCCTGCTCGGCGTCGGGGAACAGCGTCGCCAGCGCGCGGCGCAGGTCCTGCCGGCGCGCGCGCTGTTCGGGCGCGGAGCCGGCCAGTTCGGAGAACACCGGCGCACGCAGCAGCCACAGGTCGCTCGGGTCCTCGGCGGCGCGGATCTGCTCGCGCAGCCAGTCGGCGCGCGCGCCGCTGCGCTGCGCCAGTGCGTCGTGGAAGACCAGCTTCAGGCCGACGAAGGTGCGCCGTGCGGCAATCCGCGCCAGGCGGTCGGAAGGCAGGCCGGCGCCGGGCAGGCCCGGGCTGGGCATGAAGTGGCGCGGCGCGGCGGGCTGCATCGGAGTCAGAGCGGCGCGAAGCCCGACCGCGGCGACCGCGTCGGGAAGTGACGGTTCAGCTCGGCCACACGCTCTTCGGCCTCGGCCTGGCTCTTCGCCACCGCGACGACGCGGTAGACCTCGGTGCGCAGGTGCCAGAGTTCGCGCAACGAGTTGCAGAAGCGGATGCGGTCCTTCAGCAGCTTGGCGTCCAGCGTGTTGATGTCGCCCACGGTCTCGATGAAGTCGGCGCGCACGGCGGGCAGGCGCGACAGCGGCGGCGCCGCCTCGAACGGGGCCGGGGCCAGCAGCCAGAACATCAGGCGCTGCCAGCGCGAGTCGGGCACGTGGCACAGCGAGGGCGGCCGAACCTCGACCCGCAGGGTGCTCGTGGTGGCCGGAACGCTGGCAGGCGCCGAGCGGCCGGACCGGGTGGTGGAGAAGTGCAGTGACCTCATGGCTTGTGATATCGGACACAGTTGTCCGAACCTGAGGGCATTCTCGAAGCGCAACCCCTGCGGCAAATGGCCGAACAGCCGGGTCTTGCCCGGTCAGTTCATGGCTTGGCGTCACCGGCCCCGAGAGGGCTCAGACCTGGCCGTAGACCGCCTTGCGCTCGGCGGTGTAGGCCCACCAGGGGCGCGCTTCGGCGCCGCGCATGAAATCGGTGGCGGCCATGAAGGTGTCCAGCACGCAGGGGTCCTGGCGGCGGCCGGTGCGGGCGCACAGCTGCTGATAGAGCACGAAGGCGTCGCGGCTGGCCAGTTCGCGCGGGTGCAGCACGCCCAGCAGGCGCAGGTCGGCAGCAATCGAAGGGCCGATGTTCGGCAGCTGTTCCAGTGCTTCGCATTCGGCCGCGCTGCGCGCCTTCAGCGGGCGCGGCGCCTTCGGCGGCCGCGTGGCGGTATTCTCGGCGCTGCCCATGTCACATGAGCATGGTGTTGCGGATCAGCCCGACGGCGATGCCTTCGAGCGCGAAGCCGGTCTCGCCGGCCGGCACCACGATGGTCTGGAAGTCGGGGTTTTCCGGGATCAGCTCGATGCCGGCCTTGGTGCGGCGCAGCCGCTTGACGGTGACGTCGTCGCCCAGGCGCGCGACCACGATCTGGCCGTTCTTGGCTTCGCTGGCCTTCTGCACCGCGAGCAGGTCGCCGTCCATGATGCCGGCGTCGCGCATGCTCATGCCGCGCACCTTGAGCAGGTAGTCGGGCCTGCGCGGGAAGAGCGAGGTCTCGACCACGAAGGTCTGCTCGACATGTTCCAGCGCCAGGATGGGGCTGCCGGCCGCCACCCGGCCCACCAGCGGCAGCGTCAGCTGTGCCAGGCTGGGCAGGGGCAGGCTGAACTGCTTGCCGTGCTGGGACCAGCGCGCCTCGTTCAGGGCGCGCAATGTGGCATCCTTCAATCGAATGCCGCGCGACGTGCCGCCGACCAGTTCGATCACGCCCTTGCGGGCCAGCGCCTGCAGGTGTTCTTCGGCGGCGTTGGGCGAGCGGAAGCCCAGTTCGGCGGCGATCTCGGCTCGCGTGGGCGGGGCGCCGGTGCGTTCGATCGCACTCTGCACCAGGTCCAGGATCTGCTGCTGGCGCGGCGTGAGCTTCGGGCCTTCGTCCATCGCGTCTTGACCTTTCGAGAGGGGGTCGAATGATGGCTGTATTTTTGTCCAGCCTGCTGTATTTTTATCCAGAAAGCGGTCCATGCCAAGTCCCCACCCGCTGACCGTCGTCCTGGGCACCGGCGGCACCATCGCCGGCACCGCCGCCAGCGCCACCGGCTACCGCGCCGCCCAGCTGGGCGTGCAGGCCCTGGTGAAGGCGGTGCCGGCGCTCGACGGCCTGGCGCTGGAAGCGGCGCAGGTGGCGCAGATCGACAGCAAGGACATGGGCCCGGCGGTCTGGCGCCAGCTGGCACACGACGCCGCCGCCGCGCTGGCGCGGCCGGAAGTCGGTGGCGTGGTCATCACCCACGGCACCGACACGCTGGAGGAGACCGCCTGCTTCCTTCACCGCGTGCTGGCGCCTTCCAAGCCGCTGGTGCTGACGGCGGCCATGCGCCCGGCCACATCGCTGCAGGCCGACGGCCCGCAGAACCTGCTGGACGCGGTGACGCTGGCGCGCGAGCCCGGCGCGCGCGGCGTGATGGTGGTGCTGGCCGGCCACGTGTTCGCCGCCGAGGGCCTGCGCAAGGTCGACGCCTGGCGCCTGGACGCATTCGAAGGCTTCGAAGTGGCCCGGCTGGAGAACGGCCGCGTGCGCCCGCTGGCCCCCTGGCCCGAAGGCGTGGCGTTGGGGTTGGAGGCGGTCGCGGCGCCAGCGGAGCAGTGGCCTCGCGTGGCCTGGCTCACCAGCCATGCCGGCTTCGACGGCGCGCTGGTCGACGCGGTGGTGGCCGCCGGCTTCGACGGCCTCGTGGTGGCCGGCACCGGCAACGGCACCCTGCACCATGAACTGGAAGCAGCGCTGGAGCGTGCACGCCACGCCGGCCTGGAGGTGCGCCTGACCACGCGCTGCGCCAGCGGCCGCCTGGTCGACGGCCCGCCGGACCAGCCGGTGGGCGCCGCCCAGGCGCGGGTGGCCCTGATGCTGGAGATGCTGGCCGGCTGAGCCGGCCGCAGGCTCAGACGACGGTCAGCGTGACGTCGACGTTGCCACGGGTGGCGTTCGAGTACGGGCAGACCTCGTGCGCGGCGGCCACCAGCTGTTCGGTAGCGGCACGGTCCATGCCCGGCACCGAGACGGCCATCGAGACGGCGATGTTGAAGGCGCCCGGCTTCGAGCCGTGGGGTCCGATGGAGACTTCGGACTTGATCGACACCTCGGCCGGCAGCTTGATCTTCTGGCGTCCGGCGACCGCCTTCATCGCGCCGATGAAGCAGGCCGAGTAGCCGGCGGCGAACAGCTGCTCGGGGTTGGTGCCGGGGCCGTCGTCGCCGCCCAGCGCCTTCGGCGTGGACAGCTGCAGCTTGATCTTGCCATCGGACGATTCGGTGGTGCCGGTGCGGCCGCCGGTGGAGGTGGCGGTGGCGGTGTAGACGGCCTGGGCGATCGAGGGCATGGTCGGACTTCCTTTGCGGTGGGAGTGGTGCGGCGTTTCAGGCCGCGGTGGGCGTGGCCCGCACCACCTGGTCGCGCAGCGACTTCAGGCGGGCGGTGAGGGACGCGAGTTCGTCGAGCGGGCAGCCGGCTGCGCAGGCCACGGCGGCCGGCACGTCCAGCGCACGCGCCTTCAGTGCGCGGCCGGCGGCGGTGAGCTGCAGCAGCACGCGCCGTTCGTCGGCGCTGTCGCGCAGGCGCTGCAGCAGGCCGGCGGCTTCCAGCCGCTTGAGCAGCGGGGTCAGGGTGCCGGAATCGAGGGCCAGCCGCTCGCCGACCTGGGAGACGGTGAGCCCGTCGCCTTCCCACAGCACCAGCAGCACCAGGTACTGCGGGTAGGTCAGGCCCAGAGGGTCGAGCAGCGGCTTGTAGAGCCGGGTCATCGCCAGCGAAGCCGAATAGAGAGCGAAGCACAGCTGGTGGTCGAGCTTCAGCCATTCGCTGCGGTCCATCTGGCGGGTGCGGGGCATGGCAGAAATATAGTACGCAATTCAATTGCACACAATATGAATGGTCTTTGCCGGCTCGAGGCGCAACGGTGGTGGCCTCAGCCGCCGGCGGTGATGGACTCGATTTCGGCCTGCAGCTCGAGCCAGCGTTCCTCGAGCATCGCGACCTCGGCGGCCACGTGCGCCAGCCGCCGGCCGGCTTCGGCGATCTCGCTGCCGCCCAGGCGGCCGGAGGCGAGCGACGCCTCGACCTCGGCCTTCTCGGCGCCCAGCTTCTCGAGCCGGCCGTCGATCTGCTGCAGCTCGTTGCGCAGCGGACGCGTGCGGTTGGCCACCTGCTGGCGCTGCTGGGCCGCCTGCTTGCGGTCGTCGCGCCGGTGAACGGGCGCGGGCGATGCCGTGGCCGGGGCCGGTGCGGCAGCGGGGGCGGGTCTGGGCACGGGTGGCGCTTCGCTTCCCTTGGCCGCGGCACGCGCCACGTCCAGCAGCCAACGCTGGTAGTCGTCCAGGTCGCCGTCGAAGGGCTGCATGCCGCCACCGGTGACGAGCCAGAACTCGTCGCAGGTCTCGCGAAGCAGCGCGCGGTCGTGGCTGACCAGCATCACCGTGCCTTCGAACTCGTTCAGCGCGATCGACAGCGCTTCACGCGTGGTCAGGTCCAGGTGGTTCGTCGGCTCGTCCAGCAACAGCAGGTTGGGGCGCTGCCAGACCAGCATGGCCAGCACCAGGCGCGCCTTCTCGCCGCCGGAGAGCGAACCCACCGGCTGGCTCACCATCTCGCCGCTGAAGCGGAAGACGCCCAGGAAGTCGCGCAGTTCCTGTTCGCGCGCCGGCGGGCCGACGTCGCGTGCCAGCCGCACCAGGTGCATCAGCGCGCCGTCTTCCGGGTGCAGCACGTCCAGTTCCTGCTGCGCGAAGTAGCCGATCACGAGGCCCTTGCCTTCGGTGATGCGGCCGGAAAGCGGCGGCAGCGTGCGCGCGACGGTCTTCACCAGCGTCGACTTGCCCTGGCCGTTGGCGCCCAGGATGCCGATGCGCTGCCCCGCCAGCACCGAGCGGTTGACGTTGCGCACGATGGGCGTCTGGCCGTAGCCGCAGACCAGGCCGTCGAACGCCAGCATCGGGTTGGGCAGGCTGGCCGGTTCCTTGAACTCGAACTCGAAGTCGCTCGCGGTGAGCACCGGCGCCAGCTTCTCCATCCGCGCCAGCGCCTTCACCCGGCTCTGCGCCTGCTTGGCCTTGGTGGCCTTGGCCTTGAAGCGGTCGATGAAGCGCTGCAGGTGGGCGATGCGTTCCTGCTGCTTGGCATAGGCCGCGTTCGCCTGCGAGATGCGTTCGGCGCGGATCTCCTCGAAGGCGCTGTAATTGCCGGTGTAGCGGGTGAGGGTGCCTTCGTCCAGGTGCACCGTGACCTTGCAGATGGCGTCCAGGAACTCGCGGTCGTGGCTGATGACGACCATCAGGCCGTCGAATCGCTTCAGCCAGGCTTCCAGCCAGACCAGCGCGTCCAGGTCCAGGTGGTTGGTGGGCTCGTCCAGCAGCAGCAGGTCGGCCGGGCACATGAGCGCGCGTGCCAGCTGAAGCCGCATGCGCCAGCCGCCGGAGAAGCTGTTCACCGGCGCGTTCAGCTGCTCGGTCTTGAAGCCCAGGCCCAGCAGCAGCGCCTGCGCGCGCGCGGGGGCATCGAAGGCCCCGGCTTCGTCCAGCGCCAGGTGCGCTTCGGCGATGGCGTGGCCGTCGCCGCCGGCTTCGGCGGCCGCCAGCGCGGCCTGGGCGGCGGCCAGCGGCAGGTCGCCGGCGAGCACGAAGTCGGTGGCGCCGTCCTCGGTTTCCGGCATCTCCTGCGCCACTTCGCCGATGCGCCAGCGCGGCGGGATTTCCACGTCCCCGGCGTCGGCATGCAGCCGGCCGCCCAGCAGCGAGAACAGGCTGGACTTGCCGGCGCCGTTGCGGCCGATCAGGCCCACCTTCTCGCCCGGGTGCAGGGTCAGGCTGGCGCCTTGCAGGACGACCTTCACGCCGCGTCGCAGCGTAAGGTTGCGGATGGTGATCATGCGAGCGCCTCGCGCGTGAGCAGCAGCACCTGGTCGGGGCCTGCGCTGGTGTCCAGCCAGACTGCTTCCAGGCGCGGGAAGGCGGCTTCGAAATGGGCGCGCTCGTGGCCGATCTCCAGCACCAGCACGCCCTGGTCGGACAGGTGCGGCGGCAGCTCGCGCAGCAGCCGGCGCACGAAGTCCATGCCGTCGGCGCCGCCGGCCAGCGCCAACGCAGGTTCGGCGCGGTATTCGGGCGGCAGGGCGTTCATCGAGTCGGTGTTCACGTAGGGTGGGTTGCAGAGCACGAGGTCGTAGACACCGTCGGCCGCGGCCAGGCCGTCGCCCTGGCGCAGGCGGATACGCTGCGCCAAGCCGTGGCGCTGCACGTTCTTTGCCGCCACCGCCAGCGCGTCGGCCGAAAGGTCGGTGGCGTCGACGGCCACCTCGGGCCAGGCCATCGTGGCCAGCACGGCCAGGCTGCCGTTGCCGGTGCACAGGTCCAGCACGCGGCGGGTGCGGTCGGAGAGCCAGGCGTCGAGCGTGCCGTCGGCCAGGGGTTCGGCGATCAGCGAACGCGGCACGATCACCCGTTCGTCGACGAAGAAGGGCACCCCCTGCAGCCAGGCCTCGCCGGTCAGGTAGGCGGCGGGCTTGCGGGTGCGGATGCGTTCCTCGATCAGCGCGCGGACGGCGCTCTCGTCGGCGGGCGACACCTCGTGCCCGGCCACGCCCTCCAGTTCGTCCAGCGGCAGCCCCAGCTTCCACAGCACCAGCCAGGCCGCTTCGTCGAAGGCGTTGGTCGTGCCATGCCCAAACGAAACGCCCGCCTTCTCCAGGCGGGCGCTCATGGCCTGCACCAGGTCGGAGAGCGTCATCGGAGGAATCGTTCCAGGGTGCCGCGGTAGACGTTCTTCAGCTGCTCCACCGCGGTCACATCGACATGTTCGTCGATCTTGTGGATGCTGGCGTTGACAGGCCCGAGTTCCACCACCTGCGGGCAGATCCTGAAGATGAAGCGGCCGTCGGACGTGCCGCCGGTGGTGCTGAGCTCGGGCTGGATCCCGCATTCGGCTTCGACCGCGCCGCACACCGCTTCGATCAGCGTGCCCGGCGTGGTGAGGAAGGGTTCGCCGCCCAGCACCCAGTTCAGCGTGTACTCCAGGCCGTGGCGGTCCAGCACCGCGGCCACGCGCTGCTTCAGCCCTTCGGGCGTGCTCTCGGTGCTGAAGCGAAAATTGAAGTCGAGCACCGCCTCGCCCGGCACCACGTTGAGCGCGCCGGTGCCGGCGTGCAGGTTGCTCACCTGCCAGGTGGTCGCAGGGAAGAAGTCGTTGCCCTCGTCCCAGCGCGTGGCGGACAGTTCGGCCAGCGCCGGCGCCAGCTGGTGCACCGGGTTGCGCGCCAGCTGCGGGTAGGCCACGTGGCCCTGGATGCCCTTGACGACCAGGCGGCCGGAAAGCGATCCCCGCCGGCCGTTCTTGATCACGTCGCCCAGCCGGTTCACCGAAGTGGGCTCGCCCACGATGCAGGCGTCGAGCCGTTCGCCCCGCTCGCGCAGCCACTCGACCACGCGCACGGTGCCATCGACCGAGGGGCCTTCCTCGTCGCTGGTGAGCAGGAAGGCGATCGCGCCGGCGTGTTTCGGCAGGCGGGCGACGAATTCCTCGGCCGCCACCACCATGGCCGCGATCGAGGTCTTCATGTCGGCCGCGCCGCGGCCGTACAGCCTGCCGTCGCGGTGGCTGGGCACGAAGGGGTCGCTGGTCCACTGCTCCAGCGGGCCCGTGGGCACCACATCGGTGTGCCCGGCGAAGCACAGCAGCGGCCCGGGTGCGCCGCCGCGCCGCACCGCCCAGAGGTTCTGCACCTTCGCGTCTTCAGGGCCGAAGGGCAGGGACGTGCATTCGAAGCCGCAGGCGCGCAGCCGCCCGGCCAGCAGGTCCTGGCAGCCGCCGTCGGCGGGGGTCACGGAACGGCGGGCGATCAGCGCTTCGGCCAGGCGCAACGCGGCCAGCGTCATTTCACCGACCAGGGCACGCCGGCGGACCGCGAGTCTTCCGGCCGCACGTCGAGCGTGATCTCGGTGAAGGTGGCGGCTTCGGGCTCTTCCTTCTTGGGCGACACGCGCGAGACCGGCGTGGTGTCGTTCTGCAGGCGCCACAGCAGGTTGGTGGGCGAGTCGGCCATCATCAGGCCGTCGTCGCGCGAGATCACGCCTTCGGTGATCAGTCGCGCCAGGTCCTGCTCGAAGGTCTGCGAACCTTCGGCGAGCGACTTCTCCATCGCTTCCTTGACGCCGGACATGTCGCCTCTCTCGATCAGTTCGGAGACGAGCTTGGTGTTCAGCATCACTTCCACCGCCGGCACGCGGCCGCCGGCATTGGCGCGGATCAGGCGCTGCGAGATGATGGCCTTCAGGCCCGCCGAGAGGTCCGACAGCAGCGTGGGCCGCGATTCCGGCGTGTAGAACGACAGGATCCGCCCCAGCGCGTGGTAGCTGTTGTTGGCGTGCAGCGTGGACAGCACCAGGTGGCCCGAGAGCGCGTACGAGAGCGCCGAGCTCATGGTCTCGCGGTCGCGGATCTCGCCGATCATGATGCAGTCGGGTGCCTGGCGCAGCGCGTTCTTCAGCGCGATCTGCAGGCTCTGCGTGTCGCGGCCCACCTCGCGCTGGTTGACGATGCTCTTCTTGTTGCTGAAGAGGAACTCGATCGGGTCCTCGATCGTGAGGATGTGGCCTGCCATCTGCTGGTTGCGCCACTCCAGCATCGAAGCCAGCGTGGTGCTCTTGCCGGTGCCGGTGGCGCCCACCATCAGGATCAGGCCGCGCTGTTCCACCACCAGGCTGGACAGCAGCGAAGGCAGCTTCAGCGAGTCCATCGCCGGGATCTCGTGCGGGATGCAGCGGAACACCGCCGCGATGCTGCCGCGCTGCTTGAAGGCCGAAAGCCGGAAGCTGCCCACGCGCGCCAGCCCGATGCCGACGTTGAGCTCGCCGGTGTCGTCCAGCTCCTCCAGCTGCTGCGGCGTCAGCAGTTCGGCCAGCAGCTGGCGCAGCTGGGTGGGGGTGAGCAGCTGGTCCGACAGCTGCATGATCTGGCCGTGGATCTTGATCAGCAGCGGCGTGTTCGCCGACATGTAGACGTCGGAGGCGTTCTTCTCCGCCATCAGGCGAAGCACCCGTTCCATGTTCCCCGACATCTTGGCTCTCCCCTTCGCTGGAATGGATCAGGCGCGAAGCAGCTCGTTGATGCTGGTCTTCGAGCGGGTCTGCGCGTCCACGCGCTTGACGATCACGGCGCAGTAGAGGTTGTACTTCCCGCCGGCCTTGGGCAGGCTGCCGCTGACCACCACCGAACCGCTGGGCACCCGCCCATATGTCACGCTGTCGGCTTCGCGGTCGTAGATGGGGGTGCTCTGGCCGATGTAGACGCCCATGCCCAGCACCGAGTTCTCTTCGACGATGACGCCTTCGACGACCTCGCTGCGGGCGCCGATGAAGCAGTTGTCCTCGATGATCGTCGGGTTCGCCTGCAGCGGCTCCAGCACGCCGCCGATGCCCACGCCGCCCGACAGGTGCACGTTCTTGCCGATCTGCGCGCAGCTGCCGACGGTGGCCCAGGTGTCGACCATTGTGGATTCGTCGACGTAGGCGCCGATGTTCACGTAGCTGGGCATCAGCACCACGTTCTTCGCGATGTAGCTGCCGCGCCGGGCCACCGCCGGCGGGACCACGCGGATGCCGGACTCGCGCATCGCGGATTCGCTCACGTGGGCGAACTTGGTCGGCACCTTGTCGAAGTAGCTCAGGTCGCCGGCGCGCATGACGTGGTTGTCGGTCAGGCGGAAGCTCAGCAGCACCGCCTTCTTGACCCACTGGTTCACCGTCCACTGGCCCACGCCCTGGCGCTCGGCCACGCGGATCCGGCCGGCGTTCAGGTCGCCGATCACCTGTTCCACCGCCTCGCGCACCTGGGGCGCGTTGGCGGCGGTGAGGCTGGCGCGCTGTTCCCAGGCGAGGTCGATGGTGGCTTGCAGTTGCGTGGTCATCGGGACAGGCTTTCGCGGTGCTTGGAGGTGAATTCGACGATGCGGTGCGCGGCTTCGAGGCATTCCTCGACTTCGGCCACCAGCGCCATGCGCACGCGGCCGGCGCCCGGGTTGGCGTTGCCGCTGCCACGGGCCAGCAGGCTGCCGGGCAGGACCGCCACATTGTATTGAGCGAGCAGCTCACGCCCGAAGCGGATGTCGTCGCCACCGGGGACTTGCGCCCAGAGGTAGAACCCTGCGTCGGGCAGCGCCACGTCCAGCGCCTGCTGCAGCACCGGCGTCACGGCGGCGAACTTGCGCCGGTACAGGTCGCGGTTGGCCACCACGTGCGCCTCGTCGTTCCAGGCGGCCAGGCTGGCCGCCTGCACCACCGGGCTCATCGCGCTGCCGTGGTAGGTGCGGTAGAGCAGGAACGACTTCAGGATGCGCGCGTCTCCGGCGACGAAGCCCGATCGCATGCCCGGCACGTTGCTGCGCTTCGAAAGGCTGGTGAACGACACCAGGTTGCGGAAGTTTGCCCGCCCCAGCTTCGCCGCCGCTTCCAAGCCGCCCAGCGGGGGCTCGTCGCGGAAGTAGATCTCCGAATAGCACTCGTCGCTGGCGATCACGAAGCCGTGGCGGTCGGACAGCGCGAACAGCTGCTCCCATTCGGCCAGCGGCATCACGGCGCCGGTAGGGTTGCCGGGCGAGCACACGTACAGCAGCTGGGTCTTCGCCCAGGTGGCTTCGTCCACCTTGCCCCAGTCGGGTGCGAAGTTGCGTGCCGGGTCGCTGGGCGCGAAGGCGGTGGCGGCGCCGGCCAGCAGGGCCGCGCCTTCGTAGATCTGATAGAACGGGTTCGGGCAGACCACGGTGGCGCCCGGCTTCGAAGGGTCGATCACCGTCTGCGCGAAGGCGAAAAGCGCCTCACGCGAGCCATTGACCGGCAGGACCTGGGTCACCGGATTCAGCGTCACGCCGTAGCGCCGCTGCAGCCAGCCGGCAAAAGCCTCGCGCAGCGCCGGGTCGCCGGCGGTGGCGGGGTAGGCCGAAAGCCCCTTCAGGTGGCTGCAGATCGCTTCCTCGATCAGCTTCGGGGTGGCGTGCTTGGGCTCGCCGATGCCCAGGCTGATGGGCCGCAGCGCCGGGTTGGGCGTCACGCCCTGGGTCAGCTCGCGCCAGCGCTCGAACGGGTAGGGGTGCAGGCGGTCGAGCAGCGGGTTCATGGGCCGGATTATCCTGGACGGACGCTGCGCCGCGGGCTTGTCAGCCAGACACCAGGGATCGGGTGTCCAATGGCGCATCTTCGGCCCCTTTGACCCATAGGAGACGGTTCATGAGCAAGCGTGATGTGGTGGTGCTGGCAGCGGCGCGGTCCGCGATCGGGACGTTCGGCGGTTCGCTGGCCGACATCGAACCGGCGGAACTGGCCGGCAAGGTCATGAAGGCGGCGGTCGAGCGCAGCGGCGTCGACCCGAAGGCGATCAACTACGTGACGGTGGGCAACACCATCCCCACCGAAAGCCGCTTTCCCTACGTGGCGCGCGTGGCCAGCATCCAGGCCGGCCTGCCGATGGACAGCGTGGCGATGGCGCTCAACCGGCTGTGCAGCTCGGGCCTGCAGGCCATCGTGACCACGGGCCAGAACATCCTGCTGGGCGACTGCGACTACGGCATCGGCGGCGGCGTCGAGGTCATGAGCCGCGGGGTGTACTACAGCCCGCAGCTGCGCAGCGGCGCCCGCATGGGTGACGTGAAGATGGTCGACAGCATGGTCGCCACCCTGACCGACCCCTTCGGCGTCGGCCACATGGGCGTCACGGCCGAGAACCTGGCCGTGAAGTGGAACATCACGCGCGAGCAGCAGGACGCGCTGGCGGTGGAATCTCACCGCCGCGCCGCCGCCGCCATCGCCGAAGGCCGCTTCAAGAGCCAGATCGTGCCCATCGTCAAGCAGACCAAGAAGGGCGACATCACCTTCGACACCGACGAACACGTGAAGGCCAGCACCACGATGGAGTCGCTGGCCAAGCTCAAGCCCGCGTTCAAGAAGGACGGCGGCACGGTGACGGCGGGCAACGCCTCCGGCATCAACGACGGCGCCGCCTTCTTCGTGCTGGCCGACGCCGCGGTGGCCGCGCGCGACGGCCACAAGCCGATGGCGCGCCTCGTGAGCTACGCCGTCGCCGGCGTGCCCAACGACGTGATGGGCGAAGGCCCGATCCCCGCTTCGCGCATGGCGCTGAAGAAGGCCGGCCTCTCGGTCGACCAGCTCGACGTGGTGGAAAGCAACGAAGCCTTCGCGGCGCAGGCCATCGCCGTGACGCGCGGCCTGGAGCTGAACCCGGCCAAGACCAACCCGAACGGCGGCGCCATCGCGCTGGGCCACCCGATCGGCTGCTCGGGCGCCTTCATCGCCACCAAGGCGCTCTACGAGCTGCAGCGCATCAACGGCCGTTATGCGCTGGTGACCATGTGCATCGGCGGCGGGCAGGGCATCGCGGCGGTGTTCGAGCGGCTGTAGGCCGTTCTCAGAAGCACGGCTCCTGGTCGACCTGGAGCCGGCAGCTCCACTGGAAGGTCTCGGCGCTGCGCTTCATCGAGCGCCGGAACACCGCGGTGGCCTGTGCGCCACGGCTTCCGGCAGCGGCAGCGCCAGCGGCGCGCCGCTGCTGTTGGTGCAGAAGGACGAAGCAGGTGTGATCGGGGTCGCACAGGCGTCCGATCTCGCGGAAGTAGGCGGCGCGGTCGCGCGCCTGCGCCGGGGCACGATCACCTGCAGCACCACGCCCTGGCGGCCCGCCACGGTCCAGGTCGGCCGCGAACGCGGCCGTGGCCGCCAGCAGCAACGCGCGGCGCCCTTCACAGCGCCCCGCGGCAGCCCGGCGCGCCGCAACGACAGGGCAGCTGGCCGTCGTGGTGGGTCTCGCCGTAGTCGACCGTGATCTCGGCGCCCGGCTCGATGGGCCGGCCCAGCGCGTAGAACTCCACCCGGCCGTTGATGATGGCCAGGCGCGCGTTCGGCCTGCAGCTGTGGTTGGTGAAGCGCATGGGGTCGGTGCTGCGGCTGAAGTCGATCGCCTTCTTCGCCGAAAGCTCGACGATCATGATGCGCTCGTGCCGCGTGGCGCGGATGCGCGCTTCGGCCACGCTGATGCTCTCGCCGCGGATCTCGCCGATCTTGCGCCGCGGCGGAATGGGCTCGGCGGCGAAGGCGCCGTGGCCGTCGATGGCGCTGGCGCGCACCTCGACGCGGTACTTCTGGTACGTCGGCTGGCCGGTGGCCGGCAGGGCGGCGTTCACTTCTTCGGGGCCACCGCTGCCGCGGCCGCGGTGGCCGAGGTCTTCAACGCGTTGAGCGTGTTGTTGACGTGCTTGAACGGGTTCAGGCTGGTGTACTGGTAGAGGATGATGCCGTTCTGCCCGATCACGTACGAGGTGCGGTTGGCGTATTCGGGCTTGATGGACAGCGTGGCGTCGTAGGACTTCATCACGCTCTGGTCGACGTCGGCGCCGACGGGGAACTTGCTGCGGCACTCGGCCACCGAGAAGCGCTTCAAGGTGTCCAGGTCGTCGTGCGAGACGCCGATGACGGCCGCGCCCAGCGCCTTGAAGCGTTCGGTGGCCTCGGCGAACTCGTGCGCCTCGATCGTGCAGCCCACCGAGAAGGCGGCCGGGAAGAAGTACAGCACCACCGGGCCCTTCTTGAGCTCCTCGGACAGCTTGAACTTGTAGACGCTGCCGCCGAGCGACGCGTCGATCGCGAAGTCGGGCGCCTTGTCCCCCACCTCGAGCGCGGCCATTGCCGGTGTAAGGGGAAGCAGGCTGGCCGCGACAAGGGCGACGGTGGATGGCAGTTTCATTCTTCAATATCCTTTGCGCGACCCGGCGGCTGGCGAAATCATACGCAGACGCCGTCATCCTGGATCCGTCTCCCGAATGCGCCCTTTTCTTACGCTGGTTCTTTGTCTCTTCGCCCTGCTGGCTGGCGGCTGCGCTTCGCTGCCGCCGGAGGATGCCGTCAAGCGAGAGGTGTCGCAAGGGATCCTGGCCTCGCCCGACACGCCGCTGGGCAGGATCGCCGCCGATTCGTCGCCGTCGAAGGAGCTGACGGGTTTCCGGCTGCTGCCGATCGGCGTCTTTGCGCTCGACACCCGGCTCACGCTCGCGCGCCGGGCGGCGGTGTCGCTGGACGTCCAGTACTACCAGATCCACAACGACGCCACCGGCCGCTACCTGTTGCGCACGCTGCGGGACGCGGCGCAGCGTGGCGTGCGCGTGCGGCTGCTGATGGACGACCTGTACACCGAAGGCGAAGACGAGATGCTGCTGGGCCTGGCGGCGCACCCGAACGTGGAGATCCGGCTCTTCAACCCCTTCCCGGGCGGCCGCAACGGCGGCGTGCTTTCGCGCTTCACCGCTTCGCTGGCCGACTTCAGCCGCGTCAACCACCGCATGCACAACAAGCTGTTCATCGCCGATGGCGCGATGGCCGTGGCCGGCGGGCGCAACATCGGCGACGAATACTTCATGCGCGACGGCGTCACCAACTTCGTCGACCTGGACACCTTCATCACCGGTGCGCTGGTGCCGCAGTTGCAGTTCCTTTTCGACTACTACTGGAACAGCCCCTACGTCTGGCCGCTGCACGCCATCGTGCCGCCGACGGCCGACCCGGCCACGCTGCAGGCGCGCTTCGACGAGATCACCGGCGAGGCCACCACCACGCCGCCGCCGCCGCCGCCGGCCAACGCCGTGCTCGGCTACGGCCCGGTGAGCGGGGAGCTGGACGACGGCCGCGTCGGCCTGATCTGGGCCGAGGCCGAGGCCTACGCCGACCCGCCGGACAAGATCGCCGCCATGATGGAAGGCGGCAAGAAGCGCGAACGCTACCTGGACGAGGAGGCGGTGCGCTTCAACGTGCTGGACCAGCTGCGCGCGGCGAAGAAGGAAGTGGTGCTGACCTCGCCCTACCTGATCCCCGGGGCCAAGGGCATCGCGGTGATGAAGGAGATGCGCGGCCGCGGCGTGCAGGTGCGCCTGCTGACCAATTCGCTGGCCGCCACCGACGAGCCGCTGGTGCACATCGGCTACAAGCGCTACCGCAAGCAGATGCTGAAGATGGGCGTCGAGCTCTACGAGCTTTCACCCACGCGCGTGAAGCGCAGCTGGAAGCTGGGCATGTTCGGCAACACGCGCGGCCGCCTGCACGCGAAGACGGCCGTCATCGACCGCCGGAAGGTGTTCATCGGCTCGATGAATTTCGACCCCCGCTCGGAGATCCACAACACCGAGATGGGCCTGATCATCGACAGCCCGCAGCTGGCGCGCGAGATGCTGCGCCTGATGGACCTGGACAAGCTGCAGGCCAGCTACAGGCTGCGGCTGGCCAAGGACGGCGACACGCTGCAGTGGCTGTCGCTCGACGAGGAGCAGGGCGAGATGGTGCAGGAAGACGAGCCCGACGCCGACTTCTGGCAGCAGCTGTGGCTGAACATCGTCTCGCCGCTGGCGCCTGAAGAGCTTCTCTAGGCTGCCGGCAGCTGCACCGCCGGTGCCGGCTTCCAGCCCTTCTGGCGGTGCTCGGCGGTCACGAAGGTGCGGATGCCGCCGCGCACGTACCAGTCGGCGTGCACGCGCAGGAAGCGCGGCTTGATCGCCTTCACGATGTCGTCGCAGACCGTGTTGGTCACCTTCTCGTGGAAGGCGCCTTCGTTGCGGAAGCTCCAGAAGTAGAGCTTCAGGCTCTTCAGTTCCACGCACAACTTGTCGGCCACGATCTCGATCGTGAAGTGCGCGAAGTCGGGCTGGCCGGTCAGCGGGCACAGGCAGGTGAACTCCGGCACGTCGAAGCGGATCACGTAGTCACGCTGCGGCGCCGGGTTCGGAAACACCTGCAACTCCTTGCTCGGAGCGGTGGGCGGCACGGCGGGGGCGGCGCGCTCGCGCGGGGTCGTGCGGGGCATCTTGGCAGGGCGATTCGAAGGGGGCGCGATGCTATCATCCCGGCCCTTGCTGCGCTCCGGTTCCGGGCGCATTTTTTCATTCGAATCAAGCACTTAAGACGCAAAGCCGATGCGGCTGAACCAGATCAAGCTGTCGGGATTCAAGTCTTTCGCCGAACCCACCACCTTCCAGTTGCCGGGCCAGCGCGTCGGCGTGGTCGGCCCCAACGGCTGCGGCAAGAGCAACATCATGGACGCGGTGCGCTGGGTGCTGGGCGAAAGCAAGGCCAGCGAACTGCGTGGCGAGTCGATGCAGGACGTGATCTTCAACGGGTCCGGCCAACGCAAGCCCGCCAGCCGAGCCAGTGTCGAGCTGGTGTTCGACAACACGCTGGCGCGCGCCGGCGGCCAGTGGAACGCGTTCACCGAGATCGCCGTCAAGCGCGTGCTCACGCGCGACGGAACGAGCAGCTACTTCATCAACAACCAGCCGGTGCGCCGGCGCGACGTGCAGGACGTGTTCCTGGGCACCGGCCTGGGCCCGCGCGCCTACGCCATCATCGGCCAGGGCACGATCAGCCGCATCATCGAAAGCCGCCCCGAGGAACTGCGCATGTTCCTGGAGGAAGCGGCCGGCGTCAGCAAGTACAAGGAACGCCGCCGCGAGACCGAGAACCGGCTCAAGGACACGCGCGAGAACCTCACGCGGGTGGAAGACATCCTGCGCGAACTCAACAGCAACCTCGACAAGCTGGAAGCCCAGGCCGAGGTGGCGGCGAAGTACCGCCAGCTGCAGGACGACGGCACGCTCAAGCTGCACCAGCTGTGGTGGCTGAAGGCGCGCGACGCCGCCGGCGAGGAAGAACGCGTGGCCGCCGCGGTGGCCGAGGCCACCAACGCGCTGGAAGCCCGCGTGGCCGAACTGCGCCACGTGGAAGCCGAACTCGAGCAGGTTCGCCAGGCGCACTACGCGGCGAGCGACGAACTGCACGGCAAGCAGGGCGAGCTGGCCGAGGCGGCACTCGAAGTCAGCCGGCTCGAGGAGCGCATCCGCTACGTCGTCGAAGGTCGCCAGCGCGCGCAGGCGCGGCTGGAAGAGCTGAAGAGCCAGAACGCCGCCTGGGCCGACCGCGAGGCGCAGGCGAAGGCCGAGCTGGAGCAGATCGCCGAGCAGATCGTCGCCGCCGACGAGCAGGCCGAGACCCTGGTCGCGCAGGCCGAGCAGCAGGGCGAGGAACTGCCGGCGCTGGAAGACGCGCTGCGTGCCGCGCAGGGACGCAGCAGCGAGCAGCGCAACGCGGTGGCACAGGTGCAGCAGCAGATCCAGGTGCTGGCCGCCGAAGGCCGCAGCGTCGACGAGCAGTCGCGCGCGCTGAAACAGCGCCGCGAGCGCCTGGCCGGCGAACGCCAGGGCCTGCAGGCGCCCGACCTGGCGAAGCTGGAAGCGCTGAAGGAACAGGAAGCCGCCGCCCAGGCCACGCTGGAAGAGGCCGAGGCCCGCCTGCACGAGCTTTCCGAGCAGGCCCCGGCGCTGGACGAACAGCGCCGCGCCGCGCAGGAAGCGGTGAGCCGCGAATCGGCCAGGCTGGCCGACATCGCCGCCCGCCTGGACGCGCTGCGCGCGCTGCAGGAGAAGGTGCAGACCGAAGGCAAGCTCAAGCCCTGGCTGGAAAAGCACGGCCTCGTCGGCCTGCAGGGCCTGTGGACGCAGATCCACATCGAAAGCGGCTGGGAGACGGCTCTCGAGTCTTCGCTGCGCGAACGCCTGAACGCGCTCTCGGTCGGCAGGCTGGACATGGTGCGCGCCTTCGGCGCCGACGCGCCGCCGGCCAAGCTGGCGTTCTACGCACTGCCGCCGGGCGCCATCGCGAACACGCACCAGACGCTGCCGCGCCTGTCGGACCTGCTGCGCCTGGGCGACGCCGGCCTGAAGGCGCTGCTCAATGACTGGCTCGAAGGCGTCTACACGGCCACGTCGCTGGAAGAGGCGCTGGCCCAGCGCGCCCAGCTCACGCACGGCGAAGTGATCATGACGCGCGACGGCCACGCGGTGAGCCAGTTCGCGGTGTCGTTCTACGCGCCCGACAGCGAACAGGCCGGCCTGCTGGCGCGGGCGCAGGAGATCGAGAACCTCGACCGCCAGCAGCGCGCGCAGGCGCTCATCGCCGACGAATCGAAGAGCAGCTCGGTGCGCCTGGAAGCGGCCTACACCGACGCCAGCGCGCGCCTGCTCACCGCGCGCCGCGAAGCGGCCGAGGCGCAGACCCGTGCCCACGCGCTGCACGTGCAGGTGCTGCAGCTGTCGCAGCAGGCCGAGGCCGCCACCCAGCGGCGCGACCAGCTGGCCGGCGAGCTGGCCGAGGTCGACGCCCAGCTCGAAGCGCTGGAAGAGAGGCGCGCCCTCGGCGAGGCCCGCTTCGAGGAACTGGACATCGGGCTGGCCGCGGCGCAGGAGAAACACGCTTCACTGGACGACGATGTCATCGGCGCCGAACGCCGCCTGGCCGAAGCGCGCGAACAGCAGCGCGGGCTGGAACGGCAGGCGCAGGAAGCGCGATTCCATTCGCGTTCGCTGGCGGCGCGCCGCGACGAGCTGCAGCGCAGCATCGAGACCGCGGCGCAGCAGGTGGCGGCCAACCTGCAGGCCGGCCAGCAGCTGGAACTGGAACTCGGCAGCTTCGACGACGCCGCCGCCCAGAGCGGCCTGCAGACCGCGCTGGCGCTGAAGCTGGAACGCGAACAGCACCTGGCCGCCACGCGCAGCCGCTACGACGACCTGTCGGCCCAGCTGCGCCGCGCCGACGAACAGCGCCTGGGCTTCGAGCGCAGCCTGGAGCCGTTGCGCGAGCAGATCACCAGGCTGCAGCTGGAACAGCAGGCGGCGCGCCTGGGCGGCGCGCAGTACCTGGAACAGCTGGACGCGGCCCAGGTCGACCGCGAGGTGCTCGCGAAGAGCATCGAAGAGGGCGGCGTCAAGCTCTGGGGCCTGCAGACCGAGATCGACCGCATCAACGCGCAGATCAACGCGCTGGGCGCCGTGAACCTGGCGGCACTGGACGAGCTGACGCAAAGCCGCGAACGCAAGGCCTTCCTGGACGCGCAGATGGCCGACCTGACGGACGCCATCGGCACGCTGGAAGACGCCATCACCAGGATCGACCTCGAGACGCGCGACCTGCTGGCGTCCACCTTCAACCAGGTGAACGAACATTTCGGCCGCATGTTCCCCAGCCTGTTCGGCGGCGGTACCGCGAAGCTGGTGATGACGGGCGACGAGATCCTGGACGCAGGCGTGCAGGTGATGGCGCAGCCCCCGGGCAAGCGCAACAGCACGATCCACCTGCTCTCCGGCGGCGAGAAGGCGCTCACGGCCATCGCGCTGGTGTTCGCCATCTTCATGCTGAACCCGGCGCCGTTCTGCCTGCTCGACGAGGTGGACGCGCCGCTGGACGACGCCAACACCGAGCGCTACCGCAAGCTGGTGACGGAGATGAGCCTGAAGGGCACGCAGTTCCTCTTCATCAGCCACAACAAGATCGCGATGGAGATGGCCGAGCAGCTGATCGGCGTGACGATGCAGGAGCAGGGGGTTTCGCGCATCGTGGCGGTCGACATGGAAGCGGCGGTCAGCCTGGCGGAAGCGGCATGAACCTGACCACTGCGCTGACCATCGCCGGCGGCGTCGTGCTGCTCGGGGTGGCGGTGCAGGGCTTCATGGCCTCGCGCCGAGCGGGCCCGAAGCGTGCGGTGGCACAGGCGACCGCCCCCGCCGCCAGCGACCGTGTGGAGCCACCGCTCGAAGGCGACACCGTGCCGACCGAGGACGCGGTGGCCGCGGCCGCCGCCGAGACACGCCCGGCGCCGCAGCGGCGCGTGCCGCGGCTGGACGCGCTGATCGACGCCATCGTGCCGCTGGCACTGGAAGCGCCGGTCGACGGCGCCGGCGTCCTGGGCCACCTGCCGGCTTCGCGTCGCGCCGGCAGCAAGCCCTTCTACGTGGAAGGCCTGGACACAGAGAGTGGCGAGTGGGAACCCCCCACCGCCGGACGCCGCTACGGCGAACTGCAGGCCGGCGTGCAGATGGCTTCGCGCAGCGGTGCCTTGAACGAGATCGAGTATTCCGAGTTCGTGCAGAAGGTGCAGGCCTTCGCCGAAGCGGTGGGCGCCATGCCCGACTTCCCCGACATGCTGGACGTGGTGGCCCGCGCGCGTGAACTCGACGGCCTGACCGGCCCGCTGGACATGCAGCTCTCGGTGACGCTGCGTTCGAACAGCGTGGCCTGGTCGGTGGGCTACCTGCAGCAGATCGCCGCCCGCCACGGCTTCGTGCCGGGCTCGGTGCCGGGCCGGCTGGTGCTGCCGGCGGCCGAGGAAGGCGCGCCGCCGGTGCTGGTGCTGTCCTTCGACCCCCAGGCCGCGCTGGCCGAAGACCCGCAGCAGGCGGCGGTGCGCGACTGCGCGCTCACGCTGGACGTGCCGCAGACGCCGGAGTCGGCCGAGCCCTTCCCGGCCTGGCACCGCGTGGCCACCGAACTGGCCGACGACATCGACGCCACCACGGTGGACGACCAGGGCAATCCGGTCACGCTGCACGCCTTCGCCGCCATCGGGCGCGAGGTGGACTCGCTCTACCGCCAGCTGGAGAAGCTGGACCTGGCGGCGGGCTCGCCGGCGGCGCGGCGCCTGTTCGGCTGATCTATCCCGGCGCCACCGTGCGCGAAGGCTCGCGCATCAGCACGAATTCTTCCGCCGCCGTCGGGTGGACGGCGATGGTGCGGTCGAAGTCGGCCTTGGTCGCACCGGCCGTCAGCGCCACCGCCAGACTCTGCACGATCTCGGGCGCGTCGGCGCCCATCATGTGCACCGCCAGCACGCGGTCGCTGGCCGCGTCCACCAGCAGCTTCATGCGCGTGCGTTCGCTGCCACCGATGAAGGCCTGCTTCATGGGCCGGAAGTCGGTCTCGAAGACCTTCAGCGTGTGGCCGGCGGCCAGCGCCTCGGCCTCGGTGGGGCCGACACTGGCGATGGGCGGCAGCGTGAATACCGCGCTCGCGACCCGGCTCAGGTCGACGCGGCGCGGTGCGGGCCCGAACAGCGAGTCGGCGAGCGCGCGCCCTTCGGCGATGGCCACCGGCGTGAGGTTCTTCTTGTTCGTGACGTCGCCGATGGCGTAGACGCCGGGCAGGGCGGTGCGCAGTTCGTCGTCGACCGGAACAGCACCTTTGGCGTCCAGCGCCAGGCCCAGTCCGGCGGTGTTCGGGCGCCGGCCGGTGGCGTTCAGCACCCAGGGGAATTCCACCACCCGCTCTTCGCCGAAGCCCAGCAGCCAGCGGCCTTCTGCCTGATGGATGCGCTGCGGCACGGATCCCGGCCGCAGCTCCACGCCGGCCGCCTGCAGCGCCTGCGCGGCGCCGGCGCGCAGCATCTCGTCGAAGCCGCGCAGCGGCGCGCGGTCGCGGAAGAACAGCGTCACCTGCGTGCCCAGCCTTGCCAGCATGCTGGCGAATTCCACCGCGATGTAGCCGCCGCCGATAACGGCGGCACGCCCGGGCAGCGCCTGCAGGTCCAGCAGGTCGTCGCTGGTGGCGCAGGTCTCGATGCCAGGAATGCTGTCGACCACCGGTGAAGCGCCCGTGGCGACGATCACGTGCGCTGCTTCCAGCACCTGGTCGCCCACCCGCACGCGGCCCGGGCCTTCCAGCTGCGCCTTGCCTTCGACGAGGGTGACGCCCGACCCGGCCAGCAACTGCCGGTACACGCCTTCCAGGCGCGTCGTCTCGGCTGCCTTGGCGGCGGCCCAGCGTGCCATCTCGAAGCGCGGCGGCTCCACCTGCCAGCCGTAGCCGTGCGCCTCGGCGAAGGCGTCGCCGAACTGGGCCGCATACATCAGCAGCTTCTTGGGCACGCAGCCGCGCAGCACGCAGGTGCCACCGACACGCCGGCCCTCGACGATGGCGACCCTGGCGCCCAGCATCGCGGCACGGCGCGAAGCGGCCACGCCGCCGCTGCCGGCTCCCAGGGTGACGAGGTCGTATCGATGATTCATGACGAAGGTTCCTCCTGCCACACAATGTCGGCCCAGGGCCGGCGGAGCTTACGCCGGGGAGTCGGCCGCCTGTGCGGCCCGTGCCACCAGGGAGTCAACGACATGAACCTCGATCCCGTCTCACCGAGCGGCCGCCGCTGGCTGGCGGCATTGGCCGCCGCCGTCTGCGCGGGGCTGGCCGGTTGCGGTACCACCTCAAAGCAGCTGCATGCCGAGGAAGACTCGCGCCCCGTCGTCACCGCGCGGGCGGTGGTGCGCGCCGAAGGCGGCGCGGCGGGCATCGAGTTCGAGGCTTCGCGGGTGCGTGCGACCAGCGACCAGGCGCTGCTGTCGACCGAGATCGTTTCGCTGGGCAGCACCTCGATCCTGGGCCCGGTGCAGCTGCACAACAGCGCGACCGTCAGCCACGCCCAGGTGGTCTACAACCACCGGCTCTTCGCCGGGCGGCCGATCGAGCTGGAGTGGTTCGCCGGCGTGGCCTGGGTGCGCACGCGCTGGAACACCCGCAGCGACAACCCGGCGGATCCGCTGCTGGCCAGCACGACCACCTGGTACGGCCCGGCCGGCGGTGCGCTTGTCCGCGTGAACCTGGCGCCGATGCTGTCGCTCGAAGGCCGCGTCTCGGCCTCGGCCCGGACCGGCGGCGACGTTTTCGAAGGCGAGCGCAGGTTCACCGAAGTCGCGCTCGCGCTGCGGCCGGCGCCCAGCCTGGTGCTGCGCGGCGGCGTCGCCGAAGCGCGCAGCTGGGTGCGCCCGGAAGGCGGCGGCTCGGAGCTTTCGGTGCGCGCCCGCGGCCCCTTCCTCAACCTGGGCCTGGAGTTCTGACGTCCGCATGAGCCGCGCCACCCCGACGCCCGCCGACCGCGCTGCCGAGTTGCGTGCGCTGCTGCAGCACCACGCGCACCGCTACTACGTGCTGGACGCGCCGGAGATCCCGGACGCCGAGTACGACCGCCTGTTCCGCGAACTGCAGGCGCTGGAAGAGGCGCAGCCCGGACTGCGCACGCCCGATTCGCCCACCCAGCGCGTCATCGGGCAGGTGCTGCCCGGGCTGCAGCCGGTTCGGCATGCGGTGCCGATGCTGTCCATCCGCACCGAGACCGACACCACCGCCGGCGGCGCCACCGCCTTCGACGCCCGCGTGCGGCGCGAACTGGAACTGCCGGAAGACGCACCCCCAGTCGGCTACGCGGCCGAACTGAAGTTCGACGGCCTGGCGATCAACCTGCGCTACGAAGAAGGCGTGCTGGTGCAGGCCGCGACGCGCGGCGACGGCGAGACGGGCGAGGACGTCACCCACAACATCCGCACCATAGTCCAGATCCCGCTGCGGCTGCTGGGCGCTGCGCCGCCGCTGATCGAGATCCGCGGCGAGGTCTACATGCGGCGCGACGACTTCGAGCGCCTGAACGAGCGTCAGCGCGAAAAGGGCGCCAAGACCTTCATCAACCCGCGCAACACGGCGGCCGGCGCGGTGCGCCAATTGGACAGCGGCGCGCTGGCCGACAAGAAGCTCAGCTTCTACGCCTACGGCCTGGGCGACACGCAGGGCTGGGAGCAGCCGCCCACCCACAGTGGCACGCTGGACGCCATTGCCGCCTTCGGCCTGCCTGTGAACGCCGAGCGCGAAGTGGTGCGGGGCGCGGCCGGCCTGGTGGCCTTCCACGAGCGCATCGCCGCCAAGCGCGACGCGCTGCCCTTCGACATCGACGGCGTGGTCTACAAGGTCGACGAGATCGCGCTCCAGAAGCGGCTGGGCTTCGTCACGCGCGAACCGCGCTGGGCGGTGGCGCACAAGTACCCGGCGCAGGAGCAGATGACGCGCCTGAACGGCATCGAGATCCAGGTCGGCCGCACCGGCAAGCTGACGCCGGTGGCCAAGCTGGAGCCGGTGTTCGTGGGCGGCACCACGGTGAGCAACGCGACGCTGCACAACGTGTTTGAACTGCGCCGCAAGGGCGTGCGCGTGGGTGACATGGTGATCGTGCGGCGCGCGGGCGACGTGATCCCCGAAGTGGTGGGCCGCGTGCCTGGCGAACGCCCAGCCTATGTCCCCAACTTCCGCATGCCGCGCGAATGCCCGGTCTGCGGCAGCCGCGTGCTTCGCGAGAAGGGCGGCATCGACCACCGCTGCACCGGCGGCCTGTTCTGCGCCGCGCAGCGCAAGCAGGCGCTGCTGCATTACGCCGGCCGGCGCGCGATGGACGTCGAAGGCCTGGGCGACAAGCTCGTGGACCAGCTGGTCGACGGCGGCATCATCCGCACCTTGCCCGAGCTGTACACCCTGGGCGTTGTCAAGCTGGCGGCGCTGGACCGCATGGCCGAGAAGAGCGCCGCCAACCTGGTGGCGGCGCTGGAGAAGAGCAAGTCCACCACGCTGGCGCGCTTCCTCTACGCCCTGGGCATCCGCCAGGTGGGCGAGGCGACCGCGAAGGACCTGGCGAAGCACTTCGGCTCGCTCGACCGCGTGATGGACGCCTCCGTCGACCAGCTGCTGCAGGTGAACGACGTCGGGCCTGTCGTGGCCCAGAGCATCCGCGCCTTTTTCGAGCAGCCGCACAACCGAGAGGTGGCCGAACAGCTGCGCGCCGCCGGCGTGCATTGGGAAGAACACGAAGGTGCGGCGGCCCCGTTGGCGCCACGGCCGCTGGACGGCAAGACCCTGGTGCTCACCGGCACCCTGCCCACGCTGAGCCGCGACCAGGCGAAGGAGATGATCGAAGCCGCCGGCGGCAAGGTTGCCGGGTCGGTGTCGAAGAAGACCCACTACGTGATCGCCGGCGAAGAGGCCGGCAGCAAGCTGGACAAGGCGCGTGAACTGGGTGTGCCGGTGCTGGACGAA
Source organism: Rubrivivax sp. (assembly GCA_044224175.1). Taxonomy (GTDB): domain Bacteria; phylum Pseudomonadota; class Gammaproteobacteria; order Burkholderiales; family Burkholderiaceae_C; genus Rubrivivax. Next base: position 12,935 of record JBGAKY010000045.1, on the reverse strand, counting down.
GCGGGCTTGCGTGCGTTGCTGGATCAGTCCGGCGCCGGGTAGCCCGTGATGGCGCGGATGCGCCGGTTCAGCGGCGCCAGGCGCCCTGCCAGCGGGCGGAACACCTCGCGGTAGATCTCGTCGTACAGGCGCACCGCGGCCGGCTGCGGTTCGAAACGGGCGCCGGGTCGCGCCATCGCCTGCGCCGCTTCGCGCACGCCGGCGTACCACCCCAGGCCGGCGGCGCCGATCATCGCCGCGCCCAGCGCCGAGGCGTCGCTCCAGCGCGCACGTTCGGCGGCGAGGCCAAAGACGTCGGCCGCCACCTGCATCGCGCCGTCACTCTGCGAGCCGCCGCCGGCCACCACCAGCCGCGTCAGGCGTCGGCCGGTGCGGCGTTCGATCAATTCGCGGCCGGCTCGCAGCTGCATCACCAGGCCTTCGAGCAGCGCGCGGTACACATGCGCGCGGCCGTGCACGTCGCCGAAGCCGATGAGCGCACCCTTGGCTTCCGGCCCGGGGTCGCGCAGGCCCGGGCTCCAGTGCGGCATCGCGACCAGTCCCATCGCGCCGGGGGGCGTGGCGGTCAGCCAGGCTTCGAACTGCGCCGGGTCGCCGCCGAATTCGCGCTGGAACCAGCTCACCAGCCAGAAGCCGCGCTGCACGTGGATTTCGGTGTTGAAGGCGCCCGGCAGCGCGGCCGGGTAGGCCGGCAGCAGACGTTCGACTTCCAGGTACTTCGGCTGCGTTGTGTTGATGGCCGCGGCGGTGCCGAAGGAAAGCTGCGCCGTCGTGGGGTCGAGCGCGCCGCAGCCCAGTACTTCGCAGGCCTTGTCGGCGGCGGCGGCGATGAGCGGCAGCCCGCGCGGCAGGCCCAGTTGCGCCGCCGCCGCGTCGGTCAGGCGGCCCAGCGTGGCGCCGGGCGGCAGCAGGCGGCCCAGCTGCGAAGGCCGGATCGCCAGCGCCTTCCAGTGCCACGAGCGCGCCCCGGCCCATTGCTGGCGCCGGTAGTCGAAGGGCAGGTAGCCCACCTGGCAGGCGCTGGAGTCGACCCACTCGCCGGTGAGCTGCTGCGCCAGCCAGCCCGACAGCAGCACGAAGCGTTCGCAGCGTCGCCAGAGATCGGGCTCGTTCTGCGCGATCCAGTTGGCTTTGGCCTGCCGCTGCAGGTGGCGCAGCAGGTGGCGGGCACCGGCCACGCCGAACAGCGTGGTCCACAGCGGTCCCAGCGGCGGCGGCGCGCTCGCCAGCCGCTGGTCGGGCCAGACGATGGCCGGCCGCAGCGGCGTGCCGTCGGCCTGCGCACACAGCACGGTGCCGCGTTGCGTGGTGATCGTGACGGCCGCGATGCGTGCGGGGTCCAGTTGTGGCCACAGGCCCTGGACGGCGGCCACCAGCGCGCCACGGTAGGTGGCGCCGTCCTGTTCGGCCCAGCCGGGTTGCGGGGCGCGGAAGGCCGGTTCCAGCGGCACCTGGGTGCGCGCCACGCGGTCGCCGCCGCGGTCGAAGGCCAGCGCACGCACGCTCTGCGTGCCGACGTCGATCGCGAGCAGCAGGTCGGGCGGCATGTGCCTGCATTGTCTTTGGCAGGCCGGGATAATCGAACGAGGCAAACACCGAGACCGGGCATGACCGTTCGCGAGATCCTGAAGATGGGCGATGCGCGCCTGCTGCGCGTGGCGCAGCCGGTGAAGGCCTTCGACACGCCCGAGCTGCACGCGCTGGTGGCCGACATGTTCGACACCATGGCGGCGGCCAACGGCGCCGGGCTGGCGGCGCCGCAGATCGGTGTCGACCTGCAGCTGGTGATCTTCGGCTTCGAGCGCAACGAGCGCTACCCGGAAGCGCCGCCGGTGCCGATGACGGTGCTCATCAACCCGGTCATCACGCCGCTGTCGGACGAGACCGTCGAAGGCTGGGAGGGCTGCCTCTCGGTGCCCGGGCTGCGCGGCGTGGTGCCGCGCTTCCAGCGCATCCGCTACTCGGGCTTCGACGCCCGGGGCGCCGTCATCGAGCGCGAGGCCGAAGGCTTTCACGCGCGCGTGGTGCAGCACGAATGCGACCACCTGATCGGTCGCCTGTACCCCACGCGCATGACCGACCTGACGAAGCTCGGGTTCACGAGCGTGCTGTTCCCGGAACTGGACCCGGCGGACGCGGAAGACTAGGCCGCGCCGGGCCGTCAGCATGTCCAGGGCGTTCGCACTACTGTCCACGGCCTACTTTCTGGCGAATTTCCTGTTCCGCTGGGCGGCGCATCCGCTCTTCGCAGGCCACGGGGCCTACGGTTGGCCGAAGCCGAGTCCCCTGACGCTGCTGGCCATCGTGCTGGGCGTGGCCTCCTCGGCGCTGCTGGTCTTTGCGGTGGCGCCCTGGGTCCTTGCGAAGGCCGGCCGGGCGGCCCGCGTGCCGCAGCGCGTGGTGCGTGGCTCGCTGGTGATCGCCGCCATCGGCCTGGTGCTCTTCGCCGAGGTCGACAACGTCTGGTATGCCCTGTCGAGGGAGCACCTGCGCTGGAGCGACATCCAGATCTTCTTCAGCGCCAACCCGGTCGATCACATGGGCATCAGCCTGTCGCAGATCGCCCTCATCGCCGCCACGCTGCTGCTGCACGCCTGCGTGCTCGGCGGCGGCTACCTGGCGATCCAGCGGCTGCGCAGGCAGGGACGGCTGCCGTGGCGGGCCGGAAGGAGGCTGCATCGTGTGGGCGCCAGTGCGCTGGCGTTCCTGGTGGTCGGAGGACTGGCGTCTGGCTACGCCCTGTCTGCAGGCCACCACGACCAGTGGAACGCGATCGCGCGCCGCAACCTCTACGACGTGAGTGCGGCGCGCTTCCTCAGCTTCCGCCACCCGGATGCCGAACGGCTCGACACGCTGCTTGGAAGTGGCGTTCGGCGCAAGCCGGCTGGCCATGCTGCGGCGGCGGCCGTTCCCGCGCCGGCACGGCCCGTGAACCACATCCTGCTCATCGCACTCGAGGGCTGGAACCCCCGATTCTTCGACGCCGAGACCATGCCCTTCCTGTCGGCGCTGCGGCGGGAGATGATGGTGTTCCCGAAACACTTCTCCTCAGGCAATAACACGTTGCTGGGCATGACGGGCCTGGCTTTCGGGCAATCGCCGGCCTTCTTCTTCGACCAGCAGGCCAGGAACGTCGTCGCCCCGGCTGCGCAGCGCCTGCTGGAACGCGGCTACGCGCTGCGTCGCTTTGGGCACGGGCTCACGTCGTACCGCTACATAGAGGGTTATCTGGTTGAATGGCGCGCCGAGGCTGATGCCGACCTGCCGGTGGCGGCGGAGAGCTTCCGGCGCATCCGCGAGCACATCGCGTCGAACCCGAAGACGGTTTCCCTCTACTACTACGGCAACTCGCATTACCCGTACGAACACGGGCCGAAATTCTCGAAGTTCCAGCCCGAAGCGGCGCTCGGCGCCGCGCTGATGGCCAGCAACTCGCCCGAAGAGGTGCTGCGCATCGTCAACCGCTACCGCAATGCGCTGCACGAGGCCGACTCCGAACTGCGCGCGCTGTTCGAGTCGATCAACTGGCGCACCATAGCCGTGGCGATCACGGGCGACCACGGTGAAGCCATGATGGAAGACGGGCGACTCAGCCATTCCAGTTCGCTCGAGACTTCGCAGGTCGGCACGCCGCTGCTGCTCTATTACCCCGGCGTGGTTCCCGGTGAATTCCGGCAGACAAGTTCGCACCTGGACATCATGCCGACCGTCCTGACACTCGCGGATGCCGGCCAGGTCGACGGCCTGCATGGCACTTCACTCCTGCAATCCCGTGCAGAGCGGCGGGCCTTGGTGATGCACAACAACCAGAACAGCCGCCCGACGCGCTCGGCCATCGTGGGCGAAGACCACAAGCTCATCGTCGACCTGACCAATCTGCGCCAGCCGCGCGCCGTCGAGTTGCTGGACCTGAAGGACCGGTCATTGCGCTTGGATCAGGTCCCAGTCTCCGCAGTCGAAGCGAGCGTTGCTTTCCTGCACGAAATTCTGGAAGGCTCGGGCTGCCGAAGCGCAGCGGATGATCCGCCGCTCGCGCTCGTGCCGCCGTTACGGCATTGCCGATAGCGGGCGTGAACCGGCCCTAAGCGAACAGCGGGTCCAGTATCGCCGTCCAGGCCGCCGCCGCCTTCGCGTAGCCGGCCTTGGTGAGATGGATCTCGTTGATCCAGTCGCCCGACTCGTCGGTGGTGTCGGGCTCCGAGATCACGATGCCCGCGCTCTGCGAATCGGCCACGTGGAGCGCCGCCTTCGGGTCCCTGGCCAGCCGGCGCGCCACCATCGCCGCGATGGCCTTGCCCAGGCGCGAGATGAGTTCGTCGGAAACGGCCAGCCGGTCGGCCTTGGGTACCGCGTAGAGGTCCAGCGCCGGCAGCAGCCAGGGCCCGAAACCCATGCCGGCGCCGGAAGGGCGCGGCATCACGCGGGCGTAGTTGTGCCAGACCAGCGGCACACCCTTGTTGACGCCGGCGTCGCGCGCGTCCACCACCTTGTTGAACACCTCCTCGATGTGGTCGGCGAAGGTCTTCCAGCCCACTTCGCTGATGTAGGCGGCGCCGTCGGCGGGCGCCGCGCCGCGTTCGGCCGGCGTCTTCAGCAGGCGCTGGTCGGCCGGGTGGTCGGGGGCGGTGCCCACGGCTTCGATGAGGTCGTTGCCGCCGCCCGACAGCAGGATCGCGTTGAAGCGGCGCGAGACCTTGCCGTTGAGCAGGCGCAGGAACAGCGGCTCGGTGGTGGTGTTCGTCATGCGGTGCAGCAGCGCGCCCGGCTTGGCGCAGTTCACCACCACGGTGGAACGCTTGGGGCGCAGTTCGGCCACCACCCGGGTGGTGCGCGTAGGCGGCAGCGCGCCGAGCGAGAACCACGAATCGCCCTGCGCCAGGCAGCTGCGTTCGTACAGGTCGAACGGGAACGGCTGGTCGCCGGCGCCAAGGGCGGTGAGGGGGTCGATCACCTGGACGCGGTCGGGCATGGGGTCTCCTCTTGTCGGGTTGGGGTTCGAAGGCCGCAGGTTAGCCAGCGGGGCGCGCCGGCGCCACCCCCAAGGGCGGATCAGGCGCGCGAGAAGATGAGCAGGCGGCCCAGGAGATGCGCATGCGCGCGGCCCATCCGCACACGGTGGCGAACTGTTCGCGGCTCAGCAGCGGACGGATGAACAGCGCCGGCGGGCCGGCGATGGCTTGCGCGCGCTGGGAGGGGAGGCCCCGGGCATGACCCTGGCGGCGCCCCGCCGGCGACACAAGCCTTTACAGTCGGCACCGTCATCGGGCACCGTCGCCAGACCGTTTGGGAACCATGAGCCAAGCAAACACGCTGAAGCGCTGGCTGGCCGTCGGCCTGCTGGCCCTGGTGGGCGCCACCCACGCCCTGGCCGAAGACGACCCCCCGGGCCGCGTCGGCCGCATCGCGGAAGTGCAGGGTGGCGTCTCCCGCTACGACGACGAACGCGGCGAATGGACGCCCGCGGTGCGCAACCGCCCGCTGACCGGCGGCGACCGCGTGTCCACCGACAACGCCGGCCGGGTGGAACTGCGCGTCGGTTCCACCACGCTGCGGCTGGGGTCCGACAGCGAACTGGAAGTGCTGCGCCTCGACGACGACCGGGTCAAGGTTCAGCTGCACAGCGGCAGCCTGGCCGTGCGCGTGCGGTCGCGCGAAGCCGCCGACGAACTGGAAGTGGTGACCGAAGAAGCGACGCTGCACCCGCTGCGTGGTGGCCGCTACCGCGTCGACCGCCAGGACGACAGCACCTTCGCCGCCGCCTGGCGCGGCGAACTGCGGGTGGAAGACAAGGACCGGCCGTTCACCGTGGACACCGGCCGACGCGTGGAGCTCTGGCGTGAAGGGCGCGGCGACAGTCTGCGCCGCAACTGGACTTCGATCCCCGACGACGAGTTCTCCGACTGGGTGGCGCGCGAGGACCGGCGCGACGAGCGCAGCGCCTCCAACCGCTACGTCAGCCCCGAGATGACGGGCGCCGAAGACCTGGACCGCTACGGCCGCTGGGAGCAACACCCCGAATACGGCCCGGTCTGGACCCCTACCGTGGTGGTGGGCGGCTGGGCCCCTTACCGCTACGGCCATTGGGCCTGGATCTCGCCCTGGGGCTGGACCTGGGTCGACGACGCGCCCTGGGGCTTCGCGCCCTTCCACTACGGCCGCTGGGTCAGCTGGGGCGGACGCTGGTGCTGGTACCCGGGCAGCTACGTCGCACGGCCGGTCTACGCGCCGGCGCTGGTGGCCTGGGTGGGTGGCGCGAACTTCAGCGTCTCCATCCAGGTCGGCGGCCCGGCGCTGCCGGCGGTGGGCTGGGTGCCGCTGGCCCCGCGTGAAGTCTTCGTGCCCTACTACCGCAGCACGCCGGTCTATGTGGGCCGCGTGAACCATCGCCCCGGGCCGATGCCGGTGCCGCAGGTGCCCACGGGGCCGGTGATGTACGGCAACCAGGGCGTGCCGAACGCGGTGACCGTGGTGCCACGCGACGTGCTCTCGCGCCGCGAACCCGTGGCGCGCGCGGTGGTCGACCTGCGCGACGAAGTGCGCCGGCCGCTGCCCATCCAGCATGCGGCGCCGGTGCAGGCGCCGCAGCCGGTGGCCAACGCGCCGGTGGCGCGCCCGGTGCCCGGGGTGCCGCTGCGACCTTTCCCCGGCCGCTCGCCCGGCGCCGTGATCGCCGTGCCCGGCGGTGCCGAGCCCGCGCGCGGCGAAGGCCCGCCCAGCCGCCGTGAAGGCGGTGGCCCGCGCAACAACCCGCCGGCCGTGGCCGCGCCGGCCCAGCCCACGGCACCGCAGCAGGGCGTGGTCGACCTGCGACGGCAGCAACGCGAGCAGCGCGAGCAACGCGACCTGCAGGCGGCCCAGGAGCGCGAGCGCCAGCGCCAGGCCGCGCAGGACCGTGCCAATCAGGAGCGCGCCGCGCGCGAGCGCGACCGCCCGCCGCGCGAACAGCGTCCGGCGCCGGCACTGTCCGCACCGCCGCAACATCCGGCGCAGCCGCCGCAGCCGGTTCAACCGCCGCCGCAACAGGCCCCGCGCCAGCAGCCGCCCGCGCCGCCGCCGCAGCCGCAGCAGCCGCCTCAGCAGGCCCCGCGCCCACCGCAGCCGGTGGTGGCGGCGCCGCAGCCGCACCAGCGCCCGCCTGAACGCGAACGCGGCGACGAAGGCCGCCAGCGCGCCCCCGAGCAGCGCAACAACCCGCGCGAACGCGGCGAGCAGTTCAAGTAGCGCGCTTCAGCGCAGCAGCGGGGCCAGCACCGGCCACACGTTGTCCAGCATCCGGGGGTGGGCTTCCGCCTTCGGGTGGATGCGGTCGGGCTGGAACCACTGTTCCGACTGCGGCACGTCGGCCACGCCGTGCAGCAGGAAGGGCACCAGCGCCGCGCCTTCGGCCTTAGCCACCTGGCCGAAGAGCGCGAAGAAGTCGTCGCCGTACTGGCGGCCGTAGTTGGGCGGCACCGCCATGCCCACCAGCACCACCTTGGCGCCGGCGGCCCTGGCGGCGCGTGCCATCGCGACCAGATTGTCGCGGCTCATCGAAAGCGGCAGGCCGCGCAGCGCATCGTTGCCGCCCAGTTCGACCACCACCAGCGCCGGTTTGTGCCGGTCCAGCAGGGCCTGCAGGCGTGAGCGCCCGCCCGAAGTGGTGTCGCCACTGATGCTGGCATTGACCACCTGCCACTGCGGCGCCTGCTTCGCGACCCGCGCTTCCAGCAGCGCCACCCAGCCGGTGCCGCGTGGCAGGCCATACTCCGCCGAGAGGCTGTCGCCCACCACCAGCAGCGTCTTCTTTGCGGCCTGGGCCCGGCCCCGGGCCGGCAGGGCCGACAGCCACACGCTACAGTGCGCCAGCCATTTCCGCCGGTGCCAACCATCCTGCATGAGCGAATCTCCGATCATTGCCGTTCAACGTGTCACCAAGCAGGTCGCCGACTCCACCGGAACGCTGACCATTCTCCACGACATCAACTTCGAGCTGGCGCGGCGCGAGTCGGTGGCCATCGTCGGCGCCAGCGGCTCGGGCAAGAGCACGTTGCTGGCGCTGGTGGCCGGGCTGGACACGCCCACCAGCGGCAGCGTGAAGCTCGCCGGCACCGAGCTCTTCACGCTGGGCGAGGACGAACGCGCCGAGGTGCGGGCGCGCCACGTGGGCTTCGTGTTCCAGAACTTCCAGCTGCTGGCCCACCTCTCGGCGCTGGAGAACGTGATGCTGCCGCTGGAGCTGATGGGCCGCCACGACGCGCGCGCCGCCGCCACCGAGATGCTGCAGCGCGTGGGCCTGGGTGAACGCCTGGGCCACTATCCCAAGGTGCTGTCGGGCGGCGAGCAGCAGCGCGTGGCGCTGGCACGTGCCTTCGTCGTGCGGCCCGACGTTCTGCTGGCCGACGAGCCCACCGGCAGCCTGGACTTCGCCACCGGCGAGAAGATCATGGCGCTGATGTTCGAGATGAACCGCGAGACCGGCACCACGCTCGTGCTGGTCACGCACGACCGCCAGATCGCGGCGCGCTGCGACCGCCAGCTGCGCATCGAGGCCGGCCGCATCGTGCCGTAGCGGCTACATCTGCTTGAACAGGTGCAGGTAGCTGCGGCTGACCGGCAGCACCTCGGTGCGGCCCTTCAGGTGCACGTCGGCGGTCTCGTTGAGGCCGCGCACGACCTGGGCCACGTGGTGCAGGTTGACGATGACCGAACGGTGCACCTGCACGAAGTCTTCCGGGTCCAGCTCGTCGGCCAGTTCGCGGATGGTCTTGCGGATCAGCGCCTCGCCGCCCTGCCAGACCACCAGCGTGTACTTCTCGTCGCTCTTCAGGTAGGCCACCTCGGCCACCGGGATCAGCTTCACGCTCGGGCCCACCGAGGCCCTGATCCACTGCAGGTGGCTGCGCGCCGGGGCGCGCGCGCGGATCTCGCCGGCCAGCCGGTCGAGCAGCGGGGTCAGCGCGTCGGCGTCCAGGGTCGCCGGGGCCTGGCGCTCCTGCAGCCGGCGCACCGTCTCGGCCAGGCGCTCTTCCTCGAAGGGCTTGACCAGGTAGTCGACCGCACCCTGCTCGAAGGCCTGGAGCGCGTACTGCTCGAAGGCGGTGACGAACACGATCCGCGCGCGGCGGCCGATGGCACGCGCCGCCTCGATGCCGTTCTGCCCCGGCATGTGAACGTCCAGGAAGACGATGTCGGGACCCAGATCGTCGAAGAGCTCGATCGCCTCGCGCCCGTTGCGCGCCTGCGCCACCACCTGCAGCTGCGGCCACAGCCGCGACAGGTGCGCGGCCAGTCGTTCGCGCAGCAGGGGTTCGTCGTCGGCGATGAGGGCGGTGGTCATGTCGGGATGCTGATCTCGGCGCGCACGCCGTGCGGCGCCTGTTCTTCCAGGTTCAGCGCCGCGCCGGCGCCGAAGAAGGCGGCCAGCCGGTCGCGCAGGTTGGCCAGCCCGGTGCCGGGCTGCGCATGCGGATTCAGGCCGATGCCGGTGTCGGCCACCCACAGCCGCAGCAGGGCGCCTTCGGTCCGCGCGCCGACGTCGATGCGCCCGCCTTCCTCGCCGGGGTCGATGCCGTGGCGCACCGCGTTCTCCACCAGCGTGAGCAGCGCCATCGGTGGAAAGCGCTGGCCCGCAAGCGCCGGGTCGACCTGGATCGCGAACTGCAGCCGGTCGGGCATGCGCAGCTGCATCAGCTCCAGGTAGGCGCGCACGAGCGCGATCTCGTTGCCCAGCGTGGGCTGCCCTTCGTGCAGGCGCGGCAGCGCGGCGCGCAGGTAGGCGATCAGGCTCTTCAGCACCGGGGCGGCGCGCGGCGAGCCGCTTTCCACCAGTGCCTGCACGTTGGCCAGCGTGTTGAACAGGAAATGCGGCTCTATCTGCGCCTGCAGCAGCGCCAGCCGCGCGTCCAGCGCCTGGCGTTCCAGGCGGCTGCGTTCCAGTTCGAACTGCAAGGCCTGCGTCTTCGCCTCGGCCAGTCGTTCGCGCACGCGCGCACCGGCGATCGTGAGCAGCGCCATCACCAGGCCCAGGCCGCTGATGAACAGGAAACCCGAGACGCGTTCGGGCATGCCGAAGAACGACGCCAGGCTGCCGCCGGTGGCGACGAGGTAGATCGCGAACACCGTGACCGGTGTCGCCATCGCCACCGCCACCATGGGTCGCAACCAGGCCGGCATCCATCGCAGCAGCGGCGCTTCGGGCCACGCGCGGGCGGCCGAGAACACCAGCAGCAGCACCAGGCCCAGGAACAGCGCCCGCCCCAGCACCACGGCGAAGGGGATGGCGAAGATCGGGTTCAGGATCACCGCGGCGGTGATGGCCAGCCCCACCGTCCAGCCGAAGGCGGTGCTGTTGAGCCCCGCCAGGAAGGCCGACCAGCCTTGCGGCACGGCGGCTTCGGGTTCGGCGGGGCTGGTCCTCATGCGCTCACGATAGCCGGGCCCGCGCGCGGCCGACAAGCGCCGGGCGACGAAGCACGGCCCTCCGGGGCCGAACGGCGGTCAGACGCCCACGCGCGGCAAGCGCGCCGCCAGCGCCTGGCGCAGCGTCTCGGCGCTTTCCTGCAGGTGGGCGCGGGTCTCGGCGTCGCGCCGGCCCGGCTGCCGCGCGGCGGCGTCCAGCTGCGACATCAGGGCCAGCGCCTCCTGCCGCAGCAGGGAACGTGCGTCGGCGCGCCCCGGCGGGTGCAGCAGCGTGGTCGCGAGGCGTGTGACGTGTTCGCGCTGCAGTTCGCGCCGCGCGGCGGACACGCTCTCGCCGCGTGACAGGTCGGACCAGACCTCGCGCGTCACCCGCGCGTAGACCTCCGACAGCGGCATGGCGAGCGTTGGCCGGTCGAACTTGTCGGCACTGTCCAGCACGCGCGCGGCCAGCCCTTCGCTCAACAGCGTGGCGATCACACCGCGCTGCAGGTCCAGCAGGCGTCGCGGCAGCGAGTAGTCGGCAGACACGCCGAAGTCGCCGCGGTCCAGGAAGTCGGGCGCCAGCCGGCGCTGCAGTGCAGGTGACAGCGTCAGCCCGTCGCCGGCCAGCACGGCGCGCACGATCTCGTCCAGCGCGGCGCGCTGGGTGGCGGCGTCCACCGGCTGCAACGGGTCGCGCCCGCTGCCGGGGAAGTCGCGCAGCGTGCGCACGCCGCCGATCTGACGCATCAGAAGCGCCACCGAACGCGCCACATCGCCCATCGCATAGCCGATGGAGCGGCGCAGCACGGCGTAGTCGCGGTCGGGCGGCAGCGCGCGCGTCTCCTGGCGGCGGAACAGGTCGCGCGCGATCGCCAGCCGCTTGGACGCGAAGGCGATCGGGTCGCTGCCCAGGTCCAGTTGCACCGTCTCGGGGTCGAGGCCGAAGTTGTTGTCCTCGTCGGTGCCGTAGGCCAGCAGCGGATCGCTGTTGCGGGCGGCGATCTGCTGCAGGTCGGCGCCTTCGGTCTCCTTCGGCAGCGGCTTGTAGGCGTATTCGATCGCCCAGTAGTCGTAAGGCCCCAGCACGGTCTGGAACGGCATGCCGCCGCGTTCGCCCGGGCGCGCCAGGTTGATGGCGTTGTATTCCATCACCGACCCCGTGGTGCCGTGCTGGCGCGTGAATTCGGGGTCCGAAAGCTGCGCCTCGCTGTACACGCGCGAAGCCCGGAAGTTGTGGCGCAGGCCGAGCGCATGCCCGACCTCGTGCATCACGGTCTCCTTCACGTAGTCCAGCACGAACTGCTGCGCCTCGGGGCCGTCGGGCGCGAGTTCGTCGCGCGCGGCCAGCACGTCCAGGCCGTAGGCCAGCTGGTCGGCAGCCGCTTCGCCGTGGGCGCACCAGGCCTGGCCCTCGGGCCAGCCGGGCGGCGGCGCGTAGGGGCTGGCCAGCAGGTCGAGCGCGCCGTCGGCGCCGCGCGCCGCGCTGCCGCCCAGCACCTGGGTGCGTTCGTTGCGCCGCCAGCGCAGGCTGGTGCCTTCGATGCCGATGTCGGCGTCCAGGATCTCGCCGGTGCGCGGGTCCACGTGTACCGGGCCGATGGCGGCGAAAGCAGGGTCGGCGCTCATCATCCAGCGCACCGAGGCGGTGCCGGCGTCCAGGGTGTCGAAGGTGGCGTCTTCGGGCTGCTGCTGCGCGACGATGGCGTCCTTGAAGCCGATGCGTTCGAAGGCCTTGTTCCATTCGAGGATGGCGCTCTTCACCGTCTCCCGGTAGGCCAGTGGCACGTTGCGGTCGATCCAGAAGGTGACCGGCTTCACCGGTTCGGAGAGCTCGGCCGCAGGGTCCTTCTTCTCGAGCCGCCAGCGGGCGATGAAGCGCTGGCGAGGCGTGCGCGCCAGGTCGTTGCCGAAGTCCAGCCGCGTGGTGCTGAACAGGCCCACCCGCGGGTCGGCAAGGCGCGGCGCCATGGGCTGGGCCGGCAGCGGCATGAGCGAATAGTGGTGCCCGATCAGCAGGCTGCGCGAATCGGGCAGGTAGCGCGGGATGCTGGGGGCCGGACCGGTCTGACCCGGGCCCGGCACCGCGATGCTGCCGGTGTAGTAGTGGTTCAGCGTCTCGATGACGGTGCTGTCCTTGCCGCCGCGCACCGCGGTGATGGACGAGTTGCCGCGGTCCAGTCCGTAGCCCTGGCGGAAGGTGCGCTGCAGCGTCATGCCCACGCCCAGCAGGTCCGACAGGAAGATGCCGTTGGCTTCGATCAGGATGGCCTTGCTCTCCGGGTGCGGCGCACTCGCCACCGCAGTGCTGCCGAGCAGGCTGTTGGAGTACGAAGACTCCACCGCGCGCGCCTCCGGCGTGCCGGCGGGCGCGGTGACTTCCAGGTTGCGCGAGAGCAGGCGCACCTGGTTGTGCACGCGCTGGAACTCCACCACCTGCATGCCGCCGGCGCCACCCACCGGGTAGGCCATGAGGCCGCCGACGATCCACTGTTCGCCCAGGCCGGTGCGCAGCTTGGGCGACAGCAGGTAGGGCCTGCCCAGCTGTTCGGGGGCCA
>JBGAKY010000117.1:0-6670 GCA_044224175.1 Rubrivivax sp. | reverse complement strand
AGCGTCAGCACGCCCACGATGGGCAGGCCGTGGCGCTGACCCACCGCGTAGTCGTTGGCGTCGTGCGCCGGCGTCACCTTCACCACGCCGGTGCCGAAGCTGCGGTCGACGTAGGCGTCGGCGATGACCGGGATCACGCGGTCGGTCAGCGGCAGCTTCACGCGCTGGCCGACGAAGGCGGTGTAGCGCTCGTCTTCCGGGTGCACCATCACCGCGGTGTCGCCGAGAAGGGTTTCGGGCCGCGTGGTGGCCACCACCAGCGCACCGCTGCCGTCTTCCAGCGGGTAGCGGATGTGCCAGAGGAAGCCGTCCTCCTCCTCGCTTTCCACCTCCAGGTCGGAGACGGCCGATTTCAGCACCGGGTCCCAGCTCACCAGGCGCTGGCCGCGGTAGATGAGGCCATCGTCGTACAGGCGCACGAAGGTCTCGGTCACGATCTTCGAGAGCTTCTCGTCCATCGTGAAGTACTCGCGGCTCCAGTCGACGCTGTCGCCCAGGCGGCGCATCTGGCGCGTGATGGTGGCGCCCGAACTGGCCTTCCAGTCCCACACCTGGGCGACGAAGTTCTTGCGCCCCAGGTCGTGGCGCGAGAGGCCGGTTTCCTGCAGCTGGCGTTCGACCACGATCTGGGTCGCGATGCCGGCATGGTCGGTGCCCGGCACCCACAGCGTGTTGAAGCCCCGCATGCGGTGGTAGCGGGTCAGCGCGTCCATGATGGTCTGGTTAAACGCGTGCCCCATGTGCAGCGTGCCCGTCACGTTGGGCGGCGGCAGCTGGATCGAGAACGACGGCCTGGAAGGGTCCAGCGTCGGCGCGAACGCGCCGCCGGCCTGCCAGACCGGGGCCCAGCGGGCTTCGATGGCGGCGGGTTCGAACGATTTGGCGAGTTCGGGCATGATGGGCTGAAGCAAAGGGAAACCACGGCATGCGCCGTGATCTGTCAACGTAAACGGGGTGGGAGGAGTTGCGTTCGATTGTAGGGTGACCTCCCCGCCCGGAAAGCCGAGTACTGCCCATGAAGACTGCCTCGCTGCGCCGCCGCCTCCTGTTGGCCCTTGCCCCGCTGGCCCTGGTCGCCTGCGGCGACGACGGTTATGTCGACAACGGCGGCATGCCCGCCAGCTGCAGCGTGGCCGACCAGAAGGACTGGCTGGCGGCCTACTTCAACGACTGGTACTTCTGGTACCGGCTGTCGCCGCGGCCGCCGGCTTCGGGCTACGCCACCGTGAACGACTACTTCTACGCCCTGCAGTACACCGGCACCGACCCCAGCTTCCCGGCCGACCGCTGGAGCTTCTACCAGTCCACCCAGAGCTTCAACAGCTTCTTCGGCGACGGCGAATCGCTAGGCTACGGCGTCTTCGTGGCCGGCAACGAGGTGACCGGCCAGCCCGACGCGCCGCTGTACGTGCGCTACATCGAACCGCTGTCGCCGGCGGCCGGCCGGGTGGTGCGGGGCGACCAGGTGCTGTCCATCAACGGCCGCAGCGCGCGCGACGTCATCACCGCCGGCGACTATTCCGGGCTCGGGGCCGCCAGCCCCGGCGAGACGCTCACGCTGCAGCTGCGCAACAACGGCGTCGACCGCACGGTGGTGCTCACGTCGGCCGTGTTCGCGCTGGCGCCGGTGTCCGGCACGACGGTCGTCACCTCGCCGGGCGGCCGCAAGATGGGCTACGTCCTCGTGAAGGACATGATCAGCCAGGTCAACGGCCCGCTGGACAGCGCCTTCGCCGCCTTCAAGGCCGCGGGCGTGACCGAGGTCGTGCTCGACCTGCGCTACAACGGCGGCGGTCTCGTCAGCGTGGGGCGCGACGTCGCCAGCTACGTGGCCGGCACGCGCGGCAGCGGCCTTGCCTACGCCTCGCTGCTGTACAACGACAAGCGCGCCAGCAGCTACAACCAGACCTTCGTGTTCAGCAGCAGCCTGGCCAACGCGGCGGGCGTGGCGCGGGTGTTCGTGCTCACCGGCCACCGCACCTGTTCGGCTTCGGAGCAGGTGATCAACGGCCTGCGGGGGCTTCGAGATCTTGGGGTCGATGTCGTCACCATCGGCGACACCACCTGCGGCAAGCCGGTCGGCTTCCTGCCGGCCAGCGCCTGCAACCTGACCTACAGCGTGGTCAACTTCGAGTCGGTGAACGCGCGCAACGAAGGGCGCTACTTCGACGGCTTCGACGCCACCTGCCCGGTCTCGGAAGACTTCACGCAGGCCCTGGGCTCGCCCTCCGAACCGCTGCTGGACACCGCGCGCCAGTTCGCCGACAGCGGGGCCTGCCCGTCGGTGGCAGCTTCGAAGGCGCAGCCCTTCTCGGTGCGCGCGAAGTCGCTGCACGCCGCACCCGAGCCGGGCGAGGTGCGCGGCATGGTCGGGCGCTGACCGGCCGGCGGCGCGGACGCAGCCTGCCGACGGACGCGCGGCGGGCGGCGTTGACTGTACGCAATGCGCCATCCGGGCGCCCCGACCTATCCTGCCCGCAGTACGCCGCGTGGCACTGGAAGGAGGGGGCATGCCGACTCGAAACAGCCTGCTTCTGGCCTGGATCCTGGCACTGCAGGCCTTGTGCCTCCCGGCCTCCTCGAAGGCCGTCCCCGTGACCGTCGCGTTCGAGGGCGTGCTGGCGATCACCGACGTGGGCAGCGCCGCAGGCGCGCTGGCCGCGCACCTGTCGCCATCCACATTCAGCGCGTACAGCGCCTCGATCACCTACGACGGTGGCGCTGCGCACTACTACCTCGACATCTACCTCCGCGGCGGCAGCGGCGACGTGCTGATCGGCCGCGGCTTCGAAGCGGCGGGCAGCGTCACGGTGACGCTGGCCGACGGCACCCTGCTGTCGGCCGATGCGCTGCAAGGCACCGTCTGGAACGATCTGGCGCCCTGGGGCCCGCTGGTCGAAATCGGTAGCGAGTTCACGATACCGGACTCGATGTGGGTGGGCCTGCCGCCGCCCGACTGTGGCGCCACCCGCGCCAGCTTGTGCTGGCTGCCGACCCTGTCGTCCCTGAGTTTCGGCGCCGGGGGCGCTCTGACCGCCGGTGACGGACTGCCGCTCGATCTGGGCAGCGTGTCAGGCGCCAGCCTGTCGGGCACGATCCGCGGCGACTTCAACCATGACGGCATCGTCCTGCTCGCCACCGAAACCATCGGCATGTACGGCAGCTCGACGCGCATCGGCGTCGTTTCCGAGCCTTCCGGGCTGGCGCTGCTGGCACTGGTGCTGCCGCTGCTGGCGCGCAGGCGACGAGTGCCTGCGCCTTGCTCGCGAGTCGCTTCGGTGCGAGCGCGCACCTCTACATGAACAGGTGTTCGCCGGCGTTCTCGCCGCCCAGGATCACGTAGTTCACCTTCTTCAGGTCGGCGATGGCGCGGCCGCCGGCGTAGCTGATGCTGCTCTGCAGGTCCTCGCGCATCTCGCGCAGCGTGTCGGCGAGCCGGCCCTTGATGGGCTCGAGGATGCGCTTGCCTTCGACGTGCTTGTACTCGCCCTTGTTGAAGTCGGAAGCGCTTCCGTAGTATTCCTTGTAGAGCTTGCCGTCGACTTCCACCGTCTGGCCGGGCGATTCTTCGTGGCCAGCGAAGAGCGAGCCGATCATCACCATCGCGGCGCCGAAGCGCACGCTCTTGGCGATGTCGCCGTGATGGCGGATGCCGCCGTCGGCGATGATGGGCTTGGTGGCCACGCGCGCACACCACTTCAGCGCGCTCAGCTGCCAGCCGCCGGTGCCGAAGCCGGTCTTCAGCTTGGTGATGCAGACCTTGCCCGGGCCCACGCCCACCTTGGTGGCGTCGGCGCCCCAGTTCTCCAGATCGATCACCGCTTCCGGCGTGGCCACGTTGCCGGCGATGACGAAGGCCTTGGGCAGCCGCTTCTTGATGTGCTCGATCGTGAGCCGCACGCTCTCGGCATGGCCGTGCGCGATGTCGATGGTGATGTAGTCGGCGCCCACGCCTTCGGCCGCCAGGCGGTCGATCATGTCGTGGTCGTGCGGCTTCACGCCCGAACTGAGCGAGACGAAAAGGCCCTGATCGCGCATGCGCTTCGCGTAGGCCACGCCGTCCAGGTCGAAGCGGTGCATCACGTAGAAGTGGCCGCTGCGGGCCAGCACTTCGCTGATCGGCTCGTCGATCACGGTGCGCATGTTGGCCGGGACCACCGGCAGCGCGAAGCGGCGGCCGCCGAATTCCACCGAGGTGTCGCACTCGCTGCGGCTCTCGACGCGGCACTTGCGCGGCAGCAGCAGGATGTTGTCGTAGTCGAAGATTTCCATGGCCAGGCTCGTGTTGGGAAGGGAAGAGCGCTTGACCCGGCGGGTACCGAACGGCCGCCTTCGAACCGGCCCGGCAGACACGCGGGCGAGGGACGGGCATCGGACCGGGCGCCGGAATTTGGGCCCGGTGCGCAATTCTACGCGGCCGCCGGGCTCGCCCGGCCGCGGCGGGCGCCCGATAAGCCGTGAAGCACCGCCCCTGCGGTGCGCCTGCCCGCCGCCGCGACGAAGCCCCTTGCCCGTGTCACGACCCCATACGCCGAAGCCCGAAGCCTCCGCCGCCCGAGGCGGCCGCTTCGCGAACTGGCTGCTGCGCACCGCGCTGGCGCTGGGTGCCACGCCGCCGGCGCCGCCGCGGCCGCGCGGTGTCTCGATGACGGCTTCGCTGCTGCGCCTGTTCGAGCATTCCGAATCGGGCCTGCTGGCCTGCCGGGACGACGGCAGCGTGAAGCTGTGCAGCCCGGTGGCGGCGGCGATGTTCGGCGTCGAGCCTTCGGCCGTGGTGGGCACGCCGGTCACCGACTGGCTCACGCCGCTGGGCCGCGAAGGCACGGCCTTCCCGGGCGGCCAGTGGGAGACCACCGCGTGCCGCCCCGGTGGCGCCACCTTCCCGGTGGAGCTGACGGTCAGCGAAACGCGGCGCGGCAGCCGCGTGCCACGCCTGTTCGTGCTGAGGGACATCACCGACCGCAAGCTCACCAAGGAACGACTCAGTTTCCTGGCCAGCTTCGACAGCCTGACCAGCCTGCCCAACCGCACCCTGTTCCGAGACCGGCTGGCGCAGGCCATGGCGCGCGCGCGCCGCACCGGCACCCCACTCGCGCTGATGTTCCTGGACCTGGACCGCTTCAAGGTCATCAACGACAGCCTTGGGCACGAGGTGGGCGACCAGCTGCTCAAGCACGTGGCCGCGCGCCTGACCGAAACGCTGCGCCCCGGCGGCGCGGAGGCGGTCGAAGGCGGCCCCGGCGTCACCATCTCGCGCCTGGGCGGCGACGAGTTCACCGTGATCCTGGAAGACGTGGGCAGTGCCGACGACGCGGCGCAGTTCGCGCGCCGCATCCTGGAAGCGCTGGAAGAGCCGATGAAGACGCTGGACGCCGACCTGCACGTCTCGGCGAGCATCGGCATTTCCATGTACCCGGCCGACGACGCCGACATCGACGGCCTGGTGCGCCACACCGACATGGCGATGTACCGTGCCAAGGCCATGGGCCGCGGCACGTACGCCTTCTACAGCGCCGAGCTCAGCGCCGAGGTGGCGGCCCGCCTGGAGCTGGAGAATGCGCTGCGCCAGGCGCATGAACAGCAGGAATTCGTCGTCCACTACCAGCCCAAGGCCCTGCTGGCCACCGGCGAGGTCACCGGCGTCGAGGCGCTGGTGCGCTGGCACCGCCCGCGCCACGGCCTGGTGCCGCCGGACCGCTTCATCGGCGTGCTGGAAGACAGCGGCCTGATGCTGCCGGTGGGCGCCTGGATCCTGAAGACCGCCTGCGCGCAGCTGGCCGCCTGGGACGCCGCCGGCATGCCGCCGCTGAAGCTGGCGGTGAACCTGTCGCCCAGCCAGTTCCGCCAGGAGTACCTGGTGAAGTTCATCGCCGACACGCTGGCCGACACCGGCATCGCGCCGCAGCGGCTGGAGCTGGAGATCACCGAGCGGCTGCTGATGGAAGACAACGAGGCCAACCGCCAGGTGCTGGCCACGCTGGCCGCGATGGGGGTGCGGGTGGCGATCGACGACTTCGGCACCGGGCATTCATCGCTCAGCTACCTGAAGCGCTTCGACGTCGACACGCTGAAGATCGACCGCAGCTTCGTCAGCGAGCTGCCGCACGACAACGAGGACAGCGTCATCGCCACCGCGGTGGTGGCGATGGGCCACAGCCTGGACATGCGCGTCGTCGCCGAAGGCGTGGAGACCGAGGCCCAGGCCGCCTTCCTGCGCGACCTGGGCTGCGACGAAATGCAGGGCCACCTGCTGAGCCGAGCGCTGCCGGCGCCGCAGTTCCAGGCCTGGCTGGCCGAGCGCTCGGCGAACATCGAAGCCAGCACGCAGCAGCTGACGCTGAACGCCGCCGCCTGACGCCTGGGCGCCGGGCGGCGGCGCGAACTCACTTCGTGATGAAGGCGACGATGTCGAGTTCGTCCTGCGTCGTGAGCGTGCCCGCCAGGCCCCGCATCGCATTGACGCTGGCAATGGCGCTTTCGATCGCCGCCGGGCTGGTGGCCCGCAGGATCTTCGCCTGGTTGGCCTTGGGGTCGGGGCCGTGGCAGGTGGAGCAGCTTGCCGCGTACTTCGTGGCACCGGCGACGGCATCACCCACCGGCGGGGGGTGGGGGGTGGTACACGGGGACGGGCTCGGCGACGGGCTCGGCGATGGGCTGGGAGACGGGCTGG
>JBGAKY010000044.1:0-52027 GCA_044224175.1 Rubrivivax sp. | reverse complement strand
GCTTGAACACCGCGTCGGGCGTCGGCCGCTCGGCCATCAGCACCGTGGTGGCACCGGCGGCCAGCGGGAAGGTGAGGGCGTTGCCGAGGCCGTAGGCGAAGAAGAGCTTGGCCGCCGAGAAGCAGACGTCGCTCTCGCGCAGCGCGAGCACGCCGCGTCCGTACAGCTCGGCCGTCCAGTACAGGTTGCCGTGCGTGTGCACCGTGCCCTTGGGCCGGCCGGTGGAGCCCGATGAATACAACCAGAACGCCGGCTCGTCGGGCGAGGTGGCGGCGCTCTGCGTGAGCGGTGCCGACGCCTCGATGCGCTGCGCCAGGTCGGCCTGGCGGTCGGCCAGCGCCGCGCTCGGGCGCGAGATCCAGACCTGCTGCACCTCGTGCGGTGCCTTGGCCATCGCGCTGGTCAGCACCGGCAGCAGGGCCGCCGACACCAGCGCCAGCTGCGCGCGGCTGTGCGCCAGCATGTAGGCGAAGTCGTCGGCCGTCAGCAGCGTGTTCACCGCCACCGGCACCAGGCCGGCGTAGATGGCGCCGAGAAAGCTCACCGGCCAGTCGGTGCAGTCCTGCATCAGCAGCAGCACCCGTTCCTCGCGCCGGAGGCCGAGCGAGCGCAGCCCGGCGGCCAGGCGGCGCACGCGCTGCTCGAGGTCGCCGTAGCTCAACGCGCCGGCGTCGTCGACGAAGGCCAGCTTGGCCGGCCGGGACGCGTTGCACGCGATCAGGTGCTGGGCGAAGTTGAAGCGCTCGGGTGGCGCCGCCACGGCGGTTTCGGCGCCGTTTTCGAAGGTCTGGGTCATGGCTGTCTCCTGAATGGAATGGGAAGAAGGGCGCCGGCCGACTTGTCAGGGTTGTTTTCGCGCGGCACATGCAGTATCGTGCATGCTTGAACTGTAGAGGCACAAAACTGCCGTGTCAAGCACTATACTTCATGCTTTAGGGTTTACGCCTGGTCGCGCAACGCCCGCGGAGTTGGACGACGGGCCGGAGCCGGCTGCGAGTGGCGGAAACGCGGCGCCGCAGCACGAGAAGCACCCGTTCCTGGCCGCCCTGGGCGCTCGCGTGCGGGAGCTTCGCGCCCGGCGCGGCATGACGCGCAGGGCACTGTCCGCCGCCGCCTCGGTTTCGCAACGCCACCTCGCGAATCTGGAGCAAGGCGTCGGCAATGCCTCGGTCCTGTTGCTGCTGGAAGTGGCGGGCGCCCTGAAGGCCACGGTCAGCGACTTGCTGGGCGACGAGGTGGCGCGCTCTCCCGAGTGGCTGCTGATCCGCGAACTGCTCGAGAACCGCGACGAAGCCACGCTGCGCCGCACGCGCGAGGCGATCGGCGAACTGCTCGGCACCGGCGGCGCGCACGGCAAGGGGGCCTCGGCGCGCAGCGCCCGGGTGGCGCTGATCGGCCTGCGCGGCGCCGGCAAGTCCACGCTGGGCAGGATGCTGGCGGAGGACTTCGACTGCCCGTTCGTCGAGCTCAGCCGCAAGATCGAGGAATTTGCCGGCTGTTCGGTCGACGAGATCCAGTCCCTGTACGGCCAGAACGCTTACCGGCGCTACGAGCGGCGGGCGCTGGAAGAGGCGATCCAGATCTATCCCGAGGCCGTGATCGCCATTCCCGGCGGCCTGGTCTCCGAGGCCGCCACGTTCAACCTGCTGCTGGCGCACTGCACCACCGTCTGGCTGCAGGCCGCCCCGGAAGACCACCTGCGGCGCGTCGCGGCCCAGGGCGACCTGCGCCCGATGGCCGGCAACCAGGAGGCGCTGGGAGACCTGAAGAGCATCCTCGCCGGGCGCGCCGCCTTCTACTCGAAGGCCGAGCTTCGGCTCGACACCAGCTCGGCACCGCTGGAGCCGACCTTCCGTTCGCTGCGCGCGATGGTCGGCGAAGCACTGGGCCTAGGGTAAACGATAGGATGATGACATGCACTTTGTTGCTTGACTCGCCATCTAACGTGCACTACAGTGCATGTCATCGCCTCCCCACCCCAATGCACTTTACTGCCAAGTCCGGAGACAACATGAGCCAAACCCCCCGCGTCGACTACCAGACCGAGCCGTCCCAGTACAAGCACTGGAAGCTGAAGTTCGAAGGCCCCGTCGCCACCCTGACGGCCGACTTCGACGAGAACGCCGGCCTGCGCCCCGGCTACAAGCTCAAGCTCAACAGCTACGACCTCGGCGTCGACATCGAGCTGAACGACGCCATCAACCGCGTCCGCTTCGAGCACCCCGAAGTGCGCACGGTCGTCGTCACCAGCGCCAAGGCGAAGGTGTTCTGCTCCGGCGCCAACATCTTCATGCTGGGCGTGAGCAGCCACGCGTGGAAGGTGAACTTCTGCAAGTTCACGAACGAGACGCGCAACGGCCTGGAAGACAGCAGCGCGCACAGCGGCCTGAAGTTCCTGGCCGCCGTGAACGGCGCTTGCGCCGGCGGCGGCTACGAGCTGGCGCTGGCCTGCGACGAGATCATCCTGGTCGACGACCGCAGCAGCGCCGTCAGCCTGCCCGAAGTGCCGCTGCTCGGCGTTCTGCCCGGCACCGGCGGCCTGACCCGCGTGACCGACAAGCGCAAGGTGCGCCACGACCTGGCCGACATCTTCTGCACCACGAACGAAGGCGTGCGCGGCCAGAAGGCCAAGGACTGGCGCCTGGTGGACGACATCGTGAAGCCGGCGCAGTTCGCCGCCAAGGTGCAGGAGCGTGCGCTGGAGCTGGCCGCGCTCTCCGACCGCCCCGCCGGCGCCCAGGGCGTGAAGCTGCCCGCCGTGACCCGCACGATCGAGGAGAACGCGCTGCGCTACCCGAACGTCACGGTCGAGATCGACCGCGCCAACCGCACCGCCACCTGGACCGTGAAGGGCCCGCAAGGCGCGCAGCCGAAGACGGTGGCCGAGATCGAAGCCGCCGGCGCCGCCTGGTACCCGCTGCAGATGGCCCGCGAGCTGGAAGACGCGATCCTGTCGATGCGCACCAACGAGCTGGACATCGGCACCTGGCTCATCAAGACCGAAGGGGACTCGGCCGCCGTGCTGGCGATGGACGCCGTGCTGGCCGCCAACGCCGGCCACTGGCTGGTGCGCGAAACCACCGGCCTGCTGCGCCGCACCTTCAGCCGCCTGGACGTGAGCAGCCGCAGCCTGTTCGCGCTGATCGAGCCGGGCTCGTGCTTCGCCGGCAGCTTCCTGGAACTGGCGCTGGCCTGCGACCGCAGCTACATGCTGAGCCTGGCCGGCGACGCCGCGAAGGCGCCGAAGATCACCGTCGGCGAGCTGAACTTCGGCACCTTCCCGATGGCCACCGACGAAAGCCGCCTGCAGCGCCGGTTCTACGCCGAGCAGCCCGCGATGGACGCCGTGCGCGCCGTCGTCGGCCAGCCGCTGGATGCCGACGCCGCGTTCAAGCTGGGTCTCGTGACCAGCAACCCCGACGACATCGACTGGGCCGACGAAGTGCGCATCGCGGTCGAAGAGCGCGTCGCGATGAGCCCCGACGCGCTGACCGGCATGGAAGCCAACCTGCGCTTCAACGGCAAGGAAACGATGGCCACGCGCGTCTTCGGGCGCCTGACGGCCTGGCAGAACTGGATCTTCCAGCGCCCGAACGCCGTCGGCGACAAGGGTGCCCTGAAGGTCTACGGCAAGGGCGACAAGGCTGCGTTCGACTGGAATCGCGTTTAAGGAACGAGAGACATGAGCACGATCAACTACGCCGAGAAGATCCCCAACAACGTCAACCTGTCGGAAGACCGCACGCTGCAGCGCGCGCTGGAGCAATGGCAGCCCGACTACCTGTCGTGGTGGAACGACATGGGCCCCGAAGGCAGCCCGAATTACGACGTGTACCTGCGCACCGCCGTCAGCGTCGACCCCGAAGGCTGGGCCCAGTTCGGCCACGTGAAGATGCCCGACTACCGCTGGGGCATCTTCCTGAACCCGGGCGAGAAGGACCGCAAGATCCACTTCGGCGATCACCTGGGCGAAGCCGCCTGGCAGGACGTGCCCGGCGAGTACCGCGCCAACCTGCGCCGCATCATCGTGACGCAGGGCGACACCGAGCCCGCCAGCGTGGAGCAGCAGCGCCACCTGGGCCTCACCGCGCCGAGCAACTACGACCTGCGCAACCTGTACCAGGTGAACGTGGAGGAAGGCCGCCACCTGTGGGCCATGGTCTACCTGCTGCACAAGTACTTCGGCCGCGACGGCCGCGAAGAAGGCGAGGCGCTGCTCGAGCGCCGCAGCGGCCAGCAGGACAACCCGCGCATCCTGCAAGCCTTCAACGAGAAGACGCCCGACTGGCTGAGCTTCTTCATGTTCACCTACTTCACCGACCGCGACGGCAAGTTCCAGCTGTGTGCGCTGGCCGAGAGCGCCTTCGACCCGCTGGCGCGGACCACGAAGTTCATGCTCACCGAAGAGGCGCACCACATGTTCGTGGGCGAGTCGGGCGTGAGCCGCGTCATCCAGCGCACCTGCGCGGCGATGAACGAGCTGAAGACCGACGACCCGAAGAAGCTGCGCGAGGCCGGCGTCATCGACCTGCCGACGATCCAGCGCTACCTGAACTTCCACTTCAGCGTGACGATCGACCTCTTCGGCGCCGACGAGTCCAGCAACGCCGCCACCTTCTACAGCACGGGCCTGAAGGGGCGCTACGAAGAAGGCAAGCGCCAGGACGACCACCAGTTGCGCAGCCAGACCTACCGCGTGCTGCAGGCCGCGGGTGGCCGCCTGGTCGAGAAGGAAGTGCCGATGCTCAACGCGCTGAACGAAGTGCTGCGCGACGACTACATCAAGGACAGCGTGGCCGGCGTCGGGCGCTGGAACAAGGTGATCGAGAAGGCCGGCATTCCGTTCAAGCTGACGACGCCGCACAAGGCCTTCCACCGCAACATCGGTGCGCTCTCCGGCGTGAAGGTGGCGCCCGACGGCCGCGTGGTGAGCGAGGCCGAGTGGGCCGCCAGGCACAACGACTGGCTGCCGAGCGGCGCCGACCGCGCCTTCGTCGCGAGCCTGATGGGCCGCGTCGTCGAGCCGGGCAAGTTCGCGAACTGGATCGCGCCGCCGGCCATCGGCATCAACCGCCAGCCGCCGAACTTCGAGTACGTCCGGTTCAACTAACCCCCCCCCCCGTAGCGGCTTCGCCGCTCCCCCCCAGGGGGGCACCGCCAGCGGACCGGCAGAGCCGGATCCGCGGCGGTCGCTTGAAGGTTCGCGACGCCCGCTGATGCGGGCGTCGGCTCAATGAGGCACTCGCGCCGCAGGAGACATCCCATGGACATGGCCGTGACCGTGACAGACATCGCCGTCATCAAACAGCATCTGATCGACCCCGAGATCTGCATTCGCTGCAACACCTGCGAAGCGATCTGCCCGGTCAAGGCGATCACGCACGACTCGAACAACTACGTCGTCGACGCCGAGATCTGCAACCTTTGCATGGCGTGCATCTCGCCGTGCCCCACGGGGTCGATCGACAACTGGCGCACGGTGCCCAAGCCGCGCGCGTACAGCGTGCAGGAGCAGCTCGGCTGGAACGAACTGCCGCCCGAGCTGAGCGCCGAGCAGCTGGCCGACGCCGGCGTCGCACCCGGGGCCACTGCGGCGGATGCGCCGACCCCTTCGCTGCCCGCGGCGGCCAGCGGCGAGACGCCGTTCCAGAGCTCGTCCTATGGCGCCCACGTGCCGCCCTGGTCGGCGGCGCACGCGTACACCAACCTCTACGGTCCGAAGGCGGCTGAGAAGCACATCGTCGCCACCGTGACCGGCAATGTTCGCGTCACCGAAGTCGGCCGCGACTACGACACGCATCACATCGTGCTCGATTTCGGGTCGACGCCGTTCCCCGTGCTCGAGGGGCAGTCGATCGGCATCCTGCCGCCGGGCGTGGACGCCCAGGGCCGCCCACACCACCCGCGCCAGTACTCGATCGCGAGCCCGCGCAACGGCGAGCGTCCGGGCTACAACAACCTTTCGCTCACCATCAAGCGGGTGCTGGAGGATCACCAGGGCAACCCCGTGCGCGGCGTGGCCAGCAACTACATGTGCGACCTGAAGGTCGGCGACAAGGTGCAGGTCATCGGGCCCTTCGGCGCCAGCTTCCTGATGCCCAATCATCCGAAGAGCCACATCGTGATGATCTGCACCGGCACCGGCAGCGCACCGATGAGGGCCATGACCGAGTGGCGCCGGCGGCTGCGCGTCTCCGGCAAGTTCGAAAGCGGCAAGCTGATGCTGTTCTTCGGCGCCCGCACGAAGGAGGAACTGCCCTACTTCGGCCCACTGCAGAACCTGCCCAAGGACTTCATCGACATCAACTTCGCGTTCAGCCGCACGCCGGGCCAGCCGAAGAAGTACGTCCAGGACGCCCTGCGCGAGCGCGCCGCCGACCTGGCCAGGCTCCTGGCCGACCCCGGCAGCCACTTCTACGTCTGTGGCCTGAAGAGCATGGAAGAGGGCGTGGTGCTGGCGCTGCGCGACATCGCCACGCAGGCCGGGCTGAACTGGGAAGACCTCGGGGGCACGCTCAAGCGCCACGGGCGCCTGCACCTCGAGACCTACTGAGAAGCGGCCGGGCGACGCGAACGCTGCCGATCAAACGCCGCGTCAGTCGAGCGAGTGCGTTCAGGGCCGCTGCTGCGGAGCGTTCCCCCATTGCCGGATCCCACCCCACGGAAAGGCCGATTCGTCGGGGGAAACCTGCCATTCGCAGAGGCTCCGCCGTGCATCCGTCGAGCAAGGGCAGCTGAAGGTCGAAGACAGCCATCGCGATCGGGCCGCGGCGGCAGCAAGGCAGCCTAACCTCACGTCCCCCAGACCCGACTCGACCGTCCGGGTCCAACCCGCACAATGCCCCCATGAACCGCGTCCTCTTCTCCTGCCTGCTGGCCTGCACCTTCGCCGCCCACGCCGAACGCGTCGGCGAGGTCGACACCGTCTTCAAGTTCATCGGCCCCGACCACAAGATCGTGGTCGACGCCTACGACGACCCCGAGGTGAAGGGCGTCACCTGCTACGTTTCGCGCGCCAAGACCGGCGGCATCAAGGGCGGGCTCGGGCTGGCCGAAGACAAGGCCGAAGCCTCCATCGCCTGCCGGCAGACCGGGCCGATCTCGTTCCCCAAGCCGCTGAAGAAGCAGGACGAGATGTTCAACGAGCGCATCTCGCTGGTCTTCAAGCGCCTGCGCGTGGTGCGCATGGTGGACGCGGCGCGCAACACGCTGGTCTATCTGACCTATTCCGACCGCGTGATCGAAGGCTCGCCGCAGAACAGCGTGACCGCGGTGCCGGTGGACCGGGGCACGCCGATCCCGCTGCGCTAGGACCCGCTCAGTCCGGCTTGCGCGCCAGCCAGAACGCCAGCGCCGAAGCGAAGCCCAGCCCCGCCAGCACGAAGATCGCCTGCCGGTAGCCTTGCACCGCCAGCAGCAGCAGCGCCAGCGTCCAGGGCGCCAGCGCCCGCGCCAGCAACGACACCGCCGCCATCAGGCCGCTGATGCGGCCGATGTGGGTGCGGCCGAAGTATTCCGGCACCAGCCCGCCGCGCACGATGGTGACCAGGCCGTTGGCGATGCCGAAGACGATGGCGAAGCCGATCAGCACCGCCACCGAAGAGGCCAGCGCGAACCACAGCAGCGACAGCGGCACCGCCGCCAGCACCACCAGCCCCAGCACGCGCAGCCGCAGGCCGCCACCGGCCACCGCGTGCACGAAACGCCCCGCCACCTGCGACGGGCCGAACCACACCAGCACCGCGGTGGCCGCCGCCTCGCTGAACCCCTTCTCGGCGAAGGCCGGCATCACGTGGGCCCAGAACGCGGTGGAGACGAAGGCGTAGCCGGTGAAGGTCAGCGTCAGCAGCCAGAACGCCGGCGAACGCAGCGCCTGGTGCAGCGTGGCGTCGTCGGCGGCGTCGTGCTGACGGCCACCGCCGCCGTGCGCGGGCCCACGCAGCGCCCAGGCGTGCAGCGGGGCCACGACGAGCAGCATCACCAGGCCCATCACCACCAGCGCGCCGCGCCAGCCCAGGCCGGCGATGAGCGCCGCCACCGCCGGGTAGCACAGCGTGCTGGCGAAGCCGCCCACCAGCGTGATGCGGGTGATGGCCTGGCGGAAGCGTTCCGGGTAGCGCTTGGTCACCACCATGAAGGCAGGCTCGTAGAGCAGCGCCGCCATCGAAGCGCCCATCAGCGCCCAGCAGGCGTACAGCATCCATGGCTGCGTCACCTGCGACCAGGCCAGCAGGCCCAGGCCCGCGGCCAGCGCGCCGCCGGTCAGCACCAGGCGGCCGCGCCCGTGGTCGATGGCCGCGCCCACCGCGTAGGTGGCGGCGCCGTGCAGCGCCAGCCCGGTGGTGAAGGCGCCCATCAGCGTGGGTTTGTCCCAACCGAACTCGCGCTGCATGGGCAGCACGAAGGACGAGAAGGCGTAGAACAGCGCCGCCCAGCTGAGCACCTGGCCCACCGCCAGCGCCGCCACCGTGGCGCCGAAACCGCCCTCCTCCGCCGCTTCCGTCATCGGGCACATTATCTTTGTCGCCGCCTTGACAGGCAGCAGGCGAACGACCGTGCTAAAACGCTCGGCTGATCCGGAGACAAGACGCATGGACCTCAATTTCACGCCCGAGGAACAGGCCTTCCGCCTGCAGATCCGCCAGTGGGTGGCGGCCAACCTGCCCAAGGACATCAGCACCAAGGTGCATGGCGCGCTGCGCCTGTCGCGCGACGACATGCAGCGCTGGGCGAAGATCCTGGGCAAGCAGGGCTGGCTGGGCTGGGGCTGGCCCAAGCAGTTCGGCGGCCCGGGCTGGACCGCGGTGCAGAAGCACCTGTTCGAAGAGGAATGCGCGCTCGCCGGAGCGCCGCGCGTGGTGCCCTTCGGCCCGGTGATGGTGGCGCCGGTCATCATGGCCTTCGGCACGCCGGAACAGCACAAGCGCTTCCTGCCCGGCATCGCCAGCGGCGAGGTGTGGTGGAGCCAGGGCTACAGCGAACCGGGTTCGGGCTCCGATCTCGCGTCGCTCAAGACCCGCGCCGAACGGCGTGGCGACAAGTACATCGTCAACGGTCAGAAGACCTGGACCACGCTGGGCCAGTACGGCGAATGGATCTTCTGCCTCGTGCGCACCAGCAACGAAGGCAAGCCGCAGACCGGCATCAGCTTCCTGCTCATCGACATGAAGAGCCCCGGCATCACGGTGCGCCCCATCGTGCTGCTGGACGGCGAGCCCGAGGTCAACGAGGTCTTCTTCGACAACGTGGAAGTACCGGCCGAGAACCTGATCGGTGAGGAGAACAAGGGCTGGACCTACGCCAAGCACCTGCTCGCCCACGAACGCACCAACATCGCCGACGTGAACCGCGCCAAGCGCGAGCTGGAACGCCTGAAACGCATCGCCAAGGCCGAAGGCGTGTACGAGGACACGCGCTTCCGCGACCAGATCGCGCTGCTGGAAGTCGACATCGTGGCGCTGGAAATGCTGGTGCTGCGCGTGCTGTCGGCCGAAAAGAGCGGCAAGCAGAGCCTGGACATCGCGGGCCTGCTGAAGATCCGCGGCAGCGAGATCCAGCAGCGCTACACCGAACTCATGATGCTGGCCGGCGGCCCCTTCTCGGTGCCCTTCATCCACGAGGCCATGGAAGCCGGCTGGCAGGGCGACCATGTCGGCGCCGCGCACTGCGCGCCGCTGGCTTCCACCTATTTCAACTACCGCAAGACCACCATCTACGGCGGTTCGAACGAAGTGCAACGCAACATCGTCGCGCAGACGGTCCTGGGGAGCTGAACGATGGACTTCGACTTCACGGAAGACCAGGCCTCGCTGCGCGACGCCGTGCAGCGCTGGGTGGAAAAGGCCTTCGGCTTCGAACGCCGCCACGCGCTGGCCAAGGCCGGCGGCAGGACGCGCGCGGTCTACGCCGAACTGGCCGAGCTGGGCCTCGCCGGGCTGGCGGTGCCTGAAGCGCGTGGCGGGCTGGGCATGGGCCCGGTCGAGGCGATGGTCGTGAACGAGGAACTCGGCCGCGGCCTCGTCAACGCGCCCTTCACGCAGGGCGCGCTGGTGGCGCCCACGCTGCTGGCTTCGGCGCCGGAAGCCGTGCAGGCCGCCTGGCTGCCGAAGATCGCCGACGCTTCGGCGCTGGTGGTGCTGGCGCACCAGGAACGCGCCGCGCGCTACCGGTTGAACCACGTGGTGACGAAGGCGGTGCGCAACGGCGACGGCTGGCGGATCAGCGGCGCCAAGAGCGTGGTGCCGGCCGGCGACGAGGCCGACGCCTTCCTGGTGCCGGCGCGCGTGCGCGGCGCGGACGACGACGCCGCCGGCATCGGCCTTTTCCTGGTCGAGGCGAAGGCCGCCAAGGTGCGCGGCTACCCCACGCAGGACGGCGCGCGCGCGGCCGAAGTGGGGCTGGAGAACGCCGCCGCCACGCTGGTCACCGAAGACGCCCTCGCGGTGCTGGAGCACGCCACCGACGTCGCCCTGGCCGGCTTCTGCGCCGAAGGCGTGGGCCTGATGGACCGGCTGCTGGCGATCACCGTGGAATACATGAACCAGCGCAAGCAGTTCGGCACCACGCTGGCCAGCTTCCAGGCGCTGCGGCACCGCGTCGCCGACGTGAAGATGCAGCTGGAGCTGGGCCGCTCGATGAGCTACTACGCCACGCTCAAGCTGGGCGAACCGGCAGCGCAGCGCCGCCGCGCCGTGAGCCAGGCGCGCGTGCAGCTGGGCCACAGCATGCGATTCGTGGGCCAGCAGTGCATCCAGCTGCACGGCGGCATCGGCGTCACCGACGAGTACGTCGCCAGCCACTACTTCAAGCGTCTCACGGTGCTGGAGATGGGCTTCGGCGACACCTTGCACCACCTGGGCGAGGTCAGCCGCCGCATGCAGGACACGGCCGGCGTCTTCGCGTGATGACGCCCACCCCCGTAGCGGCTTCGCCGCTCCCCCTCGAGGGGGCGACCCCAGCGGCCGGGCAAAGCCCGTCCGCGGCGTCCGCTTGATGCTGCAACGGTGCGCCAGCGCGGCGCCGTTCGGCCGGCGCCCTCCATGTTTCCCGGCGCGCTGACCGACGTGGCCGGCCTTTCGGTCGGCCACCACACCCTGGCCGCGCGCGCCACCGGCTGCACGGTGGTGCTGTGCCCGGCGGGCGCGGTGGCGGGGGTCGACGTGCGCGGCGCCGCGCCTGGCACGCGCGAAACCGACCTGCTCAAGCCCGACAACCTGGTCGAGCAGGTGCACGCCATCGTGCTCTCCGGCGGCAGCGCCTTCGGGCTGGACACCGCTTCGGGCGTGATGCGCTGGCTGGACGAACGCGGCCACGGCTTCACGGTCGGGCCGGCGCGTGTGCCCATCGTGCCGGCGGCGGTGCTGTTCGACCTGTGGGTGGGCGACCCCAGGGTGCGGCCAGGCGCCGACGCCGGCCATGCCGCCTGCGAAGCGGCGACCACGCAGCCGCCCGCGCAAGGCAGCGTGGGCGCCGGCGCCGGCGCCACGGTGGGCAAGCTGCTGGGCGTGGGTCGCGCGATGAAGGGCGGCATCGGCACCGCTTCGGTCCGCGTGGGCGCGGTCACGGTGGGGGCGCTCGTCGCCGTCAACGCGGTCGGCGACGTGTTCGACCCTGAAAGCGGACGCCCGGTCGCCGGGGCGCGCAGTGCCGACGGCAAGGCCCTGGCCGACATCGTGCCCACCCTGCTGCGCGGCGAAGGCCCGGCCGGTGCGCTGGCCGGCATGGCCACCACCATCGGCGTCGTGGCCACCGACGCGAAGCTCACCAAGCCGCAGGCCAACAAGCTGGCCACCATGGCGCACGACGGCCTGGCGCGCTGCATCCGCCCTGTGCACACCATGACCGACGGCGACACGCTCTTCGCGCTGGCCACCGGCAGCAGCGGCCGCGCCGCCGACATGACCGTGCTGGGCGCGATGGCCGCCGAAGCCACCACGCGCGCGGTGCTCAACGCCGTGCGCGCCGCCACCTCGCTGCCGGGGCTGCCGGCGCTGCGCGACCTGTGATCGCGAAGGCCGTGGTGGTGATGACCCGGCCGCGCGGCTACTTCGGCCTGTCGCGCGACCGCGTGGTGCTGGACGGCCGCTCGCCGGCGCCCGGCATCCCGCCTGGGGTGGCGGGCGAATACGAATCGGGCCCGATCCGCGAGCGCATCGTCGCCGGCACCTGGCCGGCGGCCGACAACCACGTCAGCGTGATCGAGCTTTCCTTCTGAAGGCGCGCCACATCTGGCGCAGTTCGAAGCGCCAGATGCCGGCCGCCACCGCCGCGCGGTCGAAGCCGCGCACGCCTTCCAGCCCGCGCACCGTCTCGGCCACCAGCGCGCGGTCGAAGCGCAGGTCCAGGAATCGGCACTGGCGGAAGAACCAGCGCCGCGCCTCGCCCGTCACCGCCCGGTCGTCGGGTTCGCCTTCGCGCGCCGGGTTCGCGCGCAGGAAGGCGTCCAGCCACCGCAGGTAGGCCACCTGCGCGCGCAGCTTGTCGACCGCGTCGGGCCCGTGCCGGGCGCTGATGTTGGCGCCCGAGAAGCGCCACTGCACCGGCGCGCCTGCGAGCGTGCGGATGCCGTGCGCGGCGCCGAAGGCGATCCAGCTGGCGTCGTCGCTGCACCAGGCGCGCGGGAAGTTGACGAAGCCGCCCACGCGTTCGTACGCAGCGCGTGCGAACACGTAGTCGGGGGCGAAGCTGGAGAGTTCGAAGCGCAGGCGCCGGCGCGCGAACTCGCGCACCGGCAGCTGGCGCGGGAAGTCCGGCTCGCGGCGCAGCACGCGGCCTTCGGCGTCGATCTGCTCGACGTCGAAGTGGAACAGTTCGCCGCCGGTCTTGAAGGCGGCCAGCAGGCGTTCCACCGCGTCGGGCGGCATGCGGTCGTCGTCGCTGAACAGCCAGACCCAGGGTTCGTTCGACAGCGCCACGCAGCGCTGCCATTGCGCGACCAGGTCGCGCCCGCCCAGGTTGCTCTCGAAGCGCGTGTAGCGCAGCCCCAGCGGCTTCTGCCAGCGGCGGCAGACGGCTTCCAGGCCTTCGGGCGAGGCGTCGTCGCCCACGTAGACCCGGAACTCGCGCCGCGTCTGCGCCGCGATGGAGGCCAGCGCCTCGTCCAGGAAGCGCGCCTTGTAGGCCGGGATCACGATGGCCAGCGGCGCCTTCATGCCGTCTGCAACGCCTGGATGCGCGCGAACACCTGCGCGCCGATGGCGGGCCAGCTGAAGTGGTCCCGCACCGCCGCCCGGCCCTGCGCGCCCCGTTCCAGCAGGCGCGCCGGGTCGGCCGCCAGCGCCTGCAGCGCGGCGGCGAAGCCTTCGCGTTCGACCACTTCCAGCCCGCAGGAGGCCAGGCCCTCGAAGCCGCGCGCGCCGAAGCCGGTGCACAGCACCGGCAGGCCGCACTGAAGGTATTCGAAGAGCTTCATGTTGATGCCCGAACCGGCCACCACCGGGTTCAGCGCGACGCCCGCGTCGGCCAGCACCGGCAGCAGTT
This sequence comes from Rubrivivax sp., assembly GCA_044224175.1. Taxonomy (GTDB): domain Bacteria; phylum Pseudomonadota; class Gammaproteobacteria; order Burkholderiales; family Burkholderiaceae_C; genus Rubrivivax. The sequence goes on along the minus strand of JBGAKY010000044.1, from coordinate 38,548 downwards.
CGGCCACGCGGCCGAGCACGCGAACGTTGGCGCTGGACGGCGCCACGCCGGCCGCCGGGCCGCAGGCGCCGGCGATGTCGAAGCGCCATTCCGGGCAGGCCGGCGCCAGCGTCTGCAGGATCCACCGCGCCGCCTCGTTGTTGGGGCCGTGATCGGCGCCGACGAACACCGCCACCCGCGCAGGCGCTCGCGTCGCGCGCGCGGCGGCCACCGCATCGGCCGCCGCAGATGGCGCGATGCCCTTGGAGCCCACGTGCAGCTTCGCCATCCCGACGCCGCCCAGCGCGGCCAGCGCCTGGGCGTCGCGGCGGGTGCAGGCCAGCACCAGGTCGGCACGGCGCACCAGGGCCGCCTCGAGCGCGCGCACGCGCTGCACCACGCGGGCGGCGAGGGCGTTGCGCGGGTAGCTCTCGCCCTTGAGCAGGTGCTCCACGTTCTGCGAGTCGTAGACCACGAGCGCCCTGCGGCCCTGCAGCGCACGCGACAGGGCGGGCCACAACCAGGGGTGGCTCAGCACGAACACCGTGCCGGCCTCGGCCCGTTCGCGCAGGTGCCGCACCAGCGGGCCGTTGCCGGCCGAAGCGAGCATCGCGCCGATGTCGGTGTCCACGCGACCCAGCGCCGGCTTCAGCCAGCGCGCCACGTGGCGCTGCAGCCAGGGCCGCGCGAAGGCGCGCGTGGACAGGGTGGCGCCGGCCACGACCTGTTGCGCGGGCGGCCGCGCATGGCGTTCGGTCCACACCAGCTCCAGGGGCGCCTGCGCCGCCAGCGCCGACGCCAGCCCCAGCACCGCCTGCTGGCCGCCGCTCTGCGCCGGCAGCACGGGGTCCGGGTTCAGCACCAGCAGGCGCATCAGGCGGGGGGCGTGCAGGCCGCCTCGACCGCGTCCAGCCAGGCCTGCGCCACCCGTTCGGGCGCGTAGTGCCCGGCCACGTAACGGCGGCCGGCTTCGCCCATGCGGCGGCGTTCGTCCTCGGGCCGCGCCAGCGCGCGCAGCAGGCCGGCGCGCAGCTGGCGGCCGCCGTGGTAGCACTCGCCGGCACCGCTGGCGGCGACATGGTCCTTGAGCGGTTCGCATGCGCCGTTGACCAGCGCCGGCACACCCAGCGCGAAGGCTTCCAGCAGCACCAGCGACAGGCTCTCGTGGCGCGACGGCACCACCAGCGCGGCGGCACCGGCCACCAGCGCGTCGCGGTCTTCCGCATCCAGCCAGCCGCTCACGCGCACGCGGCCCGAGGTGGGCACCTCCAGCGTGCCCTTGCCGATGAAGACCAGCGTCGCGTCGCCGGTGTCTTCCTCGATGCGACGCCAGGCGTCCAGCAGTTCGGCGCAGCCCTTGCCCTTCTCGATGCGGCCCACGTAGACCAGGTACTTCTCCGGCAGCGCATGCTGGCGGCGCGCCTCGGCCACGGCAGCGCCGGTGGACGCCGCGTGCACCGGCACGCCGGCGCCCACCACCCGGCCTTCGGCCGCGCTGGCGCCATAGAGGCGGCGCGCCAGGCGCTGTTCGGCCGCCGTGTTCCACAGCGTGACGCCGGCGCCGGCGAAGACGCGGTGGAACCAGGGCAGGTGCATCGGCTTCTCGTCGTGCAGCGTGGGCACCAGCACCGAGCGCCGGCCCCACAGCGGCAGCCCTTCGGCGGTGGGGTGGTACAGCGCGGTGAAGAAGACCACGGCGTCGAAGCGCGCCGCGCCGTCGCGCAGCGCAGCCAGCAGGCCTTCGCAGGCGGGGCCCTGCTGGCGCAGGAACAGGTGGCCGTCGGCTTCGTCGTCGCCGCGCGGCGGCGCCACGCGGGTGACGCCCAGGCGGTCGAGCAGGCCGCGCCCCCACCAGCGCCACTTGGCCGACAGCGGCACGCGTGCGCGGCCGTCCTCGTTGCGCGGCGGGTGCGTGAAACGTTCGATGGCGATGCCCTCCTCCACCTCCCTGCCGTGCGCGAAGTGCAGGTTCCAGGTGGCGGCGTCGAGCGCGCAGCTGGTGAGCACGGTCACCTCGTGCCACGGGGCCAGCACCTGCACCAGCATGCGGGCGTGGGCCTCGGCGCCGCCAGCCACGCCGGGGCCGTAGCGCTGCACGACCACCGCGACGCGGCGCCGTGGGCGGGGAGCCGGCGGACTGTCATTCATCGGGCGTCTTCCAAGGGGCGGGCCCAGGGGGCTGCCCGATACACTGGGCCCGGATGATAGTTTCGAAGCCGCCGGCCCTTCGCATCGGCATCAGCCTGGGCAACATCGGTTCGCTGCATGACGGCCTGGGCGAGTTCTCCCTGCAGCTGGGCCGGCGCATCGCCGCTGCCGCGCCGGCGTGGCGCGAACGCGACGGCGTGGCGATCGACTTCCACCTGCGCGAGCAGCTGGCCGGCCTGTTCGGCACCGAAGTCGGCTACCTGCCGGTGAACCGATGGCACCGCCTGCGGCACGTGCAGCCGGTGCCGTACGCGCTGTGGCATTCGCTGCACCAGCTGAACAAGAACCGGCCACCGCTGGGCAGCGGCCGGCGGCTGGTGACGGTGCACGACCTGAACTACCTGTACCACCCTTCGGCCTTCTCGCGCTGGCGCCACGACCGCCGCACGCGCGCGCTGATGCGCCGCACCGACCACCTGGTGGCGATCAGCCGCCACACCGCCGACGACGTGCGCCGCCACCTGGGCTGGAGCGGTCCGCTGGAGGTCATCTACAACGGCGCGCGCAACCTGCTGCACGACGCCCAGGAGCCGCTGCCCGGCCGCGCACCGGGCCGGCCCTTCCTGTTCCACCTGAGCCGCATGTCGCCTTCGAAGAACCCGCAGGCGATCCTGGACCTGGCGGCCGCGTGGCCCGAGATGGACTTCGTGATGTGCGGCCCGCCCAGCGACGACGCGAAGGCGCTCGCCGCCGCCAACCGGCTGCCCAACGTGGCCTACCACCTGGGCATCAGCGACGCGCAGAAGACCTGGGCCTTCGCGCACTGCACCGGCTTCCTGTTCCCTTCGCTCACCGAAGGCTTCGGCCTGCCGCCGATCGAGGCCATGCACTTCGGCAAGCCGGTGTTCCTGGCGCGCCGCACCTGCCTGCCGGAGATCGGCGGCGACGCGGCGTACTACTTCGACGACTTCGACGCCGCCGCCACCCGGCGCGTGGTCGAAGCCGGCCTCGCCGAAGGCGCAAAGCCGGGCCGAGCCCAGGCGGTGCAGGCGCACGCGGCGCAGTTCGACTGGGACCGCTGCGCGGCGCAGTACCTGGCGCTGTACCGCCGGCTGCTCGGGCTGGCACCGGGATAATCGCCGCCAATGCGAGTTTTCCGGGGCTTCCACCACCGCGCGCTGCGCACGCCCGGCGGCTGTGCGCTCACGATCGGCAATTTTGACGGCGTGCACCGCGGCCACCAGGCCATGCTGGCGCTGCTCACGAACGAGGCGCGGCACCGCGGCCTGCCGTCCGCCGTGCTGACCTTCGAGCCGCACCCGCGCGACTTCTTCGCCGCCCGCGCCGGCAAGCCGGGGCTGGCGCCCGCGCGCATCGCGCCGCTGCGCGACAAGCTGGCCGAACTGGAACGCTGCGGCATCGACACCGTGGTGGTGGCCCGCTTCGACGAACGCTTCGCCGGGCAGTCGCCCGAGGCCTTCGTGGCCGACGTGCTGGTGGCCGGGCTCGATGCGCGCTACGTGCTGGTCGGCGACGACTTCCAGTACGGTGCGAAGCGCGCCGGCAGCTACGCCACGCTGGACGCCGCCGGCACCGAACGCGGCTTCGACGTCGCCCGCATGCAGAGCTACGAAGTGCACGGCCTGCGCGTTTCCAGCTCGGCGGTGCGCGAGGCGCTGGCCGCAGGCGAGATGAAGCGCGCCGAGACGCTGCTGGGCCGGCCCTACAGCATCAGCGGCCATGCGCAGCACGGGCGCAAGCTGGGACGCGACCTGGGCTTCCGTACCCTGAACCTGCGCTTCGGCCACGAAAGACCGGCGGCGATGGGCATCTTCGTCGCCCGCGTGCACGGGCTGGCGGAAGGGCCGCTGCCCGCGGTGGCCAGCCTGGGCGTGCGCCCCACGGTGGAAGACGCCGGCCGCGTGCTGCTGGAAACGCACTGCCTGCAATGGCCGCTGGCGCCGGAAGCGGGCTACGGCCGGCTCATCCAGGTGGAACTGCTGGCCAAGTTGCACGACGAACGCCGCTATGACGGTCTGGACGCCTTGCGCGCCGGCATCGCTCAGGACGTGGCGGACGCGCAGGCATGGTTCGCGCGCACCTGAAGACGGCCTTAAGGCGGCACCGGGCACGGCCATTCACAGTGACGCCATGACCTTTCCCCCGGCCGCCCGATGGCGGCGCTGGCTGGCCCTGGCCCTGCTCTGCACTGCCGGCGCCCAGGCCCAGGAGACCTTGCCCGGATTCGCCGAGCTGGAAGCCGCCGGCGCCCGCATCGGTGAGATCCGCGTGAAGACGCGGCAGATCTTCGACACCGAAGACCCGAAGGAAGACAAGCTGCTCTTCCGCTGGGCCAATGCGCTGCACATCATGACGCGGCCCTCGGTGGTGGAAGAGGCGCTGCTGTTCAAGACCGGCGAGCCGGTCTCGCGCGCGGTGATCGAGGAGACCGAACGCGTGCTGCGCAGCAACCGCTACCTCTACGATGTGGCGATCCGGCCGCTGGCGGTGCACGACGGCGTGGTCGACATCGAAGTCGAGACGCGCGACACCTGGACGCTGGACCCCGGTTTGAGCGCCGGGCGTTCCGGCGGCGCCAACACGGGCGGCATCCAGCTGCAGGACTACAACTTCCTGGGCACCGGCGTGCGCGTGGGCATCGGTCATTCGCGCGGCGTGGACCGTTCGAGCAACGAGTTCAGCATCGCCAACGACCGCGCGTTCGGTGGCTGGACCGCGCTGTCGTACAGCCTGGCGCAGAACAGCGACGGGCGGCGCGACGAGGCTTCGATCGCGCACCCGTTCTATTCGCTGGACACCCGCTGGGCGGCGGGCGCGAAGGCGCTGCGCGACCGCCGGCTGGACCCGCTGTACGTGGCCGGCGAGCAGGTGGCCGAGTACCGGCACGACGAACACGCCGCCGAGGTCTGGTCCGGCTGGTCGGCCGGCCGCGAGGAAGGCTGGACGCAGCGCTGGAGTCTGGGCGCGGCCCTGCAGGACGACCGCTACGCCTTCGAGCCCGGTGCGGTGGCGCCCGCCGTGCTGCCGGCGGACGAACTTCAGCGCGGCCCCTTCGTGCGCTACGAGCTGCTGGAAGACCGCTACGAGAAGCTGCAGAACCGCAACCTGATCGCGCGGCCCGAGTTCTTCGCCCTCGGCCTGCAGGCCAGCGTGCAGCTGGGCTGGGCTGCCGAGGCGATGGGCTCCACGCGCGACACCCTGCTGTACGAGGCCGCCCTGAGCCGCGGCTTCGAACCCGCCGATGGCGACACGCTGGTGGCGGCGGCCTCGCTGCAGGGCCAGCTGGCGGGCGGCCGCGTGCGGCGCCACCGCACGTCGGCTTCCATGCAGTACTACCTGCCGCAGGGGCCGCACTGGCTGTTCTACGCCTCGGCCGCGGGCGACGCGCTGGTCAACCCGGACGCCGGCGACGTGTTGCAGTTGGGTGGCGACAACGGCCTGCGCGGCTACCCGCTGCGCTACCAGAACGGCACCCGGCGCGCGCTCTTCACCGTGGAAGAGCGGGTCTTCTCGGACATCTACCTCTGGCGCCTGTTCCGGCTGGGCGCGGCCGCCTTCGTGGACGTGGGCCGCGCCTGGGGCGGCGCCAACCCCAACCCGGTGGCGCCGGGCTGGCTGTCCAACGCGGGGCTGGGGCTGCGCATCGCCAGCGTGCGCTCGGCCTTCGGCAACGTGCTGCACCTGGACATCGCGACGCCCATCAACGCCCCGGCCGGCATCAAGCGCGTGCAGTTCCTCGTCAAGACCAAGGCCAGCTTCTAGGAAGCCGGGCGGCACTAGAATCGGGGCCATGTTCACGCCCCGGGTCCGCACCGTCTCGCCCGACTGGCAGGCCGCCACGCGCCGCCAGACCACGCGCGACCGAATTCGGCACGCCCGCCAGACCGGGCTGGTCTGACCCCCTCGCGCGCGCCGGCCGACGCCGTCGCCCCCTGAACACCGACCCCGAAGCAACCCGACCCGGTTGTTTCCCTGGCCATGAACGACACCACCGCCGCCACCGACTACCGGAAGACGCTGAACCTGCCCGACACCCCGTTCCCGATGCGCGGCGACCTCGCCCAGCGCGAGCCGGGCTGGGTGAAGGCGTGGGAGGAACAGGGCCTCTACCAGCGCCTGCGCGTGGCCCGCGCCGGCCGCCCGCTGTTCGTGCTTCACGACGGCCCGCCCTACGCCAACGGCGCCATCCACATGGGCCACGCCGTCAACAAGGTCCTGAAGGACATGATCGTCAAGGCGCGCCAGCTGGCGGGCTTCGATTCGCAGTACGTGCCGGGCTGGGACTGCCACGGCCTGCCGATCGAAAACGCGATCGAAAAGCAGTTCGGCCGCCACCTCAGTCGCGACGAGATGCAGGCCAGGAGCCGCGCCTACGCCACCGAGCAGATCGCGCTGCAGATGGCCGACTTCAAGCGGCTGGGCGTGCTGGGCGACTGGGCGCACCGCTACGCGACCATGGACCCGCGCAACGAGGCCGGCGAGATCCGCGCCTTCAAGCGCGTCATCGAGCGCGGTTTCGTCTACCGTGGCCTGAAGCCGGTCTACTGGTGCTTCGACTGCGGCAGCTCGCTGGCCGAGTTCGAGATCGAGTACGCCGACAAGAAGAGCCACACGATCGACGTCGCCTTCGAGGCGGCCGAGCCGGAAAAGCTGGCCGCCGCCTTCGGCCTGGCGCGGCTGGCCAAGCCGGCTTTCGCCGTCATCTGGACCACCACCGCGTGGACCATCCCGGCCAACCAGGCGCTGAACCTGAACCCGGCGCTCGACTACGCGCTGGTCGACACCGAACGCGGCCTGCTCGTGCTGGCCGAGGTGCTGGTGGAGAAGTGCCTGGCGCGCTGGGGGCTGCAGGGCACGGTGCTGGCCACCACGAAGGGCGAAAAGCTCGGCGGCCTGAACTTCCGCCACCCGCTGGCCCACGTGGACGCGGGCTACGACCGCCTCTCCCCGGTGTACCTGGCCGACTACGCCACGGCGGAAGACGGCACCGGCATCGTGCACAGCAGCCCGGCCTACGGCCTGGACGACTTCAATTCCTGCGTCGCCCACGGCCTGAAGTTCGACGACATCCTGAACCCGGTGCAGGGCAACGGCCGCTACGCCGCCGACTTCCCGCTCTTCGGCGGCCAGGACATCTGGAAGGCGGTGCCGGTCATCATCGAGACGCTGCGCAACGCCGGCCGCCTGCTCGCCAGCGAGACCATCACCCACAGCTACCCGCACTGCTGGCGCCACAAGAGCCCGGTGATCTACCGCGCCGCGGCGCAGTGGTTCGTGCGCATGGACGAAGGCGAAGGCGTCTTCACCAGGGACAAGGCGAAGAAGACGCTGCGCCAGCTGGCGCTGGACGCCATCGACGCGACGGGCTTCTACCCCGAGAACGGGCGCGCCCGCCTGCGCGACATGATCGCCAACCGGCCCGACTGGTGCATCAGCCGCCAGCGCAGCTGGGGCGTGCCGCTGCCCTTCTTCCTGCACAAGGACACGGGCGAACTGCACCCGAAGACGATGGAGATCCTGGACCGCGCGGCCGACATCGTCGAAGCCGGAGGCATCGAGGCCTGGAGCCGCGCCACGGCCGAAGAGATCCTGGGCGCCGAAGACGCGGCCGTGTACACCAAGAGCAGCGACATCCTGGAGGTCTGGTTCGACAGCGGCAGCACCTTCGAACACGTGCTTCGCAAGGAACACCCGGGCGGCCACCACACCGAAGGGCCGGAGGCCGACCTCTACCTGGAAGGCCACGACCAGCACCGCGGCTGGTTCCACAGCTCGCTGCTGCTGGCCTGCGCGCTGTACGACCGCGCGCCCTACCGCGGCCTGCTCACGCACGGCTTCACGGTCGACAGCCAGGGCCGCAAGATGAGCAAGTCGCTGGGCAACGGCATCGAGCCGCAGGCGGTGAGCAAGAAGCTGGGGGCCGAGATCATCCGCCTGTGGGTGGCCGCTTCCGACTATTCGGGCGACATCGCCGGCGACGACAAGATCCTGGCGCGCGTGGTCGACGCCTACCGCCGCATCCGCAACACGCTGCGCTTCCTGCTCGCCAACACCTCAGACTTCGACGCTTCGAAGGACGCGGTGCCCGAAGACCAGATGCTGGAGATCGACCGCTGGGCGCTGGCGCGCACGGCCGAGCTGCAGGCCGAGATCCTGAAGCACTACGAGGTCTACGAATTCCACCCCGTGGTGGCCAAGCTGCAGGTCTTCTGCTCGGAAGACCTGGGCGCGTTCTACCTCGACGTGCTGAAGGACCGCCTCTACACCACGGCGCCGAAGAGCCTGGCGCGGCGCAGCGCCCAGACCGCGCTGGCCAGCATCACCCAGGCCATGCTGCGCTGGATGGCGCCCTTCTGCAGCTTCACCGCCGAAGAGGCCTGGGCCCTGGTCGGACACACGCCTTCGATCTTCACCGAGACCTACCTCGACTTCGCGCCGCCCGACGCCGCGCTGCTGGCGAAGTGGGCGCGCATCCGCGCCGTGCGCGACGCCGTCAACAAGGAGATCGAGACCGTGCGCGGCACCGGCGCGGTGGGCTCTTCGCTGCAGGCGGCGGCAAGGCTGCAGGCGCCGGCCGAAGATCACGCGCTGCTGGCGTCGCTGGGGGCGGACCTGCGCTTCGTGCTCATCGTCTCGGCCGTGGCCTTGTCCGAAGGGCCCGGACTGGTGGTCGGCGTCAGTCCGGCCGCGGGCGCCAAGTGCGAACGCTGCTGGCACTGGCGCGAAGACGTCGGCAGCGACGCGGCGCACCCCACCCTTTGCGGCCGCTGCACCAGCAACCTGCACGGCAGCGGCGAGCGGCGGCAGTTCGCCTGAGGCACCGAACGCCGGACGGACCGCATCCCATGCAGCCGCCGGCGCAACGCAAGGCCCGCACGTTCGTGCTGCCGGTGGCGCTGGCAGCGCTGGTGCTGCTGACCCTGGTGGCGGCCGGTGTCGCCCGCGGCTTCCTCACCGGCCGCGACGCCGCGCGCGCCGAGCTGCACGCAGTGGCCGACCTGCGCCAGGCGCAGGTGGAAGGCTGGGTGCGCGAACGCATCGGCATCGCCCGCTTCATCGCCACCAGCGTTCTGCTGGCCGACCTGTACCGCCAGTGGGCCGACCAGGGCGACGAGTTCTCGCGCGAACGGCTGCTGTCGCGCGCCGCCGGCCTGCGGCGTGCCGTCGACGCCGACGAAGCGCTGGCGGTGGACAGCCGCGGCATCGTCGTCGCCAGCGAGTCGGGCGCCACCGGGCCGGCCTCGCCGGAAATCCAGCAGGCGGTGCGCACCGCGCTGGCGTCGGGTGAGCCGAGATTCACCACCCAGGAGTCGAAGGACCCCGCCGCCCCCGACCTGAGCTTGGACCTGGTGGTGCCGCTGCTCAACAGCGGCACGCCGGCGCAGGCGGCGCTGGTGCTGCGTTCCGACCCGCAGCGGCTGCTGTTTCCCATGCTGCGCGGCTGGCCCGTGCCCAGCCGCAGCGGCGAGACCATCCTCTGGCGGCTGGACGGCGAGCACCTGGTGGCGCTGAGCGAGTTCCGCTTCAAGGCGGCCGGGGCGAACCCCGGCAGGGAGCTGATCGCGACGTCGCAGAAGCCGGCGGCGCGCGTGATGCGCGGCGAGGTGCCGCCCGGCGAGCCCTTCATCGGCGTCGACTACCGCGGCGAGCCGGTGCTGGTGGTGCTGCGCAACATCGCCGGCGCCGACTGGTGGCTGGCGGTCAAGCAGGACCTGCGCGAAGCCGACGCGCCGGCCTGGGCCAGCGCGCGCTGGGCGCTGGGCCTGACGGCGGCGGCCGCGCTGGCGCTGGTCGCGCTTTGGCGCCTGGCAGCACAGCAGCAGCGGCTGCGCCTGGCGGAGAGCCAGCGTCGCGAACAGGCCGAACGCCTGAGCACGCTGCAGCTGCTGGAGGCGGTGACCGAACACTCCGGCGACACCATCTTCGTGAAGGACCTGAGCGGCCGCTACCTGATGTTCAACCGTGCCGCGGCGCAGCAGGTGGGGCGCCACGGCGAAGACGTGATCGGCCGCACCGACGCCGAAGTCTTCGACGCCGCCACCGCCGCCGCGCTGCAAGCCAACGACGAGACCGTGCTGCGCGAAGGCACCAACCGCAGCTTCACCGAGAGGCTGGCCCTGCCCGGCGGCGGCGAGGCGCTCAGCCTGTGCACCAAGGGCCCGCTGCGCGACGCCGAAGGGCGCATCGTCGGCCTCTTCGGCGTGGCGCGCGACATCACGGAGCGCGAACGCACCGAACGCGCGCTGCGCGAGAGCGAAGCGCACTACCGCTCGGTGGTGAAGGCGCTGTCCGAGGCGGTGATGGTCTTCGACGCCTCGGGCCGGATGCTCAACCACAACGCCGGCGCGGCGCAGATGCTCGGGGTGCCTGATGCCAGCCTTCAGGGGCGCGGCAACGGCATCGGGGGCTGGTTCCTGGTCGACGCACAGGGGCGGCCCCTCGACGACGCGGAAATGCCCGCGGCCGTGGCCTTCGCCACCGGCCAGGGCCAGCGCGGGCTGGAACTGCTGGCGCGCGGACCGCAGGGCCAGCAGCGCTGGACACGCATCAACGCAGAGCCCGTGACCGACCCGGCCACCGGCAAACCCATCGCGGTCGTGGTCTCGGCGATCGACATCACCGCCCAGCGCGCGCTCATCGCCGAGCTCGAATCGCACCGCCACCACCTGGAGGAGCTGGTCGAGGAGCGCACGCGCTCGCTGCAGCGTGCCAACGACGACCTGGCCGAGGCCGGCCGCTTCGTGCGCACCATCACCGACGCCCTGCCCGGCCGCGTGGCCTACTGGGACGCCGAGCAGCGCTGCCGCTTCGCCAACCGCGGCTACTGCGAATACTGGAAGGTCTCGCCCGACCAGGTGCTGGGCCGCCATGCGAGCGAGGTGGTGGGCGACGAGTACACGGGCAAGGTGGGACCGCGGCTGGCGCTGACGCTGCGCGGGCAGCCGCAGCAGTTCGAGCGTGCCACCACCGAAGCCGACGGCAGCCTGCGCCACCACCTGGTCTACTACCTGCCGGACCAGCGACCGGACGGCCACGTGGCGGGGGCCTTCGTGCTGGCCTTCGACATCAGCGGCCAGAAGCAGGCCGAACTGGCGCTGCAGTCGGCCTACGACGCGCTGCAGATCGAACGCGACCGCGCCGAAGCCGCGAACCGCGCCAAGAGCGCGTTCCTGGCCAACATGAGCCACGAGATCCGCACGCCGATGAACGCCATCATCGGCCTCACGCACCTGCTGGAGCGCGACACGCGCGACGCCACCCAGCGCGACCGCCTGTCCAAGGTGGCGGCCTCGGCGCAGCACCTGATGCAGATCCTCAACGACATCCTCGACCTTTCCAAGATCGAGGCCGGCCGGCTGGAACTGGAGGAACTGGAGTTCTCGCTCGACCACGTGGTGGCGCGCGCCTTCGAGATGGTGCTGCCGGCCGCCCAGGCCAAGGGGCTGGAACTGGTGCTGGCTTCCGGCAGCGTGGCCGACCGCCTGCGCGGCGACCCCACGCGGCTGGCGCAGGCGCTGCTGAACCTGCTGTCCAACGCGGTGAAATTCACCGAACGGGGCTGGGTGCGGCTGGTGGTGCAGCGCGCCGACCCCGCGCGCAACCTGGTGCGCTTCGAGGTGCAGGACACCGGCCCCGGCATCGAACCCGAACGGCTGGCGCGCCTGTTCAGCGCCTTCGAGCAAGGCGACAGCACCACCAGCCGCCGCCACGGCGGCACCGGTCTGGGCCTGGCGCTGACGCGCCACCTGGCGGTGCTGATGGGCGGCGAAGCCGGTGCCGAGAGCACGCCCGGCCAGGGCAGCCGCTTCTGGTTCACGGCCCGGCTGGCGCCGGCGCCTGGCGCCGCCGCCGCGCCCGAAGGCCAGCTGGCCGGCCGCCATGTGCTGCTGGTGGACGACCTGGAGGAAGCGCGCCAGGCGCTGGCCGAGCGCTTGCGTTCGTTCGGCCTGCGCGTGGACGGCGCCGACTCCGGTCCGGCGGCGCTGGCGCAGGCCGAACGCGCGCTGGCCGCCGGCGAGGCGTACGACGTCCTCTTCATCGACTGGCACATGGCGCCCCTGGACGGCCTGCAGACGCTGGGCCAGCTGCGCCAGCTGATGGGCCACGGCCTGCCGCCCGCGGTGCTGATCACCGCCTTCGACGGTGACAAGCTTCGCGGGCAGGCGCAGGCGGCAGGCTTCGACGCGGTGCTGGTCAAGCCCATCACCGCCTTGCAGCTGCAGGACATGCTGCAGCGCCTGATGCAGCCGCACGACCACGGCGAAGCCGCCCTGCCCGAGCCCGGCGCGGCCGAGACCGCGCTGCGCAGCCGCCACGCCGGCGCGCGCGTGCTGCTGGCCGAGGACAACATTGTCAACCAGGAAGTGGGCGTCTCGCTGCTGGAAGCGGCCGGCCTGCAGGTGGCGGTGGCCGACGACGGCGCGCGCGCCGTGGAGATGGCGCTGTCGCAACGCTTCGACGCCATCCTGATGGACATGCAGATGCCGGTGAAGGACGGCGTGACCGCCACGCGCGAACTGCGCCGCCGCGGCTGCCGGGTGCCGGTGATCGCGATGACGGCCAACGCCTTCGGCGACGACCGCGCCGCCTGCCTGGCCGCCGGCATGAACGACCACGTGCCCAAGCCGGTGGACCCGGAGACGCTGTACGACACGCTGCTGCGCTGGCTGCCGGGCGGCGCGGCCACGCTACAGTAGCGCCCCGACTTCACCCCTTCTCATGGCTTCTTCTGCGCGCGCCGGCGGCCGCCTGTCGCTCTGGCTGGGCCTGGCCCTCGTCGTCATCCTGCTGGACCAGTTCACCAAGACCATGGTGCTGGGCTACTTCCAGCTGAACGACGTACACCCGGTCACCTCGTTCTTCAATCTCGTGCGCGCCCACAACAGCGGCGCCGCGTTCTCGTTCCTGCACAACGCGTCGGGCTGGCAGCGCTGGCTGTTCATCGGCCTGGGGCTGGGCGCTTCGGCCTTCATGGTGTGGCTGCTGCGGCGCCATGCCGGGCAGCGCCTGTTCTGCTTCGCGGTCGCCATGATCCTGGGCGGTGCGCTGGGCAACGTGATCGACCGCATGCTGCACGGCTACGTGGTCGACTTCCTGCAGTTCCGCTTCGACCTGCTGGCGCCGATCTTCCCCGGCGGCTACTTCCCCAGCTTCAACGTCGCCGACGCGGCCATCACGGCGGGTGCCGTCGGCCTGATCCTGGACGAACTGCTGCGCGTGCGCCGCGCCGGATAGAGACTCGCCACCATGCTGATCGAAACCCTGGGCAGCGCGCGCGACCTGGGGCGCGCGCAGGAGATCGCGGCGGTGTTCATCCGCCACGGCCTGGGCGACCTGGTGCGCCGCATGGGCCTGGCCGACGCGCTGGAAAAGGCCGGCCACGCGCTGCACATCGAACACGCGGCCGACCTGGCGCGCATCGAGCCGCCGGCGCAGGTACGGCGCGCGCTGGAAGAGCTGGGCCCCACCTTCGTCAAGCTGGGCCAGATCCTGGCCGGCCGCGCCGACCTGTTCGGCCCCGACTGGATCGCCGAGTTCAACAAGCTGCACAGCCGCGTGCCGGCGGTGCCGATGGAAGCCCTTCGCCCGCAGCTGCGCGAAGACCTGGGTGGCGAGCCCGAGGAAGTCTTCGCGCGCTTCGACGTCGAACCGCTGGCCGCCGCTTCCATTGCCCAGGTGCACCGCGCACAGCTGAAGGACGGCACCGAGGTGGTGGTGAAGGTGCGCCGCCCCGGCATCCAGGACGTGATCGCGGCCGACCTGCGGCTGCTGGAACGGCTGGCCGCCAGCATCGAACAGGACTGGCCCGCGCTCAGGCCCTACCGCCCGCGCGCCCTGGTGCGCGAGTTCGCGCGCTCGCTGCGGCGCGAACTGGACCTGGCGGCCGAATGCCGCCATGCCGAGCGCATCGCCGCCAACCTGGCGGCGCTGGACGACGTGGTGATCCCGCGCGTGCACTGGCAGCACACCGGCGAGCGCGTCAACGTGCAGGACTTCGTGCAGGGCGTGCCGGGCGAGGACCTGGAACGCGTCCGCCGCGAGGGGCTGGACCCGCAGAAGCTGGCGCGCGGCGGCGCCCGCGCCGTGCTGAAGATGATCGTCGAGGACGGCTTCTTCCACGCCGACCCGCACCCCGGCAACGTGTTCTACCTGCCGGGCAACCGCATCGCCATCATCGACTTCGGCATGGTGGGCCAGCTGTCGCGCCGGCGGCGCGAAGAGCTGCTGACGCTGCTGCTGGGCCTGGTGGAACGGCGGCCGCAGGCGGTGGCCGACGTGCTGATCGACTGGGCCGGCGACCCGAAGGGGAACGTCGACTTCGGTCAGCTGGAAGACGAGATCGAGGGCTTCGTCGAGCAGTACCACGGCACGCCGCTGGCGCAACTGCACCTGGGCCAGATGCTGGCCGACGTGACGACCATCCTGCGCGAACACAAGCTGGCGCTGCCGGGCGACCTGGCACTGCTGATCAAGGCCTTCATCTCGCTGGAAGGCATGGGCCGCGCGCTCGACCCCGGCTTCCACATGGCGACCGAGGCGTTGCCCCTGCTGCGCGCCGCGGTGCGCGCGCGCTACCAGCCCAAGGCGCTGGCCGCACGCGGCTGGGACACGCTGCGCGACACCGCCACCACGATGGCGCGGCTGCCGCAGGATCTGTCGCAACTGCTGCGCCGCGCCCGCCACGGGCGCGTGCAGGTGGGCATCGAGGTGGCCGACCTGCGCCGCACCGGCGACCAGATCGACCGTGCCGCCAGCCGGCTGGCGCTGGCGCTGGTGATCGCGGCGCTGATCATCGGGTCTTCGATCGTGATGACGGTGGGGGGTGGGCCGACGTTGTTCGGGTTGCCGGCGTTTGGGTTGCTGGGGTTCGTGGGGGCGGTGGTTGGGGGGGTGATGTTGGTGAGGTCGGATTGGCGGGGGCGCAGGCCGCCGCAGGACTGAACCTGCAGCGCATCAGCGCTGCTTAGAAGACCTGATGCGTGCGCGAGCAACATATCCCACCAGGAAGGCGATTGCCATCAGTAGCACCGACAGCCCTTGTACTGTTGAAGCGAACGCTTGGCTGCGAACGTGACCGCCGACATAGCCCGAGAACCAATAGGCCAGCGCATAGAAGCAGCCGAGGGCTATCCAATTTGCGGCCGAGAACTTACCTTTGCGCCCGGCCGCGATCAAGTACTGCAGACCGACGCCTGCCAGCACACCGAAGACAACATGCGCGAGCAAGTAGGTCAACATCGCATTAGCGTGAGGCTGGCTTCATTTGGCAAGCTCCTTGTCCCTTACGGGCTGCTCGGCGGGACCCTTGTTGGCTGGCGCATTCTGCGTGCTAGAAGCGGCTGGGCCAAGACCACCGCTTTCGTTCGAGGTGAATGCGTTTGCCACCGCTCCACTTGCGACGGCTGCAGTTGTGCCGACCCCTTGACTCTCCACACTGACCAGCCCAATTCCCATGGCCTTGCCGACAGCGTTGCCGACTACACCGCCAACCCCACCAATCAGAGCCTGCGTAGCTACTTGACCAGTGTTCACGGTGTCCGCCCCCCCAAGTTTCTGGCCAGCCGCATTTGCGGCACCAGCGCCGATAGCGTTGCGCGCGAAGGCGGCCACAGCGGCTCCGCCAATTGGAACAGCAGCAGTAGCCGCACCCACAGCAGCGCCAACGAGCGCGGGACGAACCAAGTCCCAACCCTTCGCCCCGGAGTTGGCAGCGCCGACTAGCCCACTAATCCCGCCGACGACAAACCCGAACAAGATCTGCGCAGCCTGCCCGTCTGGGTCCTTGAATTTGTAAGGGCTGTTCTCGCCATACACGTACCGATTGATGTGTCCCCCAGTCTTTGCGTCGGTAGTTACAGGATCAACGCTCAGAAACCTCCCCGCCAGCGGCTCGTAGTACCTCTGCTGCATGTAAACCAGCCCCGTCTCAGGATCGTTCACGTGACCCGTGAACCCGACCCCATCCGGATTGGTCCCTGCAGCCGTCCTCCCATACGGCTCATACCGCGTACGCTCCAGCAGCACCGGCCCCCAAGTCGTCGCCGCCACCGGTGAACCCAGCGCGTCGGTGTGCAGCCACCGCGACCCCGACACCGTGTTGCTCTCGGCGACGATCTTGTCGCCCAGATGCACATGCCGCGTCTGCCCCTTCAGCGAATCCACCGTCCATAGCAGCCGGCCGCTCAGGCCGTAGATGCGCAGCACCGTGCGGCCATTGGAGAACTGCGTCCACGCGCGCCGCCCGTGGCCGTCGTACGCATAGCTGGCCACGCCCGTCGCCGCCTGCATGCGATTGCCGATGTCGAACTGGAAACCCTGCGACCCGCGCTGGATGATGTTGCCATTGAGGTCGTAGCCGATGGTCAGATTCAGGCTGCCCGTCAGGCTGGCGAGGCGATTCGCGCCATCGATGTTGTGGCTGAGCGCCCGCGTGCCCACCTGGCTGCTGATCAGGTTGTCGACCGCGTCGTATGCGTAGCTGCCGCTGCCCCACGCGCCGTTGGCCGAGGTGAGCCGATCCAGGCCGTCGTAGCCCATGCTTCGGCTGCTGACGCCTTCCTGCTGGTCGACGATGGAGATGACGTTGCCGTTGGCGTCGTAGCCGTAGACGTCGCGCACCACGCCGCCGTGCTGCCATACGTAAGGCAGTCCGCGGACGTTCTGCGTCATGCTGTAGGCAATCCCATTGACCGCGGAATAGCCGGCCAGTGCGCCGTTCGGGTGATAGGCCACGCCCGTGAGGTAGGCTGAGATCATCGTCGGCCGCCCCAGAGCGTCGGGGACGTAGGGCAGCGTCACCGCGTCTGGATAAGTGATCGATGCAACGTGGCCGTACTCGTCGATGCCGTAGCCGAAGCTCCAGCTGCCCTGGGCTGCGGTCAAGGTTTCGCTGGTCAGCACGCGGCGGTTGTTGTAGCGGTACTGCCAGAAGAAGCTGGGCGTGCGCACGGTGGAAAGCGCGCCGTCGGCTTCATAACTGCGGCTCACCCAGTCGCTGCCGTCGCCATAGGTCGTGCTGGTGAGCCGGTCACGCGCGTCGTAGCCAAAGTTCAGTTTGCGCCCGGCAGGCGCGGCGCCCAGGTCGCAGCCGGCCAGTCCCGTGGCCGCGACACCGCTCGCACGCCAGGCCACGTTGCCCGCCAGGTCGTAGTCCTGGATCGTGGCCGCCGTCTCCGGCTCCACCGTCTTGCAGAGCCGCTGGTACAGGTCGTACACGTAGCTGCGGGTCACACTGCGCGTGGCACCGCCGCGGGTGATGCTGCTCGGTTTGCCGAACGGGTCGCGAACGATCGCCACCACCACGCCTTCGGGCGCATGGATCTGCGCGATGCTGTCTTCCGTCGGCGTGTCGAAGGCCTGGAAGGTGTAGGTCGTCTGGAACTGGCGCGGATTCGTGACCGTTCGCTGGTAGGCGCCGGCGGGGTACGAGGTCACGGTGTCCAGATTCCCGAGTTCACTGTCGGCTCGCCGCAGGACGACCCGGTCGATGGCGTCGTAGTAGGTAGAGACGCCCGGACGCTGCTGGTCCACCGTGGTGAAGTCCCGCTGGGGGTAGCTTTCGAACGACTTGCGGCCGTCGAGGTCGTAGCGAGTTTCCTGGTAGCTGGTCGTCGCACCGATCAGGTTGGCGTCGAAGACCAACTCGAGGCGCTTGCGCCACAGCCCGTCGAAGTAGCGCAGCTTGCGAGCACCGCCAGTCGAAATGGTCTGCCGCCAGTGACCGGCTGGCAGCCCGAATTCGTCCGCGTTGATCTGCGCGAAGGCCTGCTGAATCGGGAAGTAGGCGACCGGGTCGCCCCCCGGGTAGTTGACCTGCGCCACCCGCCCCATGGAGTCGTAGAGGTAGCCGGTGGTCTTGCCGGCAGCGTCTGTCTTTGAATCGGCCAGGCCCAGGTTGTTGACGACCTGGCTCTCGGTGCTCAGGTCCGGATAGGTCACGTACTGCGGCTTGCCGCGCTTCCATTGGGACAACTGCGTCGGGCGACCCGCGGCGTCGAACACCTTCGCGATCGTGCCGTCGGCGTTGTAGGCATAGGAGCGGGTCTTCTTGCCGAAGCTGTAGCTGTCCGTGACGAGGGCGGTGGCCGGGTTGTAGGTGCTGGACTCGATTTCCACGCCCGTCGTCAACTCTCCGACCCGTGCAACCTGACCCAGGACCCAGATTCCGGTCGCGTCGAAGTACTGCGTCGACTCGGTGCGCGAGTAGCCCAGGCTGCTGTACTTGCGCACCAGCTGCGGCCTGGCCAGGAAATCGAAGCCGTTGGCGGATGCGTCCACCTCCCAGGCGAAGCTGCTGCCCTGCAGGGACACGACACGCTGGTCCTGGGGCCGGTGCCGGGCCGAGAGCCAGTCGCTGTTGGGCAGCAGGCTGGCGCCGAACTGGTCCGGGTACGGCTGGCCCGGCATCGGCTGGCGGTAGCGGTAGGCCGTGCTCTTGACAGCCGTCGTGCCATCCCAGCCTTCGTCGACCCGCAGCAACTGGCCTTCGTTCACGCGCCAGCGATTGCCGAAGGTGTGTCTGGTCGTGCCTCCCGTAGGCTCGGTCACGGTCACCGTTCGGGCCGCGTTCTTGCAGGCGTCGGTGGTGCAAGTGCTCCAGTTCGACGGGGCCACATATTTGTACTGCCAGGTCAGCATGGGCAAACCCGGCCCCGTGATCTGCTTGCTCATCAGGGCCTGCGAGACAACCTGCTTGGGATATACGGCGCCGGTCGTCACCGTCTTGCTGAGGGGAGCGTAGTTGCAGACCCGGTCGACCTGGGTGCGGCCGAAGATCTGGAACGCCGTCGCGAACGTGCCCACCGCGCCCGAGGGGTGCGTGACGGTGCCTGTCATCAGGTCGGCGGGATACGCGCCAGCGAAGTCGCAGTTGGCGCTTTCGCCCATCGCCTGCAGGTCCAGCGGCACCATCGGCGCCAGATTGAATGTCCAGCGGCTGCCGTCGGGTTGCTGCACCGAACTCAGGTTCGCTTGCCCGCCGTAGAAGTAGCTGTAGGTGCGGGTGCCGTCGGTTGCCGATCGCGCCAGGCCACCGGAACTGGTGATCGTGATCACCCGGCCGTCGTTGCCTTCGATGCGGATCAGCAACCAGGGTGCACCAGGGTCGTAGGTGTAGCGGACCCAGTTGCCGAACCTGTCGGTCACTTCGGTGGCCATCAGATAGATGTCGATGCGGCCGAGTTGGGCGCCACTCTTCTTCACGCCGGTCTGCAAACGAGTCGCCATCCAGTCGAAGCGATAGCGAACGCCCTGGGGCGAGACGGCGAAGAAGCCCTCTCCCGCGCCGTTGCGCAGGGTCGGCAGGCAGCCGATCTGCCAGTTGCCATGCGTCACCAGCGGGTAGTCCGTCGGGTTGCCGGGGCTGTACGAATTGCCGCTGGCCCGCTTCAGCACCTCCTGGTTGCCCGCACCGGGAACAACGAGCGATGTGCGGCGCCAGTAGTCGGAGGCGATGAAACCCACGGTGTCCGTGGGCAATGCCGCAGGCGAGACGCCGGTCGTCGCCGAGGAGGCGCTTGCGAACGGAGAAGTCGCCGCCCCGGGTGCAGCCGCCATGGAAACCTTTGGCGGCAACGAGAATCCGGAGCAGCGGTTCGTACCCCCGCTGGTCGTGACCCAGCCGCGCGCAATGGTGAACGTGCCCCCGATGCGCGGCGCCTCCAGGTCCCAGTCGCCGAACTGGCCGCGGATGTCGTTCGACTGCCCCGGCGTGTGGTGCCGCACCAGCGCCACCGGCAGCTTGCTGTTGCCCGGCAGGCTCAGGTCGGTGTGCTCGAATTCGAGCGCGCCGTTGAAGAGGTTGACCTTGTCGCCGAACAGGTCGGTGCCGTAGGCCGTGACGGCATCGGGCGCCACCGGGTTCTGGCCGTCCAGGTAGGAAAGGGTGACAGCGTCTGCGGCCCGTGCCTGCGGCGCCTGCACCAGCGCGGCAAACGCAAGGGCGAGACCTGCGACCAGGTCGCGAAAGTTCCGGCATTCATGGTGGCTCCCGGTCGTGCCTCCCGAGGTTCCGGGAACACGCCACCTCCGATGACCTTCGTCGGCCCCTGCGCCGGGGCCTGCCGTTCACTTGTGGAGTCAGTTTGAACGCCGCATGCCAAGCCCGTAAAGCCCCCGGCGCCCCGGGAGATGCACCGATGCGCCGACCTAGCGTATTCACTTACCCTGAAGGGTTTGCCATCGCGAGCACACTCTCTATATGCACACTCAAGAGTCCGTCATGGCTGGCGAGCAGGAAGCCTCTCCACCCGGCGTCGAACTGCGCCCCCTGGGCTTCGCCGCCCCCCTGCGCTGGCTGGCCCTGGGCTGGCGCGACTTCCTGCGCTGCCCGGCCATCGGCCTGTTCTACGGCGCGTGTTTCATGGTCATGGGCTGGGCACTGCTGAAGGTGTTCGAAGCCGCGCCCGCGTACACGCTGGCGCTGTCCGCCGGCTTCCTGCTGGTGGGGCCGTTCCTGTGCCTGGGCCTGTACCGTGCCAGCCAGCGTCTGGAAGCGGGCGAGAAGCCGGGCTTCGCCGATTCGCTGCTCTCGTGGGACACGCGCACCGGGCAGCTGGGCATCTTCGGCTTCGTGCTGCTGGTGCTGGAGATGCTGTGGGGCCGCGCCACGCTGGTGGTGTTCGCTGTCAGCTTCGACGGCATGCCCGACTTCCGCGGCTCGCTGCTGGCGCTGCTGGACCCTGAAAACGTCGGCTTCGCCGTCGCCTGGGCCACCGTGGGGGCCGTCTTCGCCACCCTGATCTTCTCGGTCAGCGTGGTCGCCATCCCGATGATCCTGCACCGCCAGACCGACGCCATCACCGCCGGCCTCACCAGCATGCGGCTGGTGCTGTCGCAGCCCTTGGTGATGGCCTGGTGGGCCTTCCTGATCGCCCTGGTGGTGGGCCTGGCGCTGCTGCCCTGGTTCGCCGGGCTGCTGATCGCCGGGCCGGTGGTGGGGCATGCCTCGTGGCACGCCTACCGGGCGGCCGTGGCCGACTAGGGCTGCCGCGAAGCGGGCGCCGCCGGCCGGGGCGCTGCCCGCGGGTCCAGCAGCTCGTTTTCAAGCTCGCGGTCTTCGTGCCACCAGCCGCTGTACATGGCGTCGCGCAGTTCGCTGACCGAAGCGACGAAGCGTGACCGCCCCAGCACCTGCACGCCGAAGGCCTGCGCGGCCAGCTTCACGCCGGCCAGGTCGACGCGGCTGACGTCGGCGCGCAGCGCGATGCGGCCCGAGAAGTCGCAGGCGGTGGCCAGCAGCTCGCTGTTGCCCACCTCCACCGCCACGTCGGCCGCGTTCACGCGCACGCCCAGCATCTGCACGATGGAGTCGCGGATGACGATGCGGTCGGCCACCAGGTCGTGCAGGCGCACCGACGTGCAGCCTTCGATGCGCACTTCGCCGTAGCGGCCGCTGTAGCGGCGGTCGACCACGTTGCGAATCTCCAGGTCCTGCGTCGCCTCGCCCGCGGGCGGCGGCGCGGGGCGCGGCGGCGGGTCTTCCTGCAGCGCCTTCAGCAGCAGGCGCTGGAAGTCGTCGGGTGCGGCGTCCATCGGCGTGTGGCCCACGCCGGGCAGCGTGGCCAGCGCGGCGCGCGGCAGCCGGCGCACCAGCAGCTCGCCGGTGCGCAGCGGCGCCACAGCGTCGGCTTCGCCCCAGATCAGCTGCACTGGCTGCGGCAGTCGGTACACCACCTCGCTGAAATTCTCGTCGACCAGCGCCAGCGCGGCGTTCACGTTGCCGCGGTCGTGCAGCGCCAGCGCCCATAGCGGTTCGTTGGCGCGCAGCACGCTGGTGGGGTCGCCGGGCAGGCCGAACACGCGTTCGACCAGCACGTTGCCCAGGTCGCGCAGGCGGGCCACCGGCTCCTTCAGTGCCTCGGGCATGTTCTCCACCGCGAAGGGCAGGCTGGCGGTGTGCTTGGTGAAGGCGGTGCGCTGCAGGATGCCGGCGCAGTCGGCCACCACCAGCTTGCTCACGCGCTGCGGCTGCTCGGCCGCCAGCCGCAACACCACCGCGCCACCGAGCGAATGGCCCACCGCCACCACCGAAGGCAGGTTCTCGCGCGCCAGCAGCGCGCTGAGCACGCTGGCATAGTGGGTCGGCGAATACTTGGCCAGCGGCGCGCTCGAATAGCCGAAGCCCGGCAGGTCCATCGCCAGCACCCGGTAGCGTCGGGCCAGTGCCGGCAGCACCGGCATCCAGTCGGTGAAGCCGTTCTGGCCCAGCCCATGCACCAGCAGCAGCGGCGGCGCTTCCTTCGGGCCGGCGCGCAGCACCAGCATCTGGCCGCCCATCACCGGCTCGGGCTCCAGCTGCACGTTCCAGGCCGCGGGCAGTTCGCGCCGCAGCGCCGCCACCGTCTGCAGCTTGTCCTTGCAGTGGCTGCAGGCGGTGGGCGGCGGGGGGGCCGGCGCCGCTTCGGCACCGCGCGGCTGCGCGCGTGCCCCGGCCGCAACCCACAGCAGCGGGGCGGCCAGCAGGGCGCGGCGTGTGGCGTGCGGTTCGGGCATCGGCGCGCAGTCTAGCGGGGATGCCTGTTGCCGATCGTCACCGCATTTAGTTGACACAATGGTTAATCATTTCCAGAATTGAAACACAATCCACCAGGGAGCCCCGCATGAAACCCACACCGCCCGACTGGCCGCGCATCGCGTCCAGCCTGTATTACCGCGAAGCCGCGAAGGCCATCGACTGGCTGTGCGAAGCCTTCGGCTTCACGCTGCGGCTGAAGGTGGAAGGCGAAGGCGGCCGCATCGAGCACAGCGAACTGGAATACGGCGAAGGCCTTGTCATGGTGGGCGAGGAAGAACCCGCCGACGCGCCGCCGCGCTTCGGCCGCCGCATGCTGAGCCCGCTGTCCGCCGGCGGCAACACGCAGGGGCTGATGCTCTACGTGGACGACGTCGACGCCCACTGCGCCCGGGCGCGGGCGAAGGGCGCCACCATCGTCTCCGAACCCACGGTGCACGACTACGGCGAAGACTACTGGGCCGACCGCAGCTACGGCGCGCTGGACTGCGACGGCCACCTCTGGTGGTTCAGCCAGCGGCTGCGCAGCCCTGCATGACCCGCGCCGCGCTGGACGAAGCCCTGGCCGCGCTGGCCGACCCCACGCGGCGCGCGGTGGTGGACCTGCTGCGCAGACGCCCGCACCGCGCCGGCGAACTGGCCGAGGCGCTGGCCGTCACGCCGCCGGCGCTGAGCCGGCACCTGCGGCAGCTGCGCAGGAGCGGCCTCGTGGCCGCCGACGAACACGAACACGACGCCCGCGTGCGCCTGTACCGCCTGCGGCCGGAAGGCTTCGTCGCGCTGCAGCGCTGGGTGGACGCCATCGGCGGCCTCTGGCAGGACCAGCTGGCCGCCTTCAGCGCGCATGCCGAAGCGCGCGCGCCGCGCGCCGCGGCGCGAAGGAACTCCTCATGATCCGCCCCGCCGTCTCCGTCGTCGTCGCGTTCGTCGTCTGGTTCGTCGTCGCCACGGTCTGCAACTTCGGCCTGCGCGTCTTCGTGCACGACTACGCCGCCGCCGAGAGGACCATGGCCTTCAGCGGCGCCATGCTGTTCGGCCGCCTGGCGGTGGGCGCCGTGGCGTCGCTGGCGGCCGGCTGGGCCTGTTCGCGCGTGGGCGGGCAGCGCACGGCCGCCGTCACCCTGTTCGCGCTGCTGCTGACCCTGTTCTTCGTGCCGGTGCACTACGGGCTGTGGGACAAGTTCCCGTTCTGGTACCACGCCGCCTTCCTGGCTTCGCTGGCGCCGTTCGCTTCGCTCGGCGCCTTGCGCAAGACATGACGGTCGCCGGCGACCAGGCGCGCGCAACGGTCACGGTGGCGGTGCCGCCGGCACTGGCGTTCGAGATCTTCACCACCGAGATCGACCTCTGGTGGCGGCGCGGTCCGCAGTACCGCCACGTGACGGGCGACCGCGCGCTGATCGCGATCGAGCCGCGCGAAGGCGGCCGCGTCTTCGAATCGACCGCGGGCGACAGCGCCGGCCCGGCGCAGGAGATCGGCCGCGTGCTCGCCTGGCAGCCGCCTTCGCGCCTGCTCTTCGAATGGCGCAACGCCACCTTCGCGCCGGTGGAACGCACCGAAGTGGAGGTGCTGTTCGAGGCGGCGGGCGACCCTGCCGGCAGCAGCACCCGCGTCACCGTCACCCACCGCGGCTGGGCCGCGATCCGGCCCGACCACCCGGCGCGCCATGGCCAGCCGGTGCCGCAGTTCATCGGCGAACTGGGCCGGTGGTGGGGCGGCCAGATGGCCGTGTTCCGCCTGCGCTGCGCCTCGCGCCGGCCCCCGTGAACCGGGGGGTCCGCGCGTGAGCCTTTCGGACCGCCGTTGCGGCGTCTGTTCCCTGAAGCCCTTTCACCACCGCTTCGGAGGAACCGCCCATGACCCGCAGACTCGCTCCCCTGGCCCTGGCCGTGCTGCTCGCCGCTTGTGGCGGGGGCGGCGACGGCACCGCCGACCCGACGGCAGGCCCGACGCCTTCGCCCAGCCCTTCGCCCTCGCCCTCGCCCTCGCCTTCGCCCTCGCCTTCGCCGTCGCCTTCGCCCTCACCTTCGCCGAGCCCCTCTCCGAGTCCGTCGCCGAGTCCTTCACCTAGCCCTTCGCCGAGCCCTTCGCCGAGCCCATCGCCCAGCCCCGCTCCCAGCGGCTTCACCAACCCCGGCACGCCCTTCACGGGCTACGACGGCACCGACGGCCGTGAAGCGGGCTGGAACGGTGACCTCGTCGTCGCCTTCACGACGACGCCCTTCGCCGGCAACCCCTGCCCCACCGGCGGCAGCGGCCAGTGCGCCAACCAGGTCTACGTCAACCTGAGCGACCCCGCCACGCTGCCGACGGGCTACACCGCCGGCTACGCCGCATTCGACGGCAAAGGCCTGTTCCGCGGCTATGTCGACAAGGTCTACGCGGTCGGCCAGGCGCAGTTGATGGTCTACCGCGACCCCGACGCCAGCGGCAGCAGCGGCGTCGGCGGTGCCGGCAGCGACGGCCCGCTGCGCTGGGGTGCCTGGACCGCTGGCACCTACCGCACGGGCGGCGGCTTCAACACCGCCACGCTGGTGGCGACCGACTCGCACTACGTGATCGGCAAGCCGGTCACCAGCGCGCTCGGCAGCGGCGCCGTGAGTTACGCGCCGATCGCTGGCGGCGCCTCCCCGGCGCTGCAGATGGACGGCCTGAACACCGGCGGCGCGCCCACGCTGGCCGCGCGCGGCACGCTGGAAGCGTTCAGCGCGAGCTGGGACGAAGGCTCGCTGTCCGGCACTTCGCTGGGCACCGGCAGCGTCTCGATGACGGTGAAGCTGGCCAGCGGCGTCACCTTCAGCGGCAGCACTACCACGCTGGCGGCCTATCGCCTGGCGGACCTGAACTTCGAGCCGCTGTCGGTGGGCAACCCGGGCCAGGTGATGATCATCGCCGGCCCGCGCCTGACGCCTTCGGACGGCAGCAGCTGCACCGCCTACGCGGCCGACGGCGTGACCGTCACCAGCACCACCTGCAGCACATCGATCCAGATCGGGCTCTTCGGCAACCCGGCCACGCACGCGGTGCTGAGCTACTCGATCAACCTGCCGCGCGGCCCCGGCAACGTGGGCCCGGACCGCGCGATCAAGGGCAACGCGGCGCTCAGGCGCTGAAGCGCTAGAGCGTCAGGATCGTGCAGCCGGTGGTCTTGCGCGCTTCCAGGTCGCGGTGGGCCTGGCCCACCTCGGCCAGCGGGTAGCGCTGGTCGATGCGGATCTTCACCGCGCCGCTGGTCACCACGGCGAACAGGTCGTCGGCCATCTGCTGGTTGCGTTCGCGCGTGGCGATGTGCGTGAACAGCGTCTGCCGCGTGACGTAGAGCGATCCCTTCGCGCCCAGGATGCCGGGCGCGAAGGCGGGCGCCGGGCCGCTAGCGTTGCCGAAGCTGGCCATCAGCCCGAAGGGGCGCAGGCAGTTCAGGCTGCCTTCCCAGGTGTCCTTGCCGACCGAGTCGTAGACCACCTTCACGCCCTGGCCGCCGGTGATCTCCTTCACGCGGGCGACGAAGTCTTCCTTCGAGTAGTCGATCGCATGCGCCGCGCCATGCTCCAGCGCCAGCTGGCACTTGGCGACGCTGCCGGCGGTGCCGATGAGCTTCAGGCCCAGCGCCTTCGCCCACTGGCAGGCGATCAGGCCCACGCCGCCGGCGGCGGCGTGGAACAGCACGAAGTCGCCTTTCTCCAGCCCTTCCACCGGCAGCGTGCGCTTGAGCAGGTACTGCGCGGTCAGGCCCTTCAACATCATCGCGGCGCCGGTGTCGAAGTCGATCGCGTCGGGCAGGCGCACCACGTTCTTCGCCGGCATGACGCGCATTTCGGTGTAGGCGCCGGGCGGGTTGGCGGCGTAGGCCGCGCGGTCGCCGGCCTTCAGGTGCGTCACGCCCTCGCCCACCGCTTCCACCACGCCGGAGGCTTCCATGCCCAGCGTCAGCGGCAGCGGGTTCTGGTACAGGCCGGTGCGCTGGTAGACGTCGATGAAGTTCAGGCCGCAGGCCTTGTGGCGGATGAGGATCTCGCCGGGGCCGGGCTGGCCGACGGGCAGGTCCACGAGCTTCATCTTCTCGGGGCCGCCGTATTCGGTGATCTGGATGGCGCGGGGCATGGAGGGTCTCCTGTGGTTGTCGGCCGGAAGGTTAAGGCATCTGCGCCGTGGCAACATCGGCCGGGTCATGAAGCGACTGATGCAGGCCCCGAACCTCGTGCTGGCCACCCTCTGGGCCGACCAGCTGGGCGCCGCCGGCATCGAAGCCAGCGTGCAGCGCGCCTATGCCAGCGGCATTGCCGGCCACATCCCGCCCGACCAGTGCCTGCCCGAGGTCTGGGTCGAGGACGAGGCCCAATGGGCGCGCGCCGAAGCCCTGCTGGCCGAATGGCGGCACCAGCCTTCGCGCACCTGGGCCTGCCCGCAGTGCCTGGAGATCGTCGAGGGCCCGTTCGAACTGTGCTGGAACTGCGGCCGGCCGCGGCCCCTTGAATGAGCCGCGTCACGCCGCGCGTCGCCCTGCTGCTCACCGTGCCGCCGCTGCTGTGGGCCGGCAACGCCATCGTCGGCCGCGCGCTCGCCTCGAGCATGCCGCCGCTGCTGCTGAACGCCATCCGCTGGTGGCTGGCGCTGGCCATCCTGCTGCCGCTGGGCTGGCGCGCGCTGGGCACGCCGGAGCGGCGCGCCCAGGCGCTGGCGCGCTGGAAGCCGCTGGCCCTGCTGGGGCTGCTGGGCGTGGGCAGCTACAACGCGCTGCAGTACCTGGCGCTGCAGACTTCCACGCCCATCAACGTGACCCTCATCGCCGCCAGCACGCCGCTGTGGATGCTGCTGGTGGGCGCGGTGGGCTACGGCGTGAAGCCGCGCGCCATGCAGGGCCTGGGCGCGCTGGTCTCGCTGGCCGGCGTGCTGGTGGTGCTGTCGCGCGGGCAGTGGTCGCAGCTGTCGGCGATCCGCCTGGTGCCGGGCGACGCCTGGATCCTGCTGGCGGCCTTCGCCTGGGCCGTCTACAGCTGGCAGCTCGCCAAGCCGCCGGCGTCGATGGCGGGCAGCGAACGGCCGGACTGGAACTGGGCCGAGTTCATCCTGCTGCAGGTGATCTTCGGCCTCGTCTTCGCCAGCGCCGCCGCCGCCGGCGAGGCGGCCACCAGCACGCACGCGATGCGCTGGACGCCCCTGCTGCCCTGGGCGCTGGCCTACGTCGCCATCGGCCCTTCGATCCTGGCCTACCGCGCCTGGGGGCTGGGCGTGGCGGCGGCCGGGCCTTCGGTGGCGGCCTTCTTCAGCAACCTGACGCCGCTGTTCGCGGCCATCGGCTCGGCGGCGCTGCTGGGCGAGATGCCGCAGCCCTACCACGGGCTGGCGTTCGCGCTCATCGTCGCCGGCATCTGGACGAGTTCGCGGCCATGAGCGAGATCCTGGCACTGGGCGAGGCGATGGTCGAGTTCAACCAGACCGGCGAAGGCGGCGGCCGCCTGTACCTGCAGGGATTCGGCGGCGACACGTCCAACTTCGCCATCGCCGCAGCGCGCCAGGGCGCAAGCGTGGGCTACGTCAGCGCGCTCGGCGACGACCCCTACGGACACCTGCTGCGCGAGCTGTGGGACCGCGAAGGCGTGGACCACGAAGGCGTGCGCACCGACCGCGAAGCCTTCACCGCCATCTACTTCGTCACCCACGACGCGCAGGGCCACCACTTCCACTTCTTCCGCAGCGGCTCGGCCGCCAGCCGGCTGCGGCCGCAGGACCTGCCGCTGGAGCGCATCCGCGGCGCGCGCGTGCTGCACATGTCGGGCATCTCGCTGGCGATCAGCGCGCAGGCCTGCGACACCGGCTTCGCCGCGGTGGCGGCGGCGCGGGCGGCGGGCGTGCAGGTCAGCTTCGACACCAACCTGCGGCTCAAGCTCTGGCCCCTGGAACGCGCGCGCGGCGTGGTCGACGAAGCGCTGCGCCAGTGCGACATCGCGCTGCCCGGCCTGGACGACATGACCCACCTCACCGGCCTGCACGAGGCGGAAGCCATCGTCGACCACTGCCTGGCCCGCGGGGCGCGCATCGTGGCGCTGAAGCTGGGCGAACGCGGCGCGCTCGTCGCGAGCGCAAGCGAACGCCACCGCATCGCGCCCCACCCCTGCCGGCCGGTCGACGCCACCGGCGCCGGCGACACCTTCGGCGGCGCCTTCGTCGCCCGTCTGCTGGCCGGCGACGGCCTGGCCGAAGCCGGCCGCTACGCCGCCGTGGCCGCGGCGCTGTCCACGCAGGGCTACGGTGCCGTCGATCCGATTCCACGTGCGGCCGCGGTGCTGGCCGCGCAGGGCGGGAGAACGCCGCCATGAAGCCCCCGCTGTCGTTCGGGGCCCTGCTGCTGGGCGCCGCCGTCGCGCACGCGCAGGACGCCGGCTACGCAGCCCGCTTCGCGGCCGAATGCGCGTCCTGCCACGGCCCGCGCGGCACCAGCAGCCAGGCGCTGGTGCCGCACCTGGGTGGCCAGCCTTCGTTCTACGTGACGACGCAGTTGTTCCTGTTCCGGGAAGGGCGCCGCAACGACCACCCGCTGGCGCCCGCGATGGCCGCCCTGGCCAGGACGATGAGCAACGCCGACCTGCGCGGCTTCTCCGACGCCGTGGCCGCGCTGCCGCCACCCGAACCCGCCGGCGAGGCGGCCGACGCCGCGCGCAAGGACCGCGGCCGTGCGCTGGCCGAACGCCACCATTGCCTGGCCTGCCATGGCGCCGACCTTGCCGGCGGCCGCCAGGTGCCGCGCGTGGGCGGCCAGCGCGAGGACTACCTGCGGCTGGCGCTGAAGGGCTTCCGCGCCGGCGTGCGCCTGGGCTACACGAACGCGATGGGCGAAGCGCTGGCCGGCCTGGCCGAAGCCGACCTGGACGACCTGGCGCACTTCATCGCCCACTCACCCTAGAAGGCCCTAGAACGTGCCCGGGTAGGCGCCGCCGTCGAGCAGGATGTTCTGCCCGGTCAGGTAGCCCGCCTGCTCGCTGCACAGGAAGGCGCAGAAGGCGCCGAACTCCTCGGCGCTGCCGAAGCGCTGTGCCGGCACCAGCTTGCGCCGCCCTTCGGCCACGGCGTCCACCGGCTGGCCCGACTTGCCCGCCACGCTGGCGAAGCCGGCGCGCAGGCGGTCGGTGTCGAAGCTGCCGGGCAGCAGGTTGTTGATGGTCACGTTGCGCGAGGCCAGGCGCGGCTGGCGCGCGGTGCCGGCGACGAAGCCGGTGAGGCCGGAGCGCGCGCCGTTCGACAGCCCCAGGAAGTCGATCGGGGCCTTCACCGCGCCCGAGGTGATGTTGACCACGCGCCCGAATCCGCGCGAGGCCATGCCGTCCACCGTCGCCTTGATCAGCTCGATGGGCGTGAGCATGTTGGCGTCGAGCGCCTTGATCCAGGCCGTGCGGTCCCAGTCGCGGAAATCGCCCGGCGGCGGGCCGCCGGCGTTGTTGACCAGGATGTCCACCTGCGGGCAGGCCGCCAGCGCCGAGGCGCGCCCGGCTTCGGTGGCGATGTCGCCCGCCACGGCCCTGACCTGCACCGCCGGGTTCAGCGTGCGCAGTTCGGCCGCGGTGGCCTCCAGCGCCTCCGCGCCGCGCGCGGTGACCACCACGTTCACGCCCTCCTGCACCAGCGCGGCGGCGCAACCCTTGCCCAGCCCCTTGCTGGCGGCGCACACCAGCGCCCACTTGCCTGCGATGCCCAGGTCCATCTCTGCTCTCTCCGTTGAAGTTCAGCGTGCCCTTGCGAGCAGCCAGATGCCGGCCAGCACCAGCGCCGTGCCGGCGATGATCCATGAATTGAAGGGCTCGCCCAGGATCAGCACACCCATCGTGATGGTCGACAGCGGCCCGATCATGCCGGTCTGCGCCGTCAGCGTGGGGCCGATGCGTTCCACCGCCATCATCACCATGAACACCGGCAGCACCGTGCAGGCGGTGGCGTTCAGCAGCGACAGCCACACCACCGGCGGCGCCACCTGTGCCGCCGACAGCGGGCGCAGCGCCCCGAACTGCGCGATGCACAGCACGCAGGCCACGCCGCTGGCCCAGCCGGTGAGGCGCAGCGCACCGAGCTTCTTCACCTCGGCCCCGCTGGCCACCAGGTAGACGGCGTAGGCCACCGCGCTGCCGAACACCAGCGCCGCGCCCAGCGCCGTCTGCGGGCCTGCGAAGCTGAGCTCGTGGCCGAAGACCAGCAGCACGCCGGCGTAGCTGACCGTCAGCGCCGCCAGCCGCCGCCCCGAGACGCGGTGCTTGAACAGCAGCACGCCCAGCAGCATCACCAGCGTCGGGTTCAGGTACAGGATCAGCCGCTCCAGGCTGGCGCTCACGTACTGCAGGCCGGCGAAGTCCAGGAAGCTGGCCAGGTAGTAGCCGGTGAAACCCAGGAAGCCCACCACGCCCAGGTCGCGCCGGTCCAGCGCCGGCCTGCCGCGCCCGGCCCACCACGCGATGGCCACGAAGAAGGGCAGCGCGAACAGCATGCGGTACATGATGAGCGTGACCGCGTCCACGCCATGCCGGTAGGCCAGCTTGATGATGATGGCCTTGCCCGAGAACGCCACCGAGCCGGCGGCCGCGAGCGCGAGCCCGCGCCACGGCGGCGCGGCGGGGGCGGTCGCCGTCACCTAGAACCCGCTGGCCTGGCCGTCGCGCCGCGGGTCGCTGGCGGCGGCATAACCCTCGCGGCCGGGGTCGCCCAGGCGCCAGATGAACTGGCCGGCGCCGAAGTCCTGGTAGCTGTCCTGGATGACCTCCATGCGGTGGCCCAGCGCCGCCAGGCCCTGCACCGTGGCCGGCGCCAGGTCCTGCTCGACGTTGATCTCCAGCCCTTCGTTGAAGCGCCAGCGCGGCGCGTCGCAGGCGGCCTGCGGGTTCTGGCGGTAGGCCACCATGCGCACCAGGGTCTGCAGGTGGCCCTGCGGCTGCATGTTCGCGCCCATCACACCGTAGCTCATGAGCGGGCGGCCACCTTCGGTGACGAAGGCGGGAATGATGGTGTGGAACGGCCGCTTGCCCGGCGCCACCGCGTTGGCACTGGCCTCGTCCAGGCTGAAGCCGTGGCCGCGGTTCTGCAGGCTGACGCCCCATTCGGGCACCACGCAGCCGGAGCCGAAGCCCATGTAGTTGCTCTGGATGAAGCTGACCATCATGCCGCGCTCGTCGGCAGCGGTGAGGTAGATGGTGCCCCCCTTCGCCGGATTGCCGGCGCCGAAGTCCTGCGCGCGCTTCGGGTCGATCAGCTTCGCGCGTTCGGCGAGATACCCGTCGTCGAGCAGCTGCGCCGCGCTCACCTGCATGGCGGCCGGCTCGGCCACGTAGCGGTAGGTGTCGGCGAAGGCCAGCTTCATGGCTTCGATCTGAAGGTGCTGCGAAGCCACGCCGTCCACCGGCAGAGAAGCGAAGTCGAAGTTCGAGAGCATGCCCAGCGCCATCAGCGCCGAGATGCCCTGGCCGTTGGGCGGGATCTCGTGCAGCGTGACGCCGCCGAAGTCCTTGGCGATCGGCTCCACCCATTCGGGCCGGTAGGCCGCGAAGTCGGCCACCGTGTGGGCGCCGCCGCCGGCCCTGGAAGCGCGCGCGATGGCTTCGGCGATCTCGCCGCCGTAGTAGGCCTGGCCCTTGGTGGCGCCGATGGCGCGCAGCGCTCGCGCGGCACCCGGCAGCGTGAAGGTCTCGCCCACCTTCGGCGCACGGCCGCGCGGCAGGAACACCTCGCGGAAACCGGGCTGCGACACCAGTTCGGGCACCTGCGCCGCGGCGGCCCATTTCTCGCCGATGACCACCGGCACCGCGTAGCCACGCTCGGCGATCTCGGCCGCCGGCGCCAGCAGGTCGGCGAAGGGCAGCTTGCCGAAGCGTTCGGACAGCGCCACCCAGGCGCTCACGGCACCCGGCACGGTCACCGTGTCCCAGCCACGCACCGGCGGGCGCGTGGCGGCTTCGCCGTGTCTCGACCTGAAGTACTTCGGCGTCCAGGCCTGCGGCGCGCGGCCGCTGGCGTTCAGCCCGTGCAGGCGCTGGCCGTCCCAGAGGATGCAGAAGGCGTCGGACCCCAGGCCGTTGCTGCAGGGTTCCACCAGCGTCATCACGGCGGCGGCGGCGACCGCGGCGTCGACCGCGTTGCCGCCGGCCTGCAGCATGCGCAGCCCGGCCTGCACCGCCAGCGGGTGCGAGGTGGCGACGACGTTGCGGGCGAACACCGGCAGCCGGCGGCTGGGGTAGCCGGCGTTCCAGTCGAAATGGTCGTGTCGGGCGAAGGTCATGTGTCGATTGTCTTATGCGGTCACAGGCGCGGCGCGGCGCCCTCGCCCGCCACGTAGCGGCGCAGGCCGGGCGGCTCGGGGCCCCGGTGGAAGGCCAGGCGGCGCTGGCGCAGTTCGGCGTCGGCGGCGGTGAAGCGTTCCAGGCGGCGCTGGTGTTCGAGCCAGTTCTCGTCGAGGAAGTATTCGACGTAGCGGCCGGGCTGCGAGGTGTCGCGGAACAGCCCCCACGAGAGCGCGCCCTGGCGCAGCCGCGCCGCCCGCGTGAGCTGCATGACGGCCTGGAAGTCGGCCGCACGCGCGGGGTCGATCTGGTATTCCACCGTCACCATCACCGGCCCTTCCTCGGGGCCGATCTCGATGGCGACTTCGGGCACGGCGCGCGTGGGGGCGGGGGTGAAGTCGGCGTCCTCGCCTTCCACCGACCAGCGGCGCACCAACAGCAGCAGCACGCAGCCCGCCGCCGCGGCCACCAGCACCGCGGTGGAGACGCTGCTCAAGGCCGCCACCTTGCCGTAGAGCATGGCGCCGAAGGCGGTGCCGCCCATCAGCGACATCTGGTACATCGACATGCCGCGCGCGCGCACCCAGTTGGGCAGCGCCAGCTGGGCCGACATGGCCAGCGTGTTGGCGGTGGAGATCCAGGCCATGCCGGCCACGAAGATGGCCGGCACCGCCAGCCAGGCTTCGGGTGCCAGCACCACGATGGCGGTCATCGCCGCGTGCACCAGCGTGCCCCAGGTGAGGAACTGGTCGCGGTTGAACATCTGCCGCCAGCGCGGGAACAGCAGCGCCGCGGTGATGCCGCCCGCCCCCATGCTGGCCAGCAGCAAGGTGTAGAAGCCTGCGCCGCCGCCGTGCAGGCCGCGCGCCACCAGCGGCAGCAGCGCCAGCAGCGCACTCGCCTGCAGGAAGAACAGGAACACCCGCGCCACGATCACGCGCATGCGCGGCGACTGCCGCACGTGCTGCAGGCCCACCCGCATGGCGCCGACGAAACGCTCGCCCGGCAGCGCGGTGGTGCGGGCCTCGGCGCGCCAGCGCAGGATGAGCCAGAAGGCCACCGCCGCCAGCAAGGCGTTGAGCGCGAACACCCAGGCCGGCCCGGCGCCGGCGATCAGCGCGCCGGCCACCGCCGGCCCCACCACGCGCGAGAGGTTCATCGAGATGCCGTTCAGCGCCAGCGCCGCCGGCAGCTGCGGCCGCGTCACCACCTCGGGCACGATGGCCGAGAACACCGGCCAGCGCATCGCCAGCCCGATGCCGTTCAGGAAGGTCAGCGCCAGCAGCAGTTCGGCCGACAGCAGCCCGGCCAGCGCCAGCCCGGCCACGAGCAGCGCCACCACCGACACCCACAGCTGGGTCGAAGCGAAGTAGCGCCGGCGGTCGACGATGTCGGCCAGCGCCCCGCTGGGCAGGCCGAGCAGGAACACCGGCAGCGTGGAAGCGGTCTGCACCAGCGCCACCAGCACCGGCGAAGTCGTGAGCGTCGTCATCAGCCACGCCGCCGCGACGTCGTTCATCCACATCGTCATGTTGGCCGCCAGCCAGGCAAACCAAAGGCCCCGGAACACGGAGCCTTCGAGAGGTGCCAGGGCGGCGGGAAGACGCATCGGGAGAGTGTCGCCGAACGATCAGGCCTTGCTGCGTCAACGGCCTATCCGGCGGCCGCCACGGATCCGGCCTTGCCGGTCCGCCAGCGGCACCCCCCCGGGGGGAGCGCCGAAGGCGCTTCGAGGGGGAGCGTCAATCCGCTTCCTGGAACGCCTCTTCGCGCTTGTTCTTGATGGCCGGCAGGGTGACGATGACGATCATCGCCAGCGCCGCCAGCAGCAGCCCGGCCGACAGCGGCCGCGTGACGAAGGTACCCCAGTCGCCGCGCGACAGCAGCAGCGCGCGGCGCAGGTTCTCTTCCATCATGGGGCCGAGGATGAACCCCAGCAGCAGAGGCGCCGGCTCGCAGCCCAGCTTGTAGAAGAGGTAGCCCACCACCGCGAACATGGAACCCATGTAGACGTCGAACGGCGAGTTGTTCAGCGTGTACAGGCCGATGGCGCAGAACACCATGATGGCCGGGAACAGGAAACGGTAGGGCACCGTCAGCAGCTTGATCCAGATGCCGATCAGCGGCAGGTTCAGGATCACCAGCATCGCGTTGCCGACCCACATGCTGGCGATCAGGCCCCAGAACAGCTGCGGGTTGCTGGTCATCACCTGCGGGCCGGGCTGGATGCCCTTGATCGTCATCGCGCCCACCATCAGCGCCATCACCGCGTTCGGCGGGATGCCCAGCGTGAGCATCGGGATGAACGAAGTCTGGGCGCCGGCGTTGTTGGCGCTCTCGGGGCCGGCGACGCCGCGGATGTTGCCCTGGCCGAAGGGCACCTCGCCCGGCTTCATGGGCGTCTTCTTCTCGATCGTGTAGGCCGCGAACGAGGCCAGCAGCGCGCCGCCACCCGGCAGCACGCCCAGCAGGGAGCCGATCGAGGTGCCGCGCAGCACCGCCGGCCAGGCGTTCTTGAAGTCCTGCCGGGTCGGCCACAGCCCGCTCACGTGCTTGGTGAAGACCTCGCGGTGTTCGGCCGGCTGGCCCAGGTTGGCGATGATCTCGCCGAAGCCGAACACGCCCATCGCGATGGCGACGAAGCCGATGCCGTCGGTCAGCTCGGGCACGTCGAAGCTGTAGCGCGGCACGCCGGAGATGACGTCGGTGTTGATCTGCCCCAGCAGCAGGCCGAGGATGATCATCGCGATCGCCTTCACCAGCGAGCCCGAGGCCAGCACCACCGCGCCGATCAGGCCCAGCACCATCAGGCTGAAGTACTCGGCGGGGCCGAACTTGAAGGCCAGCTCGGTGAGCGGTGGCGCGAAGGCGGCGATGATGACGGTGCCCACGCAGCCGGCGAAGAACGAGCCCAGGCCGGCCGCCGCCAGCGCGGCGCCGGCACGGCCGGCACGCGCCATCTTGTAGCCGTCGATCGCGGTCACGACCGAGCTGGACTCGCCCGGCACGTTGATCAGGATGGCGGTGGTCGACCCGCCGTACTGCGCGCCGTAGTAGATGCCGGCCAGCATGATGAGCGCCGGCGTGGCGTCGAGCGCGTAGATGCTGGGCAGCAGCATCGCGATCGTGGCCACCGGCCCCAGGCCCGGCAGCACGCCGATGAGCGTGCCCAGCACGCAGCCGCCGAAGGCGTAGGCCAGGTTGATCCAGCTGAAGGCGACGCCGAAGCCGAGCGCCAGGTTGTTGAGCAGTTCCATGGTGTCCGGTCCCTCAGCCGATGAACGCCGGCCACAGCGGGATCGTCAGCTTCAGACCCCAGATGAAGACGACCCAGCTCCCGGCCGTGAGGATGACCGAGTTCAGCAACGCGTCCTTCCAGTGGAACTCGTCGCCCGCCAGGGCGGCCACCACCACCAGGATGGGCAGCGAAACGACCATGCCGATGTGCGGCAGCGTCCAGCCGAAGATGGCCACGGTGGCGGTGATCATGGCCAGCGGCTTCCAGGCCCAGGGGCCGATCCTGTCGCCGCCTTCGGATTCGATCGTGAGCGCCTTGAAGAGCACCAGGCCGCCCAGCACCGCCAGCAGGATGCCCAGCCCGAACGGGAAGTAGCCCGGGCCCGGCCGCGCCGAAGCGCCGAAGCTGTAGTTCGTGGCCCCCCAGGCGAATGCGATGCCCACCACGATGAACATGAGGCCCGACCAGAAGTCTTTCTGGCTCTTGATCTTCACAGCGTGTCTCCTCGGCTCTCCGGCCGCAACGTCCGGACGATTCTAGGCAGCGCCCCCAGGGCGGCGGATGTGGTTTCCACGTAAGGGACGAACCCGCGCCACCGCGGGCGGCTTCAGTCGAGCGTGGGCGTGGAGCGCAGCACTTCCTCGACCGTGGTCAGCCCTTCGGCGACCTTCATCGCGCCGGCCAGGCGCAGCGGGCGCATGCCGTCCTTCATGGCCTGGCGGCGCAGCGCCGCCACGTCCAGCGCGGGATGCACGTGGCCGCGCGCGGCGTCGGTCATGAGCAGCAGCTCGTACAGGCCGGCACGGCCGCGATAGCCGGTGTGGCGGCATTCCAGGCAGCCCACGGCCTTGTAGGGCCGCACGCCACCCGACAGGCGCCAGGGCTTGACCACCGCGTCCAGCGTCTCTCGCGTGGTGTCGTCGTCGCGCGACTTGCAGGCCGGGCACAGGGTGCGCGCCAGCCGCTGCGCCAGCACGCCGATCACGGTGGCCGAGATCAGGTAACCCGGGACGCCCAGGTCCGACAGGCGCGTGATCGCGCTCGCCGAGTCGTTCG
The DNA here is from genome assembly GCA_044224175.1 of Rubrivivax sp. Lineage (GTDB taxonomy): Bacteria > Pseudomonadota > Gammaproteobacteria > Burkholderiales > Burkholderiaceae_C > Rubrivivax. The sequence continues at coordinate 1,340 of JBGAKY010000044.1, read as the reverse complement.
TGTGCAGGGTGCTGAACACCAGGTGGCCGGTGAGCGAGGCCTGGATCGCCATCTCGGCTGTGGCCAGGTCGCGGATCTCGCCCACCATGATGATGTCGGGGTCCTGCCGCATCAGCGCGCGCAGCCCTTCGGCGAAGCCCATGTCGATGGCGGTGTTCACCTGCGTCTGGTTGAACGCCGGCTCGATCATCTCGATCGGGTCCTCGATCGTGGTGACGTTCACCTCTTCGGTGGCCAGCTTCTTCAGCGTGGAATACAGCGTGGTGGTCTTGCCGCTGCCGGTGGGGCCGGTGACGAGGATGATGCCGTGCGGCCTGGCGATGAGCTCGTTCCAGGCCTTCGCCTCGTGCGGGCCGAAGCCCAGCTGGGCCAGGTCCTTCACCGCGTTGCCGGGGTCGAAGATGCGCATCACCATCTTCTCGCCGAAGGCGGTGGGCAGCGTGGAGAGCCGCATCTCGACCTCGCTGCCCGGGCCTTCCTTTTCCGGCCGCACGGTCTTGATGCGGCCGTCCAGCGGGCGCCGGCGTTCCACCACGTCCATGCGGCCGAGCAGCTTCACGCGCGAGGTCATCGCGTTCATCACCGTCAGCGGCACCTGGTAGACGGTGTGCAGCACGCCGTCGATGCGGAAGCGGATGACGCCCATGTCGCGCCGCGGCTCCAGGTGGATGTCGCTGGCGCGCTGGTCGAAGGCGTACTGCCACAGCCAGTCGACCACCTGCACCACGCCCTGGTCGTTGGCGTCGAGCTGCTTGTTGGTCTTGCCCAGTTCCACCAGCTGCTCGAAGCTGGCCGCCGGCGACACCTCGCCCGACTTGGCCGCCGCACGCACCGACTTGGCGAGCGAATAGAACTCGGTGGTGTAGCGGCGCACGTCCTCCGGGTTGGCCACCACCAGCTTCACGCCCTTGCGGGTGTGGGACTCGATCTCGCTCACCCAGGCCACGTCGAAGGGTTCCGAGGTGGCGATCACGACCTCGGCCGCGCCCACCGTGACCGGCAGCGCATGGCGCATCTCGGCATAGGCGGCGCTCATCACCTCGGCGATGCGGCCGACGTCGGCGCGCAGCGGGTCGATGCGCAGGTAAGGCAGCCTGGCGCGGCCGGCCAGCCATTCGGTGAGCACCTCGGTGTCGAGTGCCTTCTGCGTCCCGGCCTTCACCAGCCCGGCGCCGCCCAGGCGCACCAGTGCGTGCAGGCTGGTGGCGCCGGCGCCGAACCGGCGCGCCACGCGGTAGGGCTCGTCGCCGGCGATGAATGCGTATTCGCGCAGCCAGGCCAGCAGCGTGCGCCAGTCCAGCCGGCCGGCCGGGTGCTTGGTCTTCATCGGGTGGGGGGCG
>JBGAKY010000043.1:0-54058 GCA_044224175.1 Rubrivivax sp. | reverse complement strand
TGCCCAGCACCGTCAGCGCGACACCCAGCACCGCCAGCGCCGACAGCACGGCCGCCTGCCAGCGGGTTTCCTGCTTGCGCCGCACGCTGCCGAAGACCTCGGCCGCCGACTTGTCGACGATCTCGGCGCCGATGCGCGACTTGCCGCTGGCGTAGCCGCCCAGCAGCGCGCGGTCGGCCAGCAGGTTGATGCGCCGCGGCACGCCGCCGCAGAGTTCGTGGATGCGCGCCAGCGCCTTCGCCTCGAAGGGCATCTCGCCTTCCAGCCCGGCCACGGCCAGCCGGTGGCGCACGTACTGGCCGGTCTCCTTGAGGGTCAGCGCCGGCAGGTGGTAGCGCGCGATGACGCGCTGCGCCAGCTGTTCCAGGTCGGGGCGCGCCAGCATGGGCCGCAGTTCGGGCTGGCCGATCAGCACGATCTGCAGCAGCTTGCGTTCGGCGGTCTCCAGGTTGGTCAGCAGGCGAAGCTGCTCCAGCACCTCGGCCGACAGGCTCTGCGCCTCGTCGATGATGAGCACGCTGTTGCGGCCGGCGGCGTGGCTCTTCAGCAGGAAGGCGTTGAGCGCGTCGACGAAGTCCTTCACCGTGTGCGCGCCGGCCGGCAGCTCGATGTGGAATTCGTCGCAGATGGTGCGCAGCAGCTCGGTGACGCCCAGCTTCGGGTTGAAGATGTAGGCGACGTTGCAGTTCTCGGGCACCTGGTCCAGGAAGCAGCGGCAGACCGTGGTCTTGCCGGCGCCGATCTCGCCCGTCAGCAGCACGAAGCCGCCGCCGCCCGACAGGCCGTACAGCAGGTGCGCCAGCGCTTCCCGGTGCGCTTCGCTCATGTAGAGGAAGCGCGGATCGGGCGCGATCGAGAAAGGATCGCGCTTCAGGCGGAAGAACGCCGAATACATGACCGCCAAGAATAGCCCTCCAGGTGGCGGGGCCGGCCGGCGCCCGCACCCGACAGTATCGCCGCCCTCGTAACCGCGCCGTATCCACGGCGCGGTCTAATCGGGGCTGCACGGAAGAGGACCAACCGCCATGACACGCTGCGACCGCACCGAAGCCTGGGCCGCCCTTCAGGGCCACTTTGAAGCCCATGGCCGCGCCTTCGACCTGCGCGAAGCCTTCGCGCGCGACGGCGGCCGCTTCGCCGCCCTCTCGGTGCAGGCGCCCGAGGTGTTCGCCGACCTGTCGAAGAACCTGCTCGACACCGCCACCCTGCGGTTCCTGCTCGACCTGGCGCGCGAATGCGGCCTGGAGCCGCGCCGCGACGCCCTGCTGCGCGGCGAGGTGGCCAACGCCACCGAGGGCCGCGCCGTGCTGCACACGGCGCTGCGCGCACCGCGCGGCGCGGCACCCTTCAGCTCCGAGGTGCACGCCGTGCTGGACGCGATGCTGGCCTACGCCGAGCAGGTGCGCGCCGACGACTTCACCGACGTCGTCAACATCGGCATCGGCGGCAGCGACCTGGGCCCGCAGATGGTGGTGCCGGCGCTCGACGCCTACGGCCGCCGCGGCCTGAACCTGCACTTCGTGAGCAACGTCGACGGCCACGACATCGAACCCGTGCTGCGCCGGCTGGACCCGGCGAAGACCCTGTTCATCGTCGCCTCGAAGACCTTCACCACGCAGGAGACCATGGCCAATGCCGCGGTGGCGCGCCAGTGGTTCCTGGACCGCGGCGGGCGCGACATCGCGCGCCACTTCGCCGCCACCACCACGAACGTGAAGGCGGCGGCCGAGTTCGGCATCAGCACCACCTTCGGCTTCTGGGACTGGGTGGGCGGCCGCTACTCGCTGTGGAGCTCGATCGGCCTGCCGATCGCCATCGCCATCGGCGAGGCGAACTTCCGCGACCTGCTGGCCGGCGCGCACGCGATGGACCGCCACTTCGCCGAAGCGCCGCTGCAGCAGAACCTGCCGGTGCTGCTGGGGCTGCTGGACGTCTGGTACCGCAACTTCCACCGCTTCGGCAGCCGCAGCGTGGCGCCCTACCACCAGGGCCTGAAGCGGCTGCCGGCCTACCTGCAGCAGCTGGAGATGGAATCCAACGGCAAGCAGGTCGACCTGGAAGGCCGCACATTGCCCTTCGGCACCAGCCCGGTGGTCTGGGGCGAGCCGGGCACCAACGGCCAGCACGCCTACTTCCAGATGCTGCACCAGGGCACCGACGTGATCCCGGTCGAGTTCATCGCCGTGAAGACGCCTTCGCACCACCACGCCGACCTGCACGCCAAGCTGCTGGCCAACTGCCTGGCGCAGAGCCAGGCGCTGATGCTGGGCAAGGACAGCGACGCCGCGCGCGCCGAGAAGGCGCCCACCGCTTCGCCCACGCTGGACCGCGACGTGCTGGCCCGCCACCGCACCTTCCCCGGCAACCGGCCCAGCACCACCTTCGTGCTGGAAGCGCTGACGCCGCGTTCGCTGGGCGCGCTGATCGCGATGTACGAGCACCGCGTGTTCACCAGCGGCGCGCTGTGGGGGATCAACAGCTTCGACCAGTGGGGCGTGGAGCTGGGCAAGGCGCTGTGCAACGACCTGCTGCCGCGCATCGCCAGCGGCAACGCCGCCGGCCTGGACGGCAGCACCGCCGGGCTGCTGGCCAGGCTGAGGCCCTAAAGTCGGCGGCATGAAGGTTGTCTGGGATTTCGGCGGCGTGCTCTTCCACTGGCGCCCGCCCGAGCTGATCAAGCGCGAACTGCCGGCGCGTGCCGCCAACGACGAACAGGCGCAGCACTGGGTGCGGCAGATCTTCCAGGGCTACGGTGGCGACTGGGGCGACTTCGACCGCGGCACCGTGAGCGTGCCCGATCTCGTGCAGCGCATCGCGCGCCGCACCGGCCTGGCGGCGCAGGAAGTGCAGGCCGTGGTCGACGGCGTGCCGGCCGAACTGCAGCCGATCGACGACACGGTGGCACTGCTGGCGCGCCTGCGCGAAGCCGGCCACGTGCAGTACTACCTGTCGAACATGCCCGCCCCCTACGCCGACCACCTGGAGGCCGAGCACGGTTTCGTGCGCTGGTTCGCCGACGGCGTGTTCTCGGCTCGCGTGCAGGCGGTGAAGCCCGAGCGCGCCATCTTCGAGATGGCCGCCGCGCGCTTCGGCGTGCCGCCTTCCGAACTGCTGTTCTTCGACGACCACCCGCCCAACATCGAAGCCGCGCGCGCCGCCGGCTGGCAGGCCGAGCACTTCGCCGGTGCCGCCGGCGCCGCCCGGGTGCTGCGCGCGCACGGCCTGCTGGAGGCCGTGCGATGAAGTGGCTGCGTTTCCTGCACGAAGGCGTGGCCGGCTTCGGCACGCTGGAAGACGGCCAGGTGCTGCGCCACCGAGGCAGCCTGTTCGAGGACGGCGGCCCCACCGGCGAGCGGCTGCCGCTGGAAGGCCTCACGCTGCTGGCGCCCTGCGTGCCCGGCAAGGTGATCGGCCTGTGGAACAACTTCCGCGCGCTGGCCGACAAGAACGGCTGGGCGCCGCCGGCCGAACCGCTGTACTTCCTGAAGTCGCCGGGCAGCGTGATCGGGCCGCAGCAGTCGGTGCCGGTGCCGGCGGCCTACGACGGCCGCGTGGCCTACGAAGGCGAACTCGCCATCGTCATCGGCCGCCACGCGCGCGCGGTGCCGGTGGCCGAAGCCGCCGCGCACGTGTTCGGCTACACCTGCGCCAACGACGTGACGGCGATGGAACTGCTGCAGCGCGACCCCGCATTCCCGCAATGGGCGCGTGCCAAGAGCTTCGACGGTTTCTGCCCGCTGGGCCCCGTGATCGAGACCGCGTTCGACCCCGCCGTCGCCACGCTGCGCACCCTGGTGGGCGGCCGCGAGCGACAGAACTACCCGCTGGCGGACATGTTCTTCGCGCCGCTGGAACTGGTCTCGCGCATCTCGCACGACATGACGCTGGAGCCGGGCGACGTGATCCTCTGCGGCACTTCCATCGGCTCGCTGCCGATGAGGCCGGGCACGACGGTCGAGGTCGTGGTGGACGGCATCGGCACGCTGTCGACCCCCTACGGCTGAGCGTTGCGCCGCCGCGTGCGGTCGATCAACGCGAGCAGCGCCCTGGCGTCCAGCGGCTTTGTGAGGTAGGCCTTCATGCCGGCCTCGACGGCGGCCTGCACGTCCGAGAGCATGGCGTTGACGGAAACGGCGACGCAGGGCAGGTCGGCGGTGCGCGGGTCGGCATGGAGCATGCGCAGGAACTCCAGCCCGTCCATGTCGTTCAGCTGCATGTCCAGCAGCAGCAGGTCCGGCAGGCGCACGCGCGCCAGCGCGAGGCCGGAACGGCCGTCGGCGGCCACGATCAGCCGCACCCGCGGGCGCTCCTCCAGCAGCGCGGCCATGACTTCGACATTGACCGGGTTGTCCTCCACGTACAGCACTTCCAGAGGCCCCGACTCCACTTGGGAGCCCGGCGGAGCCGACGTCACCCAGAGGGTGGCCGGTGCCGCCTTGGCGCGCGGCAGCGCGAGGCTGAACACCGAGCCCCGCCCCGGCACGCCGCGCACTTCCAGCCGGCCCTGCATCGCCTGCATGAGCTGCGTCGAGAGCGCGAGCCCGAGGCCGCCGCCGGGCAGCGACCCGTGTTCAGCGCCGGCGGAGTCGAAGCTCGCGAAGAGCCCCGCCTGCTGTTCGGCCGAGAGGCCCGCGCCGTCGTCGAACACGGCCACCGCGACCTCGTCCAGGTGCTGCACGACGTGCACGCCGACCTCGCCTGAAGGGCGGTTGAACTTGATCGCGTTGCCGAGCAGGTTCATCAACACCTGCCTCGTGCGGATCCGGTCGGCGTGCACGGGCGCCGCGCTTTCGCCGCCGGCCGTGTGCAGGTGCACCTGCCGCTCGGCCGCCAGGGGCTTCAGCCGGTCGACGACCTCGGCCAGCGTCGCCACGAGGTCGAAGTCCTCGGCCTGCAGGCACAGCGAGCCGGCTTCGAGCTGCGAGAGGTCCAGCACCTCGTCGACGAGCGCCTGCAGATGGCGGCCCGCCTCGCCGATCCGCCCCACGCGTTCGGCCACGAGCGGAGACCGCTGGACCGCGGGATCGCAGCGCAGCGCCTGGGCAAAGCCGAGCACGGCGTTCAAGGGGGTGCGCAGCTCATGGCTGACGCGGGAGAGGAAAGCCGACTTCTCGCGGTTCGCCGCCTCGGCACGCTCCTGCGCCAGTCGAGCCTGCTCGCCCAGGTGGCGTTCGGTGGTCTCGACCAGCGCCACCAGCAGATCGTCCGCGTTCTCGTGCGGCCGGCACACTTGAACCTCGGCGCGGCGCGGCGCGCCCCCGGCCCTCGAGGCCGGCAACAGGATCTCGGGCTCGCCGGCCTCGCCCGCCGCGGTGCCGGCGAGCACGCGCAGCAGGATCCTCCGGCTCCCGGGCGCGACCAGGTCGGCCAGCGGCCGGCCCGCACGCGCGCCGGGCCCCAGCAGTTCACGCGCACGCCGGTTCAGCTCCTGCACCGATCCCCGGATGTCCAGCGTGGCCAGCGCCACGGGCGCGAATTCGAACAAGGCGACGTGGCGCGCCAGCTGGTCCTCGGTTTCGGCGCGGGCGGCGCGCAGCTCCTCGTTCTGCTGGGCCAGTTCGGCCTGGTGGATCTGCAGCTCGTGCAGCAGCCGCCGCACCTCGGACTCGGAAAGCCGGGCGGTCCCGGCGTCCGGTCTTCTGTTCGCGTCCGTCATCGACGTCCCTTTGCCGGCAGCGCGCACCTGCCCTTTGCCGCGAGGGGCAGGACTTGGCCGCCCCCGTGGACTCCCGCCGGCAGCATGGTGCCACGGATCCCGCCTGTGCGGGCGGGCGACTTCACGACTTGGGGCGGTCCATCGGTGTCTCCCGCAGCTGCGCCTCCAGTGCCTTCGCGGCCGTGATGTCCACGAAGGTGATCACCGAACCGTCGATGACGTGCTGCTGCGTGCGGTAGGGCATGATGCGCACGCTGTACCACCGGCCGTCCGACGTGCGCACCGCGCGCTCGCGGAATTCCAGCGTGCGAAGCACGGTGCGGATGTCGTCGGCCATCGCGGCGTATTCCAGGGTCGTCGTCAGGTCGGTCAGCGGCCGGCCGACGTCGCTGTCGCGCAGGCTGAAGAGTTTCTTGGTCTGCTCGGTGAAGCGCCGCACGTTGCCTTCGCCGTCCAGGAAGAGGGTGGCGATCTGGGTGCTGTTGAACAGGTTCTGCAGGTCGCTCTGGGCCAGCGCCAGGTCGTCGAGCTTGGAGACGAGTTCGCCGTTGACCGTCTGCAGTTCCTCGTTCATGGCCTGCATCTCCTCCTTCGAGGTGGTCAGTTCCTCGTTGGCCGACTGCAGTTCCTCGTTGGTGGACTGAAGCTCCTCGTTGGTGGACTGCAGTTCCTCCTGCGAGGCGCGCATCTCCTCGCGCAGCGCCTGCACCTCCTCGCGGGCGTTGAGCAGCTCGGCCTCCAGCGGATGGCGCCGGCGCCGCCGGCCGGCGGCCGGGCTTTCGAGCGGCACCGGAACGGCGCGGAAGACCAGCAGGAACAGTTCGGGCAGGGCGCCGGGCCGCAGCGCGCGCACCGGCCGCACCGCCAGGTCGACGTGGAGCGGGCGCGCCGGGTCGGTCTCCAGGAAGGCGCGGGCGTCGACGGCGTGGCCCCGCACGGTCGCCTCCTGCAGCGCCTGGCTGACCACCGCGCGCAGGCCGCCGCGGGCCATGGCATGCACGTTCCAGTTCGCGCGCCCCGCGGCGGGCTCCAGGAAGGGGGCGGTCTGTCCGCTGAGGTAGAGGATGTCGCCGTTGCCGTCCACCAGGACGGCCGAAGGCGCGAACTCGTCCAGCATCAGCCGTTCCACCAGCGCCTGCAGCGAAGCGGTCTCGGATCGGTTCTCTTCGGGCAAGGGGTCCTCCTTCGGGCCGTGCTCGGCCCTGGCCGGGGTTCGGATGGGAAAGACGGCCACCGCGCCCGTCAAGGGCACGGCGCCCCTGCGGTAGATCCGCAGCTTGGCGTCCAGCGGTTCGAACAGCGCCTCGGCGCGCCCCAGGGTCTCGGAACTGCCCAGCACCAGCAGGCCCTCGGGTTGCAGCACGTAGCGGAACAGGCCCAGCACCTTCTGCTGCAGCACGGCGCGGAAATAGATCAGCAGGTTGCGGCAGCTGACCAGGTCCAGGCGCGAGAACGGCGGGTCGCTCACCACGTCGTGGCGCGCGAAGAGCACCATCTCGCGCACGTCCGGGACGACGCGCCAGGTGTCGCCTTCGCGCTCGAAGTAGCGCTCGCGCCGCTGCGCCGACAGCGCCTCGGCGCTCGCGGCCGGGTACAGGCCGCGGCGCGCGACGTCGATCGCGTCGGGATCGAGGTCGGTGGCGAAGATCTGCACCACCAGGCCGGCCAGCGCGGGGTCGGCGTCGATCACCTCGCGGCAGGCGATCGCCAGCGAATAGGCCTCCTCGCCGGTGGAGCAGCCCACCACCCAGGCGCGCAGGCGCGGCTCCGGCCGCGCGGCCGCGCGCGCGCACAGGGCCGGCAGCGACTGCGCGCCCAGCGCCTCCCAGACCGGCGGGTCGCGGAACCATGCGGTGACGCCGATCAGCATCTCGTGGAAGAGCAGCTGCGCCTCCTGCGGGTTGGCGGCCAGCGCCTGCACGTATTCGTCGATCGTGGTGGCGCCGTGGATCGCCATCCGCCGCTCGAGCCGCCGCATCAGCGTGCTCGGCTTGTAGAGCGAGAAGTCGTGCCCCGTGACCTCGGCCACGCGGGCCAGCACGGCGGCCAGCGGGTCGTGGCCGGCACCGCGCCATGCCGGCAGCGGGCCGGCCGGCGCGTCGGCACGTGACGCCAGCGCCTCCAGGACCCGGCGCATCATCGACGCCGGTTCCGCGACGATGACCCCGGGGCCGGCGGCGGCGGCCGCGTGGCGCGGCATGGCGTCGAACTGCGCCGATTCCGGCAGCTGGGCCAGCGCCAGGCCGCCGGCTTCGGCCACCGCGTGCAGTCCCTTGCTGCCGTCGCTGCCCATGCCCGACAGCACGATCCCCACCGCGCCGGAGCCCGCTTCCCGGGCGAGCGAGCACAGCAGGTGGTCCACCGTGGTCGGCCCGCCTTCGTGCGTCGCCGTCGTCACGCGCAGTTGGCCGTCCTGCACCGCGATCCTCTCACCCGGCTGGATGACGTAGACGTGGTCGGCCTCGATCGTCTGGCCGTCCTCGGCCGGGACCACCCGCCAGGGCACGCGCGCGGCCAGCAGGGGCGTCAGCGCCGAATGCTGCTGCGGCGCCATGTGCTGCACCACCACGCAGGCCAGTCCCTGGCCGAGCGGGCCGCCTCGCAGCAGGTCGATCAGGGGCTGCAGGCCGCCGGCCGAGACCCCGATGCCGACCACGTGGCGCAGCCGGGGCGGCGGAGGCGGGGTCGGGCCGGTCATCGCCCGAGTATCGCGCCCCGATGGCACCGCCACGGGTGCCGCTTGCGCCAGATCAAGCGCGCGCGCCATGCGCGCGCGCGGGGCATTGCCGCTGTGCTATCCCCGACACATCCCGATTCCCGCACCTGCTCATGGACGCCAGCCTCCAGTCCGCCTCGGCGGCCGATCCGAACGAACAATGGCACCTGGCCGCGCAGCGTTTCGACGCCAGCCTGCACGCCGCCGCCGCGCGCGGGTTCGGCGGGCTGAGCCCGATCTCCATCGCGCTGGCCGGCCTCGACTGGGGCCTGCACCTGGCCACGCAGCCGGCCGAGGCCTCGCGCCTGGCCTTGCGGGCGCAGCAGCGCGCGTTCGAACTGCTGCTCGAGTCCGGCCGCACCGACACCAGGCCGTCCGAAGACGCGCGCTTCGCGGCGCCGGCCTGGCAGCAGTGGCCCTGGCCGGCCGTGGTGCACGCCTACGAAGCGGCAGCCGACTGGTGGCGCGAGGCGACCACGCTGCGCGGCATGACGCCGCACGACCGCGAAGAGGTGGGCTTCTTCGCGCGCCAGTGGCTGGACATGCTCTCGCCGTCCAACCTGGGCCTGCTGAACCCCGAAGTGGCCCAGCGCACGCGCGAACAGGCGGGGCACAACCTGGCCGAAGGCTGGCTCAACGCGCTGGATCGCTGGCGCGAACAGCAGGGCCTGCAGCGCCTGCGCCCGCTGCCGCGGCCCTACCGGCCCGGGCAGGACGTGGCCGTCACGCCCGGCCGGGTGGTGCACCGCAACCGCCTGGTGGAGCTGATCCAGTACGCGCCCGGCACGCCGACGGTGGCGGCCGAGCCGGTGTTCATCGTCCCTTCGTGGATCATGAAGTACTACATCCTGGACCTGAGCCCGGAGAACTCGCTCGTGCGCTGGCTGGTCGCGCAGGGCCACACGGTCTTCATCCTCAGCTGGCGCAACCCCGACGCGGCCGACGCGCTGCTGGACATGACCGACTACCTGCAGCTGGGCGTGTTCGACCCGCTGGCCGCGCTCGCCCGCCTGGTGCCGGGCGAGCGCGTGCACGCCTGCGGCTACTGCCTGGGCGGCACGCTGCTGGCCATCGCCGCGGCCGCGCTGGCGCGGCCGCAGAAGGTGGAGCGTGCCCAGTTGCTGGCGCCGCTGGCCAGCGTGAGCCTGCTGGCCGCCGAGACCGACTTCACCGAGCCGGGCGAGATGGGCGTGCTGATCGACGAGTCGCAGGTCACGCTGATCGAGGACATGATGGCCGAGCAGGGCTACCTGAGCGGGCGCCAGATGGCCGGCTCCTTCATTTACCTGCACTCGCGCGACCTGGTCTGGTCGCAGCGGCTGCGCGAGCTGTGGCTGGGCGAGGCCGAACACCCGAACGACCTGATGGCCTGGAACGCCGACACCACGCGCATGCCGGCGGCCATGCACAGCGAATACCTGCGCCGCTGCTACCTGCGCAACGAGATCGCCGAAGGCCGCTACCCGGTGGAAGGGCGGCCGGTGGCGCTGTCGGACATGCGCTGGCCGATGTTCGTGGTGGGCACCGAGCGCGACCACGTGTCGCCCTGGAAGTCGGTCTACAAGATCCACCGCCTGGCCGACTGCGAGATCCGCTTCGTGCTCACCAGCGGCGGCCACAACGCCGGCATCGTGAGCGAGCCCGGCCACCCCGACCGCCACTACCGCATGGCGACGCGCAGGGCCGACGGGCCCTGGCTGGATCCGGAAGCCTGGGCCGCCGCCGCGCCGCGCTTCGAAGGCTCGTGGTGGCCGGCCTGGCAGGCCTGGCTGCAGGCGCAAGGCAGCGGCCGCCGCGTGAAGGCGCGCGTGCCCGACGACACGCTGCCGGCGGCGCCCGGCGAGCATGTGATGCAACGCTGGTTCGATTGAGCAAGGCGCACCGCCCGGCGGCACGCAACCTGTTCGCCGGCTTCGTGCGCCGGCGCGGGGTCTCGCGTCACTACCACCGGCCCGCGTGGTGGGGCCATGGCGTGGGCAGCGAAGCGCACCGCCATGCGCGCACGCAGGTGGCCGCGCGCGCGCTGGCCAGCGCGCGCCTGGACGAGGCGGCGCTGTTCCAGCACTGGCACAGCGGCCTTGAAGGGCTGACCGAGGCGCAGGTGCGGCGCCTGCGTCGCCGCCACGGTCCCAACCAGGTCGACCCCGAGAAGGCCCTCGGCTGGCCGGCGCACCTGTGGCAGGCCTTCCGCAACCCGTTCAGCCTGCTGCTGGCGGTGCTGGCCGGCGTGTCGGCCTGGACCGGCGACCTGCGCTCGGCGGCCGTCATCGGCAGCATGGTGCTGCTGGCCACCGTGCTGCGCTTCGTGCAGGAACGGCGCTCGAACCGCGCCGCCGAGTCGCTGAAGGCCCTGGTGAGCAGCCATGCCAGCGTGCAGCGCGCCGGCGGGCCCGCACGCGAAGTGCCGATGACCGAACTGGTGCCCGGCGACCTGGTGCACCTGGCCGCCGGCGACATGGTGCCGGCCGACTGCCGCCTGCTCGCTTCGAAGGACCTGTTCGTCAACCAGTCGGCGATGACGGGCGAGGCGATGCCGGCGGAGAAGCACGCCGGCGCGCGCAGCGTGCCGCCGCAGGCCGACCCGCTGGCGCTGGACAACCTGGTCTTCCTGGGCAGCAACGTCGTCTCGGGCAGCGCCAGCGCGCTGGTGGTGGCCACCGGGCGCGACACCTTCTTCGGCGAGCTGGCCGAACACGCATCGCGCCAGGTGCGCGCGCCGACGCAGTTCCAGGCTGGCATCAACCAGGTGAGCACGCTGCTCATCCGCTTCATGCTGGTGATGGTGCCGCTGGTGCTGCTGGTCAACGGCTTCGGCAAGGGCGACTGGCTCGAGGCGGCGCTGTTCGCGGTCTCGGTGGCGGTGGGCCTGACGCCCGAGCTGCTGCCGATGATCGTGACCAGCACGCTGGCCAAGGGCGCGGTGGCGCTGGCGCGCCGCAAGGTCATCGTCAAGCGACTGGACGCGATCCAGAACTTCGGCGCCATGGACCTGCTGTGCACCGACAAGACCGGCACGCTCACGCAGGACCGCATCGTGCTCAAGCGCCACCTCGACCCCTGGGGCGAAGAGAGCGAAGCCGTGCTGCGAATGGCGTACCTGAACAGCCGCTTCCAGACCGGGCTGAAGAACCTGCTCGACCTGGCGGTGCTGGAGCACCAGGAACTGCAGGACCTGCCCAACGAATGGACGCTGCTGGACGAGATCCCGTTCGACTTCCAGCGCAAGCGCCTGTCGGTGGTGGTGGCGCCGAAGGGCAGGCCGCAGGCGCCGCTGCTCGTCTGCAAGGGCGCGGTGGAGGAAGTGCTGGCGCAGTGCACGCAGGTGCGGCGCGGCGACGAGGACCTGCCGCTGACGCCGGAACACCTGCAGCGGCTGCGCGCCACCGCGGCGGCGCTGAACGACGACGGCCTGCGCGTGGTGGCGGCGGCGCTGCGCCCGCTGCCCGGCGTGGCCCGCGCATGGCATGCCGGGGACGAGCGCGAGATGGTGCTGATCGGCTTCGTCGCCTTCCTCGACCCGCCCAAGGACAGCGCCGGGCCCGCGCTGCGCGCGCTGGCCGCGCACGGCGTGGCGGTGAAGGTGCTCACCGGCGACAGCGAACGCGTCACGCTCAAGGTGTGCCGCGACGTCGGCCTGCCGGTGGCCGGCGTGATGCTGGGGCCGGAAGTGGAAGCGCTCGACGACGCGGCGCTGGCGCAGGCGGTGGAGACGCGCAACGTCTTCGCCCGCCTGGCGCCGCAGCACAAGGAACGCGTGGTCGCCGCGCTGCGCGCCAACGGCCACGTGGTGGGCTTCATGGGCGACGGCATCAACGACGCGCCGGCGCTGCACGCGGCCGACATCGGCATCTCGGTCGATTCGGCAGTGGACATCGCCAAGGAGGTGGCCGACCTGATCCTGCTGGAGAAGAGTCTGCTGGTGCTGGAAGAAGGCGTGCTCGAAGGCCGGCGCACCTTCGCCAACATGCTGAAGTACATCCGCATGACGGCCAGCAGCAACTTCGGCAACGTGCTGTCGGTGCTGGTGGCCAGCGTGGCGCTGCCCTTCCTGCCGATGCTGCCCATGCACCTGCTGGTGCAGAACCTGCTGTACGACTTCAGCCAGCTGCCGATCCCCTTCGACCGCGTCGACGACGACCTGCTGGCCGCGCCGATGCGCTGGAACCCGGGCTCGATCGGCCGCTTCATGCTGTGGTTCGGGCCGGTCTCCTCGGTCTTCGACCTGCTCACCTTCGGCGTGTTGTGGTGGGGCTTCCACGCCGGCGCCACGCTGTTCCAGAGCGGCTGGTTCGTCGAAGGGCTGATCACGCAGGTGACGGTGGTGCACCTGATCCGCACGCCCAGGCTGCCCTTCATTCACAGCCGCGCGTCGCCGGCGCTGCTGGCCACCGGGGCCGCCGTCGTCGCGCTCGCGCTGTGGCTGCCCATGGGGCCGCTGGCGCCCTGGCTGCGCATGCAGGCGCTGCCCTGGGGCTACCTGGCGCTGCTGCCGCTGCTGCTGCTGGGCTACATCACGTGCGTGCAGGTGATGAAGCTGGCGTGGCAGCGGCGCTTCGGCTGGGCTTGAAGGCTCAGTCGCCGTCCGGCGCCACCGGCAGCGCCTCGCCCTTCCAGCGCAGCATGCCGCCGGCCAGGTTGGCCACGCGGCCGAAGCCGGCCTTGGCCAGCAGCACGCAGGCCTGTGCCGAGCGCACGCCGGAGCGGCAGACCGCCACCACCGGCCGCTCGCGGTCGAGCTCGTCCAGCCGCTGCATCAGCTGCGACAGCGGCACCAGCCGCGCCTGCGGCAGGTGGCCGAGCCTGTCGATGAATTCGGGCGCCTCGCGCACGTCGAGCACCTGCACTTCGGCGGCGCGCTCCAGCAGCGCCATCGGCTCGATCTCCCAGACGCCGCTGAAGCGCAGCGTCAGCGGGGCCCAGTCCGGCGTCTCGGGTGGCGGCGCGTCGCCTTCGGGGCGGCCGCAGCGCAGGTTGGCCGGCACCGCCACCGCCATCAGCTTGGGGTGCGGCAGGCCCAGGTGGTTCATGTAGCCGATGAAGTCGCCTTCGTCCACGTCGCCGCCCAGGCGCGGGTTGTAGCGCCGTTCCTCGGCCACGCTGGTGACGGTGACGCCGCGGTAGTCGTGGCCGGGGTAGAGCAGGCAGTCGTCTGGCAGGCAGAGGATCTGCTCGCGCACCGAAGCGAAAAGGCGCTGCGGGCTGCCCTGCTGGAAGTCGGTGCGGCCGCAGCCGCGGATGAGCAGGCTGTCGCCGGTGAAGGCCATCGAGCGGTCGTCCAGCACGTAGGTCAGGCAGCCGTTGGTGTGGCCCGGCGTGGCGCGCACCTCCAGCCCGCGGCGGCCGAAGGCGACGCGGTCGCTGTGCTGCAGCGGCCGGTCCACGCCTTCGGCGCCGGCGACCGCGGCCAGCGCGATGCGGCTGCCGGTCAGCTGCCGCAGCCGCCAGGCGCCGGTCACGTGGTCGGCATGCACGTGGGTGTCCAGCGTGGTCGTGAGCGTGAGGCCGAGCTCGCGCACCAGCGCCAGGTCGCGCGGCACCTGTTCGTACACGGGGTCGATCAGCAGCGACTCGCCGCTGGCGCGGTCGCCCAGCAGGTAGGTGTAGGTCGAGGAACCGGGGTCGAAGAGCTGGCGGAAGATCAGCATCGGCAGGGCTCCGGACGAGGCGGGCCACCTGGCAGCGGGCCTTGATGATGCGCCATCGGGTCCCGGACCGGAACGCGCAACCCTTCAGCTGGCCAGGAGCCGCAGGCCCAGCCAGGCCGGCACGCCCAGGTACAACGCGGCCAGCGCCAGCCGCTCGAGCCCTGCGCGCAGGGCGGCCACCGAGGGCGGACGCAGCAGCGCCACCGCCAGCGTGGCGGCCTCGACCACGGCACGCAGGACCGCGCCCACCATCACCACGCCGACCGTCCACGCCGCCCACCAGAGCGCGAAACCCTTCGCGAAGGCCAGCGCCCCGAACACCTGCAGTTCGCCCAGGCCGCTGCCGAAGGCGATGTGCTGGTGCAGCCCGAAGGCCGGCACGGCCAGCAGGAACGGCAGCGCGGCGAACCTGGCCAGCGGGTGCTGCAGGACCCGGTGCGGTCGCGCAGCGGCCCAGGCCTGCGCATGGTGCAGTGCCCAGGCCGGACCGGCCGGCGGGTCCGCGGGCGCCAGCGCCTGGCGCAGCGCCAGCGGGTCCACGCCCGCCAGCCCGAGGGTGCGGACCTCGCCCGACGCCAGCTGCAGCGACACGCCGGGTGCCGGCAGCGGCAGGCGCCAGCCGCGCAGCGCGGCCACGTCCTGCGCCGCCCAGGCGGTGCGCTGCCGGCCCTGGTCCAGCACCAGCTGACTGCCCTGGTGCGAGAGGCGCGCGGCCGGCCCACAGCAGGCCGGCCGCGGCCGCCTGCGGCGCCAGGAAGAGTGCGGCGAAGGCCCGAAGCTGCGCCCACGTGCCCGGGGCCATCGTGCCGTCGCCCCCCAGTGCGGCAGCGCCCAGCCAGGCCAAGCTGGCCCAGGCGAACAGGCGCAACGCGGCCGCGCCAGCGCGCACCGCGGGCGTGAGCACCGTGACCTGGACCGGCCCGGCCGCGGGCTGCGGGGGCTGGAGGACCCGCGCGCCGCCGTCGCGGCATGGCGGCGGCGCCCGGCTGGCGCAACGGTCCAGGCCGCCAGCAGCGCCAGGCCGGCCGCGCAGGTGCGTCCGAATCGGTCGCCCCAGGCGACCACCAGCGGGTTGCAGCTCGCGCACCGGCAGTTCGCCGATGAGCAGCGTGCGTTCGCCCATGCGCGTGGCGGACAGCACCTCGCCGCGCGCGTCGATCACGGCGCTGAAGCCGTTGGCGGTGACGCGGAACTGCGGCAGCCGCGTCTCGATGCTGCGGAAGGCGGCCACCGCCAGGTGCGGCGCGGCCCAGGGCTGCTCGGTGAACCACGAGTCGTTGGACATCGTGACGATGAGCTGCGCGCCCAGCCGCGCGCCGTCGACGGCGAGGCCGGTGTCCACGTCGTCCAGGCAGATCAGCGGCAGCACGGGGATCTCGCGCCCGTCGGCCAGCCGCAAGGGAAACACGCGCGCCCCGCTGCCGGGGCGCCATTGGCCGGCCCAGGGCAGCGCGGCGCGCAGCCCCGGCCCTTCCAGCCAGGACGGCACGGCTTCGGTGAAGGGGAACAGCCGCGTCTTGCGGTAGACGCCCACGAGCCCGCTGCCGGGCGCCACGAAGGCGGCGGCGTTGTACTCGCCCGCTTCGTCGCGGTCGTAGGTGCCGAACACCAGCGGCACGCCGGCAGCGTTGACGACGCCGACGATCTCGCGGTCGAGCTCGGCGCCGGCCTCGCTCTTCGGGCGCGCGAAGGTGGTGGGGTAGACCGTCTCCGACCACAGCAGCGCCTGCGCCTGCTGCCGGACCACGGCGTCGTGGCTCATCGCGTAGTGCACGTCCAGCACCTCGCGCACCACGGCGCCGGCACCGCGTTCGCGCCGCAGTCGTTCGTAGTCGACGATGTTGGCCTGCACCAGCCCGACGCGCACGCGCGCGCCTTCGTCAGGCGCCGCCGGGGCGACGGTCAGGCCGTAGCCCGCCAGCGCCAGCGGCACCGCCGCGGCCAGCGCCAGCGGCGGCACCATCGCGCGCCAGCCCTGCGCGCGCCGCTGCCAGGCCGCCAGCACGGCCTCGTTGGCGCCCAGCAGCAGCAGCGTGAGGCCCGCCGCGCCGCCCAGGTCGGCTGCCTGCCGCATCAGCGCCGAAGGGTGCAGCCCGTGGCCGAGCGTATCGCCCAGCACCTTGGGCAGCGCCCATTCGGTGGCCACCCAGGCCGCGGCGCCGGCCGCGCCGCCCCAGGCGGCACCGTGCCGCCGCCGCACCTGCTGGCGCACGAGCGCGAAGACCAGCACCTGCGGCTGGAACAGCGGCGCGGCAAGCAGCAGCAGCGCCAGCCCCAGCGCGGGCGCGGTCCCGGCGTAGCGGCCCATGGCGAGGCCGAACCACCAGAACATGGCGGCCGTCAGCGCCACCGACAGGGCCCAGGCGCTGGCCAGCGTGCGCCAGGGCGAGCCGGCGGTGCGGCCGTCGTCCAGCGTGCGCAGCCAGGGCACGAGCGCGACGAAGCCGAGTGCCCAGGCAGCGCCGCCGCGCGCGTACAGCCCCAGCATCAGCGCGCTGGCGGCAATGCCGGCCAGCGCCGGGACGCCGGCGCGCGGCCGGCCTGCGATGCGGGTGTCCAGCGTGCCTACTTCCCGGGTTCGGCCGCCGGCGGCACCACGACGCGGCGCTCCGGGATGCCGGCCGGCAGCTGCGAGGCCGGCACCACCAGGTCGCGCGCCTGCAGCGACCCCGAGGAGGCGTTCGCGCCGGCCGCCTGCAGCGCGGCGACGACGGCCGGGTGTTCGGGCGAGAACAGCAGGATCGGCTCGATGCGCTGGCCGTCGTCGGTGAACTGGTGGTGGCGCACGTAGCCCGGCGGCAGCACGGCGCCTTCGGGCACCGCGTTGCCTTCCAGCGGCGGGCGCGTGCCCGGCGGGTTGAAGGCGGCCAGGCCGCCGGCGACGCCTGCAGCGCGCAGGCGCTGGATCACCTCGGCCATGGTCGGCACCTCCCCCGGGTTGACGAAGTCGGCGACGTCGGGCGTCTGATCGCCTTCGGGGTCGCGCAGGCGCGGGATCTGCGGCGCGGCCGGCCGCGCCGCCAGCGTGCGTGCCGTGGTTTCAACCCCGGCGGCCGCAGGGGCAGGGGCAGGGGTCGCCGGGGCGGCGGTTGGCGGCGGTGCGGGTGTTGCCGCCGCCGTGGCGACGGGTGCCGCGGCCACCTCCGCCGGCGCCTGCGACTCCGACCACGCCCACAGCAGCGGCAGCCCCACGCCGACGGCCAGCGCCAGCGCCAGCGGCACGCGGCTCGGGCGTCGGGGGGCGGGCGGGCGGACGCGGGACATCGCGCTGCGGTCGGTCGGCCTTGGGCTCAGGGTGCCGCCGGGTTGGGCAGCGACAGGCCCCAGCCCATGCGTTCATGGCCGAGCTGGTTCCAGATCGGGCTCTTGCCGCCGCTGAAGGTGGTGTAGCGCGGCGCCCCCGACCCCGTGGTGCCGCCGAAGAGGCCCGAGCTCACGGTGCCGCCGGTGTAGGTGGGGTGGGTGTCGTCGGACTGGATGTAGTCGTAGCTGCTGCCCACCGAGACGAACTTCGTGTTCGCGTCGCGCACGGTCGAACGCAGCGTCGAGGTGATGCGCGTCACGTAGCTCGCCTCGCTCTCGCCGGCGACATACCGCAGCGCCTCGGAGTCAACCTTGCCGTCGCCGTTGCTGTCGTAGTCGGCGCCCATGTACTGCGCGAAGCTGTCGGCGCACTGGAAGCCCTTCTGGCGCGCGTACTCGCACATCCAGTAGTTCATCTTCGCGATGTAGGGCAGCATCGTGTTCTGCACGTTCACGGGCGCGCCGGTACCGGCGTCGCGGCAGTTGCTGGCCGTGTTGTCGGCCGCGTAGCCGGGGTAGTAGAGGTTGCTGACGATCTTCAGCTTCGTGCCGGCATAGGCGTTGGCGTTGATGAAGTCCATGGCCGCGGCCACGTAGGTCTTGCAGCTGGCGAGCGCCGAGTCGAGCCCGGCGTAGCTGCAGGTGCCCGACTGGCCCTTGAAGGCCGAACGCGCCTGCAGGCCGTCGTTGCCGCACATCTCGAAGGTGACCACGCGCGTGGAGCTGGCCTGCATGTAGGACCGCTCGGCGACGATCTTGTTGTTGTAGACGTCGGAAGCGACCGCGCCCGACTTGGCGCGCCGCACGCTTTCGATGTCGGCGTTCCACAGCGCCGACAGGTACTCGGCGTCGACGGTGGGCGCGGCGTACTTCGCCGCGTTGAAGATGGAGCCGTTGTAGCCGGCGTAGATGGAGTCGCCGTAGGCCACCACGCGGTACTTCGCGGTCGTGCCCGCGCGGTCGATGGTCCAGGAGACGTTCTGCGTCAGGGTGCTGGCCCCCGCCTGCGCGCCACACAGCAGCAGTGCCAGCGCGGGCGCCAGCGTGCGCCAGATCCTTCTCACGTTCGAGATCATGCGTTGTCTCCGTTCTCGCGCATCGCGATGGCGTGCGCGCTTGTTCCTGGGTGGGCGCAGGTGTAGCAGAAAGCCCCGCGCACTCCAATGCGGAGTTCCTGCGGTGGCCCGCGGGCGGGGGGCGCCGGCGTGGCGCTCAGGCCGGCAGCAGCGGCACGCCGGTGCGCGCCTGCAGCGCCGCGAAGTCCAGCCCTTCGGCGATGGCGCGCACGCGCACGCCATCGGGCGCGATCTCCAGCACCGCCAGGTCGGTGTAGACCCGGCTCACGCAGCCCAGCCCGGTGAGCGGGTAGCTGCAGCGTGGCACCAGCTTCGGCTCGCCGGCCTTGGTGACGTGTTCCATCATCACCCAGGTCTGCTTCGCGCCCGTGGCCAGGTCCATGGCGCCGCCGACGGCGGGAATGGCCTCGGCTTCGCCGGTGTGCCAGTTCGCCAGGTCGCCGTTGGCCGCCACCTGGAAGGCGCCGAGCACGCACACGTCGAGGTGGCCGCCGCGCATCATCGCGAAGCTGTCGGCGTGGTGGAAGAACACGCCGCCGGCCAGCAGCGTCACCGGCTGCTTGCCGGCGTTGATGAGGTCGTAGTCCTCCTGCCCCTTCGCCGGCGCCGGGCCCATGCCGATGACGCCGTTCTCGCTGTGCAGCATGACTTCCTTTCCGCGCAGGTGGTTGGCCACCAGCGTGGGCAGGCCGATGCCCAGGTTCACCACCGCGCCTTCGGCGATGTCGGCGGCCACGAGGGCGGCCATCTGGTCCTTGGTCCAGCGGCTCATTTCGCTTCCTTGATGCCGCCGGCGGTGGTGGCGGCGCGCGCGATCTTCACCACCCGTTGCACGAAGAGCCCGGGCGTGACCACCGCCTCCGGGTCCAGCGCACCGAGTTCCACCACCTCGTGCACCGTCGCCACGGTGCACTTCGCGGCCATCGCCATGATGGGTCCGAAGTTGCGTGCCGTCATGCGGTAGGTGAGGTTGCCCCAGCGGTCGCCGCGCTCGGCCTTGATGAGCGCCAGGTCGGCGTGGATGGGCGTCTCGAACACCTGCCAGCGGCCGTTGAGCAGGCGCGTCTCCTTGCCCTTGGCCAGTTCGGTGCCGTAGCCGGTGGGCGTGAAGAAGCCGCCGATGCCGGCACCGGCGGCGCGGATGCGTTCGGCCAGGTTGCCCTGCGGCACGAGTTCCAGCTCGATCTTCCCGCTGCGGTAGAGCTTGTCGAAGTGCCAGGAATCGGTCTGGCGCGGGAAGCTGCAGATGATCTTGCGCACGCGGCCGGTGGCCAGCAGCGCGGCCAGGCCCACGTCGCCGTTGCCGGCGTTGTTGTTGACGACGACCAGGTCCTTCGCGCCCTGGTCGACGAGCGCGTGCACCAGTTCGTTGGGCAGGCCGGCGGTGCCGAAGCCGCCCACCATGACGGTGGCGCCGTCCTTCACGTCGGCCACCGCTGCGGCGCAGCTGGCGAAGAGCTTGTCGATCATGGCTGCGGCTCTGCGCCTTCCCAGGCGCGCTGCAGCAGCGCCCGCAGCGCTTCACGCTGCAGCGGGCGCGGGTTGGGGTAGGGCGTCTGCGCGGCCAGGTCGGCGGCACGGTCCAGGCCTTCGGCAGGCATGCCCAGCGCGGCCAGCGAAGCCGGCGCGCCCAGGCGCTGCGCCAGCCGCTGCAGCGTGGCCGGCGCCTCGCCGCCCAGCACCTGGGCCAGCCGCTCCATCGCCGCACACGCAAAGGGCGCGTTGTAGGCCAGCGCATGCGGCAGCAGCACCGTGTGCACCTCGGCATGGGGCAGGTTGAAGCTGCCGCCCAGCGTGTGGCACAGCTTGTGGTGCAGCCCCATCGTCACCGCGCCCATCACGCTGCCGCAGAGCCACGCGCCGTACATCGCTTCGGCACGCGCTTCGGCGTCGGCCGGCCGGGCGGCCAGGCGCGGCAGCGCAGCGCTGCAGGCGCGGATGCCCTCGGCGGCCATCAGCGACACCACCGGATTGCCGTCGGGGGCGTACAGGCCTTCGGCGGCATGGGCCATGGCGTTGAAGGCGCTCGTGGCCGTCAGTCCCAGCGGCAGGCTGAGGGTGAGCTCGGGGTCGTAGATCACCGTCCTCGGCAGCACCTTCACGTCTCGCCCGGTGCGCTTGACGCCGCCTTCGGTCAGGCCCCACATGGTGGTGACCTCGCTGCCGGCGTAGGTGGTGGGCAGCGCGACGATGGGCAGCCCGGTTTCCAGCGCCACCGCCTTCGCCAGCCCGGTGGTGGAGCCGCCGCCCATGGCCACCAGGCCGTCAGCCCGCAGGCGGCGCGCCTCGGCCAGCGCTTCCTGCGCGATGGGCGCGGGCACGTGCATCGCCGCCTTCGAATAGACGCCGGCGGCGCGTTCGCCCAGCAGTGCGGCCACGCGCCGGCCGTCTTCGGCATGGCCCGGCGTGCTGAACACGAGCGCACGCTTCAGGCCCAGGCGGTCCGCTTCGGCCGGCAGCTGCTGCAGCGTGCCGGCGCCGAAGAGCACGCGCGCCGGGTTCGCGGTGTAGACGAAGGACAGCATGGGGCCGATTGCAACCGCTCGGGCACGCGCCGCAAAGCGCGTTTGCCCGGAACAGAGTTTTCCGCCCAGCGGGCGACTGCCTCGCGCATGATCGGCCCAAACAGAACCGCGCGAGCAGGAGACACCCGCATGCTGTTCCCCACCACCGTCGTCGGCAGCCTGCCGCAGCCCGACTGGCTGATCGACCGCGAGAAGCTGGCCGGCACCTTCCCGCCGCGCGTGCGCATGAAGGAGCTCTGGCGCGTCGAGGAACCCTGGCTGCAGCAGGCCTGGGAAGACGCCACCCGGCTGGCCATCCGCATGCAGGAAGACGCCGGCCTGGACATCGTGACCGACGGCGAGATCCGGCGCGAAAGCTACAGCAACCGCTTCGCCACCGCGCTGGACGGCGTGGACCTGGACAACCCGGGCAGCGTGATCAACCGCGTCGGAGTGCCGATCCCCGTGCCGCGCGTCGTCGGCCCCATCCGCCGCCGCCACGCGGTGGAGGTGGATGACCTTCGTTTCCTGAAGGCCAACACCGACCGCCAGATCAAGATCACCGTGCCCGGCCCGTTCACGATGAGCTGCCAGGCCCAGAACGACCACTACCCCGACGAAGCCGCGATGGCCATGGCCTACGCCGAGGCGCTGAACGGCGAGATCCGCGACCTCTTCGCCGCCGGCGCCGACATCGTGCAGATCGACGAACCGTGGATGCAGTCGCGGCCCGAGAAGGCGCGCGAATACGGCCTGGCGGCGCTGAACCGCGCGCTCGAAGGCATCACCGGCACGACCGCCGTGCACATCTGCTTCGGCTACGCGGCGGTGGTGCACCAGCGCCCCAGCGGCTACAGCTTCCTGCCCGAACTGCGGGGCTGCGGCTGCCGCCAGATCTCGGTCGAGACCGCGCAGTCGAACCTGGACTGCGCGGTGCTCGCGAACTTCCCCGACAAGCAGGTGATGGTGGGCTGCATCGACCTGTCGGACATGAACGTGGAAACGCCCGAGGTGGTGGCCGCGCGCATCCGCCGTGCGCTGCCCTACGTGGCCAAGGAACGCGTGATCCTGGCGCCCGACTGCGGCATGAAGTACCTGCCGCGCGACGTGGCGGCAGGCAAGCTGCAGGCGATGGTGGGGGCGGCGAAGATCCTGCGCGCGGAGTTCGGCTGATCCGGCCGGAGGAGCGCTAGCAGCCCTGGTCCTGCTGCTTCAGCAGCCGCACGAAGCGGCGTTCGTTCGCGTCCCAGACCCAGCGCTGGACGAAGCTGTTGTTGTAGTGCGGCTGGTACTGCACCTCGATCGCCGGCTCGCCGCCCAGGCGGCCCACCTGCACGCGCATCGGCGAACCGTCCTGCATGCCGGTCTGCATCAGGGCCTGCGTGGTGCCGCGGAAGTGCACCTTCAGCACCGCGGGGCCGCCCCAGGCGAAGCCGGGCGCGGTGCTGTTCCCGGCGCTTTCGCCGCCTTCCCAGCGCGGCAGGTAGTCGGCGGTGAAGCGCAGCGCCTCGTCGTCCAGGCGCAGCTGGCGGTCGAACAGCGTGGCACTGGTGGCGGCCTGGGCCTGGCGCGCGAGCGCGGCATTCCACTCCTCTTCGCCCAGCTTGAACGCGGCCATGCCGAAGCGACCGCCGACGAGCGGGCGCGCCTGCGCATGGCGCGCGGTGCTGGCGGCTTCCTCGATGCCGGAGCTGAACTTCTGCCACGGGTGGTCGGCGTCCAGCGTGGCGACGGCGCGTTCGCCGGCCATCACGGTGACGTAGTCCACCTCGCCGGTGATCCAGGTGCGGCGCAGCAGCAGGTCGGGCAGGCCCTGGCCGGCGGTGCGACCGACCCACAGCAGTTCCTGGCGCTGGAAGGCCATGCCCACGGCCGGCGGCAGCAGTTCGGTGCGCTGCATCTCGCCCAGCTTGGTCGCCATGAGCGACATCGAACCGGCCAGCAGGCGGCCGTCGGCACCGCGGCGCGCTTCGGCTTCCAGCAGCCAGTGTTCGCCCTGCAGCACCACACGCCGGCGCCAGCCTTCGCGCAGCAGCACCGGCGCTTCCAGCGCGTTGGCGTGGCGGCCGGCGCTGGCGCCTTCGGACTGCAGTGCCAGCAGCGCGCCTTCGGGCAGGGCCAGCGCGGCCGGCTTCTTCTCGGTGAACTCGGTGCGCGTGCGGTGGGTGTCGGGGTCGGTGGCGGTCTCCTGCAGCAGCACGGTCCAGTCGGACCGGCGCGTGCCGTCCACCGGCGCGAGCACCAGGCCTTGTTCGTCCAGCGTGGCGGCCAGCCAGCGGCCGGGTTCGTGGTCTTCGATCGCCTCGCCGGGCAGCGAGAGCTGCAGCGCGGGCGCGGTGCCGGCGGCAAGCGCCAGCGCCAGCGCGGTGGCGATGCGTTGCAGGGTGGGGGACTTGCGGGCGGTATTCATGCGGATCGCTCCGGTGGTTGGGGCGCGATCCATTCTTCGCACGGGCCGCGGAACGATCGAGAGCACCGCCACCCCTCTTCGCGGGCGGCGGCGGAAGAAATCTTCACGCCGTCCAGCGGCGCTCGAAGTCCTGCTTCGCGAACTGCTCGACCAGGTAGTCCACGAAGCACCGCACCTTGGCCGGCAGGTGGCGCCGCGTCGGGTAGGCGATGTTGATGGTGAGCCGCTGCAGTTCCCATTCCTGCAGCACCGGCACCAGGCGGCCGGCGATGACGTCCTCGTGGATGATGTACATCGGCTGCATCAGGATGCCCAGGTGGCGCAGCGCGGCGGCGCGCACCACCTGGCCGTCGTTGGCTTCCAGCACGCCGTGCGCGGGCACCGAGGTGACGGCGCCGTTGCGCGTGAAGCGCAGCTCGTTGGGGTGATTCGCCAGGTTGTAGATCAGCAGCCGGTGGCGCGACAGCTCGTCGGGCGTGCGCGGCGTGCCGTGGCGCTGCAGGTACTGCGGCGAAGCGGCCATCACGCGCTTGGTCTCGGCCAGGCGGCGCACCGTGATGGCGCTGTCGTTCTCGAACTCGCGGTTGCGCACCGCGACGTCGATGCCGTTCTCCAGCAGGTCGGTGTAGCGGTTGCTGACCACGATCTCGACGCGCAGTGCCGGGTAGCGTTCATTGAACTCGGGCAGCAGCGGCGCGATCACGATCATCGAGAACGACAGCGACGCCGTCACCCGCAGCAGCCCGGTGGGCTTGAGCGCGGCCTCGTTCACCGCGCTTTCGGCTTCGCGCAGCTCGCCCAGCAGCGGCTTGCAGCGGCGGTAGAACTCCTCGCCGACGTCGGTCAGGAACAGGCGCCGCGTGTTGCGCTGCACCAGGCGCGCCGAGAGCCTTTCTTCCAGTGCCGCCAGGTGGCGGCTGGCGGCGGCGTTGGAAAGGCTCAGCGATTCGGCGGCGCGCGAAAGGCTGCCCAGTTCGGCCACCTGCACGAAGAGTTCGATCTCGGTCCAGCGATCCATGTTTACCCGGAGTTTTCCGGTGGGCGGAAGAAAGCTTTGCCCTGGCGAGGCTTTGACATGCGAAGCTGGAAGTCTAGGCTCGCCCTCCACGCGGGTCCAACCCGCGGGATCCCGGACCCACAGGCCAAGAGAGTTGCGCAACATCAACGAAGACAACATCACGCAGGCGGTCATCGCGCGGCATGCCGAGGCCACCGACACCCGCCTGCGTGATGTGATGACCTGCCTGGTGCAGCACCTGCATGCGTTCGCGCGTGAAGCGAAGCTGACCGAGGCCGAATGGTTCGAAGGGATCCGCTTCCTCACCGAGACCGGCCACAGGTGCACCTCAGAGCGGCAGGAGTTCATCCTGCTGTCCGACGTGCTGGGCCTGTCGATGCTGGTCACCGCGTTCAACCATCGCAAGCCGGCTGGCTGCACCGAGTCCACCGTGTTCGGCCCCTTCCACGTGGAAGGGGCGCCGCACTACGACGCGGGCGGCGACGTCGGCAACGGCGCGCCCGGCGAACCCTGTTACGTGCGCGGCCACGTGCGCGCGCTCGACGGCACGCCGCTGCCCGGCGCCGAGGTGCAGGTCTGGCAGGCCGACGCCGAAGGCTTCTACGACGTGCAGCGCCCCGAAGGCCGGCTGCAGGCGCGCGGCGTGCTGCACACCGGCGCCGACGGCGGCTTCCACTTCAGGAGCATCCTGCCCGAGGTCTACCCGATCCCGCACGACGGGCCGGTGGGCAGCCTGCTGCAACGCCTGGGGCGACACCCGTGGCGGCCGGCGCACCTGCACTTCATGATCACCGCGCCGGGCTACGAACGCCTGATCACCCACGTGTTCCGCGAAGGCGGCCAGTACCTGGATTCGGACGCCGTGTTCGGCGTGCGCAGTTCCCTGGTGGCGGACTGGGTGCGCCACGAACCCGGCCCCACGCCCGACGGCGCGAGGAGCGCGCAGCCCTTCTACACGCTGGACTTCGATTTCGTGCTGAACCCGCAGGCCAAGGCCTGACGACCTGGAAGGAGACAAGCCATGACTCACCCGAACGTATCCCGCCGCACCGTGCTGGGCGCCGGCGCCGCCGGCCTTGCCGCCGCCTCCGGCCTCTCGCTGGCGCAGGGCAGCGGACCCATCCGCATCGGCAGCACGCTGGCGCTGACCGGGCCGCTCTCGGCGACGGCGATGATCCACAAGCTGGTCGGCGAGATCTTCATCGAGACCACCAACAAGAAGGGCGGCTGGCTGGGCCGGCCGCTGGAATGGGTGCTGAAGGACGACCAGTCCAAGCCCGACCTGGCGCGCACGCTCTACGAGCAGCTGGTCACCGCCGACAAGGTGGACCTTCTGATGGGGCCCTACGCGACCGGCGCCATCCTCTCGGCCATGGGCGTGGCGCAGCGCTACAACAAGGTGCTGGTGCACCACACCTTCGGCATCCCTTCGCTGGCCAAGTACGAGATGGCCTTCCCGGCCTGGAGCCTGGGCCCCGACCCGGCCAACACGGTGCCCAACACGCTCTTCGACGCCCTGGCCGCCGGCCCCAGGCCGCCGAAGACGGTGGCGGTGGTGACGAGCAAGTTCCCGTCGATCCAGTTCCTGTCCGCCGGTGCGCGCGAAGTGCTGAAGAAGCGCGGCCTGCAGGAAGTGCTGTTCCTCGAATGGGACTTCGGCAACCGCGACTTCGGGCCCATCGCGAACCGGGTCAAGGACGCCAAGCCCGATTTCGTCTGGGTGGGCGCCATCGGCCTGGAAGGCAACCTGCTGCTGGACGCGATGAAGAAGATCGACTACGTCCCGCCGCAGCACTTCTACCTGTACCCCAGTCCGGGGCCGCTGGTCGGCCTGCCGGAAGCGAAGAACGCGCTGTCGGTGACGATCTTCGAAGACCTGCCGCCCTTCACCAGCAACCCCGGGGCGGCCGAGTTCGTGAAGCTCTATCACGAGCGCGCCGCCGCCGCCAAGCTGCCCGACCCTTCGGTGGAAGTGCAGGCCGGCGCCTCGTTCACCGCGTGGCAGATCCTCGAGGCGGGCGTGAAGGCCACCAAGAGCCTGGACGACAAGGCCATCGGCACCTGGCTGAAGGCCAACAAGGTGGACACCATCCAGGGCAAGCTGCGTTTCAACGAGACCGGCAACTACGGCGACGACCTCATCCGCATCAAGCAGGTGCAGAACGGGCACTGGGCCGTGGTGTGGCCGAAGGATTACAGCAACGGCGCGAAGCTGCTGGCGCCCTGAAGTCACGATGTCGGGGTTCACGATGCCGAGCGCCACGCTGCTGGCGCAAAGCGTGCTCTCGGGCGTCTTCGTCGGCGCCCTCTACGGGTTGCTCGGGCTGGGGCTCTCGCTGTCGTGGGGGCTGCTGCGCCTGATCAACCTGGCGCACTTCGCGTTCGCGTTCCTGGCGGCCTACCTCTGCTACCAGCTGTCGACCCTGGGCTGGGACCCGCTGGCGACGCTGGTGGTGGTGGTGCCGCTGTTCTTCGCGCTCGGCGCCGGCCTGCATGCGGCGATGATGCGGTTCCAGATCACGCCCTTCAATTCGCTGCTGCTGACCTTCGGGCTCACCGGCATCGTCGAGGCGCTGATCCAGAGCATCTGGACCGCCGACTTCCGCAAGCTGGAGTCGGCCTACGGCGAATACCGCTTCAAGTTCGCCGGCCTGTACGTGCCGCTGCCGGAACTGATCACCTTCGTGTTCGCGGTGGCGCTGTCGTTCGGCGTCTGGGCCGTGCTGCGCTACACCGACCTGGGCCGCGCGCTGCGCGCCTCGGCCGAGGACGCGCCGGTGGCGGCCGCCTTCGGCATCCACCAGCGGCGCAACGCGCTGCTGCTGGCCGGTACCTGCTCGGCGCTGGCCTCGGTGGCGGGCGTCTGCCTGGCGCTGGGCTTCACGCTCGCGCCTTCGCAGATCTACGCCTGGATCGGCGTCGTCTTCGCCGCCGTCATGCTGGGCGGGCTGGGCAAGGCGCTGGCGCCGCTGATCGCCGGCGTGGTGATCGGCGTCAGCGAAGCGGTGACGATGGCGGTGACGGCGCCTTCGTGGGCGCCGCTGGTGAGCTTCGCGCTGCTGATCGCCATCCTGCTGTTCCGGCCCGGGCGCGCCACATGAAGAAGACGCCGATCGCGATCGTCGCGCTGGCCGCCGCGCTGGCCTTCGTGCCGCGCCTGGGGCTGCCGGCGTTCTACGACTCGCTGCTGTACCTGATCCTGCACTGGGTGGTGCTGGCCACGTCCTGGAACATCCTCTCGGGCTACACGGGCTACTTCTCGTTCGGCCACGGCGCCTTCTTCGGCGTCGGCATCTACACCAGCGCCACGCTGATGGCGCGCTTCGGCTGGCCCTTCCTGTGGACGCTGCCGGCCGCCGCGCTGGTGTCCTGCCTGCTGGGCGTGGCGCTGGGAGCGGTGGTGTTCCGCGTCAAGGGCATCCGCGGCGAGGTCTTCGCGCTGCTCACGCTGGCGGTCACCTTCGTCATCGGCACCGTCATCGTCAACACGCCCATCGACGGCGGCAACGGCGTCTCGCTGGCGGCGGTGGACATCCCCAGGCTGGGCCCCACGCCTTCGGCCACCTTCTACCTGCTGGCGCTGGCGGCGGCCGCGCTGACGCTGCTGGTGGCCTGGGGCATCACCGTCAGCAAGCTGGGCGCGGGCCTGTTCGCGATCCACGACGACGAGGACGCGGCCGAGGTGATGGGCGTGCCCACCTACCGCTACAAGCTGGTGGCGCTGGGCATCAGCTGCGCGCTCGCCGGCGTGGCCGGCGGCATCCACGCGCTGTTCCTCAACTACGTGACGGTGGGCGAGGTCTTCACGATCGCCGTGCCGCTGACCGTGGTGCTGATGAGCGTGCTGGGCGGCACCCGACACTGGGCCGGGCCGGCGGTGGGCGCGGTGGCCATCACGCTGCTGCTGTACGCCTTCACCGCCGCCGACAAGGCGGTGGCCGGCAAGGCGATGGTGGGCATGGTGCTGATCGCGGCCATCCTGTTCATGCCCGACGGCATCCTGCCGCGCCTGCAGCGCGCGCTGCGCAGCCGGCGCCCGCCCGTGCCACCCGAATCCGCCCCGGCGTCGCCGGTCGCGGCGGCCGCGGCGCCCCCTTCACGCGCGGGCGAAGTGCTGCTGAAGACGCGCGCGCTGGCCAAGAGCTTCCGCGGCGTGAAGGCGCTGGCCGGCGTCGACGTGGAGGTGCGGCGCGGCGAGATCCTGGGCCTGCTGGGGCCCAACGGCAGCGGCAAGAGCACCTTCATCAACGTCGTCACCGGCCACTACCTGCCCAGCGGCGGCAGCGTGGTCTTCGAAGGGCGGGAACTGGCCGGCCGCGAAGCACACCGCATCGCGCGCGCCGGCATCTCGCGCACCTACCAGATCCCGCGCCCCTTCGGCCACCAGACGGTGCTGGACAACGTGGCGCTGGCGGCGATGTTCGGCGGCGGCGTCGCCACCCCTGCCGCGGCGCGGCGCGAGGCGATGACCTGGCTGGCCTTCACCGGCCTGGCCGAACGCGCGCTGGCGCGCCCGGACGAACTGAACCTGCACCAGCGCAAGTTCCTGGAGCTGGCGCGCGCGCTCGCGTCGCGGCCGCGGCTGGTGCTGCTGGACGAGGTGCTGTGCGGACTCACGCCTTCGGAGATCGACGACGCGGTGGCGCTGGTGCGGCGCATCCGCGACCAGGGCAGCACGGTGGTCTTCGTCGAACACGTGATGCGCGCCGTGATGGCGCTGACCGACCGCGTGGTCGTCTTCGACCAGGGTTCGCTGCTCGCCGAAGGCCCCGCCGAAGAGGTGATGCGGCGGCCCGAGGTGATGACAGCTTACCTGGGCGCACCACAGTCCGTGCCGGCGCTGGAGGCGGGTCATGCTTGAAGTGCGCGACCTGCAGGTGGCCTATGGCGCCGCGCCCGCGCTCTGGGGCGTGAGCTTCGAATTGCGCAAGGGCGAACTGCTGTGCGTCGTCGGCCCCAATGGCGCCGGCAAGACCACGCTCATCAACACGCTGGCGGGCGTGCTGCGCGCCAAGGCCGGCGGCATCCGGCTCGAAGGCCGGGACATCCAGGACCTGGCGCCGCACCGCTTCTGCGAAGCCGGCATCGCGCTGGTGCCCGAAGGGCGGCGCCTGTTCACCGGCATGAGCGTGCGCGAGAACCTGGAGATCGGCAGCACCCGCCCGGCGGCGAAGGCGCGCCGCGCGCACACGATGGAAGGCGTGCTGGCGCTCTTTCCCGCGCTCAAGCCCAAGCTGGAACAGGCGGCGGGCGAACTCTCCGGCGGCCAGCAGCAGATGGTGGCCATCGGCCGCGCGCTGATGGCGCTGCCGCGCCTGCTGCTGCTGGACGAGCCTTCGCTGGGCCTGTCGCCGCTGATCGTGGGCGAGATGTTCGCCGCCATCAAGCGCGTGAACCGCGAAGGCACGGCGGTGCTGCTGGTGGAGCAGAACGTGGCCACCGCCTTGCGCGTGGCCGACCGCGCCTACGTGCTGGAAGAAGGCCGCATGGTGGCCGAAGGCACGCCCGACGACCTGATGCAGCGCGACGAGATCCGCCGCGCCTACCTGGGCGTGTGAGGGAAGGAGCCAGAGCGTGATCTACCTCTTCCGCCTGCTCGACAAGCCCGACGGCGCCGCGCTGCGCCAGCGCGTGCGGCCCGAGCACAAGGCCTACCTGGCGCAGGTGGCCGACCGCATCGCCTTCGCCGGCCCGCTGGTGGCCGACGACGGGCAGACCATGATCGGCAGCCTGCTCGCGATCGACTTCGAAAGCCGCGACGCCGCGCGCGCCTGGCTGGCCGCCGAGCCCTTCACGCAGGCCGGCCTCTACGCCGGCACCGAAGTGCACGCCTTCGTCAACCTCTGGCCGCAGAAGGCCGGCTTCCCGCCGCCGCCATGATCAAGCACATCGTCATGTGGAGCGTGCAGGGCGAGGACGAGACCGCCCGCGCGCGCAACGCCGCCTTCGTGAAGGCCGAGTTCGAGTCGTTGCGCGGTCGCGTGCCCGGCCTGCTGCACCTGGAGGTGGGCGTCGACGAGAGCCGCATCGACTACGCCTGCGACGTGGTGCTGGTCACCGAGTTCGACAGCCGCGAGGCGCTGGCCGGCTACGCCCAGCACCCCGAGCACCTGCGCGTGCGCCAGCGTCTGGGCGACCTGCGCCGCACGCGCCACCAGGTGGATTACGAAGTCGCGGGCGAGACGGCCCGCGAACACGCCGCGCCGCAAGGCGCACCCGAACCCGCCGGGTCCCCTGGTCGCGGGTGATACCAGAACGAACGAAGGAGACACCCACCATGTGCAGACTCTGTGACCTGGGCCGCCCGCAGCGGCACTGGAATTCGCGCCGCGGCTTCCTGAAGGCCGCCGCCGCCGTGGGCGCGGGCAGCAGCCTTTCGCTGTTCGCGCCGCGTGCGGCCTGGGCCGACAACGAGGCGCGCGCCCCTGAAGGCAGCGGCAAGCGCGGCCATCGCTACCTGATCAAGGGCGGCGCCGTGATGTCGATGGACCCCAAGGTGGGCGACTTCGCGCAGGCCGACGTGCTGGTCGAGGGCAAGAAGATCCTGGCCGTGGGCCCCAACCTGTCGGCGCCCGGCATCCCGGTCATCGACGCCCGCGGCCGCGTCGTGATGCCCGGCTTCATCGACACCCACCACCACCAGTTCGAGACCGCGCTGCGCGGCTGGCTGGCCGACGGCATCCTCATCAACGACGGCTCCGGCACGCCCAGCGGCAACCAGACCTACTACGAGAACATCCTGCTTCGCTTCGCGCCGGTGTACCGGCCGCAGGACGTGTACATCAACGAACTGTTCGGTGGCCTGTCGCAGCTGGACGACGGCGTCACGACGGTGCACGACATCTCTCAGATCCACCACTCGGCGGACCACTCCGACGCCGTGGTGCAGGCGCTCATCGACACCGGCCGCCGCGCCGCCTTCGGCTACTTCGAAGGCGCCGGCTTCACGCACGGGCCGGAGTACGTGTACCCGTCGGACGCGACACGCCTGGTGAAGAAGTGGTTCAGCTCCACCGACCAGCTGGTGACCATGGTGATGGGCGGCGAGGTGTACCTGGGCTCGCCCACCTACACCCAGTCGTGGACGCTGGGCCGGCAGCTGGGGCTGCAGGTGGCGGCGCACATCCTCAGCCCGTTCGGCATCCGGCCCATCATGGACCAGCTGGCGGCAGGCAAGGGCGGCGAAGCGGGCGACATCGGCCTCGGCCCCGACAACTTCTTCATCCACATGACGGGCATGAGCGACGAGGCCTGGCAGCGCGTGAAGGACGTCGGCGCCCATGTCTCGCTGGCGGTGCCGATCGAGATGAACATGCGCCACGGCATCCCGCCGATCCTGAAGATGCAGGCGCTGGGCATGGAGCCTTCGCTGTCGATCGACGTCGAATGCACGATGACGGCCGACTTCTTCACCCAGATGCGCAGCATGATGAACATGCAGCGCATGGTGGTGAACCAGATGATCCTGGACCCCGGCTTCGCCAGCGGCAACTGGTGGCCCACGCCCAGCGGCACGCCGCCTCTGCTGAACACGCGCGACGTGCTGCGATATGCCACCATGAACGGCGCCAAGGGCCTGCGGCTGGACAAGAAGGTGGGTTCGCTGACACCGGGCAAGGAAGCCGACATCATCATCCTCGACGCGACGAAGCTGAACGTGGCGCCGCTGAACCACGTGCCGGGCGCGGTGGTCTCGCTGATGGACCGCACCAACGTCGAGACCGTCATCGTCGCCGGCAAGGTGCGCAAGTGGCGCGGCCGCCTGCTGGACGTGGACCTCAACAGCCTGCGAGGCCAGCTGGAAGCCTCGCGCGACTACGTCTTCAGCGCCGCGGGCATCCCGCAGGACATCTTCGGTCCGAACTGACAACCGGCGCGCCGCGAGGCGCGCCTTCGAGAAGGAGCTGCACCATGAACATGCACCAGACCCAGGACATCACGCAGGCGGTGCTGAACCGCCTGGCCGAGTCGACCGACCCGCGCTTCAAGGAGATCATGACCGCCGTCGTGCGCCACCTGCACGCGGCGGTGCGCGAAGTCGACCTGCAGCCCGGCGAGTGGATGAAGGCGATCGACTTCCTCACCCGCACCGGCCAGATGTGCGACGAGAAGCGGCAGGAGTTCATCATCCTGTCGGACACGCTGGGCGTTTCCATGCTCGTGGTGCAGCTCGAACAGGCGCGCCGCTCCGCGAAGGCGATGCAGGACAGGAGCGCCACCGTCAAACCCACCGAAGCCACGGTGCAGGGCCCGTTCTACTGGGTCGGCGCGCCCGAGCTGCCGCTGGGCAGCGACATCGGCAAGGGCATGCCCGGCGACCCGGCCTACTACCACGGCAAGGTGGTGGACACGCACGGCAAGCCGCTCGCGAACGCCTGCGTGGACGTCTGGTCCGGCGACGGCGAAGGCGTCTACGACATGCAGATGGGCGGCGACGCCGGCATGCGGCTGCGCGCCCGCTTCTATACGGACGGCGAAGGCCGCTACCGCTTCTGGTCGATCAAGCCCACCTTCTACCCGGTGCCGGCCGACGGCCCGGTGGGCGAGATGCTGGACGCGATGGGCCGCCACCCGAACCGCCCGGGCCACATGCACATGATGGTCTACAAGGACGGCTACGTGCCGCTGACCACGCACCTGTTCCCGCACGACAGCCCCTACCTGGACAGCGACGCGGTGTTCGGCGTGCGCGACAGCCTGATCGTGCCCTACGAGAAGCACGCCGCCGGCACCGCGCCGGACGGCCGCAAGCTCGACCGCACCTTCCACACCGCCGAATACGACTTCGCGCTGGCCCCGGCATGAAGATCGGCAAGGCGACCGTCCCCGAATCGGCCATCTGCGGCAGCGACGACGAGACCATCGTCGTGCGCGGCGCGGACCTGTGCCGCGACCTCATCGGCAAGGTCTCGTTCACCGACTACTTCTGGCTGCTGGTGACGGGGCAGAAGCCGACGCCCATGGCCAGCCGCGTGCTGGACGCCACGCTGGTGGCGATCGCCGAGCACGGCCTGGTGCCCAGCGTGCAGGCGGCGCGCATGACGCTGGCGGCCGCGCCCGACGCGCTGCAGGGCGCGGTGGCGGCCGGCGTGCTGGGCTGCGGTTCGGTGATCCTGGGCGCTTCGGAAACGGCGGGACGCCTGTTCCTGCGCATCGACGCGCTGGCGAAGGACAGGGGCATGTCGCTCGAAGAGGCGGCCACCGAGGTGGTGCGCGAACTGCGCGCGCAGAAGCAGGCCATTCCCGGCTACGGCCACCCGCTGCACAAGGCACGCGACCCGCGCGTGTCGCGGCTGTTCGCGGTGGGCGTGGAGGCGGGCACGCCGGGGCACCATGTCGCCATCTCGGAGATCGTCGAGAAGGTGATTCCCGGCGTCACCGGGCGCGACCTGCGGCTCAACGTCTCGGCCGCCATTCCGGCCGTCCTGCTGGACGCCGGCTTCCCGGCCGACGCGCTGAAGGGCGTGCCCATCCTGGCGCGCTGCGCCGGGCTCATCGGCCACCTGACCGAGGAACTGGCGAACCCGATCGGCTTCGCGCTGTCGTACCAGGCCACGCGCGAGCAGCGCTACACCGGCCCGCTGCCCGCGGGCGTGTCGCTGAAGCCCAGGCACTGACCATGGCGCGCGTGCTGCAGGGCGTGCGCGTGCTGGAGCACGGCACCTTCATCACCGGCCCGGCGGCTTCCATGCTGCTGGCCGACCTGGGTGCCGACGTCGTGAAGGTGGAACAGCCCGAAGGCGACCCCTTCCGCGCCTTCAAGGGCGGCAACTACAGCCCGCACTACCAGACCTACAACCGCAACAAGAAGAGCGTCACGCTGGACACGCGGCAGCCGGCCGACCTGGCGCTGTTCGACCGCCTGGTGGCCGATGCCGACGTCTACATCCAGAACTTCCGCCCCGGCGTGGCGGCGAAGCTGGGTGCCGGCGAAGAGCGCATGCGGGGGCTGAACCCCGGGCTCGTCTACTGCGCCATCAGCGGCTGGGGCCCCG
The DNA here is from genome assembly GCA_044224175.1 of Rubrivivax sp. GTDB lineage: Bacteria > Pseudomonadota > Gammaproteobacteria > Burkholderiales > Burkholderiaceae_C > Rubrivivax. Next base: position 19,735 of record JBGAKY010000043.1, on the reverse strand, counting down.
ACGGCCCGGCGGCGCAGCGCCCCGCCTACGACACGGTGGCGCAGGCGGCGAGCGGCTTCCTGAAGCTGCTGATCAACCCGGCGAATCCGCGCGTGGTGGGGCCGGCGCTGGCCGACGCGCTGACCGGGTTCTACGCGGCCTACGCCATCCTGGGCGCGCTGTACGAACGCGAGAAGCGGCAGCCCGCGAAGGGCCGCCGCGTCGAGGTCTCGATGTTCGAGGCCATGACCCACTTCAACCTGGACGCCTACACGCACCTGTTTTCCGAACACGAGGTGATGGGCCCGTACAGCCGGCCGCGCCTGTCGCAAAGCTACGTGCTGCCCTGCGCCGACGGCAAGTGGATCGCGCTGCACATGTCCAGCCCGCCCAAGTTCTGGGAAGGGCTGGCGAAGGCGATCGAGCAGCCGCAGTTCTTCGACGACCCGCGCTTCGCGACCCGCGAGGCCCGCGTCGAGCACCAGGAAGCCATCATCGAACGACTGACCGGCATCTTCCGCACTCAGCCGCGCGCCGAGTGGTGCCGGCGGCTGGAGGCGCTGGACGTGCCGCACGCCCCCATGTACGACACCGACGAACTGCCCGACGACCCGCAGGCCAGGCACCTGCAGCTGTTCGTGAGCGCGCCGCACCCCGAAGGCGGCACCTGGACCACGGTGCGCTCGCCCGTCAGCTACGACGGCGAACGCGAACTGCAGGTGACCGCGCCGCCGCTCCTGGGCGACCACGACACGCTCCTGCGCTCAGGAGGCTCGCCATGGGCACCGCGCTGATGCGTCGCGCGCTGCTGGCGCTGGCCTTCGCCGCCGGCGCCGCGCAGGCCCAGGCGCCGCTGAAGCTGGTGGTGCCCTTCGGCCCCGGCACCACCACCGACATCGTCGCCCGCCAGGTGGGCGACGCGCTGTCCACCACGCTGGGCCAGACGCTGGTGGTGGAGAACAAGGCCGGTGCCGGCGGCACCATCGGCAGCGACGCGGTGGCGAAGGCCGTGCCGGACGGCCGCACGCTGCTGATGGGCACCGTGGGCACGCACGCCATCAACGCCACGCTGTACCGCAAGCTGCCGTACGACGCGCTGAAGGACTTCGTGCCCATCGCCTTCGTCGGCTACACGCCCACGCTGCTGGTGGTGGCCGCCGGCTCGCCGCTGAAGACGCTGGCCGACGTGGCGGCGGCGGCGAACACGCCGGCCGGCATCACCTTCGCTTCGGCGGGCAATGGCACTTGGGGCCACCTGGCCGGCGAACTGCTGAGCGCGCGCCTGGGCGGCAAGATGGTGCACGTGCCCTACAGCCAGGGCGGGCAGGCACTGACCGACGTGATGGGCGGGCAGGCGCAGTTCATGTTCTACCACCCGGCCGCGGTGCTGCCGCACATGAAGGCCGGCAAGCTGCGCGCGCTGGGCGCCTCGGGTGCCAAGCGCAGCAGCGCGGCGCCCGAGGTGGCCACCTTGCAGGAGCAGGGCGTGGCGGACTTCGACCTCGTCGCCTGGTTCATGCTCTACGCGGCCGCGGGCACGCCGGCGGCCGAAGTGGCGAAGCTGCGCGACGCCGCCAACCGCGCGCTCGCCAGCCCGGCGCTGGCGGCCAGGCTGGCCGAGCAGGGCATCGAGCCGCGGCCGATGAACGGCGCCGAGCTGGCCGCCTTCGGGCCGGCCGAGATCCGGCGCTGGGGCGAAGCCGTGAAGCGCAGCGGCGCGCAAGTCGACTGAAGGAAACAAGCGAATGACGAACTCGATCGGCTGGATCGGCCTCGGCCGCATGGGCGAGGCGATGGTGAAGAAGCTCACCGCCGCCGGCCACCGCGTGCAGGTGTGGAACCGCACGCGCGCGAAGGCGCTGCCGCTGGCCGACTACGGCGCCGTCATCGTCGACACCAAGCTCGACCTGGCGGGCTGCGACACCGTCTTCACGATGGTCTCCACCACCGACGACCTGAAGGAGGTGCTGTTCGGCGAAGGCGGCCTCGTCACCGGCGCGGCGAAGCCGAAGCGGGTGATCGACAGCAGTTCCATTTCGCAGGAAGGCTCGGCCGAGATCCGCCAGCGGCTGGAAGCGGCCGGCGTCGCCTATCTCTGTGCGCCGGTCTCGGGCAACGCCAAGGTGGCGAAGGCCGGCAAGCTGCTCATCGTGGCCAGCGGCCCGAAGGCGCAGTACGAAGCCGCCGAGCCGCTGCTGCAGGCCATGGGCCGCAAGGTCATGTGGGTGGGCGAAGGCGAACTGGCGCGGGTCTGGAAGATCGCCCACAACACGATGTTCGGCGTCATCATCCAGAGCCTGTGCGAGATCACGGTGCTGGCCGAGAAGGCCGGCATCCCGCGCCACGTGTTCCTGCAGAGCATCAACGATTCGGTGCTGGGCAGCATGTACACGCGCTACAAGTCGCCGGTGCTCACCAACCTCACGTTCGAGCAGGTGACCTTCACGCCCAGGCTGCTGCTCAAGGACATGGATCTGGGGCTGGGCGCCGGCAAGGCGAATGGCGTCGCCATGCCGGCCGCGGCGGCCACGCGCGAATCCATCTCGCGCCTGGTGGGCCGAGGCCACGACAACGTCGACTTCGCGATCCTGCTGCAGGAACTGGCGGCCGACGCCGGGCTGAAGCTGGTGGCGGAGAACGTGAAGGTCGACGACGGGCTGAGCGGCTGAAATGGCGCGCACCCTGATCCGCGGCGCCACCATCGTCACGATGGACCGCCAGGGCGTGCTGCCGCAGGCCGACCTGCTGGTGGAAGGCGACCGCATCGCCGCGATCGCGCCTGCGCTCGCGGCCGACGACGCCGAAGTGGTGAACGCGAACGGCTGCATCGTCATCCCCGGGCTGATCAACGCCCACATGCACACCTGGCAGACCGCGCTGCGCGGCGTGGCGGCCAACTGGACCCTGCCCGAGTACTTCCGCAAGATGCACGCCGGGCTGGCGACCGTCTTCGAGCCCGAGGACCTGCACATCGCCACCCTGGTGGGGGCGCTCAACCAGCTGAACTGCGGCACCACCACGCTGGCCGACTGGTGCCACAACAACCGCACGCCGGCGCACAACGACGCCGCGGTGTCGGCGCTGCTGGAAAGCGGCATCCGCGCCGCCTTCTTCCACGGCACGCCCAAGCCCGACCCGAAGCCGGGCGAGACGTCGTTCTGGGAGGTGCCGCATCCGCGCGCCGAAGTCGAACGGCTGCTGAAGCAGCACCAGGGTGCCGCGCTGCTCAGCGTGCACGCCGCGGTCCTGGGCCCGCACTACAGCACGCTGGAAGTGGCGCTGCACGACTTCCGCATGGCGCGCGAGCTGGGCGTCATCGCCTCGCTGCACCAGGGCGGCGGGCCGGCGCGCACGCCCGGCGGCTGGCAGGTGCTCGAAGAACAAGGGCTGCTGGGCCCGCACGTGAACATCGTGCACGGTCACGCGCTCGACGACGAACAGCTGCAGCGCTTCTGCGACCTGGGCATGAGCTTCTCGGCGGCCGCCGAAAGCGAGATGTCGCAGGGCCACGGCCACCCGCTCACCGGCCGCCTGCGCAGGCTGGGCCGCGCGCCTTCGCTCGGCGTGGACCTGGAGAGCGTGCTCTCGGGCGACATGGTCACGCAGGCGCGCGTGGCGCTGGGCATCCAGCGCAGCCTGGACAACGTGGCGCACCGCGAGGCCGCCGGCAGCATCCCGCCCACCAGCACGGTGAAGGTGGAAGAGGCGCTGTCCTGGGTGACCGTGGAAGGCGCACGCATGCTGGGCCAGCTGGACCGCATCGGCACCCTGGCCGCGGGCAAGCAGGCCGATCTGGTGCTCATCCGCGCCGACCTGCTGAACATGCAGCCGGTGCACGACCCGGTGGCGGCAATCGTGTTCCAGTCCTCGCTGGCCAACATCGACAGCGTGATGGTGGCCGGGCGCTGGAAGAAGCGCGAAGGCCGCCTGCTCGGCGTGGACCTGGCGCCGAAGCTCGCCGCCCTGCAGGCTTCCGGTCGCAAGATCGTGGGCGCCCTCGGGCTGAACTGAACCATCTGGAGACAAGCATGAAGAGACTCATTGCCGCCGCGGCGCTGCTGCTGGCCGCCGCCGGTGCCGGCGCGCAGGGTTTCCCCAGCAAGCCGATCCGCTTCATCGTGCCCTTCAGCGCCGGCAGCGGCACCGACATCGCGGCGCGCGCCGTCGGCGAGGTCATGGCCAAGGGCCTGGGCCAGCCGGTGGTGGTGGAGAACAAGCCCGGCGCAGGCGGCACGCTGGCGGCCGGCCTGGTGGCGCGCGGCGAAGCCGACGGCCACGTGGTGCTGGTGCCTTCGTCGGGCCACGCGGTGAACCCGTCCATCTACAACAACCTCACGTACGACACGCTGAAGGACCTGACCGGCGTCACGCCGCTGGTGGCCATGCCCAACGTGCTGGTGGTGCCGCCCGGCCGCGGCTGGAAGAGCGTGGCCGACCTGGTGGCGGCGGCGAAGGCGAAGCCGGGGGCGCTGAACTACGCCTCGGCCGGCGTCGGCAGCGCCACCCACTTCAACGCCGAGAAGTTCCGCCTGCAGGCGGGTTTGAACGCGGTGCACGTGCCGTTCAAGGGCACGCCCGAAGCGCTGTCGGAAATCGTCGGCGGCCGGCTCGACTGGTTCTTCGCCCCGCTGTCTTCGGCGCTGCCGCTCATCAAGGACGGCAAGGTGCAGGCGCTGGCCGTCAGCACCGCCAAGCGTTCGGCGCTGCTGCCCGACGTGCCCACCACCGTGGAAGCCGGCGTGCCGGGTTCGGACTACGTGTTCTGGGTCGCGCTGGTGGTGCCTTCGGCCACGCCGGCGCCCGTGGTCGCCCGGCTGCAGCAGGAAGCGGCCAAGGCGCTGGCGCAGCCGGAGCTGGTCGAAAAGCTGGCCAAACTGGGCGCCGAGCCTTTCGTGATGAACAGCGCCGACTTCAACGCCTTCATCAAGGCCGAGGTCGAGACCGGCGCCCGCATCGCGAAGGCGGCCGAGCTGAAGGCGCAATGACGCGCATCGTCTTCGTCGGCGTTGGCAAGATGGGCCTGCCGATGGCGGGCCACCTGGCGGCGGCGGGGCACGAGGTGGCGGCTTTCGACCCTTCACCTGAACGGCGCACGCTGGCGGCGGCGAAGGGGCTGGCGGTGCGGCCTGCCCTGGCGCCGGCGCTTGAAGGTGCCACCCACATCGTCAGCTCGCTGCCCGACGACGCCGCGCTCGCCCAGGTGGCGGCCGACCTGGTCGCGCACGCGCCGGCCGGCGCCACCTGGGTCGACACCAGCACCGTCTCGCCCGAAGCTTCGCGCGCCGCCGCCGAACGCGCCACCGCGCGCGGCCTGGCCTGCCTGCGCGCGCCGGTCTCGGGCAACAGCACGATGGCCGAGCGCGCCGCGCTCACCGTCTTCGTGAGCGGCCCGCGCGCCGCCTACGAAGCCTGCGAGCCGCTCTTCGCCTGCTGGGGCCCGCAGCGTTTCTGGCTGGGCGAAGCCGAGCAGGCGCGGGTGGCCAAGCTGGCGGTGAACCTGCTGATCGTGGGCACCAGCACCATGCTGGCCGAAGCGCTGGCGCTGGGCGAACGCGGTGGCCTGGAATGGCAGGCGCTGTGGAACGTGGTGGAAGCCAGCGCCGCCGCTTCGCCCATCGTGCGCGCCAAGGCGCCGGCGCTGCGGGCGCACGACTACACGCCCACCTTCACCGTGACGCAGATGCAGAAGGACGTGGCGTTGATCCGCGCCGCCGCCGCCGCCCTGGGCGTGTCCACGCCGGTGGCCGACGTGGCGGCCGCCGCGCTGGACCGCGCCGCGGCGGCCGGCGGTTCTGATGCAGACTACGCCGTCGTGATCCGTGAACACCGAAAACACCAGGAGTGACTGAAAAAATGAGTGGAACGCTGGACATCGTCGGCATCTGCGGCAGCCTGCGCAAGGCTTCGTACAACCGCTCGGCATTGAAGCTGGCCGGCGAATTGATGCCCGCCACGATGAAGCTAGACCCCGTGGAGTGGCGCGACTTCCCGGTCTTCGACGGCGACCTGTTCGCGCAGGGCCTGCCGCCGCAGGTGGCCGCGCTGCGCGATCGCGTGCGCCGCGCAGACGGCGTGCTGATCGTCACCCCCGAATACAACTACTCGGTGCCCGGCGGCCTGAAGAACGTGCTGGACTGGCTGTCGCGTGGCGAGGATCAGCCCTGGGCCGGCAAGCCGGTCGCCCTCATGAGCGCGACGATGGGCCCGCTGGGCGGCGCGCGCATGCAGTACGACCTGCGCAAGGTGATGCTGTTCCTGAACGCCCAGGTGCTGATCAAGCCCGAGGTCTTCATCGGCATGGCGCACACCAAGTTCGACGCCGCCGGGAACTGCGGCGACGAAGGCACCCGCAAGTTCGTGGCCGACCAGATGGTGGCCTTCGAGAAGTGGATCGCCGGCGTCGGCCGCCTGCGCGGCGGTTGATCGCCAGCGACTAGAACGCCTGCCAGTCGCCGCCGGCACCGGCCAGCGCGGGCCGCCGCGGGCGGGTGGCGGCCGGGCGAGCGTCCGGCGCCTCGACGGCGGCGCCCTGCACGCGGAATGCCGACACCGCGGTGCTCAGCGCTTCGGCCTGGCGCTTCAGGCTGTCGGCTGCGGCGGCGCTCTCTTCCACCAGGGCCGCGTTCTGCTGCGTGCCCTGGTCGATCTGCCTCACGGCGGCGCCCATCTCGGCCACGCCGCGGTTCTGTTCGGCGCTGGCGGCGCTGATGCGCGCCATCAGCGTGCCCAGCTGGTCCACCGCCGCGACGATCGCGGTCATGTGGGTGCCGGCGGTCGCCACCAGTCCGTTGCCCGCCTCGACGCGTTCGCGGCAGGTGCCGATGAGCGTCTTGATCTCGCGCGCCGAAGTGGTCGCACGCTGGGCCAGCGTGCGCACTTCGCCGGCCACCACGGCGAAGCCGCGGCCCTGCTCGCCGGCGCGGGCCGCTTCCACCGAGGCGTTGAGCGCCAGGATGTTGGTCTGGAACGCGATGCCGTCGACCACGCCGACGATGTCGACGATGCGGCGCGCCGCTTCCTCGATGCCTTGCATGGTCTGCACGACCTGGGCGATGGTCTCGCCCCCGCGCCGCGCCACCTGGGTGGCCTGCTGCGCCAGCCGGTCGGCGTCCTGGGCGGCTTCGGTGTTCTGCGCCACGGTGTGGCCCAGCGTGCTCATCGAAGCGGCGGTCTGCTGCAGCGCGCTGGCCTGTTCCTCGGTGCGGGAGGACAGGTCCAGGTTGCCCTGCGCGATCTGCGTGCTGGCGCTGGCCACCGACTCGGCGTTGCGCCGTACGTCGCCCACCAGGCGGGCCAGTTGTTCGCGCATGCGCAGCATGGCGGCGGCCACGCTGCCGGCGGGCGGCCGGGCTTCGAACGGTGCGTCGAGGTCGCCTTCGGCGATGCGGGACGAGAAGTCTCGCAGCACCGCCGGTTCGGCCCCCAGGCGCTGCAAGGTGCTGCGCACGAAGGCCAGCCCGAACGCGGCCATGACGGCCAGCGCCAGCGCGGCGCAGAGGCTCAGGGTCCAGCGGTCCTGGCGGAACGTGGCCGCCTGCTCTGCCACGGTGGCGCCGGCCGAATGCTCGATGGCGTGGCTCAGCTGCTCCAGGCGTTCTTCCAGCGTCGTGAACGCGCTGTCGAACTCGGCCTGCTGGTCTTCGGCGGCGATGTCGGCCAGGTTGGCTTCCACCAGCGCGCGGCTGCTGTCCAGGTAGGCCTTGAGCGCCGGCTTCACGTCGGCCAGGCGCCGGCGCAGGGTCTCGTCGCGCGTCTGGTCTTCCAGCGACTTCAGCGCCGCCGCCAGAGCAGCCGCGTGTTCGGCGGCCTGCTGGCGGATGGCGTCGCGGCGCGCCGGCGAAGCGCCGGTGCCGGCCACCTGGGCGGTGAGCACGTCGCTGCGCAGCGTGTCGTGCAACATGTCCACGGTGCCGGCGGCGCGCGTGAGCTTCACGTCTCCCAGCACGCGGCCGGCGATGCTTTCGGCATGCTGCATGGCCAGCAGCGACAAGCCACCCAGCGCGGCGATGGCCACCAGCGCGATCGCTGCGAAGAGGGCAATGCTGTGACGGACGCTGAGTCTTCCGAGCAGGTTCACGGGCGTGATCTCCGGGTGATTCAGGTCCGAAGGTCGGCACCTGCAATGATCAAAATGATACTACTGATTCGATACTTGTGATCCTTTTGCGGCTGCCAGACGTGATGAAATGAGCGGAAAGATGTCGATCAGCGAGTCAATTTCGAGATGCGCAATGCGGGGGGTTCGAAATGATAGAACCGCTCGTTCAGATGGCGCGTGACGTCCTCGAGTTCCTCGTCCGACCAGTTCAGCTGCGCCGCACCCTGCCAGCGCCGCACCAGCGCGCGCAGGCTGGTCCAGTCCTTCGCCAGCCGCTGGTCGCGCCAGTGCATCTGCGTGCTGTGGCAGGCGATGCAGTGGTTGTCGTAGAGCAGTGCGCCGCGCGCGGCGTCGGCACGGGCGACGGGGGTGACCAGGAGGGCGCTCAGGGCGGCCCCGCAGGCCAGGGCGATGTGAGGGCGCTTCATGCCGGCCATGCTAGGCCCGCCGCGGCGGGCCGCACCCCGACCCAGGTCAAGTGTCGGGGCGCCGGCCGTCGACTTCCAGGAAGCGCTTCGCCAGGGCCTGCACGAACTTGCCCAGGTAGGTGTTGGCGGCCAGCTGTTCCAGCGAGGCGCGGTCCACCACGATGGCGCTCACCTCTTCCAGCGCCACCACCGTGGCCGAACGCGGTGCGTCGGCGAAGACCGCCGCCTCGCCGAACACGTCGCCCGGCTCCAGCACGCGCAGGCTCTGGTGGCGGCGCGGGTCGGCGGGGTCGCGCCGCCGCACTTCGCAGCGCCCGGCGGTGATGATGTAGGCCGCGTCGGCCCAGTCGCCTTCGCGCACGATCACGCGGCCCGGGGTGAACACCTCCATCGCGTACCAGTTGCCGCCGCGCAGGAAGTCGCGCAGGTCGTCGGCCAGCTCGGTGGTGGTCTGGTGCCGCCTGTCGGGGTTGGGCGCCATCGCCTTCTTGACGATGGCCGTCAGCATGGGCGGCGGCTTCACGCTGCGGCCTTCCAGGCGGTCGATCGGCACATATTCGGCACGCTGCGCCGCCGCCAGCGCCGTTGCCGTGGGCCCGCCATAGGGCGCGTGGCCCGAGAGCGCCTTGTAGAGGATGGCGCCGAGCGCGAACACGTCGCTGCGGGCGTCGACGCGGCTGATCTCGCCGCGCGCCTGCTCGGGTGCCATGTAGCGCGGCGTGCCGACCACGCTGCCTTCGGGTTCCTGCGCCTCGTCGACCAGGTCGCGGCCGTGCCTGACCAGCGCGCAGCCCCAGTCCATCACGTAGACCTCGCCGAAGTCGCCGACCATGATGTTGTCGGGCTTCAGGTCGCAGTGGATGATGCCGCGCCCGTGCGCGAAGGCCAGCGTCTCGCACACGCTGACCAGGCTGCGCAGGATGCGTTCCAGGTCGGCACGCGAGGCCTGGCCGTCGATCAGCGCCCCCAGCTTGCGCCCTTCGACCAGGCGCATCGTGTAGCTCACCTGGCCGGCGCCTTGCGAGACCAGGTCGTGCACCGGCACGATGCCGGGGTGGTCCAGCGCGCCGGTGATGCGCGCTTCGTTGACGAAGCGGCGCAGGTCCTGCGGGTCCTTCGCCAGCCCGGGGTGGATGACCTTCAGCGCCACGCGCCGGCGCAAGCCGGTGTCGTAGATGCGGTGGATGGCTCCCATGCCGCCGCGTGCGATCTCGCCTTCGTCGTGCAGGCGGCCCGAGGCCACGCCGGGGTGCAGCGGCGGCGGCTCTCCGCCCGGCTTCGCCGCTGCCCCGCCCGCGGCGCCCGAGTCCTCGGCGCGTGCGCCGGCGAACCAGGGCAGGGGGCCGCCCGCCGCCGCTGGAGGCAGGATCAGGGTCGGACTGTTCGGGTCTTCGTCGCTCATGGGGCCGGGTCGCGAACCGTCCCATGATGACCCATCCGACGGGTTTCAGTCGTAACGGCGGCCGCGCGCCAGCAGTTCGGGCGTGCCGATCAGCACGTTCAGGCCGTCGAAGTCCAGCATGCGGTCGCGCCAGGGCGCGGTGCTGCCGTGGGCTTGCAGGCTGGCGTAGTAGTCCTGCAGCGTGCGCGCCACCGCGCGCACCGTGCCGCCGGGGAAGATGGCGATGCGGAAGCCGCGTGCCTGCAGTTCGGCCGCCGGCTGCACCGGCGTCTGGCCGCCTTCCACCATGTTGGCCAGCAGCGGCACGCGGTGGGCGAAGCGGGCGCAGGCCTTGTCCATCTGCTCGGGCGTGCGCAGCGCTTCCACGAACAGGGCGTCGACGCCGCATTCCAGGTAGGCCTCGGCACGGTCGAGCGCGGCTTCCAGTCCTTCGACGGCCAGCGCGTCGGTGCGGGCCAGCACCAGCGTGTGCTCGCGCGCGTCCAGCGCCGCGCGCAGCTTGCCCTGCATCTCGGCCACCGGCACCACGGTCTTGCCTTCCAGGTGGCCGCAGCGCTTGGGGAAGGTCTGGTCCTCGATCTGCACCATCGCCGCGCCGGCGCGTTCGAAGCCCTTCACCGTGCGCTGCACGTTGAGCGCATTGCCGAAGCCGGTGTCGGCGTCGACGATGACCGGCAGGTCCACCCGTTCGGTGATGCGCGCCAGCGTGTCCTGCACCTCGGTGAAGGTGGTCAGCCCCACGTCGCTGCGGCCGAGCGCGGTGTAGGCGATCGACGCGCCGGACAGGTACAGCGCCTCGAAGCCGGCCTGTTGCGCCACCAGCGCCGACAGCGCGTCGTAGACGCCGGGGGCCAGCAGCAGACGGGGTTCGGCGAGTCGGGTCTCGAGAGTCACTTCAGCATCTCCTGTGCGGCGATGAAGCCGCCGGCCACCGCGCTCAGCAGTCCGTTGCCCGAGAGGTAGCCCCAGACCGCGTTGCCCGAGACGCCACGCGCCGCGCCACCCGCGGCGAAGAGGTTGGCGCGCGCGTTGCACCGGGCGTCGACCTCCAGCCCGCCCTGGGTGTGGAACAGCGCGCCGGTGACGCGGATGGCGGCATAGGGGGCTTCCAGCTTCGTGCCCGCCAGCGTGCCGCGCAGCGTGTCGAGGTCGCAGCCGATCAGCGCGGCCAATGCCGCCGCGTCGGCCGCCTGGCGCACGGCGCCGTTGGACTCGGCCTCGACGAAGTCGGGGAAGCTGCGGCCCAGCGCCAGCAGGCGCCGGTCGATCACGTTCCAGGCCGTGCCGCCGGGCTGCGCCAGCACCTGCACCGCGGCTTCGCTGTAGCCCTGGGTCTCGTCGTGGAAGCGCAGGCCCTTCGCGTTGACCTGGATGCCGCCTTCCATCATCAGCGCCCAGGTCACCAGCGCGCCCTGCGGCACGGCCCAGGAGCCGTGGCCCTGGTAGCCGCCCAGGTCGGCCAGCGGCAGGCCCAGTTCGCGCGCCCAGGCGATGGCGCTGCCGTCGTTGCCGGCGTGGCCGGCGAAGACGGCGTCGCGCATCTCGGGCAGCAGGTCGCGCACCATCGCCGCGTTGCCGCCGAAGCCGTTGCAGGCCAGCAGCAGGGCGCCGCAGACCAGATGTTCCAGCGTGCCGTCAGGGCGTTCGTGACCGAGGCCCAGCACGCGTTCGCCGTTCCACCACAGTTCGCGCACCGTCGCTTCGGTCACCAGCATCGCGCCTGCCCGTTCGGCGGCGCCGGTGAGCGCACCCACCAGCGCGGCGCCGGTGCGCGCCGGCAGCGTGTGCATGCGGCGCACCGAGTGGCCGGGGTAGAGGAAGCCGTCCAGCAGTTCGAAGGCCAGGCCGTGGCGTTCCTGCAGCGCGTCCAGCGCCGGGGCGATGGCTCCGCTGTAGGCCTGCACCAGGTGCGACGCCGCGGTGCCGTGGGCCTTGGCCTGGATGTCGGCGGCGAAGCGCACGGCGCTGTCGTCCACGCCCGCGGCACGCTGCACGCGCGTGCCGGCGGCGGGGATGAAGCCCGAGGACAACGCGGTCGACCCCTGCGGCAACACGTCGCGTTCGAGCAGCACGCAGTCGATGCCGCGTCCGCGCAGGAAGACGGCGGCCGTCAGTCCACACGCACCGGCGCCGACGACGGCCGCCGGCACTTCGGCCGTGCCGGCCGGCATCGTGCTGGCGTGGACGACGCGAGGGTTCACGCCGTCGGGCGGTGCAGGTACTGGCCGCGCGGCTTGCCGACGATCTGCCCGTCTTCGTAGACCCTCATGCCGCGCAGGAAGGTGGCGTCCACGCGCGCCGAGAGCTCCAGTCCTTCGAAGGGCGTGTAGCCCTGCGTCGAAGGCGACTCGCTGGCACGGATGGTCCAGGTCTTCGCGGGGTCGACGATGGCGATGTCGGCGTCGAAGCCTTCGGCGATGTCGCCCTTGCGGTTCAGCCCGAAGCGCTGCGCCGGTGCCCAGCTGGTGACGCGGGCCATGTGGTTCCAGCCCATGCCGCGCTTCGTGCCTTCGCTCACCAGCGCGGGCAGCAGGTATTCGGTGCCGCCGAAGCCGGACTTGGCCATCCAGATGTTGCCGAAGTAGCGCTTGGGGATCTTCATCTCGTGGCGGCAGCAGGCGTGGTCGCTCACCACCCAGTCCAGTTCGCCGGCGAGCAGCGCTTCCCAGAGGAATTCGACGTCCTCGCGCGGGCGGATCGGCGGGTTCACCTTCGCCAGTTCGGCCGCCGGCGAGCCGATGTCCAGCATCAGGTGGCCGATGGTCACCTCGCGCCGGAAATCGATGTGCGGGAAGACCTCGGCCATCATCATCGCCGCCTGCACCGCCTTGCGGCTGGACAGGTGCAGCAGGTTGATGTTGGGCAGCGCCGTCTCGTGCGCCAGGTAGGCCGCGGTGAACACGGCCAGCCCTTCGCTGTGCTGCGGGCGCGAGGCGCTGTAGGCGGCCAGGCCTTTCAGGCTCTTGTCCTTCTCGACGATCTTCGTGTAGGCGGTCATGATCTCCGCCGTCTCGCAGTGCAGCGAGAGCGAGATCTGGCGCGCCTTGTCGGGCATCTGCTCGCGCGCCTTCTGCAGGCCGCGCATGATGAACTCGAAGTGCGCCACGTCGTAGCGCTCGTCCTCGCCGATCATCAGGAACTGGCGCTGCGAGTCGCTGGCCCCGTGCAGGCCGTGCGAGCCGTAGAACATGAAGATCTTGAAGCTGGCGACGCCGTGCTTGTCGATCAGCATCGGCAGTTCCTCGATGTGCTTGCGGTCCATCGGCGCCAGGTGGAAGCCGTAGTCGACGTGGAAGCGGCCCTTCGCGAGCTTCAGCACCTCGGGGAAGAACTTGGCGTAGGGTCCGCCCTTGTTCAGGTAGTACTGGCCGCTGCGGAAGTAGTTCAGGCTGCTGGTGACGCCGCCCATCGCCGCCGCCTTGCTTTCGCTGACGGCGTCTTCCTCCAGCGGCGCGTAGATGCCGCTGTGCATGTGGGCGTCGACCACGCCGGGGAACGCGAGCCGGCCCTTGCCGTCCCACACCGCCTTCGCGCGCGTGACCTCGATCCCCGGCGCCACCTTGGCGACGCGGCCGTCCTTCACCGCGATGTCGGCTTCGTGCACCACGTTGCCATGCGGGCGCACCACGCGCACCTGCTTGATCAGCAGGTCGAAGTCGGGTTGGGTCATCGGTTCTTCTCCAGTCGTCGTTTCAATTGGGGCAGCAGGCCGCCGGCTTCGACCATGTCGAGCAGGAAACCCGGGATCGGTTCGCAGGCCAGCACTTCGCCGCGCGCGCGGCGCACGGTGGCGGCGCGGGCGTCGAAGGTCAGGGCGTCGCCGTCGAGGATCTTCTTCGCTTCCCTGCAGGTCAGCAGCAGCAGGCCGACGTTGAACGCATTGCGGAAATACAGGCCCGAATAGCTGGGCGCGATGACGGCTGCCACGCCCAGCTGCACCAGCACGCTGGCCGCCTGCTCGCGGCTGGAGCCGATGCCGAAGTTCTCGCCCGCGACGATCACGTCGCCGGGCCGCACCTGGCGCGCGAACTCGGGGCGCACGGCTTCCAGGCAGTGGCGCGCGATGACGTCCAGGCCATGCTTCATGGCGTGGCCGGGGGCCAGCTGGTCGGTGTCGACGTCGGCGGGGAGACGCCAGGTCCTCACGCGAGCAACTCCCGCGCATCGCAGATGCGCCCCTTCAATGCCGCCGCCGCCACCGAGTATGGTGACCCCAGGTACACCTGCGCCGTGGCGGCCCCCATGCGACCGCGGAAGTTGCGCGCGGTCGACGAGATGACCGTGCTGCCTTCCGGAATGCTGCCGCCATACCCGGCGCAGGCGCCACAAGCGCTGGGCAGCAGGGTGGCGCCGGCTTCGGTCAGCTGGCGCAGGATGCCTTCGCGTTCGGCCATCTCGCGGTCGCGCACGCTGGCCGGGGCCACCAGCAGCTGCACGCCCCTGGCGACGCGGTAGCCCGCCAGCACGCGCGCCGCGGCGCGCAGGTCGTCCAGCTTGGCGCCGGTGCAGGCGCCGACGTAGGCCACGTCGATCTTCGTCGGCGGCAGGTCGTCCACCGGGCGCACGTTGGCCGGGCTGTGCGGCAGGGCGATCTGCGGCGCCAGGCCCGAGGCGTCGAACGAATGGCGGATGCCGGGCGCGTTCTCGTCGCTGTGCCAGCGTGCGAATCCCAGCTCTTCCAGGTCGACACCCAGGTCCTCCAGCCAGGCCCGCGTGACACCGTCGGGCGCCACCAGCCCCACCTGCGCGCCGAGCTCGGCGCTCATGTTGGCCAGCGTCATGCGTTCGGCCATGCTCAGCGCGGCCACTGCCTCGCCGCAGTACTCCACCGCCTGGTACTGGCCGCCGTTCATGCCGAAGCGGCCCAGCATCGCCAGCATCATGTCCTTGGCGCTCACGCCGGGCACCAGACGGCCCATCCAGCGCATGAAGATGGTCTGCGGCACCTTGAGCCAGATCTCGCCCGTGACCACCACGCCCAGCATCTCGGTGGCGCCGATGCCGAACATGTAGGCGCCGAAGGCGCCGCCGGTGGGCGAATGCGAGTCGCCGCCGACGCAGAACATGCCCGGCTTCAGGTGCCCGTGCTGCGGCACCACCACGTGGCAGATGCCCTGGCCGTCATAGACGTAGGGCAGTGCCTGATCGGTGGCCCATTCGCGCGCGATGCGCACGATGCGGCGCGACTCGTCGTCGGCCTCGGGCAGGTAGTGGTCGATCACCAGCACCACCTTGCGCTTGTCCCACAGCTTCGCCCCCAGTTCGGCCAGCATGGGCTTGAGCCTGCGCGGGCCCGAGGAGTCGTGGAACATCGCCAGGTCGACGCTGCAGTTGACGACTTCGCCGGGCAGCACCGTCTCGCACCCGGCGGCGCGGGCGATCAGCTTCTGGGCCAGCGTCTGCGCCATGCTGCTTCAGCCCGGCGTGGCGTTCGCGTAGCGCACCAGCTTCTCCCAGCGCGGGATGTCGGCCTTCACGAAGGCGGCGAACTCCTCGGGGCTGGAGGCGACCGCTTCGCCGGCATCGGCTTCCAGGCGCTTCCTGATGGCTTCGCCCGTGACCGCGGCGCGTGCGGCGTCGCTGATGCGCCTGGCCAGGTCAGGGGCCAGGCGCGCCGGCCCGAACAGGCCGAACCAGGCCTGCGACTGGAAGCCCGGCAGCACCTCGGCGATGGCCGGCAGGTCGGGGAATTGCGACAGGCGCTTGAGACTGGTGACGCCCAGCGCGCGCAGCTTGCCGGCTTCGATGAGCGCGTGCGTGTTCACCACCGGCGCGAACATCAGCTGCACGTTGCCGGCCACCACGTCGGCCACCGCCGGGCTGGTGCCGCGGTAGGGGATGTTGACGATGAACACGCCGGCCTGCATCTTGAACGCCTCGCCGGCCAGGTGCACCGAAGAGCCGATGCCGCCGAGCGCGAAGCTCAGCTGCCCCGGGCGCCGGCGCGCATAGGCGATCAGCTCGCGCACGTCCCTGTAGGGCTGCGCCGGGTGGCACACCAGCACCGAACTGGAACGCGACAGCAGGGTCAACGGCGTGAAGTCGGCCACCGGGTCGTAGGGCAGCTTCGGGTAGAGCGACGCGTTGATCGTGTGGCTGGTGTAGCTGACCAGCAGGTTGTTGCCGTCGGGCGGCGACTTGGCCACGAAGTCGGCGGCGATGTTGCCGCCCGCGCCCGACTTGTTCTCCACCACCACCGTGCGCCCCAGCAGGCGGCCCATCTCGGGCGCGATCTCGCGTGCGATGGTGTCGGTGCTGCCGCCCGGCGTGACGCCCACCCACAGGCGCATCGGCGGCGCGTTCTGCGCGCGGGCGGCCAGCGGCAGGGCGGCGGTGGCGGAGAGCAGGGTTCGGCGTTTCATCGCAAGGGTCCTCACAAGCCCAGGTAGGCGCGCTTGAGGTCGGCGCTGGCCAGCAGTTCGGCCGGCGTGCCGCTGAAGCGCAGCGTGCCGTTCTCCAGCACGAAGGCCCGCTCGGCGATGGCCAGCGACTGGCCCACGTTCTGCTCCACCAGCAGCACCGACAGGCCTTCGCCGTGCAGGCGCGCGATCAGCGCGAACATCTCTTCCACCAGCAGCGGCGCCAGGCCCAGCGAAGGTTCGTCCAGGATCAGCAGCCGCGGTTCGGCCATCAGGCCGCGGCCGATGGCCAGCATCTGCTGTTCGCCGCCGCTCATGGTGCCGGCCTTCTGGTCCACCCGCTCGGCCAGGCGCGGGAAGATGGCGAACACGCGCTCCAGGTTGGCGGCTCGGCGTTCGCGGCCGCGCGCGTAGGCGCCCAGTTCCAGGTTCTCGCGCACGTTCAGGTTGGGGAAGATGCGCCGCCCTTCGGGCACCTGGATCAGGCCCGCCTGCACCACCTGGCGGTAGTGGCGGTTCGTGAGCTCGGCGCCTTCGAAGCGCACCGTGCCGCCACTGGCCGGCACCAGCCCGCATACGATGTTGTTGAGTGTGGTCTTGCCGGCGCCGTTGCTGCCCAGCAGGGCGACGATCTGGCCGTCGCCCACGCTGAGGTTCACGCCGTGCAGCACTTCCACGCGGCCGTAGCCGCCGCGCAGGCCCGTCACTTCGAGCAGCGTGGTCATGAGGTGGCCCTCAGGCGCTCGGCGGTGCCGTGGCCCAGGTAGGCCTCGACGACGCGTTCGTCGCGCGTCACCTCGGCCGGCGTGCCTTCGGCGATCAGCTGGCCCTGCGCCAGCACCCACACGCGTTCGGCCAGGTTCATCACCGCCTGCATCACGTGCTCGATCATCAGCACCGTGATGCCGGAAGTGGCGATGCCGCGCACCACCGGCACCATCTCGGCCACTTCCTGCGGGTTCAGGCCGGCCAGCACCTCGTCCAGCAGCAACAGCTTCGGTCTTGTCGCCAGCGCGCGCGCCAGTTCCAGCCGCTTGCGGCCGGCCACCGTGAGGTCGCGCGCCGGCTTGTCCAGCTGCGGCGCCAGCCCCACGCGCCGGGCCACCTGCTCGGCTTCGGCCAGCGCGGCGGCGCGCCGCGCTTCGTGCAGGTGGGCGCCGACGGCGATGTTCTCGCGCACCGTCTGGCCGGCGAAGGGTTGCACGATCTGGAAGGTGCGCGCCAGTCCTTCGCGCGCATTCAGGTGGGGCGCGCGGCCGGTGATGTCGCGCCCGTCGAAGAACACGCGGCCGCTGTCGGGGCGCAGGAAGCCGCTCATCAGCGCGAACAGCGTGGTCTTGCCGGCGCCGTTGGGGCCGATCAGCGCGCCCAGCGTGCCGGCGGGCAGCGCGAGGCTCACGTCCTGCACGGCGCGCAGGCCGCCGAAGGCGATGGAGACGCCGTCCAGCTTCAGCAGCGGTTCAGCCACGGCGCCACCCCGCAAGGCCGCGGGGCACGAACATGATGATGAGCACGAGCACGACGCCGTAGATCACCATGTTCAGCCCCGGCAGCTGGCCGAACAGGTTGCGCGTGCCCTCGGCCAGCAGGTGCAGCACCGCGGCACCCAGCACGGGCCCCCACAGCGTGCCCAGCCCGCCGACGATGGCGCCCACCAGCGCTTCCACCGAGACCTGCGGCCCGAACACGATGGCGGGGTCGATGTACTGGAACACCTGCAGGTAGAAGGCACCGGCCGCGCCCATCAGCGCGGCCGAGAGCGTGAGCGCGATCAGCTTCGTGCGGAACGGGTCGACGCCGACGGCGCGCGCCGCGTCCTCGTTGTCGCGCACCGCCTGCAACTGGGCGCCGAAGCGCGAATGGCGCAGCCAGGCCGCCAGCAGCAGCGCCGCCACCACGAAGGCCAGCACCAGGCCGACCGAGCCCTTGCGCGACGCGAACTGCAGGTTCGCGAACGACTCGCGCAGCGGCAGCATCATGCCCACGCCGCCGCCGGTGAAGCCGGCCGACAGCGCGAGGATGCGGAACACCTCGGCGAAGGCCAGCGTCACGAGCGCGAAGTACGAACCCTTGAGCCCGTAGCGGAAGGTGGCGGCCCCCACCGCCAGCCCCACCAGCGCCGCGGCCGCCACGGCCAGCGCCAGCGCCAGCCAGGCGTTCAGGCCGCCGCCCACCTGCGCCACCGCGCTGGCGTAGGCGCCGCAGCCGAAGAACAGCGCGTGGCCGAAGCTGAACTGGCCGCCGAAGCCGCCGGTCACGTTCCAGGCCAGCGCCAGCAGTGCGGCGTAGAGCATCATCATGATGGCGTTCAGCCACACGCCGGACGAGACGAAGGCGGTGACGGCGACCACCGCCACCGCGAAGAGTGCGATGCCGGCCAGGTCGCGCTTCACGTGCGCGCCCCGAAAAGCCCGGTGGGCCTGAACAGCAGCACCGCGATGAAGATCGCGAAGATGCCGATCTGCCCCAGCGATTCACCCAGGAACAGGCCGCCGAGCGATTCGACCACGCCGATCAGCAGGCCGCCTGCCAGCGCGCCGGCGAAGCTGCCCATGCCGCCCAGCACCACCACCGTGAAGGCCACCAGCACGAAGCCGGCGCCCACCTGCGGGTTCACGTAGTAGGCCGGCAGCAGGAAGCAGGCCGCCGCACCCACGCAGGCCAGGCCGATGCCGAAGCTCATCGCGTAGACATGCTCGACGTCGATGCCCATCAGCCGCGCGCCCTGCTTTTCCTTCGCCACCGCGCGGATCGCGCGGCCCAGGTCGGTGCGCGTCACCACCAGCAGCAGCAGCGCCGAGGTGGCCAGCGCGCCGGCGAAGGCGACCAGCTTGGCCAGCGAGATGAAGGCCGGCCCGATCTGCACCGTGGTCAGCGTGTAGGCGGTCTCGATCGTGCGCGTGTCGCTCTTGAAGAACATCAGCGCACCGTTCTCCAGCACGATGGCCAGCCCCAGCGTGACGAGCAGGATGTTCTCGTCCTTGCCGTGGCTGGCGCGGTCGATCACGCCGCGCTGCAGCGCGTAGCCGAAGGCGAACATCGCCGGCACCACGAGGGGCAGCGCCAGGTAGGGGTCGATGCCCCAGGCCGACTTCAGGCCATAGACGGCGTACAGCGCCACCATCAGCGCCGCGCCATGCGCGAAGTTGATGATGTGCAGCACGCCGTAGATCAGCGTCAGGCCCAGCGCCACCAGCGCGTAGACGGCGCCGGTGGTGATGCCGTTGAGCAGCGAGGCGAAGAGGATGTCGAAGCTCAAGCTTCAGGTCCTGGTGGTGCGAGTCGACTCGGAGCAGCCGATCCCGCCAGAGTCCGCGGCGGACCGAGGTCACCGGGTGCCGGGCTCCGCTCATGTCCCCCGGCCCGGCCTGCGGCCGTGCCTCGTCCTCTACTTCGCTGCGCCCGGCACCCGGCGCCCTCGGCCAGCCACCGCTGCGGCGTGCCTGCAGGCGGCACGCCACGCGCGGTG
>JBGAKY010000116.1:0-6967 GCA_044224175.1 Rubrivivax sp. | reverse complement strand
TCCCGCGCATGTACGGCCAGAAGCAGATGTACAGCAAGAGCGCGATCGAGCTGCACTTCTGGATCGCCACCATCGGCATCGTGCTCTACATCGCCGCGATGTGGATCGCCGGCGTGATGCAGGGCCTGATGTGGCGCGCGGTCAACACCGACGGCACGCTGGTCTACAGCTTCGTCGAAAGCGTAAAGGCCACCTTCCCGTTCTACGTGGTGCGGCTGTGTGGCGGCCTGCTGTACCTGTCGGGCATGCTCGTGATGGCCTGGAACGTCGTCATGACGGTCAAGAGCGGCCGCGTCGCGCAGGCGGCGATCCCGCTCGCGCCGGCGCACGCCTGAACCCAAGGAGAACACGAACATGGCTGCATCCCATGCTCCCGCCACCGGTCACGCGAAGATCGAGACCAGCAACTTCCTGATGATCGTCCTGATCCTGCTGACGGTGGCCGTCGGCGGGCTGGTCGAGATCGTGCCGCTGTTCTTCCAGCGCAGCACCACGCAGCCGGCGCCGGGCGTCAAGCCCTACACCGCGCTGCAGCTGGCCGGGCGCGACATCTACGTGCGCGAAGGCTGCTACAACTGCCATTCGCAGATGGTTCGTCCGCTGCGCGGCGACACGCTGCGCTACGGCCACTACTCGGTGGCCGGAGAATTCGTCTACGACCACCCCTTCCAGTGGGGCAGCAAGCGCACCGGTCCCGACCTTGCGCGTGTCGGCGGCCGCTACAGCGACGAATGGCACCGCGTGCACCTGAACAACCCGCGCGACCTGGTGCCCGAGTCGAACATGCCGGCCTATTCATGGCTCGCCAAGTCCGATGTCGACGGTGCCGGCATGGCGCCGCGCATGAAGGCGCTCAGCCTGGTCGGCGTTCCCTACACGGCGGAAGACATGTCCGGCGCGGCCGAGGCCGTGAAGGGCAAGACCGAGCTGGACGCGCTCATCGCCTACCTGCAGGTGCTCGGCACCGCGGTCAAGTGAGGAGGACGCGATGGACCTGAACGACATCCGCGCCGCCATCACGCTGCTGAGCTTCCTGCTCTTCATCGGCATCATGGTCTGGACCTGGGCGCGCGGGCGCCGCGAAGGCTTCGAGGAAGCCGCGCGCCTGCCTTTCATCGAGAACGACGGAGAACGGCAATGAGCGATTTCATCAGCCCAGGCTGGTCGGTCTACGTGGCGGGCGCCACGATCGTCGGCCTGGTCCTCTGCCTCGTGCTGCTGGGCATCGCCAGCCGGCGCCAGGTGATGGCGAACGACAACACCACGGGCCACGTCTGGGACGAGGACCTGCGCGAGATGAACAACCCGCTGCCGCGCTGGTGGATGGGCCTGTTCGTGATCACGGTGGTGTTTGCAGGCGTCTACCTGGCGTTCTATCCCGGCCTGGGCAGCAATGCCGGCAGCCTGAACTGGAGCAGCACCGGCCAGCACGCCGACGAAGTGGCGAAGGCGCGTGCCGCGATGGCCCCGGTCTATGCCAAGTACGCCACCATGCCGGCCGAGGAACTGGTCAAGGACGCCAAGGCGATGGCCATCGGCGAGCGCCTGTTCGCCAACAACTGCTCCCAGTGCCACGGTGCGGACGGACGCGGCAGCAAGGGCTTCCCCGACCTCACGCAAAGCGGTGCCTCGCGCCTGGCCACCGGTGCCCCCGACACGATCGAGGCCACCATCACCAACGGCCGCGTCGGCAACATGCCGCCGATGGCCGCCGCGGTGGGCAGCGCCGACGACGTGAAGGCGGTGGCGAACTACGTGCTCAGCCTGTCCGGCAGCCCGCACAACAACGTGGCGGCCGAACTGGGCAAGGGCAAGTTCGCCGTCTGCGCCGCCTGCCACGGGCCGGAAGGCAAGGGCAACCAGGCGATCGGCGCGCCCAACCTGACCGACAAGGTCTGGCTGCACGGCTTCGGCGAGCAGGCCATCGTCAACATGGTCACGCAGGGCAAGACGAACGTCATGCCGGCGCAGAAGGACCGCCTGGCCGGCGAGCAGATCCACGTGCTGGCCGCCTACGTGTGGGGCCTGTCGCAGGGCACGCGCACGGCCGCGGCCCAGTGACGGGACTCCGGTGACGAGCGCGACGCCCACGGCCGCACCCGCCACCAACGGCGACGACGCCGCGGTCGCGGTCGTCTCGCTGTACACGAAGACGAAGAAGATCCACCCGCGGGCCGTCAGCGGGTGGTTCGCGGGCTGGCGCTGGACGCTGGTGTGGGCCACGCAGCTGGTGTTCTACGGGCTGCCGTGGTTGCAGTGGAACGCGCGCCAGGCGGTGCTGTTCGACCTGGGCGCGCGCCGCTTCTACATCTTCGGCCTGGTCCTGTACCCGCAGGACTTCATCTACCTGACCGGGATCCTCATCATCTCGGCCTACGCGCTGTTCCTGTTCACCGCGGTGGCAGGACGGCTGTGGTGCGGCTACGCCTGCCCGCAGACGGTGTACACCGAGATCTTCATGTGGGTGGAGCGCAAGTTCGAAGGCGACCGCAATGCCCGCATCAGGCTCGACGCCGGACCCTGGAACTTCAACCGCCTCTGGCGCAAGGGCGGCAAGCAGGCGGTCTGGGTGGCGATGGCGCTGTGGACCGGCTTCACCTTCGTCGGCTACTTCACGCCCGTCCGCGGCCTGATGCCGGCGATCGCCGCCATGGCGCTCGGACCCTGGGAGTGGTTCTGGGTCCTGTTCTACTCGTTCGCGACCTACGGCAATGCAGGCTTCATGCGCGAACAGGTCTGCAAGTACATGTGTCCCTACGCGCGCTTCCAGAGCGCGATGTTCGACAAGGACACGCTGATCATCAGCTACGACAAGGAGCGCGGCGACCCGCGCGGCACGCGTTCGCGCAAGATCGACCACCGCAGCCAGGGGCTGGGCGACTGCATCGACTGCGGCCTGTGCGTGCAGGTGTGCCCCACCGGGATCGACATCCGCAACGGGCTGCAGTACGAATGCATCGGCTGTGCCGCCTGCATCGACGTCTGCAACGGCGTGATGGACAAGATGCAGTACCCGCGCGGGCTGGTGCGCTACGTCACGCAGAACGGCCTCGACCAGCACCTGCAGGCGGGTTCCATGTGGCGCCGCGTGCTGCGGCCGCGGGTGATCGTCTACACCTCGATCCTGCTGCTCATCCTGGCGGCGCTGGCGGTGAGCATGGCGTTGCGCAGCCCGTTCCGCGTCGACGTGGTGCGCGACCGCGCTTCGCTGGCGCGCATCGTCGACAACGGGCGCGTCGAGAACCTGTACCGCCTGCAGATCATGAACGCGGCCGAGGAGGCGCAGCGCTACCGTGTCTCGGTCGCCGGGCTCGAGGGCATCGTGCTGGCCGGCAGGGACGAGGTCGCGGTCGGCCCGGCCGAGGCGCGCTGGGTCACGCTCTCCGCGCTGGTGCCGCCCGAAGTGGCCGAGAAGGCCGGCCCTGGCGCGCACCCGATAAGATTCCGCATCGAACGGGTCGGCGATGGCGGGACCGCAGCCGAAGAAAAGTCGACCTTCGTCGTCCCGCGCTGAGCATCAGGAGGCACACAAGCCATGAAACGCAACGAAAACGGCAGCGAACCCGCCACCCCCTGGTGGCGCGTGGGCATGGTCTGGCTGGTGCTGGGGGGGCCGCTCACCGTGGTGGTGGCGGCCTGCGTGACGGCCGCCATCGCCTGGCACGATGCCGATCCCGTGGTCACCTCCGGCGCCGCGCCGGTGGCCGCGAAGATCGGCCGTTGAGGGCCGAGGTGGCCGCGTGAAGCGCCTCGCCGCCACCGCCATGACGGTGGGCTGGCCCTCGTTCGTGATGGCTGGCGTGCTGGAGATGGTGGTGTTCTCGCTCGTCGACCCCGGCCAGTTGCACTGGTTCGGCGGCGCCCCGGTGGAACTGGGCCCGACGACCGTCTACTCGCTGGCCTTCTTCGTCTTCTGGCTGGCGATCGCGACGGCCGGATTCATCACGCAGTTGTTGTCGGAAAGCGCGACCGAGATCAACAGCCGGACCTTCCGCCGCTGAGCCCGCGTGCGGAATCCCGCTTCAGCAGGAAGGCGTGCCGCTCACCAGGGCCTGGAGGCCCGCCGCGTCGACCACGCGGATGTGCCGCTGCTTCACTTCCAGCAGGCCGTCGTCCTGGAACTTAGAGAAGGTGCGGCTCACCGTTTCGAGCTTCAGGCCGAGGTAGCTGCCGATCTCTTCGCGCGTCATGCGCAGGATCAGCGAACTGGGCGAGAAGCCGCGCGTCTTCAGGCGCTGCGTCAGGTTCACCAGGAAGGCGGCCAGACGCTCTTCGGCCCGCATGCTGCCCAGCAGCAGCATCACGCCGTGGTCGCGCACGATCTCGCGGCTCATGATCTTGTGGAACTGCCGCTGCAGGTCGCTGAATTCGCGCGACAGGTGTTCCAGGTCCTGGTAGGGGATCACGCAGACCTGCGAGTCTTCCAGCGCCACGGCGTCGCAGGTGTGGCGCTCGGTGCCGATGCCGTCCAGGCCCAGCAGTTCGCCCGCCATCTGGAAGCCCGTCACCTGGTCACGGCCATCTTCGGAGGACACGCAAGTTTTGAAGAACCCCGTGCGTACAGCATAGATGGAGTTGAACGCATCGCCGGCTCGGAACAGGGTGTCGCCCCGCGTCACCGCGCGACGGGTGGCGACCATGGTGTCGAGCCGCTCGAGCTGGTCCTTGGACATGCCGACCGGAAGGCACAGCTCGCGCAGGTTGCAGCTGGAGCATGCAACACGGAAGGGCTCAAGCCGGATGCCGTGCGTGGGTGTTTCCATTGAAGCAGTATCGCTTATCGTCGCGGGGACGTCGGTTCCCGTACCCTTGAACCCGGGCGGGGGCTGTTTGCGTCAGATCAATGTCAGCCTTGCCCTGTTTGGCAGAGTGTACCTACCATGAGTGTGATCTCGGAGGACTTGCTTCGCCGTCTCGATGTGCCCGGTCCCCGGTACACATCGTATCCGACCGCCGACCGCTTCGTCGAGGCATTCGGCCCGGCGGAATACGGACAGGCGTTGCGCCAGCGCGCCGAAGGTGCCACCGTCGGCGGTCGGCCTCCGCTCTCGGTGTACGTGCACGTGCCCTTCTGCGAGTCGCTGTGCTACTACTGCGCCTGCAACAAGATCATCACGAAGCACCACGAGCGCAGCCGCGAGTACCTGGACGCGCTCAACCTCGAGATCGATCTCCACGTCGCCGCACTGGGCAATCGTGAAGCGGTCTCGCAGCTGCATTTCGGCGGCGGCTCGCCCACCTTCCTGTCGGACGAGGAACTCGCAGACCTGATGAATTCGCTCAGGCGCGCCTTCAAGGTCGCGCCCGGGGCCGAGATCTCGATCGAAGTCGATCCGCGCACCGCCACGCCCGAACGACTCGAACGCATCGCCGCGCTGGGCTTCAACCGCATCAGCTTCGGCGTGCAGGACTTCGACGCCGCCGTGCAGCAGGCGGTGCACCGCATCCAGTCCTTCGAATCGGTGCGTGACCTCATCCTGCGCGCGCGGGCGCTCGGCTTCGAGTCGATCAATGCCGACCTCATCTACGGCCTGCCCAAGCAGACGCCGGAATCCTTCGCGCGCACCATCGCGCAGGTGGCCGAACTGCGGCCCGACCGCATCGCGCTGTACTCCTATGCGCACCTGCCTGAACGCTTCAAGCCGCAGCGCCGCATCGACCGCGCCGACCTGCCCAGGCCCGAGTACCGCATCCGCATGCTGGGCGACGCCATCGCCGGCTTCATCGGCAACGGCTACACCTACATCGGCATGGACCACTTCGCGCTGCCGGGCGATTCGCTCGCCGCCGCCAAGCGCCAGGGCCGCCTGCACCGCAACTTCCAGGGCTACAGCACGCAGCCCGACGCCGACCTCATCGGCCTGGGCGTGTCGTCGATCGGCCGCATGGGCGCCACCTACAGCCAGAACGCGAAGACGCTGGACGAGTACTACGACGCCGTGCGCCAGGGCCAGTTTCCCATCGTGCGCGGCCTGGCGCTCAACCGCGACGACCTGCTGCGGCGCGCCGTCATCATGGCGCTCATGTGCCAGGGCCGGGTGGAATTCGAGTCGATCGAACTGGCGCACCTCATCGACATGAAGCAGTACTTCGCCGCCGAGCTGGAAGCGCTCAAGCCCATGGCCGAAGGCGGCCTGGTCGAGATCGCCGACGACCACATCCAGGTCACCGCCAACGGCTGGTTCTTCGTGCGCGGCGTGGCGCTCAACTTCGACCGCTACCTGCGCGCCGACAAGACGCGCGAACGCTTCTCGCGCATCATCTAGCCCCTTTCGATGGACGGGGCCCTGGTCGTCAGCGCGACGCTGCTGGGTCTGGCCGGCGCGCCGCACTGCACGGCCATGTGCGGCGCGGCCTGCACCGCGCTTTCGCGCCGTGCGCCGGGCAGTGCCGGCACCATCGCCTTCCATGTCGCCCGCCTGGCCGGTTATGCCGCGGCCGGCGCGGTGGCGGCCGCCAGCGTGGGCGCACTCGCCGCGCTGGGGCGCTGGAGCCCGGCGCTGCGACCGCTGTGGACGCTGGTGCAGGTGGCGGCGCTGGGGCTGGGGCTGTGGCTGCTGATCACAGGCCGCCAGCCGGCCTTCCTGGAGCGACTGGGCCGCAGCACGCGGGCCGCTCCGGCGGCCGGCGGCTGGCAGCGCGTGCGGGGCCCGGCCGAAGCGGCGCTTGCCGGCAGCCTGTGGTTCGCCTGGCCCTGCGGCCTGCTGCAGTCGGCCCTGCTGGTGGCTTCGCTGGCCAACCAGCCGCTGGGCGGCGCGGCAGCGATGGCCGGTTTCGCGCTCGCCAGCAGCGTGGGCCTGGTCGCAGCCCCTTGGCTGTGGCTTCGCCTGGGCGGCACGGCGGCCGCGGGCACGGCCTCGTGGGCCGTGCGCTCGGCGGGCGTCCTGCTGGCGGCGAGCTCGGCCTGGGCACTGGGACACGGCCTGTGGATGCAGGTCTGGGCCTGGTGCGTGAGCTGAAGCCTTCG
>JBGAKY010000042.1:0-54630 GCA_044224175.1 Rubrivivax sp. | reverse complement strand
ACACCGTCTACGGCCTGGGCGCCGGTGTCTGGACGCGCGACGGCAGCCGCGCCTACCGCATGGGCCGCGCCATCCAGGCCGGTCGCGTGTGGACCAACTGCTACCACGCGTACCCGGCGCACGCGGCCTTCGGCGGCTACAAGGAGTCGGGCATCGGCCGCGAGACCCACAAGGCGATGCTGGACCACTACCAGCAGACGAAGAACCTGCTGGTGAGCTACAGCCCCTCCGCGCTGGGCTTCTTCTGAACGAAGGAGCCCGGCGCCTGCTGGCAGGCGCCGGGCCACTTCCGAGGCCCGAAGCCTGCCTTCAGGGGAACGCCGGGATGTTCGGTTCCATCCCCTGCAGGCTGGCTTCCGGGTGCAGCGCCTGCAGGCGCGCCTCGATCTCCTCGATCCGGCGGCGCGGCACGTCCACCATCAGCAGGATCTGGCCGCGCTCGATCGCCGGGCGGAACCGTTCCAGGCGACGGCTCGGCACCGAGGAGCCGATCATGCTGGCGCTCCAGGCGCCGAACAGCGCGCCCAGGATGGCGCCGACGCCGATCAGCCCCGGCTGCGGCTCGTTGCCGATGATCGGGAACCAGAACGCGGCCAGCGCACCGGCCGCGGCGCCCGTGGCGCATCCGACCACGAGGCCGAACTCGGCCGCGCGCACCAAGTCGGAGGTCTGCAGCACGTTGGCCGGGTGCAGGCCCGACATGTCGGTGCCCTCGCGGGCGACGAAGTGCAGGTGCCGTTCCTCCACCCGGGCCAGCAGCATATCGTCCACCATGCGGCGGGCGCTGGCCACGTCGGGCAGCATCCAGTAGAGCCGTCTGCGCATCGTGTTCTCCTAAGCACCGCCAGGTGCCGACGGCATTCTGGAACGCGGCCGCACGCGCCGGCGCGAAAGCATGCGACGCGCGCGCGGTCTTCCGGCGCCTACTTCTGGCCCGGCTTGCCCGGCACCACCGCCGCCATCATCGCCTTGAAGACCGGATCGCTGGCGATGGCGTTCCAGCGCGCCATCAGCCTGTCGTAGGCGGCGCGCTCGACCTTCTTCGCTTCCACCACGGCGCGCAACTCGGCGTTCACCGCCACCAGGTCGGCGTAGCGCGGGTAGCCCTTGTCCTTGAGCTGGGTCGTCCCGTAGTTGCTGTAGCCCCAGGCGTTGTAGAGCGCGTTCCACTCACCGCTGCTCGGCATCACCGCGGGCGGCACCGGTGCCGGCGTCGGCCTGGGCTCGACCCGGGGCGCGGGCGGCGTGGCCAGGCAGGTGCCGTCGACGTTGATGCGCACCCAGCCGACGGTGGGCCTGGCGCCGTCGGCGTTCAGCACCACCTTCACGTTGTTGGCGCCGGCGAACAGGTAGGGCTGGGTCCAGATCGTGCGCAGCACGCCCGGCGCCAGGTCGATGGCGCTGTTCTGCGCCACCAGCGTGTCGTTGCTGTACAGGCGGTTGGTGGTGCCCTTCAGCGCCACCGGCGAGACCTCGTCGTACTTCACGTTGAAGGCGCAGCGGCCGTTGGCGGCCACCAGGGCGTCGGCCTGGCGCACGTTGATCGTGGCCATGCCGGCGCCGGCGGTGATGACGGCCTGGCCGACGAGCGTGCTGCCGTCGGCCTTGAACACGCGAAACAGCGCGTTCGGCTGCGCCACGGGTTCGGCGGCCAGGGCCAGCGGGGCGGCCAGCAGGCCGGTGAGCAGGAGGGTGAGGGTGGAAGCTTTCATCGCGTTGCGTCCTGGTTTCGGGTTGCAGAGGGGCAAGCGGAAAACCCTGGGACGCTGCGGCGGATGTGAGCGTTCGCTCTCTCTGCTACAGGCAACCCCGCTATCTTTCGCCTTTCAGCGTGAAGACCGGAGGCTTTGCGTCCCCGCCTTTCAGCGGGTTTGCCGACAGTGCATGGACATTTTGTCCATTCCACTTCGCGAAAGCAATGAACTGCGTCACGCGCCGGCGTTCAGCCGCGCGTGGCCTGCTGCACCTGTTCCAGGATGCGCACCGCTTCCGAGCCCTGCACCTTGGCGATGTCGTCCTGGTACTTCAGCAGCACGCCCAGGGTCTGGTTCACCGTGTCGGGGTCCAGCACGAAGGCGTCCAGCTGCATGAGCGCGCGCGTCCACTCGATGGTCTCGGCGATGCCCGGCAGCTTGTAGAGCTCGATCTCGCGCAGCTTCTGCACGAAGGCCACGATCTGCTCGGCCAGCTTCTTCGGCGCGCCGGGCACGCGGCGCTGCAGGATGGTGAACTCGCGCGCCGCGTCGGGGAAGCCCACCCAGTGGTACAGGCAGCGCCGCTTCACGGCGTCGTGGATCTCGCGCGTGCGGTTGCTGGTGAGCACGACGATGGGTGGCGACTTCGCCTTCACGGTGCCGAACTCGGGGATCGTGATCTGGAAGTCCGACAGCACCTCGAGCAGGAAGGCTTCGAAGGGTTCGTCGGCGCGGTCGAGCTCGTCGATCAGCAGCACCGGCGGCACGGCTTGTGAGGGGTCGATGGCCTGCAGCAGCGCGCGCCGGATCAGGAAGCGGTCGGAGAACAGCTCGCCGGCCAGTTGCTCGCGCGACTTGCCTTCGGCCTCCGCGAGCCGGATCTCCAGCATCTGGCGTGCGTAGTTCCATTCGTAGGCGGCGCCGGCCAGGTCCAGCCCTTCGTGGCACTGCAGGCGGATCAGCGGCCGGCCCAGCATGGCGGCCAGCGTCTTCGCGATCTCGGTCTTGCCGGTGCCAGGCTCGCCTTCCAGGAACAGCGGACGCTCCAGCCGCAAGGCCAGGAACACGGTGGTGGCGAGCGCACGCTCGGGCACGTAGTCCAGCGCCAGCAGGCGAGCGGCGGTCTCGTCGATGGTCTTCGGCAGGGAGGTGTCGGTCACGGCAGGCAACTCAGGTGGGGGCGACCAGCGCCGAGAGCGGCACTGCTTCGACGCGTTCGGCCAGGGGGTAGCGGCGTTCGCCAGGGTAGACGACGTGCAGCGCATCCAGCTGGAGGTCGGTCAAGGCGATGCGCATCGAGGGCGTGAGCACCGGCGCGTCGCTGCGCTTGAACTCGACGCCGACGCGGCGGCCGTCCTTGAACATCAGCAGGTCCAGCTCGGCACCGGCGTGGGTGGCCCAGAAGAAGGCCTCGTCGGGCTGCGCCACGCGCAGCACCTGGTCGAGCGCGAAGCCCTCCCAGGAGGCGCCGCTCTTCGGGTGCAGGCGCAGCGCCGTGGGGTCGGCCACGCCCAGCAGTTCGTGCAGCAGGCCGCTGTCGCGCAGGTAGATCTTGGGCGCCTTCACCTGCCGCTTGGCGAGGTTGGCGAACCAGGGCTGCAGCTGGCGCACGAAGTACGCCTGCGTCAGCCCGTCCAGGTAGCGCCGCACGGTGCTCTCGCCCACGCCCAGCGAACGCGCCGGCTCGGCCGCGTTCCAGACCTGGCCGTGCCAGTGGGCCAGCATGGCCCAGAAGCGGTAGAGCGCCGGCGCGGCCACGTTCATGCCCAGCTGCGGCAGGTCGCGTTCGACCGCGTTGCGGATGAACTCGCGCCGCCACACGCGGCTGGCGGCGTCGTCGGCTGCGGTGTACGAGCGCGGGAAGCCGCCACGCCACCACAGCGTGTCGGCCGCCGCGGCGCCGGTCTCGGCAAGCGTGAAGCCGGCGGCTTCGATCACTTCCGTGCGGCCGGCGAGCGACTCGCCTTGCTGGCGCAGCAGCGCAGGCGAGGCGCTGCCCAGCAGGAGAAAGCGCGCCGGCAGCGCCGGCCGGTCCAGCAGCACGCGCAGCACCTTGAAGAGCTCGGGCGCGTGCTGCACCTCGTCGATGACCACCAGCCCCTGCAACGGGCCCAGCGCCAGCAGCGGCTGCGCCAGCGCCGCCGCTGCCGACGGGTCTTCCAGGTCGAACCAGTGCGTGGGCCCGGCCCAGCCGGCGGCCAGCGTGCGGGCCAGCGTGGTCTTGCCCACCTGGCGCGGGCCCACCAGCACCACGGCCGGGCTGCGTGCGAGCGCGGCCCGGAGCGCGGATTCGAGCGCGGGACGCCGGAGCATCCCACATCGTACCTTGAAATTCCTGCTCTTCGTGGTGGAATTTCAAGGCGCTATCGGGGCGCTCAGCCGACCGCGCGCGCCGCCAGCACCGGGATCAGCGCGGCCCGGTACTCGGCCGAGGCGTGCAGGTCGCTGTTCAACCCGCTGGCGTCGACAGTGACGCCGGCGAGCCCGCCCGCGCTCCAGCTGGCGGCCAGTTTCGCTTCCAGTTCCCTGGCGCGGAAGACACCGTTGGCGCCGGCGCCGGTGACGGCCACGCGCACGCCTGCCGGGCCCTTGCTGACGAACACGCCCACCAGCGAAAAGCGGCTGGCCGGCTGCTTGAACTTCTGCCAGCCCGCCTTTTCGGGAATGGGGAAGCTCACCGCGGTGATGATCTCGCCTTCCTGCAGCGCGGTGGCGTACATGCCCTGGAAGAAGTCGTCGGCGGCGATGCTGCGCTGGTTGGTCACCACGGTGGCGCCCAGGCCCAGCACGGCGGCCGGGTAGCAGGCCGCGGGGTCGTTGTTGGCCAGGCTGCCGCCGAGCGTGCCGCGGTTGCGGACCTGCCGGTCGCCGATCTTTCCGGCCAGGTCGGCCAGCGCGGGGATGGCCTTCTTCACCTCGGCCGAAGCGGCCACCGCGGCGTGCGTGGTGGCGGCACCGATGGTCACCTTGCCGCCCTCGACCTTGATGCCCTTCAGCTCGGCCAGGGCCGACAGGTCCACCAGCGCCGAAGGCGCCGCAAGGCCCAGCTTCATGGAAGGCAAGAGGCTCTGGCCGCCGGCCAGCAGCTTGGCGTCTTCGGCCTTGGCGGCCTTGGCCGCGTCGGCCAGCGACGCGGGGGTCTGGAAAGCGAATGCTTGCATCTCGAATGTCTCCTGTGGCCGGCTCAGTTCGCGCCCTGGGCGATCTTCCACACCGTGTGCGGGGTGGCGGGCATCGGCACGTCCTGCACGCCCAGAGCATGACAGATCGCGTTGATCACCGCCGGCGGCGAGCCTATGGCCCCCGCCTCGCCGCAGCCCTTCACGCCCAGCGGATTGTGCGTGCAAGGCGTGCCCTTGGCGGTTTCCACCGTGAAGTGGCAGAAGTCGTCGGCGCGCGGCATCGCGTAGTCCATGTAGCTGCCGGACAGCAGCTGGCCCGAATCGGCGTCGTAGCTGCAGTTTTCCAGCAGCGCCTGGCCGATGCCTTGCGCCAGCCCGCCGTGCACCTGGCCTTCCACGATCATCGGGTTCACCACGTTGCCGAAGTCGTCCACCGCGGTGAAGCGGTCGACCCGGGTGGCGCCGGTGGCGGGGTCGACTTCCACTTCGCAGATGTAGCTGCCGGCCGGGTAGGTGAAGTTGCTGGGGTCGTAGAACGCGTTCTCGTTCAGGCCCGGCTCCAGCTTGTCGTGCGGGAAGTTGTGCGGCACGTAGGCCGTCAGCGAAACGGCCGCGAAGGGCACCGCCTTGTCGGTGCCGGCCACCTTGAACTGGCCGTCCTCGAAGACGACGTCGGTGTCGGCGGCCTCCATCAGGTGGGCGGCGATCTTCTTGCCCTTGGCGATGACCTTGTCCACCGCCTTCACGATGGCGGTGCCGCCCACCGCCAGCGAACGGCTGCCGTAGGTGCCCATGCCGAACAGCACCTTGCCGGTGTCGCCGTGCTCGATGCTCACGTCCTCGAGCGGAATGCCCAGCTTGTCGGCCACCACCTGCGCGAACGTGGTCTCGTGACCCTGGCCGTGGCTGTGGCTGCCGGTGAAGATGGTCACCTTGCCGGTGGGGTGCACGCGCACCTCGCCCGCCTCGAAGAGGCCGGCGCGGGCGCCCAGGGCGCCGGCCACGCTGGAAGGCGCGATGCCGCAGGCTTCGATGTAGCAGCTGTAGCCCAGGCCCCGCTTCAGGCCCTTGGCGGCGCTGGCGGCCTTGCGCTGCTCGAAGCCGGCCACGTCGGCCAGCTCGATGGCGCGGCGCAGGGTGGCGTCGTAGTCACCGATGTCGTAGGTCAGCCCCACCGGCGTGGCGTAGGGGAAGGAGGTGATGAAGTTGCGCCGGCGCAGTTCGGCCGGGTCCAGCTTCAGCTCGCGCGCCGCCGTCTCCACCAGCCGCTCCACCGTGTAGGTGGCCTCGGGGCGGCCGGCGCCGCGGTAGGCGTCCACCGGCGCGGTGTTGGTGAACATCGCCTCCACCGTGCAGCTGATCCTGGGCGTGGCGTACTGGCCCGCCAGCAGTGTGGCGTACAGGATGGTGGGCACCGCGCTGGCGAAGGTGGAGAGGTACGCGCCCAGGTTGGCCTGGGTGTTCACGCGCATGGCGAGGAACCTTCCGTCCTGGTCCAGCGCCAGCTCGGCGGTGGTCAGGTGGTCGCGGCCGTGGGCGTCGGAGAGGAAGGCTTCGCTGCGCTCGGCGGTCCACTTGATGGGACGCCTGATCTGCTTGCTGGCGAACACCAGCGCCGTCTCTTCGCCGTATAGGAAGATCTTGCTGCCGAAGCCGCCGCCGACGTCGGGCGCGACGACGCGCATCTTGTGCTCCGGGATGCCCAGCACGAAGGCGCACATCAGCAGCCGTTCCACGTGCGGGTTCTGGTTCGCCACGTACAGGGTGTACTCGTCGCTCGCCGGGTTGTAGACGGCGTTGGCGGCACGCGGTTCGATCGCGTTGGGCACCAGCCGGTTGTTGCGGTAGCTGAGCCGAGTGACATGCGCGGCGGTCTTGAAGGCGGCGTCCACGCCGTCCTTGTCCCCGATGTGCCAGAGGTAGCAGCGGTTGCCCGGCGCCTCGTCGTGCACCAGCGCCGGAGCCTGCGCCGCGGTGCCCATCTCGATCACCGGCGCCAGCACCTCGTAGTCGACCTCGATCAGGTTGGCGGCGTCCTTCGCCTGCTCCTGCGTCTCGGCGACGACCAGCGCCACGCGGTCGCCCACGTAGCGCACCTTGCCGTCGGCCAGCACCGGGTGCCTGGGCTCCTTCATCGGCGTGCCGTCGATGTTGTTGATGAGCCAGCCGCATGGCAGTCCGCCCACGGCCTTGAAGTGTTCTCCCGTGAAGATGCCCAGCACGCCGGGCGCCTTCGCCGCGGCGGTGGTCGACAGCGACTTGATCCTGGCGTGCGCATGCGGGCTGCGCAGGAAGACCCCGAAGGTCTGCCCCGGCAGCACGATGTCGTCGGTGTACTGGCCGCGGCCGGTGAGGAAGCGCGCGTCCTCGCGGCGGGCGACGCTCTTGCCGATGAAACCCTGGCGTGCGTTCATGGGTCGTGCTCCCTTCAGGCCCTGGCCGTGGCGGCGGCGGCGGTCTGCACCGCCTTGACGATGTTCTGGTAGCCCGTGCAGCGGCACAGGTTGCCTTCCAGCCCTTCGCGGATCTTCTCCTCGCTGGAATGGTCGTGGTGCTTCACGAGGTCGATCGCGCTCATCACCATGCCCGGGGTGCAGAAGCCGCACTGCAGGCCGTGGCAGGCGTTGAAGGCGGCCTGCATCGGGTGCAGCGTGCCGTCGGCGGCGGCCAGGCCCTCGATCGTGGTGACGTCCTGGCCGGCGGCCTGCACGGCCAGCAGGTTGCAGCTCTTCACGGCCACGCCGTCCAGGTGCACGGTGCAGGCGCCGCACTGGGCGGTGTCGCAGCCCACGTGGGTGCCGGTGAGTTGCAGCGACTCGCGCAGGAAGTGCACGAGCAGCTGGGTCGGGGCCACGTCGCGCGTGACCGCGCGGCCGTTGACCTGAAGGGTGATGCGAGGCATGTCGTCTCCTGAGAACTTCGGTGGGCCGGGGTCGGATGCTAGGCAGCGTGTCGCCCTTGCCTCGACGCCGGAAACGCTTAGGAAAGGCGTTGCATAGGGTGCCGTCCCAGGCCGGGACGGTTCCGCGGTTGTTCCGTCCTGGCGCAATCGACTCGGTCGCAGCAGGAAACCCCGGGGACAGATTCATGGTTTTCTGGAGGGGGTGGCTGCCCAGAATGCGCGGCGTGCTGCGGGTTCACGCCGGCTTGGCGTCGCCCGCGGTTTCGTTTCTGATCGGAACCCCTCGCCATGAAAAGACATCACCGCCCGACCCTGCTGGCCGCCGCCTGCGCGGCCTTCTTCGCCCAGGCCGCGCATGCCGCGGACAGCGAAGTCGTGATCACCGGCTCCATCGCCGAACGCGCCGCCGTCGAGGCGCCCTACGCCATCGGCGTCGTCGGCAGCGAGACCCTGCACGTGGCCGGACCGCAGATCAACCTGAGCGAGGCGCTCTCGCGCGTGCCGGGCATCACGGTGTCCAACCGCAGCAACTTCGCGCAGGACCTGCAGATCACCTCGCGCGGCTACGGCGCGCGTGCCACCTTCGGCGTGCGCGGCATCCGCCTGCTGGCCGACGGCATCCCGGCCAGCGGCCCCGACGGCCAGGGCCAGGTGTCGCAGTTCGACCTCGCCAACGCCGAGCGGGTGGAAGTGCTGCGCGGGCCGTTCTCGGTGCTGTACGGCAACAGCTCGGGCGGCGTGATCTCGCTCGTCACCGCGCCGGTGAAGAAGGCCGAAGCCGAAGGCGAACTGGACGTTGGCAGCTTCGGCCTGCGCCAGGTGCGCGCCGGTGTCGGCCTCCTGCCGGCCGAAGGCATGGACCTGCGGATCTCGGGTTCGCTGATGCAGATCGACGGCTTCCGCCCCGAGAGCGAGGCCAGGCGCCGCCTGCTGAACACGCGCCTGGGCTGGAAGGGCGGCGTCGACAGCGTCATCGTGACGGCGGGCTACTTCAGCCAGCCGGCGCAGGACCCGCTGGGCCTGACGCGCGCCCAGTTCGACGCCGACCCCTTGTCCACCACGCCGCAGGCGACCCAGTTCGACACCCGCAAGGACCAGAGCCAGACCCAGGTCGGCGCGATCTGGAAGCACCGCTTCGGCGACGGCGCGCTGCGCGACCTGCAGCTCATGGCCTACGCCGGCCGGCGCGGCGTGACGCAGCTGCTGGCCATTCCGGCCACCACGCAGAACGGCAACACGCACGGCGGCGGCGTGGTCGACTTCGACCGCGACTTCGCCGGCACCGAGCTGAAGCTTCGCTTCGGCTGGCAGTCGGTCGACCTGCAGGTGGGCGCCGCGGTCGACGACCAGCGCGACGCGCGGCGCGGCTTCCTCAGCTTCACCGGCCCGGTGGCCACGCCCACCTACGGCGAGATCGGCGCGCTCAAGCGCAACGAGACCGACCGCGCGCGCACCACCGACCTCTTCGCCCAGGCCGAATGGGCGGTGGCCACCGACCTGGCGCTCACCGGCGGCCTGCGCACCGGCCGATTGAAGATGTCGGTGCAGGACTACTTCATCGACACCACGCGCACCCCGAACAACAACGACGACTCTGGCTCGCTGTCGTTCAGCTACACGAACCCGGTGCTGGGCCTGCGCTGGGACGCCGCGCCCGGCCTGCGCCTGCACGCCAGCGTTGCGCGCGGCTTCGAGTCGCCGACGCTGGCCGAGATCGCCTACCGCGTCGACGGCGGTGCCGGCGCCAACTTCGCGCTCCAGCCGCAGAAGAGCCGCCAGGTGGAAGTCGGCGCCAAGTGGCGCACCGGCGTCGTCGACACCGACTTCGCCGTCTTCGACATCCGCACCGACAACGAAGTGGGCGTCGCCACCAACGCCGGCGGCCGCTCGGCGTTCCAGAACGTGGGCCGCACCAGGCGCAGCGGCTTCGAAGCCGGCAGCGCCGCGCGCCTGGGCGACTTCACCGGCCGCCTGGCCTTCACCTGGCTCGACGCGACCTACCTGGACAGCTTCAGCACCTGCGTGGCGGTGCCTTGCAACGCCGCCAACCCGGGCAACAGCGCCACCGTGGCAGCGGGCAACCGCATCGCCGGCACGCAGCGCGTCTCGGGCTTTGCCGAACTGGCGTGGAACAGCGGCGCGGCCGGCACCTTCGGCGTCGAGGCGCGCGGCGTCGGCGCCACCGCGGTGGACGACCGCAACACCGACTTCGCCGGCCGCTACGTGATCGGCGCGCTGCGCTGGAACATGACCATCCCGGTCGGCGGCACGGTCGAGCGTGTCGAACTGCTGGCGCGCGTGGACAACGTGACCGACAAGCGATACGCCGGCAGCGTGATCGTCAACGAGTCGAACGGCCGCTTCTTCGAACCGGGCGCCCCGCGTGCCTTCTTCGTCGGCGCGCGCGTCGCGCTGGGCTTGTGACGACACGGCGGCGCGTCCTCTTCGCCGGGCTGCTCGCCCCCGCGCTCGGCCGCGCCGCCGAAGACGAATTCGAAGGCGACCCCTACAAGAGCGGCGTCTGGATCGACATGCGCCGCGAATACCTCGGCGGTGCCAAGGTCGTCTACGACCCGCGCGTGGTGGTGCAGGGCCCCACCTTCGCCGAAGACCCGACGGCGGTGCCGATCAGCGTGCGCGTCGACCCGGCGCTCGGCCGTGTCGAGCGCATCAGCGTGCTGGTCGACCGCAACCCGATCCGACGCGTGCTCGACTACGAGCCTCTGCAGGCGCTGCCTTCGATCGCCTTCCGCTTCAAGCTCGAGCAGGCCTCGCCGGTGCGCGCCGCCGTGCTGGCGGCCGACGGCCGCTGGCACGTGGGTGGCACCTGGGTCGACGCCGCCGGCGGCGGCTGCACCGTGGCCGGCGCCACCCGCAACGACGGCAGCTGGAGCGAGCGGCTGGGCGAAGTCAGCGGCCGCTGGTTCGACCGCGGCGCCGAAGGCGCCCGCCTGCGCGTGGGCGTGCGCCACCCGATGGACACCGGCCTCGTCGGCGGCATCCCGGCCTTCTACCTGAACCGCCTGTCGGTGCAGGACGGCCGCGGCCGCGAACTGGCCCGGCTTCAGAGCTTCGAGCCGGTGAGCGAGAACCCGGTCTTCAGCTTCGACTTCGCGCAGCCACCCGAAGGCGGCGTGCGGCTGGTGGGCGGCGACAACAACGGCAACCGCATCGCCGGCCGCGTGCGATGAGGGGGCTCGTCCTCTGGCTGCTGGCCTGGGCCGGCCTGGCGCACGCCCAGGCCGATCCCTCGCGTCTGGACTACCGGCTGCAGGCGCGTGCGCTGGCCCCCGGCGTGTGGGTGGTCGAAGGCGCGAACGCCGACTTCTCGCCCGCCAACGGCTGCAACATCATCAACACCGGCTTCATCGCCACCGGCGCCGGCGTGGTCGTGGTCAACACCGGCCCCAGCCGGCTCTACGGCGAGCAGTTGCGCGCACTGATCGCGAAGACCACGCCCGAGCCGGTGGTGCAGGTGCTGCAACTGAACCTGCACCCGGACTACTTCCTCGGCCACCAGGCCTTCGCCGACGTGCCGCGCCGCGCCACCGCGGCCACGCGTGCCGGCGTGGCGCGCGAGGCCGCCGCCTACGAGACCAACCTGTACCGGATGTGCGGCGACTGGATGAAGGGCACCGAGACCCTGGCACCCGACACCGACATCGCCCCCGGCCCCTGGCGCGTGGGCCAGCGCGAGTTCGAACTCGTCGAACTGGCCGGCCACACCGCATCCGACCTGGTGCTGCTGGACCGCGCCAGCGGTGTCGCCTTCGTCGGCGGCCTCGTCTTCAACCAGCGCGTGCCGACCACGCCGCATGCCGACCTGGACCGCTGGCGCGCCAGCCTGGACCGCCTGGCCAGGGTGGGCCTGAAGACCGTGGTGCCCAGCCACGGCCCGGTGCACGAAGGCCCGCAGGGGCTGGAGCGCACGCGC
Source organism: Rubrivivax sp. (assembly GCA_044224175.1). Taxonomy (GTDB): domain Bacteria; phylum Pseudomonadota; class Gammaproteobacteria; order Burkholderiales; family Burkholderiaceae_C; genus Rubrivivax. Next base: position 42,978 of record JBGAKY010000042.1, on the reverse strand, counting down.
CGCTACCTGGACTGGCTGGACCGCCAGTTCGCCGAATGGGCGCGCGCCGGCTGGGACGCCAGCGAGGTGCTGCGCGGCCCGGTGCCGGGCGAGTTCCGCGCCTGGGCGGCGTTCGACACCGAGTACGTGCGCAACGTGGCGCACCTGTACCCGCGCTACGAACGGCGCGAATTGCCCGCCGCCGCCCGCTGAGCCGGCAGGCCACGGGTCCAGCATCCGGCGCACCAGGTTGCGCACCTCGCCCGCTTGCGGCGAGGGCTCCTGCGGTGCGCTTCGTGGTGCCTGGCCGCGATGCCCCGCGGCCGTGGACGGCGGTGCCGCCGCGTCAGACCGACTTGATGATGTCCAGGCCCGGCTTGTCGGTGGCGGGCGTCTGCGGCACGTCGCCGACGGGACTGACCGGCGTCGGGACTTGCTGGGGTTCCCGCGGCGCGGCCTTTGCGGCCGGTGCCTTCTTCGCCGCGGCCTTCTTCACAGGTGCCTTCCTGGCAGGCGCCTTCTTGACGGCCGCCTTCCGGGCCGGGGCCTTCTTGGCTGCCGCCTTCTTCGCGGGCGCCTTTTTCGCCGGAGCCTTCTTCGCGGGTGCCTTCTTCGCGGCCACCTTCTTCTTTGCAGGTGCCTTCTTCGCCGCCACCTTCTTCTTGGCCGGCGCCTTCTTGACAGCGACCTTCTTCTTCGCCGGGGCCTTCTTGGCCGCGGCCTTCTTGGCGGGGGCCTTTTTCGCGGCGGACTTCTTCGCCGCAGCCTTCTTCGCGGGAGCCTTCTTCGTCGCCATCACGTTCCTCCATCCCCATCGGGTGTTGATCGGGTGGCGCGACCATAAGCGAAGACCTCGAGCGTCGCAATGCGTTGCCACCCGCAAGGCGCGCGTGCACCGCTTCAGGTCTTCAGGATCGTCAACGGCACGAGGTCGCCGTAGATGCGGCACACGGGTGTCTGCGGCGCGGTGCCCGCGCGCGCGCTGACCTCCGGCACCAGGCGCTGCACGCGCGCCACCAGCTCGGCCATCAGCACGTCGAGCCCGCGCTCGCCGCGTGCGCGGCGCCGGCCCGGCCGCGATTCCTGCAGCGCCTGCAGCAGCGCCGCCGTCAACACGCCGAAGTGGCTGCCGGCGTCTTCGTGCGCCAGCTCGTCGGCGCGCGCCGCACCCACCACGTACATGCCGCGTTCGTAGATGGCGTGCACGCGGCGCGCCATCTCCTCGGGGTCCAGGCCGGCCGAGACGCCGCCGCCGGCCAGCGAGGCGTGGCAGGCGTCGACCACCAGCACCACCTCGGCCGGCACCGCGGTGATGCGGTCGCCCAGGTCCAGGATGGCCAGGCCGGTGGCGTCGACGTCCTCGGCGGTGGGCACGAGGTCGTGGTTGATGAAGTACAGGCTGGGCGTGCCGCGTTCGAACACGCGCATGCCGTGGCCGGAAAGGAAGACGAACAGCACGTCGCGTTCGTTGCCCGACTGGCGGTGTCGCTCGCGGATGGCGTCGCACATGCGGTCCAGCGCATCCAGGATGGCGGCCTTGGTCGCCTGCCCGTCGAGCAGCAGCCGCGCGTCCACCTTCGCGAAGGCCCGGTTGCCATGCGTGCGGGCGCCGCGCGCCGCCGGTCCCAGCCGGCCGTGCGCGAAGACGTCGAACACCGCCTGCGCGTCGTGCGCCGGAAAACGCAGCGGCCGGTTGCGCGGGTCGGCGAAGGCCGAGACGCCCACCGACAGCAGGAACAGCTGCCCTGGCGCGGTGGCGCCCGGCCCGGCGGCCGCGGGCTGCGCCGGGCCTTCCAGTTCGAACTCCACCGGCACCGACTTGGCCTGCGCGTTCTCGGCGTGCAAGGCGAACCGGTTCGGTCCCGGCAGCAAGGGCAGGGGCGGGACCTCGCAGCGGGCGTGGGCGCGCCGCGGCGGCGTGCGCTCGGTCCACACCACGCGGCCGTTGCGCAGCAGGGACAGCCGGGTGGGCGGGTAGTCGGGGCAGGGCGTGTCGACCGTGAAGCGGATGGCCACGCGGTCGCCGCGGCGTTGCAGGCCCTGGTGCGCCAGCTCCACGATGGGCGGCAGGATGCGGGTCACGTCCACCGGTGCGATCGCCACGCCGCGTGCGCGGGCCCGTTCCTCGGTGCCGTGGCGCACCACGGCGGCCACCAGGTCGGGCCGGTAGAAGTCCTTGAAGCGGTCGCTCGGGATCAGCAGCGCTTCCTGGCCGACGCCGCGGTTCACGCGGTAGCCGATGCGGCCTGCCGCGGCCTTGCCCGAAGCGTCGTAGTAGCCGCTGGCGGTCCAGAGCACCCATTCGTCGTCGGCGCCCACGAACAGCCGCAGGTCGGGAGCGCGCGGCGGCGCCTCGGCGGGCTTCGGTCCCGGCCGGTCGCCGATGAACCAGAGCGGGATCACCGCGTCGTCGAAGTCGCCCACGAACCAGCGCCGCGAGGCCTGGTCCTCGCAGCGCACGTCGCTGGCGCGGGTGGTGGCCAGCAGGCGGCGGCGCAGGCAGAAGCTCTGCTGGCGCGGCGGGTGGCCCGGCGGCAGCAGGCGTTCGGGCACGGTGCCGAAGATCACGCGCTGGTCGGCCGTGATGCCCGGCAGCACCGCCACGCGGCCGACGCCGCGGATCGCCGCCTGCTGCACCGCCACGCGGTGCGCCGGGCTCCAGAAGTGGATCGCCTGGTTGTCGCCGCCGGCGCTGGCCACCTGGTCTTCGGCGGTGAAGGCGATGGCCGCGACCGTGTCGTCGTGGCCGTAGTAGGTGCTGCGCAGCGCCGGCGCGCCGACCGGCGGCACGTCGTAGGCGTTGACCTGCACGACCTGCGTGCCCGAAGCGGCGGCACCGTCACCGTCGGGGTCGACCATGAGGCCCACCGCCAGCCGCTGCCCCGAAGGCGAGAACGCGGTGGCCGCCGGCGGCGATTCGGTGTCCAGCGTTCCTTCGTCAGACCCGTCGTGACGGAACCAGGCCAGGCGGCCGCGCAGGCCGCGCCGCTTCGGCGGCTCGGCGCCCAGGGCCACCAGGGTGTCGCTCACGGCCATGGTCTCGACGCCGATCGAGGTGGTGATCTCGGCCGTGCGCTGCACCGTCATCGCGCCTTCACGGCCGCACTGCAGCCAGGCGATCTGGCCGCGTTCGGCCCAGGGTTCGGCCACCGCCACCACGAGCCGGGCGCCCTGGGCGCCGGGCACGAAGCGCATCGCAGCCGGCAGCGTGGCGGCGCGGCGCGGCGGGCCGACGGTGAGGCGTGCCACCGGCTCCGGCGCCACCTGCGCGCCGGGGCGCAGCAGGTCGCGCCGCGCCAGCAGCAGCACTTCGGCCTGGCGCAGGCGGCCGACGCGGCGGTTGCCGGCCAGCGCCAGGCGCCGCCCGTCGGGGCTGAAATCCAGGTCAAGCAGCTGGCCCGGGTGCAGCCAGCGCGACTGCAGGTTGCCGGTGACGGTGTCGAACACCTGCACTTCGGTGGCGTGGCCGGCGTCGTGGCCGACCCTGGCGTCTTCGGGCAGGCGGCGCACGGTCCGGCTCGTGGCACCAGGGTTTCAGCACCACCAGCCAGCGACCGTCGGGGCTCGCCGCCATGCGGCCGACATGGCCGTCGTACGCCCCGTCGTCGGTCTCGCTCTTGACGCGACCCAGCAGCAGGCGCAGCAGGCGCCTGTCGGCCGCGTCCCAGAGGCGGATCGTGGTCTCGCCGGCGCTGGCCAGCATGCGGCCGCCCTGCAGGGCCAGCAGCTGCACGATGCGGCCGCCATGGGTGCCGGTGTCGACCTGGGGGAAGGCTTCGAACGCCGAGGGGGTGGGCGGGGCCATGCGGCGTGGAGTGGAGGGCGGGGCGCTACGGTGCCATGAAGGCGCGGTGCGCGTCCAGGCCCAGGAAGTCGCGCCGGGCGGCGGCGTCGGCGATGGCGTCGGCGCGTGCCCGCAGTTCGGCACGGCCGCGTTCCTGAAGCGCCTGCGCGCGCTCGTCGCCGGCGGCCTGCAACACCTGCAGGGCCGCCGCATGCAACTCCATCGGCCAGGGCGCGGCGCCGGTCTCCAACAGGCGCGGCAGCAGGCGCTGAAGCCGTTCGACGGCCGCGGCCGGCGCCTGTTGCGCCAGCAGGCGCAGCGCCTGCGCGGCGTCGATGGCGAGCGCCAGCGTCTCGTCGCCCAGCGTGCGCGCCAGCGCCTCGGCACGGTCCAGCGGTCCGGTGGCGGCGGCCGACGCGCCCTGCTCCAGCCGCAGGCGGCCCAGTTGCAGCTGCACGCTCGCTTCACGCGCGGGCAGGCCGATCTCGCGCGCGATCTGCAGGGCTTCGCGCAGCCGCGCTTCGGCTTCGGCGGCGCGGCCCAGCGCGGCTTCGGCCAGGCCCAGGTTTTCCAGCACCAGCGCCTCGCCCGGCCGGGAACCGGCGGCGCGCAGCACCGCCAGCGCCTGCTGCGACAGCGCCTGCGCCTGCGCGGGCTGCCCCAGTTCGCGGTGCGCTTCGGCGCGGTTGGCCAGCGCCACGCCGTGCTGCACCGTCTCGCCGGTCTCGGCGAACATGCGCGCCGCCTGTTCGCAGTGACGGCCGGCTTCGTGCGGGCGGGCGCCGGCCAGGCAGGCGCTGCCCAGGTTGTTCAGCAGCATCGCTTCGCCCGGGCGGTCGCCGATGCGGCGCGCGATCTGCAGCGCCTCTTCGTAGTGGCGCGCCGATTCGTCAAAGCGCGAACGTGCCTTCGCCACCACGCCCAGGCTGTTCAGGATGTTGAGCTGGGTGCGCAGGTCGCTGTCCTGGCGCGCCAGCGCCAGCGCCTGCGCCATCTGCGTGGCCGCTTCGTCGAACCGGCCTTCGTGCCAGTGCAGGTGGCCGATGTTCGAGTGCGCGCGCGCCTGCGCCGCCGCCAGGCCCAGCGAACGGGCCAGCGCCAGCGTGCTGTCCAGCACCGGCCGCGCGGCCGCACCCTCGCCGGTGAGCAGCATCACGCGCGCCAGCTGCTGCAGCGCGTCCAGCCGCAGGGCGCCGGCCGCAGGCCGTGGCGCGGGGTCGTTGTCCAGCGCGGCCAGCGCGGCCCGGGCACTGGCGCGCGCGGTCGCGTAGTCGCCCAGCTCGATCGCCAGCCGGGCGCGCAGCGTGGCCGCGGTGGCGCGGCGCTGCGAAGCGTCGGGCAGCGCGGAGGCCAGCGGCTCCAGCGCGTCGAGTTCCTGCCGCTGCAGGTCGTGCCGCCCCAGCAGGTCCAGGATGGGCTGGCGCAGCACCAGCAGGTCGAAGCGCGCTGCGGCGGCGCTTCCGGGCAGCCAGCGCAGCGCGCGTTCGAAGCAGGCCAGCGCCTCTTCGTTCGCGAAGCGGGCCGCCGCCTGTTCGCCGGCCACGCGCAGCCAGTGCGCCGCTTCGGCGGCGCAGGCCGCCTGTTCGTAGTGGTGCGCCAGCAGCGGCGCCAGGTGCAGGCCTTCGGGGTGGCGCTGCTCCAGGTGGCGCGCGTACTGGCCGTGCAGGCGCGCACGCGTGTCCAGCGCGATGCTCTCGTAGCTGGCTTCCCAGGTCACCAGGTGGCGGAACAGGTGGCCGGGCTCGGCGCCGTCGGGCAGCACCGGCGTGAAGCCCTGGCGGGCGAGTTCCAGCACGTCGGCGGCCACTGCCTCGGCCGTGCCCAGCGTGGGGCAGTAGGCCTGCGGCGCGGCGCGCGCGAACTCGCGGCCGATCACGCTGGCGGCCTTCAGCGTGCTCTGCTGGCGGGGGCTCAGGCGGTCGATGCGGCTCAGCACCAGGCTGTGCAGGCTGGCGGGCAGTTCCAGCGACAGCGCGGTCTCGGGGCGGTAGGGGTCGAGCCCGCGGTCGTGCAGGTAGTCCAGCAGCTCTTCCACGCAGAACGGGTTGCCCTGCGCGCGCGCCGTCACGCGCGCCAGCAGTTCGCGCGGCAGCGGGCCGGTGCGTTCCGGCAGGCGCAGCGCCAGACGCGCGCGCACCAGCTGCTCCACACTGGCCGGCGCGAGGCCGCCGAGTTCGATGCGCTGCACAGGGCCCGCAAGCCGATCGGCCAGCGGGTCGGCGGCGCCGCCTTCGGGCGGCCGCTCGGCGGTGAGCACCAGCACCGGCAGCGCGGCGCTGCCACGCACCAGCGCGGCCAGCATGTCCAGCGAGAGCGGGTCGGCTGCGTGCAGGTCTTCCAGCACCAGCAGCAGGCCCATGCCGTCTTCGGCCGCTTCGGCGGCGCCCGACTGCAGGCATTGCAGCAGCAGTGCTTCCAGCAGCACCTTGCGGTCCTTCGGCTGCAGCGCCGCGGTGAAGGGGCTGTCGGGCCAGTCCTGGCCCAGCGTGGCGCCCAGCAGCGGCCAGGCCTCGGCATGGTCGGGCGCGTGGCGCTGCAGTGCAGCCTGCACGGCCTGGCGCTGGCGGCGCTGCGGCAGCGCGGGGTCGAGGTCGAAGAAGGCGGTCCAGATGCCCTGCCAGGCCAGGTAGGGTGTGCGCACGCCGTCCTGCCGGCAGGCGCTGCCGTAGCCGGTGAATCCTTCGCGGCGCGCCAGCCGTATGCCTTCGGCCACCAGGCGCGACTTGCCCATGCCGGCCTCGGCGATCACGCGCACCACCTGGCCTGCGCCCGCGCGCGCCGCTGCCAGCGCGGCCCGCAGGCGCTGCGTCTCGGCTTCGCGGCCCACCATGGGCAGCAGCGAAGGCGGCTCCTGCAGGCGGATGGCGCGCCGCTGCTGCAGCCCGGTGGCGGCGAACACCGCCATCGGCTCGGCCTTGCCCTTCAGCGCCACCGGGGGCCGCGCCTCGAAGCTGAAGTCGTCGGCCGCCACTGCCTGGCGCAGGCGGCCCGAGACCAGCACCTCGCCAGGGCGCGCCAGCGCCATAAGACGCGCCGCCGCGTTGACCTCGTCGCCGACGGCACCGAAGGAACGGCGCGTGCTGCCGCCGTAGCCGCCCACGAACATGGTGCCGGCCGACAGGCCGATCTGCGCCGGCCAGCCCGCGTCTTCGCACTCGCGGCGCAGCGCCAGCGCGGCGCGCAGCGCGCGACCGGCGTCGTCTTCGTGCACCTGGGCGGCACCGAAGCTGGCGTACAGGCAGGTGCCGGCGTCGTCGACGCCCGCCTCCAGCAGCACGCCACCCTGGGGCTGCAGCGTGCGCTGCACGCGCGCCACCAGCGACCGCAGCGCTTCGGCTTCGGTGGGGCCGCTGTCAGGCACCGGCGCCACGCCCAGCGCCACGCGCAGGAACAGCGCCGCGGCGGGCCGAAGGTCGGCGGCGAAGAGGCCGCCGCTGGCGGTTTCGCGCTGGAAGACGAAGGGCAGGATCCAGGGCCGCAGGACCGCGGGGTCCAGCGCTGCCTCCGGCTCGGACGCAGCCGCTACGGGTTCGGTGGCGGCGTCCTGCACCAGGCGAACCGTGGTCTCGTCGAGCTGCACCTCGCCGGGCACGGCCCGGGCCTGCGCCGCGAAGGCGCGCGCCACCGTGGCGCCGGCCAGCAGGTCCAGGCGCTGGATCGCGGGGTCGCCCACCGCGCAGCGCAGCGCGCTGCCGGCGGCCACGCCCACCTTGACCGACAGGCTGGGGAAGCTCGCCAGCGCCTGGTGCATGGCATGCCCGCAGCGCAGCGCCTGCGCCGGGCCGCCGTCGCCTTCGAACCAGCAGGTCAGGCCGTCGCCGGCGAAGGCGACGACGCTGCCGCCTTCGGCTTCCACCGCGCTCACGAGCGCCTGGTGGACGGCGTTGATGCGGCGCGCCAGTTCGTCGGCGCCGCGGCGCTGGCCGCTGCCCTGCGCCAGGGTTTCGGTCAGGTTCGTGAAGCCGGAGATGTCGGCGAAGAGCGCGGCGCCGCGGCAGCGTTCGGGCAGGTCCCGGCCCTGGGCGATGGCGCGGCGGCGGTCCTGCGGAAGGTAGGCGTGCAGCGGCACGGGGCGCCGGGCGGTCGCTTCAGCGCCGCTTCGCCGAGGCTTGCGGCGCCTTCGGTGTCTTGAACCGCCACCAGGGCAATGCGCGCGTCAGCGACAGCACCTCGCCCGGCCGGTTCACCTGGTAGCCGGACAGCGGTGCCAGCGCCTGCGCCCAGGCCGGCGCGGCCAGCAGCGTGCGCAGGCGCTGCACCGCTTCGGTGTCGAGCGTGCTGTCCAGGCAGACCAGGAAGTAGTCTTCCTCGACCAGCGGCACGAACTCCAGGCCGAAGGCTTCCGCGGCGGCGGCCACGCCCAGGCCCACGTCGCCCAGGCCGCTGGCCACGGCGGCGGCCACCGCCAGGTGGCTGTCTTCGACCAGGGTCTCCTGCACCGCGGCCAGCGCCACGCCGGCGCGTGCCAGCAGCGTGTCGGTGAGCAGCCGGGTGCCGGACCCCGGCTGGCGCTGCACCACGCGCACGCCGGGGCGCGCCAGGTCGGCCGGGTGCGAGAGTTCCAGCGGGTTGCCCTTGGCGACCATCAGCCCCTGCAGCCGCCTGGCGCAGCCGATCAACTTGTGGCGCCCCGGCTCCAGCAGCGGCTTCAGGCCTTGCGCGAAGGGGTTCTTCTCGTCGGCCAGCGGCGGCACGTGGAAGCCGGCCACCGTGCAGCGGCCTTCGGACAGCGCGCGCAGCGCGTCGATGCTGCCGGCGAACTTCAGCTCCAGGTGCACGCCGGCGCCGGCGGCCTGGTCGCGCAGCAGCGGCAACGCCAGGTCGTGGCTGGCCAGCACGGTGAGCAGGTGCTGGTCGCCGTCCAGCGCTTCCGCGAGCACGCGTTCCAGTTCGGCACGAAGTGCTTCGATGTGGGGCACCAGGCGCGTGCGCGCGCGTGCCTCGGCCCACAGCAGGCGTTCGGCGAAGGGCGTGAGCCGGGCCGGCTGGCCCTGGGTCCAGGTGACCAGCGGTTCGCCCAGCACGTCCTGCCAGTGCTTGAGCTGGCCCCACACGTGCCGGTAGCTGGCGCCCAGGGCCTTGGCCGCGTGCTGGATCGATCCATGCTGGCGCACCGCCGTCAGCAGGTCGAACAGCGGGTTGTGCACGTCGGCGCCGCGCTGGCCGACGCTTTCGAAGCTGTACTGGAGGCGGACGCCGCGGGACTTCATCTGGTTCAATGATCGCCGATGCCGGCGCGGCTAGGATTGTCGACCATGTCACTCCCCTCGAACGAACGCCTTCGCGGCCTGCTGCAGGGCCTGGAAACCGGCCTGCTGGAACGCGAAGCCGCGGTGCGGCTGGCGCTGCTTTCGGCACTGGCCGGCGAACACGTGCTGCTGATCGGCCCGCCCGGCACCGCCAAGAGCGAACTGGCGCGCCGCCTGCACCGCGCCTTCGACGGCGCGCGCTACTTCGAACGCCTGCTCACGCGCTTCTCCACGCCCGAGGAACTGTTCGGCCCGCTGTCGCTGAAGGCGCTGGAAGCCGACCGCTACGAGCGCCAGACCGAAGGCTTCCTGCCCACCGCCGGCATCGCCTTCCTGGACGAGGTGTTCAAGGCCAATTCGGCGATCCTGAACGCGCTGCTCACGCTATTGAACGAACGCGAGTTCGACAACGGCAGCGGCCGCGAGGACACGCCGCTGGTCAGCGTGGTGGCGGCCAGCAACGAGGTGCCGGCCGACGAGGCGCTGGTCGCCTTCTTCGACCGCTTCCTGGTGCGCGTGCCGGTGGCGCCGGTGGGCGACGACAGCTTCGCGGCGCTGCTGCAGCTGGGCGAAGCATCGGCGCCGCCACCGGCCGCGCCGCTGACCGAAGCGGAACGTCAGTCGGTGGCCGAAGCCGCCGCCCGCGTCACGCTTGGCGAAGAGGCGCTGGCCGCCTGTGCCGCGCTGCGCGCCTGGCTGGCGAAGAACGGCCTGGCCGTGTCCGACCGCCGCTGGCGCCGCTGGGTGGGGCTGATGCGCACGGCCGCCGCCACCGAAGGCCGGCGCGAGGTGGACGCGGTCGACCTGTGGCTCGCCCCCTACGTGGCCGCCGCGCGGCCGGAAGACGTGCCGCCGATTGCCGCCTGGTTCGAAGCCGAACTGCTGCGGGCCGTGCCGCAGAGCGCCGAATGGCTGACGCGCGCCGTGCAGGCCTTCGAGAAGCAGCTGGAGATCGAGCAGAGCATGCCCGCCGACGAAGGCACGGACGACAGCGCCGGCAAGCTGGCGCTGGCGCGCGCCATCCGCCTGGGCGAAGGCGAGGCGGGCGGGGCGGACGAGAACGCCGGCATGCTGCGCATGGTCTCGGCGCGGCTGGAAGAGAAGACACGCCGGCGCTGGAGCCCGGTGCACGTGGCGGCGCGGCTGGCGCAGCTGGACGAGCTGGTCGCCCATGCCGGCGAGGCGCAGGCCGCGGTCGACGCCGAGGCGCGGGCCCTGGCGGCGCGGCTGGCGGGGCGCCTGTGGCTGCCGCCGGGCTTCGTGGCGCGCTGGCAGGGCGCGCATGCGCAGACGCTGGGCGTGCTGCAGGCGCTGCAGGCGTCGCTGGCCCGCACGCGCGACGGTTTCGCCGCGATGCCGGTCGACGACACGCTGCCCGCCGTGGCGCCCGCCCCCGTGGCACTGGAAGCCTGATGCCCGCATCGGCGCTGGACGCGCCCTACGACCGGCTGGCGGCGTTGCCGCGCTCGCTGTGGCTGCCCGACCTGGTGTGCAGCGCCGGCGAACGCACGCGCCGCATCGACGACGCCGCCACCTGGCTGAAGTCGCTGCTGGCCGGCGACCTGCCGCCGGCGGCGGCCGACTTCGGCGACGCCGCCGCCACGCGCGCGCTGCGCGCCGTGGTGGGCGAACTGCAGCTGCCTTCGATGAGCCGCGCCACGGCTTCGCTGGCCGAACAGATCCTGCGCACGCTGCTGTGGCACCTGGACCGGCTGGTCGACCACCAGCCGCGCCTGACGCGCGAAGAGGCCATCGCCGAAGTGGCGGCCGAGTTCCGCAGCGCCTGGGGCTCGGAAGCCGGCGGCCTGGAAGACGACATGGCGCTGCTGCGCGACCTGGGCGACTTCGGCCACCTGCAGTGGGACCAGATCCGCGGCCGCCTGCGGTCGCGCCCCTGGCAGGCGGCGCGCCGCGCTGCCGAACGGCTGCAGCACCTGCCCGAACTGGCGGCACTGATCCGTCAGCTGGGCCGTGCCGAACGCAGCGTGCAGGCGCGGCCCGACGCGCAGCGCACGCCACTGGCTTCGCCCCTGAAACCGGTGCTGGCGGCGGTGGAAACGCGGCTGCCCGGCGCGCCGGGCGAGATCACCGGCATCCGCTTCACCTCGCGCCCCGACCGCATGCTGGCCGGCGAGGCGGTGATGCTGCGCCACCCGGTTCTGAAGAAGCTCTGGCGCGCGCGCCACGCCGAAGCCCGCCTGCTCGGCTGGGAGACCGAAGCGGTGCTGGTGGACTGGCGGCCCGACCCGCTGCGCGCGCACGTGGCCGCCGAAGAGGCAGCCCCCGAAACGCTGGAACGCGGCCCCATCCTGCTGGCGCTGGACACCTCGGGCTCGATGCACGGGGCGCCGGAGAACATCGCCAAGGCGGTGGTGATCGCCGCGCTGCGCGCCGCCCACGAGGCCGGACGCGCCTGCCGGCTGATCGCCTTCGGCGGCCCGGGCGAACTGCTGGAACGCGACCTGGGCCGCGACGAGGCGGGCCTGGACGCGGTGCTGGAACTGATGGGCCAGGCCTTCGACGGCGGCACCGACGTGCAGACGCCGATCGAACGCGCCATCGCCGCCGTGCACGAAGCGCGCTGGGCCAGTGCCGACTTGCTGATCGTGAGCGACGGCGAATTCGGCTGCGTGCCGCAGACCTTGCAGTCGCTGGACGAGGCGCGCGCGCGCTTCGGCCTGCGCGTGCAGGGCGTGCTGGTGGGCGACCGCGAGACCATGGGCCTGCTGGAGGTCTGCGACGACATCCACTGGGTGCGCGAATGGCGCCGCCACGACGAAGCCTCGAAGTCGCACGGCAACTTCTCGCCCGTGCACAGCAAGAGCCTGACCGCGCTCTTCTTCCCCAATGCGCTGTCGCCGCGCGCGGCACGAAAGCCTGTCACATGAGCTGGGCCACCGAAGCCATCTCCCTGCTGGAACGTTATGCCGCCCGTGCACTGTTGCCGCGCGTGCGCGCGCTGCACCTGCCGCCGCCGCCCGAGCCGGATCGCCAGCGCGGCGAGTTCTGCGCGCTGGAACTGGACGACGGCGCGCTCGGCCTGGCCTACGTGCTGCTGGGCGACACGCTGGACGTGCTGAAGGGCGGCGGGATGGCGCTCGAAGGCGCCGACGCGCTGGCGCTGGCGCGCGGTTTCAACGGCGGCGACACGCTGCGCCGCACGCTCGGCTTCGCCGCCATCAACGCGCTCACGCGCAGCCTGTTCGACCGCGCCGGCTTCGTGCCGCCGAAGAGTGCCGACTCCTTCGGCGGCCTGGACCCGCAGCCCGGCGAGACGCTGGGCATGATCGGCTACTTCGCGCCGCTGGTGGGGCGCATCGTCGAACGCGGCGCGAAGCTGCGCGTGGTGGAACTGCGCGAAGACCTGGTGCGCGACGACGGCACCGTGCGCGTGACCACCGACGCGAGCGAGCTTCAAGGCTGCAGCAAGGTCATGGCGACCGGCACGCTGATGCTCAACGACTCGCTCGACCGCATGCTGGCGTTCTGCCGCGGTGCGAAGAGCCTGTCCATGGTGGGCCCCAGCGTCGGCGCGCCGCCGGACCCGCTGTTCGCGCGCGGCGTCACCTTGCTGGGCGGCAACTGGGTGCACGATGCACCCGGCTTCGCGCACGCGCTGGTGGCTGGCGAGGCCACCTATCCGTTCGCGTTCAAGTACGGCCTTGAGCGTGGCGCCTACCCGGGCTGGGACGCGCTGCTCGCCGGGCTTTAGGGCGCGTTTGGCGCTGGGCCGCTGGAAGCGGCCGGCTCAGGCGACGCGGCGCAGGCGCGGCGGTGCGAGCGGCGAGGTGAGGCGGCAGGCCAGGTCCATCACGCGCGAAGCGTCCAGGTCCAGGGTGCCGATGAGCAGCTCGATGATCTCGGAGCGCGGCTGGTCCAGCGTCGGCTCGATCATCATCACCGCAGCCGCCAGCGCCAGCGCGCGCTCGCGCGCTTCGGTGGAAGGCAGCATCTCGCCCAGCGCGTTGAGCGCCTCCACCGGCGCCACGGCGGCGATGCGCGCTTCCTCGCGCATCAGCTCGCGCCAGCGGCCGGCCTGGCCGTCTTCCAGCGCGGCCAGCAGACGCGCCAGGCGGAAGCTGCGGCGTTCGAAGCTGCCGATGCTCTTCATGCCGGCCAGCACGATGCGGCACACCGCCTGCGCCGGGCCGCCTTCGGCGATGCGCGGCAGCACTTCCCGGCGCAGGGCCTCGATCTCGGCTTCGGCGCGCGCCACCGCGCGCGATTCGTCGGATTCGCCGGGTGGCAGCAACGCGCCCAGGCCGGTGGGGCCGAAGACGAGCCGCGTCCACTGCATCACCGCCTGGTCGCGCTGGTCGCGGAAGGCGTTGAGCGCGCCCTCCATGGCCTCGGAGAGCTGGCGTTCCCACTGGCGCCCCGGGTGGTCGGCGGGCAGCGCGTGGCGCTGCGCGCGCACCTGTTCGGCGGCCTGCGCCACCCAGGCGGCGGCCGGGTGGGCGTCGCTCCACAGGCGGCGCTGCCAGCGCAGCGGGTGCCACTCGGCCACCAGGTCGCCCCAGGCGCGCAGCGGCAGCGCCTTCACCCAGGGCCGCACCCAGGTCTTGTAGGCATTGGCCTGCAGTTCGGACCAGCGCGCCACGGTGGCGAAGAGGGCTTCCTCGTCGCGCCCTTCGGGGTTCAGTGCACGCAGGTCGTCCATCGTGCGGTGTTCGTAGCTCACGGTGAAGCTGCCGGGCTCCAGCGTGTCCCAGCGCTGCGGCGTGACGCCGTCCTTGCGCTGCACGCGCATCTCGTACAGGCCGGGCGGCAGGTTCTCCACCACGTCGAGCGAGGTGACGATCTGGTCGTGTTCCTTGCGCGCGACGTCGGCGCCGACGAAGATGCCCAGGTGGCCCACCGTCTCGTGCAGCACGTAGACGATGACGCGGCCGGCGGCGGCGATGGCACGTTCGCTGCCCCAGGCGTCGATGATCCAGTCCAGCGCCTGCGGCGGCGGCGTGATGTTGTCGCCGTGGGAGGCGAACACGATCACCGGCTGGCGGATGTTGCGCAGGTCCACGCGCTGGCCGCCCAGCACCACCTCGCCGCGCGCCAGCCGGTTGCCGACGAACAGGTTCTCGACGATGCACTCGATCTCGGCGCCCGTCATGCGGAACAGGCCGCCCCACCAGCGTTCGAACTCCAGGAAGCGCTCGGCTTCGGTGTCCGGCTGCGCCCACAGCCGGTGGTACTTGGTCCACAGCGCGTTGGCCGGGTTCAGGCGCTCGAAGTTGTCGACCAGGTGGGCGCCGTCGAAACGGTCTCCACTCAGGTCCGAGGTCAGGCTGGCGAGCCAGCTGCCGCCCAGCAGGGCGCCGGCATAGCGCATCGGATTCTGCGTCGAGGCGCCGGCCCAGTACGAGAGCGGCGAGCCCACCAGCATCAGCGGCCCGCACAGTTCCGGCCGCAGCGAAGCCAGCATCGCGATCGCCCAGCCGGCTTGGCAGTTGCCCACGATCACCGGCCGCGCCGCCTGCGGGTGGCGTGCCGCCACCGTCTCCAGGAAGCGAACCTCGGCCGCCATCACGTCGGCCAGGGTCTGGCCTTCCTCGGGCTGCGAGCGGAAGGCGACGAAGTACACCGGGTGGCCGGCGCGCAGCGCGACGCCCACCTCGGAGTCGTCCTTGAAGCCGCCGATGCCCGGACCATGGCCGGCACGCGGGTCCACCACCACCACCGGGCGCGCCGTGGCTTCCGGGGCGGCCGTGCCCGCCGGCGGCAGCACGCGCAGCAGCAGGTAGTTGCAGGGGCGCGGCAGCTCGCGCCCGTCCAGCACCGTCTCGTGGTCGAACTTCAGCAGCGGCGGTTCGCCCGCGGCCGCGTGCTCGCGGTAAGTGTTGCCGCGGCGGCGCAGCGCGTCCATGAAGAGCACGCTGCGCTCGAAGGCGTCGCGCAGCACTTCGGGGGAACCGGGGGACAGGGCCATGGCGGTGCGGTCCTCGAAGGGGTCACGCCGGGTTGTCGGCCGTCTGTCGGCTTGCTTCAGGGCTGCACAAATTCGCGCCGCATCGGAATGCACGGATTCATTGCCCGGCTGCGCCGCCGACAACCAGGGTCATGAAGGCCCTTGCTCCGGCGGTCCCGGTCACCTCGCTCGAAACGCTGTTCGAACACCCGGCCGCGCTGCCCGTGGTGCCCAAGGCCGTGCAGCAGCTGATCGCCAGCTTCCAGCAGGAAGACGTCTCGGTGGCGTCCATCGCGACGCAGCTCGAGGCCGACCCGGTGCTGAGCGCGAAGACACTGCGGCTGGCCAATTCGGCCTACTTCCACGCTTCGCGCCGCGTCGAGACGCTGGACGACGCGCTGCGCCTGCTGGGCTTCGTGATGGTGCGCAACCTGGTGCTGGCGGCCGGCATCGGCCAGGCCTTCAAGCACGTGCAGGGCTTCGACCTGCCGCGTTTCTGGCGCCAGAGCGTGCACACGGCCGGCGGCGCGCGCTGGCTGGCGGGGCTGGCCGAACTGAACGGCGACCTTGCCTTCGTGACCGGCCTCCTGCAGGGCCTGGGCCACCTGGTGATGCGCGCCGCCGACCCGCGCCTGCTGCAGCGCCTGGACCGCCAGTGCCCCCCGCTGGAGAGCGGCCGCGCGGCCTGCGAAGTGGCGCTGCTGGGCTACCACCATGGCGAGGTGGCGGCCGAACTGGCGCGGCGCTGGAAGTTCCCCGAAGCGATCAGCGGCGCGCTGGCCGGCGTGGCCGAAGCGGCGCGGCCGGGCGAAGCGTCGCTGGTCGGCGTCGTGCGGCTGGCGCTGTGGCAGGCCCGGCGCGAAGCCGCCGCGGCCGACGACGCCCTGCCGCCGGTGCCTGCGGGCTGGCAGCTTTCGTGGCTGGGCGAGCCGCCGGTGCTGGCGGTAGCCACCCTCGGCCAGGCGCCGCAGGCCATGCCGCCGGCAGCCGAACTGGCGGCCGGGCTGGAAGCGCTGGTCGACGACTGAGACCGGCCTTCAGCGCCCCGGCTTCCAGTGCCGGAATTCGCGTGGTGCGTGCGACAGCACGGCCGAGACCGCCAGCATCACCCAGAACAGCGGCAGCGCCGCCGCCGGCCAGGCCAGCCCGGCGGCCACCAGCGCCAGCTTGGCCAGCACCCAGGCGCCGGCCAGTTCGTCCAGGCGCACGCGGCCGTCGGCCAGTTCGGCCCCCAGCAGCCCCACGCCGGTGAGCAGCGTCAGCCACCCGCCGGCGGCGGCGCCGGGCGCGCCGAGCAGCTGGGCCGCGAGCAGCGCCACACCGGCCAGGTGCGCGGCGCGCAGCACGATGCCGCTCCAGCGCCGCCATTCCGCCGCCTTGTCGGCGCCCCCCATCAGCCGCCGCCGCGCTGCATGTGCAGGTCGAAGCGCTTGAGGAAGCGTTCGCGCACGCCGTCGGGCACGCCGGCGAAGCTGTAGCGCACCGCCAGCCGCGGCAGGTTCAGCAGCGCGATGCGCCGCGGCGGCAGCACCTGCCAGTCCAGCGTGAGCGTGCCTTCACCCAGGCTCACCACCGCCGCGTGTTCGTGCGGCCGCGTCCAGGGATGGCCGTGCATGGCCTTGGGCAGCCAGCCCAGCCATTCGGCTTCGGTGCAGCCGTGCTCGCGGACGAAATCGGCCACCGGCCCTCAGCCGCCCGCGATCGGCGGCCAGATCGCCAGCACGTCGTCTGCCACCAGCGCGCGCGTCGCGCGGGCTTCGGGGGGCACGAAGACGCCGTTGATCAGCACCAGATGCACGCTCTTGGGTGGCAGGTAGAAAGGCTCGATCACCTGGTTGACGGTCGAGCCTTCGGGCACCTCAAGCTCGATGAAGTTGCTCGTGCGCCGTTCCAGCGGCAGGCATTGCGTGAGGCTGGCGTACAGCTTGAGCGTGACCTTCATCCCCTGGGGCTTACTTCATCATCGCGTGGTGGTCCTGCGATTGTGCCGAAGCCAGGTAGGCCTCCATCAGCAGCGTGGGATCCTTCAGCAGCCTGTCCTTCCAGGGCCCCAGCTTCACCTGGCCTTCGACCAGGCCGCGCATGACGCCCACGTGCTCGGTCCAGCCGATGGCGTTGCAGCCGACCAGGCGGTCGCCTTCGAACTGCAGGCTCAGGTGGCGGCCGTCGGCGGTGAGCTCCACGTGCTGGCCGCCCTTCACGCCTTCCCACTGGCCGAAGCTGGCGGAGATGAGGCCCAGCGTGTCCAGCACGTTGATCTGCGTGACGCCGCGCAGTTCGGCCGCGCGGCCGGCCATGTTGAGCGCGGCCACGCGCGCCTGTTCGGCGGCGTTGGGCTGGATGGCGCTGACGATGGTCTTGCCGCTCACCTTGTCGAAGGCCTCGGCGCAGTCGCCGGCGGCGTAGACGCCCTTGACGTTGGTCTCCAGGTGCTCGTCGGTCAGCACACCCACCAGGCAGCGCACGCCGCTGTGTTCCAGGAAGCCGATGTTGGGCTTGACGCCGGTGGCGCTGATCACGAGGTCGGCCTCCAGCACCTGGCCGGTGGACAGCTTCACCTTCATGGGCCCATGGGCCGCGGGTTCCGCATGGCCCAGGCCCACCGCCGAGGCGATCTTGCCCAGCAGCCCGGGGGCTTCGGCCTTCGGCCTTTCGATGGCCTCCACGCGGGCGCCGGTGTAGACCTGCACGCCCTTCTTCTGGCACCAGGCCTTGATCATGCCGCCCGCGGTGGGGCCCATCATGCGCGGCACCATGCGGTCGCCCATCTCCACCACCGAAAGCTGCACGCCGCGCGCGGCCAGCGCTTCCATGATGATGCAGCCGATGAAGCCGGCGCCCATCTGCAGCACGCGCGCGCCCTTCCTGGCCTCGGCGGCGATGAAACGCGCGTCGGCCAGCGTCCAGCAGCTGTGCACGCCGGGCCCGTTGATGCCGGGGATGGGCGGCGTGGCGGGCGACGAGCCGGTGGCGATGAGCAGGCGATCGTAGTCCAGCGTGCGGCCGTCTTCCAGCGTGACCTTGCGCGCCGCCGTGTCCAGCTTCTTGGCGCGGCCGCGCTGCACGTTGATGCGCAGCCCGGCGTAGTGGTCGGCGCCGTGGCGCAGGTGGGTGCCTTCCTCGCCGATGTTGCCGATCAGCAGGTAGGGGATGGCCATGCGCGAGTAGGGCGCCTCGGGTTCGTCGCCGACGAGGGTGATCTCGTCGGCGGGGGCATGCTTGCGCAGCGTCTCGGCCGCGATGACGCCGGCCGGGCCGGCGCCGAGGATGACGTGTTTCATGGGGGCTCTTTCTTCGTGCCTCTTGAAAACGGCGCGAGGCGGTGATGGGCCGCCTCGCGTCTTGAACTACGGCGCCTTGCGGCGCGGGATCACAGGCCCAGGCGCTTGCGCGTGTCGGCCTTCAGCGTGCCGTCGGCGTTCCAGCCGCGGATCTCGTAGTAGTGGGGCAGCATCTCGGGCAGCTTGTTCACCAGGCCCTTGGCCGGGCCGGTCTTGGCCGGCTCGGTGAGCAGCCGCTTGGGCAGCGTGTCGTCCTTGTTGGTGAAGCCGGCGCGGTTGTTGAAGTCGCGCTCCATGTTCCAGATGCGTTCGCCGATCTCGCCCACCTTCTCCAGCGTGAACTCGGGGCCGCAGGCGGCCGCGACCTGCGGCGCCACGTCTTCCAGCGTCCAGGCGAAGCTGGTGAAGATGCAGATGCCGGCGGCGTCGAAGGCGGCGGTGGCGTCCTGGAAGGCCTTCACCAGTTCGGGCTTGCCTTCGGCGACCAGCGGGTCGGTCTTCACCGGAATGCCCATCACTTCGGAAGCCACGGTGTAGCTGCGCAGGTGGCAGGCGCCGCGGTTGCTGGTGGCGTAGGTCAGGCCCATGCCCTGGATGCCGCGGCTGTCGTAGGCCGGGAATTCCTGGCCCTTGACGCTCATGCTCAGGTCGGGGTGGCCGTACTTGGCGGTGAGCCGCTTGCTGCCCTGGCCGATGTCCTTGCCGAATCCGGTGCCGTTGGCGGTGATCTCGGCGAAGTGCGCCAGCGCCTGCGCGCTGCCGAACTTGGCGTCGATGCCCAGCTGCTCCTTCGTGAGCACGCCCATCTCGTAGAGCTCCATCACGGCACCGACGGTGGCGCCGAAGGAGATGGGGTCCATGCCCTGCTCGTTGCACAGCAGGTTGGCGTACTGCAGCGCTTCCAGGTCGTTCACGCCGTTGGCGGCGCCCAGCGCCCAGGCCGCTTCGTATTCCAGGCCGCCGGAGGCGCCCCAGTACTGCGGCTTGTTCTCCACCGTGAAGTGGCCCTGGTCCATCTTGCTGATGCGGCCGCAGGCGATGGTGCAGCCGAAGCAGGCCTGGTTGGTGACCAGGTGCTTCTTGCCGTCGGTCTTGCGCGGCGTGGCCATGGCCTCGGCGGAGATGTCCTTCGCGCCTTCGAACTGGATGTCGCGGTGGTTGCGCGTGGGCAGGGCGCCGATCTCGTTGATCACGTTCATCAGCACCTGGGTGCCGTAGGTCGGCAGGCCCTGGCCGGTGACGGCGTTGTCGGCGAGCACCTTCTTCTTCTCGAAGGTGACCTTCATGAAGGCCTTGGGGTCGGCGATGTTGGCCACGCCCTTCGTGCCGCGCACCGCGATCGCCTTCAGGTTCTTCGAGCCGGCGACCGCGCCCACGCCCGAACGCCCGGCGGCTCGGTGCAGGTCGTTCACGACGGCGGCGAAGAGCACCTGGTTCTCGCCCGCCTTGCCGATGCTGGAGATGCGCAGCAGCGGGTCCTGGTGCGCCTTCTTCAGCGTGGCTTCGGTTTCCCAGACACTCTTGCCCCACAGGGCGGACGCGTCGCGCAGCTCGGCCGTGTCGTCGTTGACGTACAGGTAGACCGGCTTGGCGCTCTTGCCTTCGAAGATCACCATGTCCCAGCCGGCCATCTTCAGCTCGGCGCCCCAGTAGCCGCCGCTGTTGCTGCAGGCGATGGCGCCGGTGAGCGGGCCCTTGGTGATGACGGTGTAGCGGCCGCCGGTGGAGGCCATCGTGCCGGTCAGCGGGCCGGTGGCCCAGATCAGCTTGTTCGCCGGCGACAGCGGGTCGACCTTGGCGTCGACCTCCTCGACGAAGTACTTGGTGCCGAGACCGCGCGAGCCCAGGTATTCCTTGGCCCACTTCATGTTCAGCGGTTCGCTCTTGACGGTGCCCGCGGTCAGGTCGACGCGGAGAATCTTTCCAGCCCAGGACATTTTGCTTCTCTCCTTCAGGCCGCGGCCGGTTGGTTGCCGAGCTTGTCGGCCCAGGCCTTCATCTTGTCGATGCCCGTCCAGTTGGCGTCGACGTAGGTGATGGCGCCGGTGGGGCAGGCGGTGGCGCAGGCGGGGTCGCCGCCGCACAGGTCGCATTTCTGGACCTTGCCGGTTTCCTGCACGTAGTTGATGGTGCCGAACGGGCAGCTGATGGTGCAGACCTTGCAGCCGACGCAGGTGGTCTCGTTCACCACCTTGGCGCCGGTGGCCTTGTCCACGGTGATCGCTTCCACCGGGCAGGCGTGCAGGCACCAGGCTTCGTCGCACTGGGTGCAGGTGTAGGGCACCTTGCGGCCGGTCTCGTGGAAGTCGAACACCTTGATGCGGGAGCGTGCGGGTGCGAAGGCGCCGTAGTTCTCGAACGAACAGGCCATCTCGCACTGCAGGCAGCCGGTGCATTTCTCGGCGTTGATGTGCAGGCTCTTCTGCATGGTTTGTCTTTCTCGCGTTGCGGCAAACAGCCAGTGGCAGCCCGGCGCTTCGTCCTGCACCAAGCCTTATGCAATGATCTGCATAGGGTCGTTCCAACGAAACCTAGGCGAAACCCGGAGTACAGCACCGGGTGTTCCAGACTGGTACGAAAAGCCCGCCTAGCGGGCGTCGCCGAAGAAGAGTTGCTGGCCGCCGATCTTGTAGTCGGCAATGGCCTGCTGCCCGGCCGGCGAGACCACCCAGTCGGCGAAGGTGGTGGCCAGCGCGGCCTTCACGTGCGGGTGCCGGTCGGGGTTCACCACCATCACGCCGTACTGATTGAACAGGCGCTTGTCGCCTTCGACCAGCACCACGAGCGGCCCGCGGTTCTTGAATGCCAGCCAGGTGCCGCGGTCGGTCAGCACGTAGGCGCCGGTCGAGGAGCCGATGTTCAGCGCCGGGCCCATGCCGCAGCCGCAGGCCTTGTAGCCGGCGGGCGGCGCGGCGGCCGGGTCCAGGCCCGCCATCTTCCACAGGCGCAGCTCGGCGGCGTGGGTGCCGCTCTTGTCCCCGCGCGAGACGAAGGGCGCGCCGGCGGCGGCGATCTTCTTCAGCGCTTCGGCGACGTCCTGGCCCCGGGTCTTCGCCGGGTCGTCGGCCGGGCCGACGAGCACGAAGTCGTTGTACATGACGTCGCGCCGCGCCTTGGCGAAGCCTTCGGCGACGAACTTCTCCTCGGCCGCGGTGTCGTGCACGAACAGCACGTCGGCGTCGCCGCGGCGGCCGATGTCCAGCGCCTGGCCGGTGCCCACCGCGACCACCTTGATGTCGATGCCCGTGGCGGCCTTGAAGCGTGGCAACAGGTGCGCGAACAGGCCCGACTGCTCGGTGCTGGTGGTCGAGGCCATCACGATGCTCCTGTCCTGTGCCCAGGCGGCGAGCGACACGCTGGCCAGCAGGGCGATGGCGGCACGGCGGATCAGGTCCATGGAAGTTCTCCTTTGAGGAAGGCTGCGGCGGCAGCCGGTGGATCACGGGGGTCGAAGAAGGTCTCGGTGGGCAGGTCGGCCAGCAGGCGGCCGCCTTCCAGGTAGGCCACGCGGGTGGCCAGGCGCTTGGCCTGGCCCAGGTTGTGGGTGCTCATCACCAGCGTGGCGCCGTCATGAGAGAGCGCTTCCACCAGCGTTTCCACCTCGCGCTTGGCGGTGGGGTCCAGGCTGGCGGTGGGTTCGTCCAGCAGCAGCAGGTCGGGCTGCAGCGCCCAGGCGCGCGCCAGCGCCAGCCGCTGCTGCTGGCCGCCGGACAGCGAGCGCGCCGGCCGCTTTGCCAGCGCGCCCAGGCCCACGCGCTCGAGTGCCGCCTGCGCGCGCGGGCGGCGTTCGGCGGCCGGCACGCGCGCCAGCCACAGGGCCACCTCCACGTTGGCCCGCGCCGACAGGCGCAGCAGGAAGGGGCGCTGGAACAGCATCGCGCACTTCAGGGGGCCGTGGGCACGGCGGCCGGGGCAGGCGACCATGCCGTGCAGCAGGCGCAGCAGCGTGGTCTTGCCGGCGCCGTTGGCGCCCACCAGCGCCAGGCGTTCGCCGCGCTGGAGCACGAGCGAGATGTCCTGCAGCGCCGCCACGTCGCCGAAGCTCACGTTCGCGTGCGACAGCGTGATCAGGGGCGTGCTCACGCCAGGGCCTCGCGTTCCGGGTTGCCGCCGCCCTGCAGCGCGGCCACCAGCAGGTTCACCAGCCCCACCACCGCCAGCAGCACGATGCCCAGCGCCAGCGCCAGCGGCAGGTCGCCCTTGCTCGTCTCCAGCGCGATGGCGGTGGTCATCACGCGCGTGGCGCCTTCGATGTTGCCGCCGACGATCATCACCGCGCCCACCTCGGCCACCGCGCGGCCGAAGGCGGTGAGCAGCACCGTCAGAACGCCCGCGCGCTGGTGCACCAGCATCAGCAGCGCGGCCGTCAGCGGCGAAGCGCCCAGCGAACGCAGCTGCTCGCCGCCTTCGGCCAGCGCGTCCACCACCAGGCGGCGCGCCAGCGCGGCGATCAGCGGCAGCAGCAGCACCGTCTGCGCCACCACCATCGCCGCCGGCGTGAACAGGATGCCGAAGCTTCCCAGCGGCCCGCTGCGCGACAGCATCAGGTAGACCACCAGCCCCACCACCACCGGCGGCAGCGCGAGCAGGGTGTTGACGAACCACACCGCGGCCTTGCGGCCGGGGAAGGGCACGGCGGCGAGGAAGGCGCCCAGGCCCAGACCGGCGAGCGCGGCGAACAGCAACGCGCTCGTCGACACCCGCAGCGAGAGAGAGACGATCTCCAGCAATCGGGCGTCGGCTTGGGCGATGAGGTCCAGCGCCAGGCGCAGGCTTGCGGTGATCGTGTCCATCCGGGGGCGCGATTCTGCCGGGGCCACACCCCAACGGACCATATGAAAATGCATGCATATCGATGCCGGGCCACCACAATCCCGGCTGGAACCACCATGGCTGAACTCGGACCTTCCCCTCTCGTGACCGGCGACGAACTGCCGGTCGAGCACGCACGCGCGGTGATCGCGCAGCACCTGCGGCCGCTGGCCGGCGACGAAACCGTGCCGGTGGACCGGGCGGTGGGCCGCGTGCTGGCGGCCGACCTCGTGTCGCCCATCGACGTGCCGGCGCACGACAACTCGGCGATGGACGGCTACGCCTTCGCCGGCGCCGACCTCGCGTCCGCGCCGCGCACCCGGCTGCAGCCCGTGGAAGGCACCGTGTTCGCGGGCGCGGCCTTCGGCGGCGCGGTGGGGCGCGGGCAATGCGTGCGCATCATGACCGGCGCCGTGATGCCGCCCGGGCTGGACACCGTCGTGCCGGTGGAACTGATGAAGCTCGAAGGCGGCCATGTCGAGTTCGCCAGCAACGCCGTCAAGCCCGGCGAGAACCGCCGCAAGCGCGGCGAAGACCTGGCGCGCGGCCAGCCGGCGCTGGCCGCCGGCCGCGTGCTGCGCCCGGCCGACCTCGGGCTGGCGGCTTCGCTGGGCCTGGACCGGATCGAGGTGAAGCGCCGCCTGCGGGTGGCCGTGTTCTCCACCGGCGACGAGGTGCAGGCCCCCGGCACGCCGCTGGCGCCGGGCTGCATCTACGACAGCAACCGCTTCGGCCTCATCGGCGCGCTGCAGCGCCTGGGGGTGGACGTGCTGGACCTGGGCCTCGTGCGCGACGACCCGTTGGCGCTGGCCGCCGCGGTGGACCGCGCGGTGGCCGAGGCCGACGCGGTGCTCACCAGCGGCGGTGTCAGCATGGGCGACGCCGACTACACGAAGGACGTGCTGGAAGCGCGCGGCGAGGTCGGTTTCTGGAAGGTGGCCATGCGCCCGGGCCGGCCCTTCGCCTTCGGCCCGCTGCGCGGCGCCGGCGGCAAGTCGGCGCTGCTGTTCGCACTGCCGGGCAACCCGGTGGCCGCGCTCGTCACCTACTACGTGTTCGTGCGCGACG
This sequence comes from Rubrivivax sp., assembly GCA_044224175.1. Taxonomy (GTDB): domain Bacteria; phylum Pseudomonadota; class Gammaproteobacteria; order Burkholderiales; family Burkholderiaceae_C; genus Rubrivivax. Next base: position 18,900 of record JBGAKY010000042.1, on the reverse strand, counting down.
CGCTGCTGGCGCTGGCCGGCGCGCAGGCGCAGCCGGTGCCTTCGCTGCGGGTGCGCAGCGCGGCCGCCATCCGCAAGCGGCCGGGCCGAAGCGAGTACCAGCGCGGCATCGTCGAGCGCGCCGCCGACGGGCAGTGGGAAGTGCGCCTCACCGGCGCCCAGGGTGCGGGCATCCTGCGCAGCCTGTCGGTGGCCAATGCGCTGGTCGTGCTGGGGCCCGGGCAGGGCAGCGTGGCGGCGGGCGACCTGGTCGAGGTGTGGCTCTTCGACGGCCTGACTTGAGCACCCGCAAGCCGGCAGACGCCTGATTCGGGCATGGTCGGCAGACCATGCGAACCTTGTTCACCGCGGGTGCGGTGCTCCTGGCCGCCCAGGCCGCAGCTGCCGCCGGCGTGGAAGTGAAGGTGACGCCGGAAATGACCGGCGCCGGCATCGTCTCCAGCGGTGTCGCACTGCCGGCGCCGCCGCCCGTCACCGGCGACCGCCGGCACCCGGTGCCTTCGTGGGGCAAACCGCTGCCGTACCCCATCGTCATTGCCGACCGGCGCAACAACCGCCTGCTGGAGGTGACGCCGGACAAGCGCATCGTCTGGGAGCTGCCTTCGCCCAACCTGAAGTTCTATCGCGGCAACGAGGACGTGAACTTCTCGCCCGACGGCCGGCGGCTGGCGGTGAGCGAAGAGGACAACTACGACCTGCACATCGTCGACTACGACCGGCGCGAGGTCACCTGGACCTTCGGCGTGCCCGACACGCGCGGCAGGACCGGCACGCTGCTGAACTACCCCGACGACGCCCACCTGCTGGAAGACGGCCGCTTCCTCACGGCCGACATCCGCAACTGCCGCGTGCTGATCATCGACCCGGCGACGAACAACATCGAGACCCAGTGGGGCACGCCCGGCGAATGCCGCCACGACCCGCCGAAGCGGCTGGGCCACCCGAACGGCGCGACGCCGATGGACAACGGCGACATCCTGGTCAGCGAGATCACCGACGCGCGCATCTCGCGCATCACGCGCGCCGGCCGGGTGCTGTGGAGCGTGCGCGCGCCGAAGGTGAAGTACCCGTCGGACGCCTTTCCCACGGTGGACGGCCGGCAGGTCATCGTGGCCGACTTCAGCAAGCCCGGCCGGGTGGTGATCTTCGACCCGAAGACGGGAAAGCCGACCTGGGAGTACTTCGAGACCGAAGGCGAACGCATGCTGGACCACCCCTCGCTGGCGCGCGAGCTGCCCGGCACCGGCGACGTGCTGGTGGTGGACGACCTGCGCGACCGCATCGTGGTGATCGACCGGCAGACGAAGCAGATCATCTGGCAGTACGGCAGCACCGACACCAAGGGCCACGCGCCGGGCTTCCTGAACTATCCCGACGGGCTGGACCTGGACGTGTTCCGCGACTGGAGGACGGTCCAGAGAAAACCCTGATCCACGCCGCCGCGCACTGTTGCGTCGTGGATCACTCGCCGCCGCCGGCGGCGGTGGAAACCCTGCCAAAACGGGCCTGAATCGCGCGATCCAGGCCCTTCGTCCACTGGCACGCCGATTGCCCTGGAAGCCGCGCGCCGTGCCAAGACGCGGCGAGACCACCCTTCCTGGCAGGCCCCCCGAGGAGATGAACCCCATGCGATTCCAACTGTTGAGCGTGCTGGTCGCAGCCGCACTGTCGTCGATGTCCGCGCAGGCCGCGGTCACCGACAAGATGATCGAGGACGACGCCAAGACCCCCGGCGACGTGCTCTCCTGGGGCATCGGCACCCAGGGCCAGCGCTATTCGCCGCTGAAGGCGATCAACACCGCCACCGTGGGCAAGCTGGTGCCGGCCTGGAGCTTCAGCTTCGGCGGCGAGAAGCAGCGCGGGCAGGAAAGCCAGCCCGTCATCCACAACGGCAAGATGTTCGTCACCGCGTCGTATTCGCGCATCTACGCGCTCGACGCCAAGAGCGGCGCCAAGCTCTGGAAGTACGAGCACCGCCTGCCCGACGGCATCATGCCCTGCTGCGACGTCATCAACCGCGGCGCCGCGCTGTACGACAACCTGGTCATCTTCGCGACGCTGGACGCCCAGCTCGTGGCGCTGAACCAGGACAGCGGCGAAGTGGTCTGGAAGGAGAAGATCGACGACTACGCCGCCGGCTACAGCGCCAGCGCGGCGCCCATCATCGCCAACGGGCTGCTGCTGACCGGCGTGTCGGGCGGCGAGTTCGGCGTCGTCGGCCGCGTCGAGGCGCGCAACCCGAAGACCGGCGCGCTGGTCTGGACGCGCCCCACGGTCGAAGGCCACATGGGCTACAAGTACGACGCCAGCGGCAACAAGACCGAGAACGGCGTCTCCGGCACCACCGGCAAGAGCTGGCCGGGCGACCTGTGGAAGACCGGCGGCTCGGCCACCTGGCTGGGCGGCACCTACAACGCCAAGACCGGCCTGGCCTACTTCGGCACCGGCAACCCGGCCCCGTGGAACAGCCACCTGCGCCAGGGCGACAACCTGTTCAGCTGCAGCACCGTCGCGATCGACGTCAAGACCGGCCAGATCGTCTGGCACTACCAGGGCACGCCCAACGACGGCTGGGACTTCGACGGCGTGAACGAGTTCGTCACCTACGACGAAGGCGGCAAGGTGCTGGGCGGCAAGGCCGACCGCAACGGCTTCTTCTACGTCATCGACGCGAAGAACGGCCACCTGGAGAACGCGTTCCCCTTCGTCAAGAAGATCACCTGGGCCACCGGCGTCGACCTGAAGACCGGGCGCCCGAACTTCGTGCCCGAGAACCGCCCCGGCGACCCCACCGCGGCGGCCGACGGCAAGAAGGGCAGCGTGGTGTTCTCGGCGCCTTCGTTCCTGGGCGGCAAGAACCAGATGCCGATGGCCTACAGCCCCGAGACCAGGCTGTTCTACGTGCCCGCCAACGAATGGGGCATGGAGATCTGGAACGAGCCGGTGACCTACAAGAAGGGCGCCGCCTACCTGGGTTCGGGCTTCACCATCAAGACCCTCAACGACGGCCCGATCGGCGCGCTGCGCGCGATCGACCCCAAGACCGGCAAGATCGTCTGGGAAGCGCCCAACAACGCGCCGCTGTGGGGCGGCGTGCTCACCACCGGCGGCAACCTGGTGTTCTGGGGCACCCCGGAAGGCTACCTGCAGGCCGCCGACGCCAGGACCGGCAAGATCGTCTGGAAGTTCCAGACCGGTTCCGGCGTCGTGGCGCCCCCGATCACCTGGGAAGACAAGGGCGAGCAGTATGTCGCCGTGGTCTCGGGCTGGGGCGGCGCGGTGCCGCTGTGGGGAGGCGACGTGGCCAAGAAGGTCAGCTTCCTCGAGCAGGGCGGCTCGGTCTGGGTCTTCAAGCTGGCGAAGTGACGTGAAGACGCGCCGCCACTTCATGGTGGCGGTGGCGGCGGCAGGCGTGGCCTGCCGCGCCGCCGCCGCCCAGGTCGACGAGAACGACGAAGCCGCCGTCGCGCTGGGCTACAAGCACGACACCACCAAGGTCGACGCGAAGAAGTACCCGCAGCACAAGCCCGACCAGCACTGCAAGGGCTGCCAGTTCTGGCAGGGCTCGCAGACCGACGAATGGGCCGGCTGCGCCATGTTCGGCCGCAAGCAGATCGCGGCCAACGGCTGGTGCGTGGCCTTCAAGAAGGTCTGATCGGCCCGGGCTAGGGCGAAGCGGCGGTGCACCAGCGTTTGGTGCCCGCCGCTTCGCATTTCGTCGCCGCGCCTCACCGGCGGCGCGCCGCCGGCCTAGGATGGCGCCATGTCAGCCTGGCCTGCCCCCGCCCGACCTGCCTCCGACCGCGGCCTGTGGTGGGGCTACGCGGGCCTCTCGCTGCTGTGCTGGGTGCTCTACGCGATGGCCGGCACCGAAGGCCAGCGCGGCGAATGGCGGCTGCTGCAGGGCGTGTTCGAAGCCACCTGGACGCTGTTGCCGCCGATCCTGCTGGGCGCCTTCGGGCTGCCCTGGGCCCGCTGGCTGCGCACGCAGCCCCCGCCGAGGCGGCTGCTGCTGCACGCCGCCGCCGTGCTGGCGTTCGGTGCTGCCTGGCAGGCGCTGGACTGGGCCGCGGCCTGGTTCTTCTTCGGCCCCGACCACGCCAACGCCACCTTCCAGCAGTACGTGCTGTGGCGCGCCACCTGGGCGGTGTTCGTCTACGTCGCCCTCATGCTGGGATTCGGCGGTGCGCTGCACGCGCGCCGCGCCTCCGAAGCGGCGCTCGGCGCGGCGCGCGCCGAAGCGGCGCTGGTGCGCGCCGAGCTGGCGGCCATCAACGGCAAGCTCAACCCTCACTTCCTGTTCAACACGCTGAACTCGCTGCAGGTGCTGACGCGGCGCGACCCGGCGGCAGCCGAGCAGGCGCTGCTGCGCTTCGCGCGGCTGATGCGCTACGTGCTGGACAGCACGCGCGGCGCCACCGACCGCGTCACCTTGCAGGAGGAGCTGGATTTCGTGCGCGACTACCTGGCGCTGGAGTCGCTGCGCCTGGGCGAAAGGCTGCGCGTGCAATGGCAGATCGACCCCGCCACCGTGAACGAGCCGATCCCGCCGCTGACGCTGCAGCCGCTGGTGGAGAACAGCATCGTGCACGGCATCGCGCCGCGGGTGGAAGGCGGCACGGTGCGCATCGAGGCCGAACACCGCCGCGATGCCGACGAACTCGCGCTGCGCGTCGCCGATGACGGCGCCGGCTGCGCCTGGCCACCGGCCCTGCCGCAGGGCAGCGGGGTCGGCCTGGCGGCACTGAAGCGCCGCTTCGAGATCGACTTCGGCGGCCGCGCCCGGCTGGCCGTGCGCTCGGCGCCCGGCGCCGGCTTCGCGGTCGAGATCCTCATTCCCCGTTCGGAACCCGCCGCATGAACCGCGTGACCACGCTCATCGCCGAAGACGAACCGCTGGCCCGAAGCGGCCTCGAAGAGTGGGTCGACGCCACGCCTGCGCTCGACCGCGTCGCCAGCGTGGCCGACGGCGCCGCGGCGCTGCAGGCCATCCGCCGCCTGCGGCCGGCGCTGGTGCTGATGGACATCCACATGCCGGGCCTGAGCGGCCTGGAGGTGGTGCGCGCGCTCGCCGCCGAAGGGCAGCCGCTGCCGGCGGTGATCTTCGCCACCGCCTACGACGCGCACGCGGTGGCCGCGTTCGAACTGCACGCGGTGGACTACCTGCTCAAGCCCTATGCGCGCGAGCGCTTCGACGAGGCGGTGCGCCACGCGCTGGCGCAGGCGGGCGGCGCGGGCGAGTCGCCGCTGCCGGCGCTGGAAGCGGCCGCCGCGCCGGCCGACGCGCCGCTGGTGCGCGTCATGGTGCGCGACCAGGGCAAGCTGTTCCCGCTGCACGTGGACGCGATCGAGCACCTGCGTTCGGACACCAAGTACACCGCCATCGCCAGCCGCGGCAAGAGCTTCCTGGTGCGGCTTCCGATCACGCACTTCGAGAAACGCCTGGACCCGGCGCGCTTCCTGAAGATCAGCCGCAGCTGCATCGTCAACCTCGACTTCGTGGAGGCGATGACGCCCGACGAGAGCTCGCAGTTCGTGGTGCAGATGACCGACGGCACGCGCGCCACCGCCAGCCGCGAGGTGAGCAAGCAGCTGCGGGCGGACTCGATATGAAACACCTGCTGTTCTTCACCCTCGCCGCCCTGCCGGCCCTGTCCGCCGCGCAGGCCGCCGAAGGCCGGACCTACACGCCGGGCGCCTTCGAAGGCGTCGAGATCTCCGGCGCCGCCGCCGTGCAGTTCACGCAGGGCGCGCACGACCAGGTGGTGGTGGAAGGCGACGAGGACGCGCAGCGCGCGGTGGAACTGGTGCTGCGCGACGGCATGCTGTTCATCCGCCCGGCCGGCAACTGGAAGTTCTGGACCTCGCGCCGCCTGCAGGTGCAGGTGACGTCGCGCGAGCTCAAGCGCGTGGTCATCAGCGGCGCCGCCGACTTCACCGCGCCGGCGCCGGTGCAGGCGGCCCGGCTGGCGATCAGCATCTCCGGCGCCGGCCTGGCGCGTTTCGACCAGCTTCGCGCCGACCAGCTGAACTTCACCGTCTCCGGCGCCGGCGACGGCCAGTTCGCCGGCCGCACGCGCACGCTGGCGATCAACGTCTCGGGCAAGTCGGAATTCCGCGGCGAGCAGCTGCACGCCGAAAGCGCGCAGGTGCGCGTCAGCGGCATCGGAAACGTGAAGACCTGGGTCACGGGTGACCTGAACGTCAGCGTCAGCGGCATCGGCACCGTGGACTACTGGGGCAGCCCGCAGGTGCAGCGCCACGCGTCGGGCATCTCGCGCGTGAACGACCACGGGCCCAAGCCCGCGCCCTGAGCCCGGCAGTTCAGCGGCGCGCCGCGGCGCGGATCGACTTCAGCAGGCGGGCGACGTCGGCGCCGAAGTGCGCGTCGGTCAGCGGCGTGGCGTTGGCCGAGGCCAGCGCCGCCAGCGCCGGCGGCAGGTCGGCCACCGCGGGCATGCGCGCACCGTCCACCAGCACCGGGAACAGCGGCTTGCCGTTGGCCAGTGCGAGTTCGATCTCCTGGCGCACGTAGTCGCCGGGCTGGTCGATGCGGCGGCGTCCTTCGGCGTCGGTGGCGGCCAGCCAGGCGGGGCCGATGACGGCGACGAAGGCGTCGCAGGCGGCCACGCGTTCGCGCAGGCGCTGTTCGAAGCGCGTGCCGGGCTCGATGGACTCGATGTCGCGGAACGCGCGCCCTGCGCCCAGCTGTGCCTCCAGGCGGTCGTACAGGCGGCCGCACCAGGCGGTGCTGTCGCCGCGGCGGTAGCTGAGGAAGACCCGGGGCGCGCGGCGCCAGAAGCGGCGCAGCGCGAAGGCGGCCAGCGCCAGCAGCGCCGCCGCCGCCGCGGCCACTCGGCCGGCATGGCGCTGCAGACGCACCCCAGAGGCTGCGCGGCTTCGAGTTCGGCCACCGCGGCGGCCACGCTGCGACTGCGGTTGCGCACCGGTTCGATGTTGCTGCCGGCCAGGAAGTCGCGCGCGTCGATCATCGAGTCCAGGGCGTCGAAGCGGCGCTGCCGCACCAGGACCTTGAGCACGGTGTCGAAGGCGGGCGCGGCCCAGCGGCGGATGTCGCGGTCGCGGTCTTCGGCGGCCACCGCCAGCCGGGCGACGGTGTCGCCGTCGGCCAGCGCGGCGAACTTGTCCGCCGCCCAGGCGGCGCGCGAGATCACGTCCTGGCGCTCGAACTCGGCGTCTGAAGTGGCGGCCCCACCGGTGAAGCCGAGGGAGGCGTTGACCACGCGCATCGCCGGGCCGGTCTCGCGCCCGAAGGCCAGCAGCGCGGCAGCGGCCTCCACGCGCAGCCGGGCGTCGTTGCCGGCCAGCAGCTGCAGGCATTCGGGCGTGGCGTCCTTCGCGGCCTCGCCGATCTGCAGCAGTGCGCGCAGCGCGCGCACGCGCACGCCGTCGTCGGTTTCCCTGGCCGCCACCAGCTGGCGCAGGCTCGGCACGGCCGGTGCGGCCACCGGCCCCAGTTCGCCCAGTGCGGCGGCGGCCGGCCAGGCGATGCTGGCGTCTTCCAGCGCCTTCTGCAGCGGCGCCACCGCGGCGGCCTGGCCCGGGAACTTGCCCAGCGCGACGGCGGCCTTGCGGCGCACTTCCACTTCGGGGTCGGCCAGCGCCTTCGCGAGCGCGGGCATGGCCAGCTCGGGCGCTTCGGCCAGTTCGGCCAGGGCGTCGGCGGCGCGCTCACGCAACTTGGGGTCGGGGTCGTCGCCCAGCACCTTCACGACGGCCTGCGGCACGCCCGCCATGCCCTTGGAAGCCAGGCCGAGCGCGCGCACCACCATCTCGCGCACGCTGGGGTCGGTTTCGGTGGCCAGCATCTCCAGCAGGCGCGGCGTGGTGTCACGCCCGCGTCCGGCGGCGTTGCCCACGTTCATGGCGCCGTTGCGGCGCACGTCGGTCGACGGGTCCTGCAGCTGGCGCAACAGGCGTTCGGTGTCCTCGGCGCGCGTGGCGGCGGGCGCGGTGCCGGCAAGAGTGAGCGTCAGCGCAAGGACCAGCAGGCGACAGCGGCGCATGGAGGCATCTTCCCATGCAGCGCCGCCGCGCCGCCCTCCCCAGTTCAGCTGCCGGGCGCCATCTTCGCCAGCCCCAGCCGGTCGACCGACCTCTTCTCGGCCGCGTAGGCTTCGCGCATGGCGCGGCCGTAGTCCTCGGAACCCAGGTAGGCCAGTTCCTGGTCGTACTTCTCCAGTTCGGCCAGGTGGGCCGGCTCCAGCATGGCCTGGTGGAAGGCGTCGTGCAGCACGCGCACCACGGGCGGCGCCATGCCGTGCGGCCCGGCCAGGCCGTAGGGCGAGGTGGCCACGATGCCCAGCCCCAGTTCGCGCAGCGTGGGCACGGTGGGCCACTTCTTCGTGCGCTTCTCGCCGAAGGTGGCCAGCAGGCGCAGCTTGCCGTTGTCGACGAAGGGCGCGAAGCCGTTCGAGTTGACGCCGACCATCACCTCGTGCGAGGAGACGGCGATCATCTGCTCGGCGGTGCCCTTGTACGGCACGTGCACCCAGGTCAGGCCCTTGCGGCCGAACAGCTCGTCCAGCACCAGGTGCGGCGTGGTGCCCACGCCGTTGGTGGCCACGGTCAGGCGGTCGGGGTTGGCCTTGGCGAACGCGAACACGTCGTCGATCGACCGGAACGCGCTGTTCGCCGGCACCACCATGCCGAAGGTGACGCCGCTGATCTGGATGATGGGCGTGGTGTCGCGGATCGGGTCCCAGCTGAGCTTCTGCAGCAGCGGCGCGCGGAACACCGGCTGCGGCAGCTGGGCGATGGTGTAGCCGTCGGGTGCGGCCTGCTGCAGGATGGGCATCACCATGGTGCCGCCGGCGCCGCCGCGGTTCTGCACGATGACCTTCTGTCCCAGCGGCCGGCTGGCCAGTTCGGCCAGCAGGCGCAGCGAAAGGTCGGTGGCGCCGCCGGCCGTCCACGGCACCCACAGCGTGATGGGCTTGACGGGAAAGCGGTCGGCGCCCTGCGCGCGCGCCATGCCGAAGGCGGGCCCGAAGGCGGCCGCCGTGACCGCGCCGACCAGCCGGCGCCGCGTGATCATTGCCATTGCATGAGTTCCATCGTCACCTTGCCGCCGGAAAGAAAGTTCGAGCTGGCGGGCTCGTCGCGCACCAGGCGCGCCAGGCCCACGCCCTTGCAGTACCACTCGGTGGTGGTCAGCGGCATGTCGCGCCAGCCGACCACGGGGTCGGCGAACAGGCGCATCGCCGCGCGTCCGCCGACGCGCAGGCAGTCTTCGAAGCGGCCGGCGCGCGTTTCCAGCGCCTGGCCGGTGGCTTCGATCGTGTAGGTCATGGTCACCGGCTTGTGCGTGTGGCGGATCTCGCGCGGGAAGTCGGCGCGCCGTTCCAGCACGTAGGCGGTGGTGGCGGCCTGCCATTCGGTGCCGGCGGCCAGCGGCGCCTTCAGCACGTAGCGGCGCGCCGGGTCGGGCTGCGGCTCGGCGTCGAGGTCGGTCTTGGCGGCGACGCGGAAGATGCCGCTGGCGTCGCTGCGCAGCCAGTAGTCCACGCCGCTGGCGCTACGGCGGCGCCAGGCCGGCCCGCCTTCGATGGCTTCCTCGCCCAGCGTGCTGAGCACCATCGTCTCGCGTTCGACGGTGCCGTTCTCGCGTTCGGTGCGCATCTCGTACTGCCAGCGGTGGCCGGCTTCGAGCGGAAAGTACGAGTCGCCCGCCGTCCGGCCCTGGCAGGCGGCCAGGCCGGCGGTCGCGCAAAGCAGCGTGGCGTGCAGCGGCTTCATTTCTCGGGCAGCTGCGGTGCCGGCAGGTCGCGGATCTTGACCACCTGCTCGTCGCGGCCGGGGCGCAGCCAGCCGAAGCCGCGCGGGCCCACCTTGGGTTCGGCGCTGCCCATCTGGGCGACGCCCTGGCGAACCTTCTTCATGCCTTCGTCGAGCAGCGCGTGCAGGTCCTTCGCGTAGGCCAGCCGGTAGGCGCGCGGCTCGCGCACGGGCTTGCCGTTCTCCAGCGTGTTCACCCACAGGTACAGCGCGCCGGGCGACTTCGCGGTGGGCTCGTCGATCACCGCGGCCAGCAGCACCCAGCGTTCGGGCAGCGCGTCGGGCGCGGGCCAGCCCCACATGCGGTGCGCCAGGTCCTCGGCCACGAAGTAGAACCCGCTCACGCCGACGACGAGCAGCAGTTTCAGCCACGAAGGCCAGCGCGACCAGAGCAGCGCCAGCACGCAGAGAAAGGCCAGCACCGAGGCGCCGAGCGCGAGTTCCAGGGTCATGCGGACACCCGACAGACTTCTTGTGGTCCCTCCGGGAGGGCATTCGCCCCCAGGGCGGTCAGGGGGTTCATATCTTCTGCACCAGGCTCTTGGCCAGCGTGTTGACGGCGGTGACGCTGCCGTCGGGCAGCACGGTGAAGCGCGCGGCCGTCGCCTCGTCGCCCTTCTTGGCCAGCGTGATCTGGCCGTAGAACACCACCTCGGCGCGCGGGTTCACCTTGATGATGGAGACCGTCACCTCCACAGGCTTGCCGTCCTTGGACTCGAAGTAGTGCACGTTGACGGTGAACTCGCCGGGCATGATGCCGCGCACGGTGACCACTTCCTGGTTCAGCGGGTTCACCACTTCCTTGCCGTTGACGACGATCACGTCGCCCTGCAGGCCGCGGTCGTCGCGGTCCAGGTGCATGAGCCCGGCTTCGCGGGCACGGAACCAGAGCAGGTTGCCGGCCGGGTCCTGCACCCAGGTGTCGATGTCGTCCGGGTTCATGTCCGGCCACGACACGTTGATGATGAGCTCGGCCTTCGAAGGAATGTCCCCCGCCTTCAGCGCCTTCGGGTTCATGGCCAGCAAGGCGACGATGAAGCAGAAGACGAAGGCGATCAGCATGTTGAACAACATGTCGTAGAAGGGGTCGACCTCGGCTTCGCGGGCGAAGCGGCTGCGTCTCATGGCTTCGGCCTTCGGCTGGTTGCGGTCTCCAGTCCGTTGGCGGTCGCGAGCGATTGGGGTGCCCTGCTCCGCTCATGTCCCCCGCGTCGGGCTGCGCCCGCCGCTCCTCCTTTACTTCTGCGCAGGGCACCCCAATCGCCCGCTCCGGCACCGCTCGTGGTGTGCCGCCTGCAGGCACGCCGCGGCGGTGGTCGGCCAAGGGCGCCGGGTGCCGGGCGCAGCGAAGTAAAGGAGGAGGCACGGCCGCAGGCCGGGCCGGGGGACATGAGCGGAGCCCGGCATCCGGTGGCCTTGGCCCGCCACGGACCCAAGCGCGAATGGCTGTTCAGGAGCCCTCACGCCCTCACCTCCAGCCCGCGCCGCTGCGCGTCGGCCACGATCGAATCGGCGAACCGGTCCAGCCGCGTCAGCTGCAGCCCCAGCACGATGTTGCCGACCAGCCCCACCATGGTGGTGAGCAGCGCCACGCCCAGGCCGGCGGTCAGGCTCTTCAGCAGTTCCTGGCTCTGCGCGGGGTCGAAGTTCTGGATGTTGCCGATCTGCAGGGCCAGCATCGAGAAGCCGATCACCTTGCCCAGCAGGCCCAGCTTGAGCTGGATGCCGTTCACCCACCACGCGGTGCCGTGCGGGCCGTGGGTGCGTTCCATCAGCAGGTCCAGCGGGGCGGCGGTGTCGCGCGGCGCACGCGTCAGCGCTTCCACGTATTCGGCCGACCAGCTGCCGCCTTCACGCTGCAGCACGCGCGCGCGCGCACCGCACCAGATCGTCGACGCCGCGAAGACGGCGATGATCACGGCGGTGATGCCGGTGGGGTCGGCGTGCAGCAGCAGCGCCCACACGCCGCGCACGCCCAGCAGCCAGGTGGCGAAGACGAGCAGGCCGCCCAGCGCCACCCATTCCAGCCACAGCGGCTCGGCGGCGGGTTCGCGGCGCGCGGGGCCGGCGAGCGTGGCCATCTTCATGCCGGACCCCCGGGCCGCCTGGTCAGCGCGCCGAAGCCACGCTGCGGGTCGTAGCCCCAGCTGGCGAGCGCGAAGCACACCACCAGCGTGCCGAGCACGATCCACGGCGACAGCCCCGCGTCCTTGCCGTAGAGCGCGAAGCGCATCCACTCCACCGCATGGGTGAAGGGGTTGAAGCGGGCGATCTGGAACACCCAGCCGGCGCCCGACTCCTCCAGCTTCCACAGCGGGTAGAGCGCGGTGGACATGAAGTACATCGGGAAGATGACGAAGTTCATCGTGCCGGCGAAGTTCTCCAGCTGCTTCACGTGCACCGACAGCAGCAGGCCCAGGGCCCCCAGCATCAGCGCCGACGAGACGGCGGCGAAGATCACGTTCAGCGTCTGCGGCCCGAACACCGGCAGCGTGGTGCCCAGCAGCGCGGCCACGATCACGAAGGCCGCCGCCTGCACCAGCGACAGCACCGCCGTGGCCACCAGCTTGGAGAACAGGATCCACGGCCGCGGCAGCGGCGCGGTGAGCAGCAGGCGCATGAGGCCCATCTCGCGGTCGTAGACCATCGCCAGGCTGGACTGCATGCCGTTGAACAGCAGCACCATGCCGACCAGGCCGGGCGCGATGTACATGTCGTAGGGGATGTAGGTGTCGTAGGGCTCGACGATGGCGACGCCGAACACGTTGCGGAAGCCGGCGGCGAACACCGCCAGCCACAGCAGCGGGCGCACCAGCGCGCTCACCAGGCGGCCGTACTGGCGCAGGAACTTCGCCAGCTCGCGGCCGACGATGGCGTTCATCGCTCGCAGGGCATGCATCATGGCGCCCCCCCGCCCGACGAGTACGTCGGACGGCCCCCCGAGGGGGCGCGGTCCGGCTTGGGAGCGGCCCGGCGCTCGGACCGTTTCATGGCTGGCGCACCTTGCACAGCTTTTCTGGCGCGTCGGCGCCGATCGTGTCGAGCGTGTTCCTGGGGTGCAGCACGCCTTCCACCGGTGCCACGCCGATGACGGCCTGGCCGTCGGTCAGCAGCACCGGCTGGCGCAACTGGCCGTCCCAGGGTCGGAAGGCCATCGACACGCCCTTGGAACCATCGACCTCGCCTTCGGTCAGCGCTTTCTGGAAGGCCGCCGCCGGTCCCTTGGGCGCGGCGGCCGCGGCGGCCACCAGCGCCTTGCCGGCCAGCCACGCGGCCCAGTCGATGGCACCCATCGGGCGCTTCGCCGTCTTCGCGAAACGGCGCGAGACCTGCGGTGCCCCATAACGTTCGAAGCTGCGGTGCCAGGCCACCGGCACCAGTCCGCCGTCGCCCACCACCGGGCGCGGCAGCAGCGTGCGGTATGGCAGGCTGGCGGCGAATTCGCCGTCGCTGTCGACCACCCAGACCACGTCGTAGCTGCCTTGCGTCAGCAGCAGTGGATTCGCGAGTTCGCGCTCACGCGGGTCGCCCGAGAGCTTGAAGGGCTTGCTGCCCGCGAGCTTCAGGCCGTATCGCTTGATCGCCGCCTGGGCGGTGGCGCCGCGCACCTGGTCTTCGGCGCTCGGGCCGGTCAGCAGCAGCACGTTGCCCCACTTGCGCGACACCAGGGTCTGCGCCAATGCGTCGGCGCGCATACGCTCGGAAGGGATCAGGTGCCAGAGGTTGCGCCGGCAGTCGGGGCCGCGCAGCGTGTCGGCGGCCTCGCCCACGTTCAGGGTCGGCAGCCTGGCCGCGCCGTCGGCGGCGGCCACCGTCCAGGCGACGGGCAGGTCGGTGACGATGGCCGCCGCGCCCGCCTTTTCCGCCGCGGCGGCAGCGTTGCGTGCGGCCGCGGCGTCGGTCACTTCCACCACCGCCAGTTCCAGCTTCGCGCCGGCCGCTTCCAGTTCGAACCGGCCTTCGGTGAGCGCCACGTTCAGGCCGTCGGCCGCCGGTCCGCCGGCCTGGCCCAGGTAGGCGCGTTCGACGCGGTTGCGGTCCAGGCGCGGGTCGTCGGCCGGCGCCAGCAGCGTGACCTTGAAGGTGGCGGCCGCCGCCGGCAGCGCGGCCAGCAGGGCCAGCGCGGGCATCAGCCTCATTCGACGATGACCGACATGTAGGGCACGCGGCCCACCTTCACCGTCTTCAGCGCCTTGGCGCCGGCGACGTCGATGATGGTGAGGTCGTCGGAAAGGCCGTTCACCGCGTACAGCTTCGCCTCCGCCGCGTCCAGCGCCACGTGCCAGACGCGCTTGCCCACCAGCACCAGCTTTTCGGTCTTGCGCGTGGCCACGTCGACGAAGGCCACGTGGTTGGCCTTGCCCAGCGCGACGAAGGCACGCTTGCCGTCCTTCGTCATCGTGATGCCGACCGGCGTGATGTCGGTGCTGCGCGCGCCCGGCACCTGGAATTCGACCGTGGCGGTGACCTGGTTCGTCTTCGGGTCGATGATGCTGACGCTGGCACCCAGCTCGTTGGTCACCCAGAGCTGGCTGCCGTCGGGCGTGAGCGCGAAGCGGCGCGGCCGCTTGCCGACCTTGATGTTGGTGACCTTGCCGCTGGCCACGTCGACCGCATGGACCATGTTGGCCACTTCGGAGGTGACCCACACCGTCTTGCCGTCCTTCGAGGTGAGCACGCCTTCGGGTTCCTTGCCCACTTCCACGGTCCTGGTGGTCTTCCCGGTGGCCATGTCGACCCAGGCGAGCTGGCCTTCGTCTTCCAGGCCCACGTAGGCCGTCTTGCCGTCGGGCGAGAGGTCGAAGACCTCCGGGTCCTCGCCGAAGGGGATGCGGCGCACGCTCTTCTTCGTGGCGAGGTCGATCACGTCGAGCTGGCTGGAATCGCTGCAGGCCACCAGCAGCTGCTTGCGGTCGGTCGACAGCATCATGTGGCGCGGCCGCTTGCAGGTGGCGACGGTGCCGGCCACTTCCTGCCTGGCCAGGTCCAGCATCGTGATGGCGCCGTCCTTCTCGCTGGACACCCAGGCCATGCCTTGAGCGGCGGCCAGCGCCGGCAGCGCGGCCAGCCAGGCCGCGAGCGTCTTCTTCATGCGCGTGTCTCCTTCGTCCTGTCCTGCGTGGCGTCGATGAACGCCTGTTCCAGCGAAGGCCCGCCCAGCGCGGCGGTCACCTCGGCCGGGGTGCCGTCGGCCAGCACCTTTCCCCTGTGCAGCACGATCACGCGGTCGGCGCTCTCGGCTTCTTCCACCAGGTGGGTGGCCCACAGCACGGTGCTGGCACGCGCCTTCACGTCGGCGGCGATGGTGGCCAGCAGGTCGCGGCGCGACTTCGGGTCCAGCCCCACCGTGGGCTCGTCCATCAGGATCACCGCCGGCCGGTGCAGCAGCGCGCGCACCAGTTCCACCTTGCGCCGGTTGCCGCCCGAAAGCTCGCGCACCGCGCGCTGCAGGTCCTTCGCGATGCCGCCTTGTTCAGCCAGCGCGGCGATGCGCGTCAGTGCCTCCGCGCGCGGGATGCCGTGCAGCGCGGCGTGGAAGAGCAGGTTGCGCTGCACCGAAAGATCGAGGTCCAGCGACATCTGCTGGAAGACGACGCCGATGTGCGCCAGCGCCTTCGTCGGCGCCGCGCGCAGCGAATGGCCGGCCACTTCCACGTCGCCCTGGTCGGCGGCGAACAGGCCGGTGAGCACCTGGAACAGCGTGGACTTGCCGGCGCCGTTGGGCCCCAGCAGTGCGACGCGGCGGCCGGGCTCGAGCGCGAACGACAGCCCGGCCAGCGCCACGCGCTCGCCGTACCGCTTGACCAGGCCCTGTACCCGTACCGCGACGCTTGCCGTCAAAGCTCGATTTCCATGCCGTCGTAGGCGAGGGCGATGCCCTGCGCGGCGAGCTTGCCATGGCCGGGCAGGCCCGGGCCATCGCCGAAAACGACCTTGTGCCGGGCCCGCATCTGCGGCAGCAGCTCCACGCAGGTGGGTGCATGGCCGTCGCCTGCGGCCAGGCCGTCCACCAGCAGGCAGTCGGCTTCGCGCATCCATTCGAATTCGGTCGCGCCCACCGGGCCCAGGCCGGGTGCGCAGAACACGCGCTGGCCGGTCAGGCGGTCGTGCACCGCCAGCGCGATGCTGTCGCCCACCACCGGCTGGCGCCGGTGCGCCGCGTGCGGCGGCGGCGGCACGCGGGTGGCGATGGCGCTGAATTCCAGCATGGGCATGCCTTCGACCGCGAAGCTGGCGACCAGGCTGTCGCCGGCCACCGGCACCACCCGCCAGTGCACGCCGCAGTAGTGCTGCAGCACCGGCAGCACCGGCAGGTTGGCGGTCAGGTCCTCGAACACCGCCGGCGTGGCGTAGAGGTCGATCGGCGCGCCGCCGCGCAGGCCCAGCAGGCCGCCGACATGTTCGATCTGGGCGTCGGTCAGCACGATGGCGCAGACCTCGGCGCCGGCCAGGCCGGGTGGCAGCGCGGCGTCGCCGCGCGCCATCTGCTGGGCCAGCGAGGCCGACACGTTGACCAGCACCCAGCGCCCGTCGGCGCTGCCGATGGCGGTGGCGCCCTGTTCGCCGCCTTCGCCGCGCAGGATGACGATCTTCATCGCGGGGCGCACGCCTGTCGGCGGCCGGTGGGGAACGTGGAAGCGGTCATGGGCAGGAATGGCGTGTGACGGGCACGGGGCCCCTGGGGTTCCCGGAACAGCAAGTCATGTGCCGCGAAGGCACAGTCGCCCCTTCCCCGGGGTTCCCCTCAAAAGAGCGCCACCGGGGCGGTCAAGCTGTCCCGGCCCTGCCTTCGGCTGTTCGAAGCTGGCACAGGGTTCACCCCAGTGTGAACCAACCTCAACGCGGGGCGTTCCAGCGCAGCTTGCGGTAGATGGTGTTGCGGCTGATGCCCAGGCGCTTGGAAGCTTCGGAGATGTTGCCGCCGGCCAGTTCCACCGCGCGCCGGATGGCTTCGGTCTCCAGGTCCTCCAGCCGGCGGACGTCGCCCAGTTGTGGTGCCGCCGGCTCAGGCGCGGGGGCGGCGGTTTCCACGGGCATCGGGGCCGCCACCGGCACGGCCGCCGCGGCGGGCACGGGCGGGGTCGTCGAAGGCAGGCGTGCCTTGGCGTCCTCCAGGAAGTCGTCCGAGAGATGGGCCCGTGTGATGGTGGCGTCGCCCGCCATCACGCAGGCGGTGCGCAGCACGTTGAAGAGCTGGCGCACGTTGCCCGGCCAGTGGTAGTGCTCGAAGAGCGCCATCACGTCGGGCGCCACCGCGTGGCGGCGGCCGGCGCACTGGCGGTCCAGGATGCGCCGCACCAGCGCCGGCAGGTCGCTGCGCTCGCGCAGCGCGGGCAGCCGCACCGCCAGGCCGTTCAGGCGGTAGAACAGGTCTTCGCGGAAGGTCTTCTGCTCGATCATCTCGCGCAGGTTGCGGTGGGTGGCGCAGATGATGGTGACGTCCACCGCCACGCTCTTGTTGCTGCCCAGCGGCGTGACCTGGCGCTCCTGCAGCACGCGCAGCAGGTGCGCCTGCAGCGCGATCGGCATGTCGCCGATCTCGTCGAGGAAGAGCGTGCCGCCCGAGGCCTGCACGATCTTGCCCACCGCGCCCTTGCGGCGCGCGCCGGTGAAGGCGCCGTCCTCGTAGCCGAAGAGCTCGGCCTCGATCAGCGTCTCGGGGATGGAGGCGCAGTTCACCGCCACGAAAGGCTGCTTGCCGCGCGCCGAATCGGTGTGGATGGCACGCGCCAGCAGTTCCTTGCCGGTGCCCGTCTCGCCCAGGACGAGGATGGGGATGTCGCGGTCGAGCACGCGGCGCAGCTTTTCCACCACGGCGTCGAGCTGGGCGTCGCCGGTGCGCAGCTCGGCCAGCGCGCCGCCGGCCGCGGCGCCCGGCTCGGCGGTCGCGGGCGCCGCCGTGGGCTGCGGCAGCGCAGTGGGCGCCGGCGGCGTGGACATGGCTTCGGCCAGGCTGGTCCACACCGGCCAGTTGAAGCGCGCCACCACGTGGAACTGGCGGCCGCTGTCCATCTGCACCGCGATCGGCGTGGCCAGCGGCGAGCGGAAGCGGTCGACCAGCGCGCCCACGCTGGTGCCGAACAGCGAGGTCAGCGAATGCATGCGCAGCGCCGCGCCCGAAAGCCCCAGCTGTTCCAGCGCGCCGCGGTTGGCGCCGACGATCTTGCCGTCGGCGGCCACCGCCAGGATGCCTTCCATCAGCGTGCCGATGAATTCCACCCGGCCGTGGAAGTGCAGGCGCATGACGTTGCGGTAGTCGTCGGTGAGCCAGCGGTTCTCGATCATGCGCGCCGACATCTTCACCAGCGCCATCGTGTGCTGGTGGTAGCTGCGGTGGTCGCCCGAGACGTCCAGCACGCCCAGGATGTTGCCGCGCGGGTCCAGGATGGGCGCCGCGCTGCAGGTGAGGAAGTGGTTCGCGTGCACGTAGTGCTCGTCGGCGTGCACGAGCGTGGGCGTCTCCTGGATGAGCGCGGTGCCGATGGCGTTGGTGCCCTTGGCCTCTTCGCTCCAGACGCCGCCCGGGCGCAGCGCCACCTTGCTGGCGCGTTCCAGGAAGTCGTCGTCGCCGATCGAATGGATGATGGTGCCGCGCGCGTCGGTCAGCACCACCATGCTTTCCGAATGGACGATCTGCTCGTGCAGCATCTCCATCACCGGCGCGGCGTGGTCGTGCAGGCGCAGGTTGCGTTCGCGCGCCACCTGCAGGTCGCTCTTGCCCAGCGGCGTGAAGTCGGGCCGCTCGATCGGCGAGACGCCGAGCGCGGCACAGCGCTCGTGGCTCTGCTCGATGACGTCGATGTGGGCTTCGCTCAGCTTCAGGCCGCCGGCGATGGGCCGCTGGCCTTCTTCGCCGCGGCGGGCGCTGCCCTTGGCGGGCGGGACACCGGCGCTCGAACGCATGGCGTTGTCTCCTTCGAGGCCGTACCGGCCTTCGTGTTCATCGTGCGGCACCAGTCTGCAACAACCGGGCCGGCCTGGATTGTCCCGGAATGTGACACCGTCGCGATCGCGAGCGGTTCGATGGTACGGCAGCGTGCACTTCGCCCGCCTGACGGCGCCCCCGTCTAGGTGCACACCCGCAATTCAGGGCCCGCCGGAC
>JBGAKY010000041.1:0-54342 GCA_044224175.1 Rubrivivax sp. | reverse complement strand
GCGTCCCAGCCGAAGACGACGTCGCAGAAGCCGAAGCCGCCTTCCACCGCGCCGAAGAACTTGTCGCGGTGCAGGTACTTGCCACGCAGGATGCCGTCGATGTCGCTGCAGGCCACCTTGACCTTGTTCGCGCCCGACTCGCGCACCGCGGCCAGCGCGGGGTGTTCCTTGTTCTTCGTCGCCATGCTGCTGTTCCCTCGTTCAGAGTGCCGGTGCGCCGTTCGGGATGCCCATCTCGCGCAGCGTGGCGGCCACCGCGTTCACCGCCTGCTGCATTTCCACCGGCCCGATGGCGCCGATGCAGCCGACGCGGAAGGTCTCCACCTGCGTGAGCTTGCCGGGGTAGAGGATGAAGCCCTTGGCCTTGGCGCTGTCGTAGAAGCGCTTGAAATCGTACGCCGGGTGGGCCGGGGCGTGGAAGGTGACGATGATGGGCGCCTGCACCTCGGGCTTCAGGAAGGGCTTGAAGCCCAGCGCCGCCATGCCGTCGACCAGCGTCCTGCAGTTGGCCGTGTAGCGCGCCAGCCGCGCCGGCTGGCCGCCTTCCTCGACGAACTGCGCCACCGCCTCGGCCAGCGCCGCCACCACGTGGGTGGGCGGCGTGAAGCGCCACTGGCCGGTCTTGCCCATGTACACATGCTGGTCGTGCAGGTCCATCGCCAGGCTCTGGCTGTTGCCGGCGCAGGCGTCGAGGATGGCCTCGCGCAGGAACACGAAGCCCATGCCGGGCACGCCTTCCAGGCACTTGCCGCTGGCGGCAACGAGGGCGTCGAAGCGCATCTTGGTGGCGTCGATCGGCAGCGCGGCGAAGCTGCTCATCGCGTCGACGATGAGGCCCTTGCGGTGTTTCTCGCACACGGCGGCGACGGCGGCGAGCGGGTTCTCGACGCCGGTGCCGGTCTCGCAGTGGATCAGCACCACGTGGGTGACGCTGGGGTCGGACTTCAGCTTGTCTTCCAGCACCGCCGGCGACACCGGCGCGTCTTCGGCGAAGCCGACCACGGTGGCTTTGCGGCCCATCATCTGCGTCAGCTTCGCCGCGCGCTTGCAGTAGGCGCCGTTGTCCAGCACCAGCACGTGGCCCGTGCGCGGCACGACGGTGGCCACCGCGGCCTCGACGCTGAAGGTGCCGCTGCCCTGCAGCGGGACGACGACGTGCGTGTCCTGCCCGTTCACGATGTCCAGCAGCCGCTGCCGCACGCCGGCGGTGACGGCGTTGAAGTCGGCGTCCCAGCTGCCCCAGTCCTTCAGCATCGCCAGCTTGGTGCGCAGCGTGGTGGTCAGCGGGCCGGGGGTGAGGAGGATGCGGTCTCGGTCCATGTCAATGTCTCCTGAACTTCGGCTGTCGACCCGGGGCGGCTGTTCGCGAACATCCGCTTTCATGCGAAGGCTGGGGCGGCAAAGCCGGCGCGGGGTGCCCCGCATCGCGAGACGTCGGCGGTCGGCGCTTCGCGCCGACTCCGCTGCGATGCTCGGTTTTCCGGCCCGGCGGGCAACTCGCTTCGTTCGCTTCGCTCTCTGCGCTCAGACACTCCCGCCTTGAAGTCAGTTGACGTGGCGCGCTGCGCGCGCGGGCCCGAAAACCTGCGCTTCTCGCCGCCTCCCACTCGCGCTGCGGGGCACCCCGCGCCGGCTTTGCAGCGGCAGCGGTGACGCACGCGTGTTCCACTGACGGTAGACTGTCGCGGCATGCGGCACCCGCCCGGGGCGGATAGTGAGGTGGCGAGAAGCGCAGCGCGCGCTTCGTAGACTGACCAGCGGCCGACTGTTTGAGCGCAGAGAGCGAAGCGAACGAAGCGAGTTGGGCCGCCGACCCCGGAGCGAGCATCGCAGCGGAGTCGGCGCGCAGCGCCGACCGCCGAACCCTTCGCCCCGGACGGGTGCCGCCTGGCGCGACGCGCGCCGCACCCTCGCACGACGAGACTCACTCCTGCCTCCAGGCCTGCGTCCTGCGCTCCACCAGCCGCGACAGCAGCCAGAACGCGAACGTCGCCACCGCCGAGGCGGCGACGATCATCACCGCCATCGCTGCCGCGGCGCCGGTCTCGCCGGCTTCGTCGAGGTTGAGGATGGCGATCGAGGCGACCTTGGTCTCGGGCGAGTACAGGAACACCACGGCCGAGATGGTGGTCATGGCGTTGACGAAGAAGTAGCGCGCGATGTCCACCAGCACCGGCGTGCAGATGGGCAGCGTCACGCGCCAGAAGGTCTTGAAGAAGGGCACCTTCAGCGA
Source organism: Rubrivivax sp. (assembly GCA_044224175.1). GTDB lineage: Bacteria > Pseudomonadota > Gammaproteobacteria > Burkholderiales > Burkholderiaceae_C > Rubrivivax. The sequence continues at coordinate 52,109 of JBGAKY010000041.1, read as the reverse complement.
AGCGCTGACCGACTCGAATTCGGCGTCCAGCGACTTCAGCGCCGTCACCGCCGTCAGGTGGCCGGTGGTGTAGAAGTGGACGATGGTGCACAGCGTCAGCAGCGCCATCGTGCGGTACAGGAAGTTCAGCGGGTTGGCCGGCGCGTTGAAGAAGAAGATCATGCCCAGGCCCAGCACCAGGCCGGGCACCGCCATCGGCAGCATGGCGAGCAGGCGCACGCCGCTGCGCAGCGGGCCGGCGCCCTGGGTCTTTTCCAGCAGGTAGGCGCCGACGAAGACCAGCGCGGTGCCGAAGACGGCGCTGCCGGCGGCCATGGTGAGGCTGTTGACGAAGCCTTCGCCCACCTCGGCGTCGACCAGGCCCATCTGGTAGTGGCGAAGGCTGGGCGCCAGGTTGTAGGGCCAGAAGCTGGCGAAGCTGGCGAACACGGCCATGCCCAGCATCGCCAGCATCAGAAAGGCGATGAAGGCGCAGTAGCCCGTCATCAGGCGGTCGAACCAGGGCACGCGCTTGGGCCGGTAGGGCACGGCGCGCGCCGACAGAGCCGAGGTCTGTTTCGCCGCCACAAGGCGGTCGACGCCGAAGGTGAGCAGCGCCGGCGCCAGCAGCAGCAGCGCCACCACCGCACCGCGCTGGAAGTCCTGCTGGCCGATCACGAGCTTGAAGACGTCGGTGGCCAGCACGTTGAAATTGCCGCCGATCACCTTCGGGATGCCGAAGTCGGTGGCGACCAGCGTGAAGACCACCAGCGCCGCCGAGATGAGGCCGTATTTCGCCCCCGGCAGCGTCACCGTGAAGAAGCGGCGCACGATGCTCGTGCCCATGGAGTCGGCCGCCTCGTACAGGCGCGCGTCGGCATTGGCGAGCGCGGTGACCAGGATCATCAGCGCGTGCGGGAACACCGCGACGGCCTCGGCGATGACGATGCCCGGCGCGCCGTAGATGCTGTCCAGCCCGAAGCGGCCCTTCAGCACGCCCTGGTTGCCGAACCAGTAGATGAGCGAGATGGCTGGCAGCAGCGAAGGAGCCAGCAGCGGGATCAGCGTGATGCCGCGGTACACCGGCTTCCAGCGCATGCGGCTGCGCGTGAGCGCGTAGGCGAAGACGAAGGCCGCCGGCAGCGCGATCATCGTCACCGCCATGGCGACCCACAGGCTGTTCCACAGCGACGACAGGAGGGCCGGGCTCTGCACGTAGCTGGCGAAATTGGCAAAGCCGACGAAGCGGCCGCCGGCGTCCTGCACCGATTGCTGGAGGATGGCGAACAGCGGCGCCGCCAGGAAGGCCAGCAGGATGAAGGCGACGAAGGCCAGGCCCAGGTGCGCGATGCGGTCGCTGGCGGTCGCGCGCAGCGTCAGGACCGTGGAAGTCATGCGTCGAAGACCCGCATGCGTTCGGGCAGCAGCTTCAGCGGCAGCCGGCCGCCGGGTACCAGCTGCTGTTCGGCCAGGAAGTTGAGCGACAGGTAGACGGTGAGCCGGTGCTCGCCCAGCGCCGGGCTGGACACGCGCACCAGGCAGTAGGAGCCCAGGAATTCGATCTTCTCGATCGTGGCGTCGAAGACGTTGGCGTCACCCGGCGCGATGGGCCGGGCGAGCACGTCTTCCGGCCGCAGGTAGATCTTCACCGACTGCCCGGCGGCGCGTCCGTGCGGGCAGTCGAACGCGGCGCTGCCGACGCGCACCCGGCCGCCGGCTTCCAGCGTGGCCGGCAGCACGTTGATGCGGCCCACGAAGTCGGCCACGAAGGGCGTGGCCGGGTCGCGGTACACCTCCATCGGCGAGCCCACCTGTTCGATCGCGCCGTGGTTCATCACCACGATGCGGTCGGCCACCGAGAGCGCTTCTTCCTGGTCGTGCGTCACCATGATGGTGGTCACGCCCAGCTGGCGCTGCAGGCTGCGGATTTCCTGTCGCAGGTGCAGCCGCACGATGGCGTCCAGCGCCGACAGCGGCTCGTCCAGCAGCAGCAGCCCCGGCTTGGTGGCCAGCGCGCGCGCCAGCGCGATGCGCTGCTGCTGGCCGCCCGAGAGCTGCGCCGGGTACTTCTTCTCGCTGCCCGGCAGCCCCACCAGGCCCAGCAGTTCGGACACGCGCGCCGCGACCTCGGCGCGGCCCACCTTGCGGTTCACCAGGCCGTAGGCCACGTTGTCGGCGACCGTCAGGTTGGGGAAGAGGGCGTAGCTCTGGAAGACGATGCCGTAGTCGCGCTGCGAAGGCGGGGCACGCGAGATGTCGCGCCCCGCGAGGGAGAGCGTGCCTTCGGTCTGCGCCTCCAGCCCGGCCACGATGCGCAGCAGCGTGGTCTTGCCGCAGCCCGAAGGGCCCAGGAAGCAGACGAACTCGCCCTTCTCGATGCCGAGGTCGATGCCCTGGAGCGCCGTGAACCCGCCGAAACGCTTGACGATGCCTTGCAGGCTCAGGAAGACCGACACGAAGCGTGGCTTACTTCTTCGGTTCCGACTTCGAGTCGTAGCGCTTGATCCACTCGGCCAGGATGCGCTCGCGGTTCTCGGCCGACCAGCCGAAATCCATCTTCACGAGGCGCGCCTCGTAGTCCTTGGGCACGTTGGCCAGCGGCGCGGCCACCCCCGGCTGCGCGGTGATGGCGAAGTTCTTGCCATACAGCAGCATCGCGTCCTTGCTGGACGCCCAGTCGGCCAGCTTCCTGGCGGCCGCCAGGTTCTTGGTGCCCTTGTGGATGCCGAAGGCTTCCAGGTCCCAGCCCAGGCCTTCCTTCGGGAACACCAGGTCGATCGGCGCGCCCTTGGCCTTGTTGGTGTTGGCGCGGTACTCGAACGAGATGCCCATCACGTACTCGCCGCTGGCGGCCATGTTGCAGGGCTTGCTGCCCGAATGGGTGTACTGGGCGATGTTCTGGTGCAGCCCGTCCATGAACTTCCAGCCGTCGCCCTGGCCGTTCTTGTCGCCCCACAGCGTGAGCCAGGCGACGACGTCGAAGTAGCCGGTGCCCGACGAGGCCGGGTTGGGCATCACGATCTGTCCCTTGTAGACCGGCTTGGTGAGGTCCTTCCAGGACTCGGGCTTGGGCAGGCCCTTCTTCTGCGCTTCCACGGTGTTGAAGCAGACGGTGGCGCCCCAGACGTCCATGCCGAACCAGGCCGGCGGCTTCTTCTTGTCGATGTACTGGCTCATCAGCGCGTCGGCGTTGATGGGCTTGTACGGTTCCAGCATGCCGTTCTTGTCCAGCAGCGCCAGGCTGCTGGCGGCCACGCCCATCACGGCGTCGGCCTGCGGGTTGGCCTTCTCGGCCAGCAGCTTGGCGGTGATGACGCCGGTGCTGTCGCGCACCCACTTGATCTCGATGTTGGGCTCGACCTTGTTGAAGCCTTCCTGGTAGGCCTTCAGCTGGTCGGTCTCCAGCGCGGTGTAGACCAGCAGCGTGGTCTTCTGGGCCAGGGCAGGGGCGGCTGCCAGGGCGATCGCCAGGCCGGCGAGGGGAAGGCTGAACTTGCGCATGTTGGGTTTCTCCGTTGGAAGGCGCCGGGTCGCGACTCGCAAGGATCGTGCTCGCCCCGGCTCGGCGCTGTCAACGGGAGGAACCTCAATCTGCAGATTGTTGACAATCCTGGTCGGACCCGCTTCAATCGCCGCAAATGGAGACGAGCGTCGTCTTCGCCGTTCTCCTGGGCGCCCTGCTGCACGCCAGCTGGAACGCGCTCGTCAAGTCCAGCGGCGACAAGGAACTGGATCTCGCGCTGGTGCACTTCCTGGGCGCGGTGGCGGCGTTGCCGCTGCTGGCGCTGCTGGGCCCGCCGCCGGCCGCGGCCTGGCCCTTCCTGCTGGGCTCGCTGGTCATCCACGTCGCCTACTACCTCACCCTGAACGGCGCCTACCAGCATGGCGACCTGGGCACCACCTACCCCATCATGCGCGGCAGCGCGCCCATGCTGGTGGCGCTGGGAAGTTCGGCCGTGCTGGGAGAGTCGCTCAGCCCGGCAGCCTGGCTGGGCGTGACGGCCATCACCAGCGGCGTCATGCTGGTGGGCCTGGCCAGACCCGGCGAGGCACTGCACCACGGGCGCGCCATCGCCTACGCGCTGGCGAACGCCTGCGTCATCGCCGCCTACACCTTCGTCGACGGCCAGGGCGTGCGCGCCGCCACGCGCGGTGGCGGCACCGCGCTGGCCTATGTGGTGATGCTGTTCGTGCTGGATGGCTTCCCCTACCCGGCGCTGGTGGTGGCGCGGCGCAGCGCCGAAGCGCGGCAGCGCATCTGGGCTTACGCGCGCCGGCGCTGGCCGCTCGCCACGCTGGGCGGGCTGGCGTCGCTGGGGTCGTACGGCATCGCGCTGTGGGCGATGACGCGCGCCCCGGTGGCGGCGGTGTCGGCGATGCGCGAGACCTCGGTGCTCTTCGCCACCGCCTTGTCGGTGCTGGTGCTGGGTGAGCGTTTCGGGCTGCAGCGCATCGCCGGCGCCGTGGTGATCGTGGCCGGCGTGGTGGCGCTGCGCCTGAGCTGAGGAGGAGCCGACCGTGACGATGCCGCAACGCTTCAAGGTCGTGCGCACCGACCGCGAACTCGAGATGCCCCGCGTCGATGCGCGACTGCGCGAAATGGGTGCCGACCTGGTGCTGCTGCCCGACGGCACGCCCGAGGACGAACTGGTCGCCGAGGCGGCCGACGCCGACCTGCTGCTGATGTGCTACGCCCGCATCCCGGCGCGCCTGTTCGAAGGCGCGAAGCGGCTGAAGGCGGTGGTGAAGTACGGCGTCGGCATCGACGCCATCGACATCGACGCCGCGCGCGCCCACGGCGTGCCGGTGGTCAACGTGCCGGCCTATGCCGAGGAGACGGTGGCCGAAGGTGCCTTCGCGCTGCTGATGGCGCTGTTCAAGCGCTTCAAGCCCATCCAGGCCGCGATGCAGCGCGATGGCTGGATCTGGCCCCAGGAACGCTGGCTGGCGCATGACCTGGCCGGGCGCACGCTGGGGCTGGTGGGGGTGGGCCGCATCGGCCGCAGCGTGGTGCGCATGGCCGGCGCCTTCCGCATGAAGGTGCTGGCCTACGACCCCTACGCCGACCGCGCTGCCGCGCCGCCGGGCGTGCAGTGGCACGACGACCTGGGCGCGATGCTGGCGCAGTGCGACGCCGTCAGCATCCACTGCGTGCTGAACGCCGGGACGCGCGGCCTGCTGGGCGCGGCCGAGCTGGCGCGCCTGAAGCCGACGGCGGTGCTGGTGAACGTCTCGCGCGGCGAGATCGTCGACGAGGTCGCGCTGCTGCAGGCGCTGCAGGCCGGCCGCCTGGCCGGCGCGGCGTTGGACGTCTACGGCCGCGAGCCGCTGGCGCACCAGGGGCACCCGCTGTCGCCGCTGTTCGGCATGGACAACGTGATGCTGTGGCCGCACCTCACCTTCTTCACCCACGAAGCGATGCAGCGGCTGGAAGACGAGACGCTGGAACGCTGCCTGGAAGCACTGCACGGGCAAGCGCTCACCGTGCGTTCGCACGATCCCCGCCTGCGCGCGCAGACGCGCGGCGTCCGCTTCGAGGACGGCCCCTGATCTGGCCCGGAGATCGCAGATTGTTGACAATCTTCAAACCGGCACCCTAGGATGCCGACGCCCGCCCCCCGCCAACCCGCCATGCCTGCCGAGTCCAGCCACCGCATGCCCGCCGCCGCGCAGGCCATCGAGATGCTGCGCGAGCATTCGCTGGCCACGCTGGCGCAGCAGGAGCTGGAGCGCCGCATCATCAGCGGAGAGATTGCCGCCGGCGCCAAGCTCAACGAGGTGGACGTCGCCAGCGCCCTGGGCGTCTCGCGCGGGCCGGTGCGCGAAGCCTTCCGCGCGCTCAGCCAGGCCGGCCTGGTGCGGGTGGAGAAGAACCGCGGCGTCTTCGTGCGCCAGGTCTCGCTTGAAGAGGCCGACGAGTTCTACGAGGTGCGCGCCGCGCTCGAAGGCCTGATCGGCCGCCTGGCGGCGCGCCGGATTTCCATCGACGAGATCGAGCAGCTGCGCGGCGTGGTGCGGCGCATGCACCAGGGCCAGAAGGCGCGCCGCGCCGAAGACTACTTCGCGCTCAACGTCGAGTTCCACGAGATCCTGGCGCGCGCCGCGCGCAACAACGCGCTGCTGGCCAACTACCGCGGCGTGGTGACCCAGCTCGACCTGTACCGCCGCGCCACCCTCTCGCGCGGGGTGGAGAACATCCCGCAGTCCACGCGGGAGCACGAAGCCATCGTCGACGCCGTGGCCGCGCGCGACGAGAAGCGCGCCGAGAAGCTGCTGGTCGAACACGTGCTGGGCAGCCGCACAAGGCTGCACGCCGCGCTGGCGGCCACGCGCCCCTGAACCCCCGCACCCGAAAGTCCCCCGCCGCCATGAACACGAACCGAAGCGCCGTCGATGTCAACGGCACCGCCTACCGCTGGCCGCTGCGGCCGGTGGTCGTGGTGTGCATCGACGGTGGCGACCCCGCCTACCTGCGCCGTTTCCTGCACGACGGCAGCATCCCGAACATCGCGCGCTGCGTGGGCGAAGGCTTCGCGGCGGTGGCCGAAGGCTCGATGCCTTCGTTCACCTGCCCGAACAACATGTCCATCATCACCGGCACGCCGACGGCGCGGCACGGCATCTCGGGCAACTTCTACCTCGACACCGCCACCTGGCAGCCGGTGGTGATGACCGGGCCCGAACTGCTGCGCGGCGACAGCCTGATCACGAAGTTCGCCGAGGCCGGCGCCAAGGTGGTCTCCATCACCGCCAAGGACAAGCTTCGCAAGCAGCTGGCCAAGGGGCTGGACGTCTCCGGCGGCCACGTCTCGTTCTCTTCCGAATACGCCGACCGCTGCACGCTGGCCGAGAACGGCATCGAGAACACGCTCGAATGGCTGGGCATGGAAAAGCCCGGCATGTATTCCATGGAGCTCTCGCTGCTGGTGCTGGAAGCCGGCATCAAGCTGCTGCGCGAGCGCCGGCCCGACGTGCTGTACCTCTCGCTGACGGACTGGGTGCAGCACAAGTGGGCGCCCGAAGAAGAGGGCGCGCGCACCTTCTACCGCAAGCTCGACGACTGCGTCGGCCGCCTGCTGGCCGAGGACGTGACCCTGGCGCTGACCGCCGACCACGGCATGAACGACAAGAGCAACGACGACGGCGAGCCGAACGTGATCTGGCTGCAGGACGTGCTGGACGCGAAGTTCGGCAAGGACCAGGTGTCGGTCATCTGCCCCATCACCGACGCCTTCGTCGCCCACCACGGCGCCCTGGGCGGCTTCGTGCGCGTGTGGACGCGCGGCCAGGTGACCGCGCGCCAGATCATCGACCACATCGCCGGCATCGACGGCATCGAGATGGCGCTCGACAAGGAAACCGCCTGCCGCATGTTCGAGATGCCGGCCGACCGCGAGGCCGACGTCGCGGTGGTGGCGCGCCACGACGTCTGCATCGGCGGCTCGGCCGCCAACCACGACCTGTCGGGCCTGAAGGGCCACCGGCTGCGCACCCACGGCGGCGTCTCGGAAGCGAAGGTGCCCTTCATCGTCAACCGGCCACTCAACGCGCCGTACCGCATGAAGGCCGCCAGCGAGCCGCTCAAGAGCTGGCAGATCTTCGACTACGCCATCAACGGGACCTTGTGAGCCCGCGATGAAGCCCTCGCAGAGCGAAGGCGACGTCAACGGCACGCCCGAGCGTGCCGCCTGGCAGAACACGCACCTGGACGACGCCGGCCGCGCGCTGCTGGCGCGCGACGCCGCGGTCTTCCTGCACCAGAGCGTGTCCACGCCCTGCCTGGCGCCCATCGCGCGCGCCGAAGGGCTGTGGATCGAGGACCTGGCGGGCCGCCGCTACATGGACTTCCACGGCAACAACGTGCACCACCTGGGGCATGGCCACCCGGAAGTGCTGGCGGCGGTGAAGCGGCAACTGGACGAACTGTCGTTCGCGCCGCGTCGCTTCGCGCCCTTGCGGTCGGTGGAACTGGCCGAACAGCTGAGCGAGCGTTTCCGCCAGCTCACCGGCCAGAGCGGCCGCCTGCTCTTCACCACCGGCGGCAGCGACGCGGTCGAAGTGGCCCTCAAGCTGGCGCGCGCCGCCACCGGCCGCTTCAAGACGCTGAGCTTCTGGGATTCGTTCCACGGCGCCGGCTTCGGCGCCAGCAGCTTGGGCGGCGAGTCGCTGTTCCGCGGCGGCAGGCTCGGGCCCCTGCTGCCCGGCAGCGAACACGTGGCGCCCTTCGGCTGCTACCGCTGCGCCTACGGCCACCCGGTGGACGCCGAAGGCCAGCCCGATGTGGAACGCTGCCGCCTGGCCTGCGCGGCCATGGTGCGCTACGTGCTGGAACGCGAAGGCGACGTCGCCGCCGTCGTCGCCGAGCCGGCGCGCGCCGTGCCCTACGTGCCGCCGCCCGGGTACTGGCAGGCGGTGCAGGAGGCCTGCCGTGCGCACGGCACGCTGCTCATCTTCGACGAGATCCCCACCGGCCTGGGCAAGACCGGCCGCTTCTTCGCCGCCGAGCACGACGGCGTGAAGCCCGACATCGTGGTGCTGGGCAAGGCGCTGGGCGGCGGCGTGCTGCCGCTGGCCGCCTGCATCGCGCGCACCGACCTCAACGTGGCGGGCGAGTACGCGCTGGGCCACTACACGCACGAGAAGAACCCGGTCAGCGCCGCCGCCGCGCTGGCCACGCTGGCGGTGATCGAGCGCGAAGGCCTGGTCGGGAACGCCGCCCGCGTGGGCGCCCTGGCGCTGGAGCGCCTGCAAGAGATGAAGCGCCGCCACGCGTTGGTGGGCGACGTGCGCGGCCGCGGCCTGCTGCTGGGACTGGAACTGGTCGAAGAACGCGCCGGCAAGCGCCCGGCGCGCGCGGCGGCCGAACGCGTGCTGTACCGCGCGCTGTCGCGCGGGCTCTCGTTCAAGACCACCATGGGCAACGTGCTCACGCTCACACCGCCCCTCATCACCACGGCCGAGCAGATGCACGCCGCGCTCGACATCCTGGACGCCTGCCTGGCCGAAGAGTCCTGAATCCCGAGGAGAACCCCATGATCACCCGCGCTTCCGTCGTCGACACCCCGCGCCGCGAGGCGATGCGCATCGCCGGCGACCCGGTGCACACCGACCGCGTGATCGAGATCCGCTACCCGTGGACCGGCGAAGTCGTGGCCACCGTGCCCAAGGCCACGGTGGACGACGTGCGGCGCGCCTTCAAGATCGCGCGTGCCTACAAGCCCGTGCTCACGCGCCACGAGCGCTACCGGATCCTGATGAAGGCGGGCGACCTCATCGCCGCCCGGCGCGACGAACTGGCGCGCCTGATCACGCTCGAATCGGGCCTGTGCATCAAGGACACGCTCTACGAGGTGGGCCGCGCGTCCGACGTGCTGCTGTTCGCCGCCCAGCAGGCGCTGGTGGACGACGGCCAGAGCTTCGCGTGCGACCTCACGCACCACGGCAAGAGCCGGCGCGTGCACACGATGCGCGAACCGATGATGGGCCTGATCTCCGCCATCACGCCCTTCAACCACCCGCTGAACCAGGTGATCCACAAGGTGGCGCCTTCGGTGGCCACCAACAACCGCATGGTGCTGAAGCCCACCGAGAAGACGCCGCTGGCGGCGCTGGCGCTGGCCGACGTGCTGTACGAAGCGGGGCTGCCGCCGCCGATGCTCTCGGTGATCACGGGCGACCCGCGCGAGATCGCCGACGAGATGCTGACCCACCCGGACGTCGACGTCGTCACCTTCACCGGTGGCGTGGCCATCGGCAAGTACATCGCCGCCAAGGCGGTCTACAAGCGGCAGATCCTGGAACTGGGCGGCAACGACCCGCTGGTGGTGATGGACGACGCCGACATCGGCAAGGCGGCCGACCTGGCGGCCGCCGGCTCGTACAAGAACTCGGGCCAGCGCTGCACGGCGGTGAAGCGCATCTTCGTGCACGAGCGCGTCGCCGAGCCCTTCACGCAGGCACTGCTGGAACGCACCAAGGCCTGGACCTGGGGCGACCCGCTGGACCCGAAAGTGGACATGGGCACCGTGATCGACGCCACGGCCGCCAGCCTGTTCGAACGCCGCGTCAACGACGCGGTGGCGCAGGGCGCGCGCCTGCTGCACGGCAACCGGCGCGACGGCGCTTCGTACTCGCCCACCGTGCTGGACCGCGTGCGCGGCGAGATGGAAGTGGTGCGCGAAGAGACCTTCGGCCCGGTGTCGCCGGTCATCACCTTCAAGGACGTGGACGACGCCATCCGGCAGGTGAACAGCACCGCCTACGGCCTGTCGTCCGGTGTCTGCACGAACCGGCTGGACGACATCATGCGCTTCGTGCGCGAGCTGAACGTGGGCTCGGTCAACGTCTGGGAAGTGCCCGGCTACCGGCTCGAGGTCACGCCCTTCGGCGGCATCAAGGACTCCGGCACCGGGGTCAAGGAAGGGGTGCAGGAGTGCTGCAAGGCCTTCACGAACGTGAAGACCTACTCACTGCCCTGGTAAGGCAGCGCCTTAAGATGGCCCGGATCAAGTGATCCATCTTCTCAACCTCCTGGCGGCCATCGCCCTGCTCGTCTGGGGCACGCACATCGTGCGCACCGGCATGCTGCGCGTGTTCGGCGAGAACCTGCGCGGCGTGCTGCAGTCCAGCTTCGGCAACCGCTTCGCGGCCGCCGCGGCGGGCCTGGGGGTCACCAGCCTGGTGCAGTCCAGCACCGCCACCTGCCTGATCGTCGCCAGCTTCGTCGGCAAGGGCCTGGTGGACAGCGCCGCCGCGCTGGCCGCCATGCTGGGGGCCGACGTCGGCACCGCGCTGATGGCGGTGGTGTTCTCGTTCGACCTTTCGTGGCTGTCGCCGCTGCTCATCTTCAGTGGCGTGGCGCTGTTCATCCCGCGCCAGAACACGCAGGTGGGGCGCATCGGCCGCGTGCTCATCGGGCTGGGGCTCATCACGCTGGCGCTGCAGCTCATCGTGGGGGCCACCCGGCCGCTGACCGAATCGCCCGCCGTGCGTGCCCTGCTGGTGGCGCTGCCCAACGAGACGCTGCTGGACATCGTGGTCGGCGCGCTGCTCACGGTGCTGTCGTATTCCAGCCTCGCCATCGTGCTGCTGACGGCCACGCTGGCTTCGCAGGCCATGGTGCCCACCGGCGTGGCGCTGGGCCTGGTGCTGGGCGCCAACGTGGGCAGCGGGCTGCTGGCGCTGCTGGCCACCAGCGGTTCGCCGGCCGAGGTGCGGCGGCTGCCGATGGGCAATTTCGTCTTCAAGGCGGTGGGCGCGATGCTGGCCATCCCCTTCCTGCCCGAAGCCCACGTGCTGCTGCAGGACCACGTGCCCAGCGTGCCGCAGCAGGTGGTGCTGTTCCACCTGGGCTTCAACATCGCCATCGCGCTGCTCTTCATCGGCCTCACCGGCTTCGTGGGCCGCTTCGTCGAAAGGCTGCTGCCGCCGCCGCCCCCGGCACCCAGCGACCGCCCGCGTCACCTGGACCCGGTGGCGCTGGCCACGCCTTCGCTGGCCATCAGCTGCGCGGCGCGCGAGGCGCTGCACCAGGCCGACGTGGTGGAGACCATGCTGCGCGGCATCCTGCCGGTGATGCGCAACAACGACCTGGCGCTGGCCGATCGCATCCGCCAGATGGACGACACCGTCGACGAGCTGTATTCGGCGATCAAGTTCTACCTGACGCAGATCTCGCGCGAGGCGCTCTCCGAACGCGAAGGCCGGCGCTGGACCGACATCGTGAGCTTCACGATCAACATGGAGCAGATCGGCGACATCATCGAACGCGTGGTACAGGACATCGAGGACAAGAAGATCCGCAAGGCGCGCAGCTTCTCCGAAGCCGGCATGGCCGAGATCTGCCACCTGCACGAGCGCCTGCTGGCCAACCTGCGCCTGGGCATGAGCGTCTTCCTCGACGGCCACGTGCGCGACGCGCAGAAGCTGCTGGAGGAGAAGGCGCGCTTCCGCGACCTGGAGCACGAGTACGCGGCCAACCACATCGCCCGCCTGCAGGACAACACCGCGCAGAGCATCGAGACCAGCTCGCTGCACCTGGACCTGATCAGCGAGCTGAAGCGCATCAACTCGCACATCTGCTCCATCGCCTACCCGATCCTGGAATCGGCCGGTGCGCTGGCCGCCACGCGCATCCGTCATTCGCAGCTGGCGGGGCTGGACGAGCCGGCGAAGGGCCAGCAGGTCCAGCCGCACTGAAACCGCGCGGTCAGGCCTTCGCCGGCACCAGCAGCCCGCGCTGCACCGCCGGCCGCGCGACGAAGGCGTCGAGCGCGCGCTGCACGTTGGCGAAGTCGGCAAAGCCCACCAGGTCGCCCGCGCCGTAGAAGCCCACCAGGTTGCGCACCCAGGGGAAGATGGCGATGTCGGCGATGCTGTATTCGTCGCCCATCACCCATTCGCGGCCCTGCAGTCGCTGGTCCAGCACGCGCAGCAGGCGCTTGGTCTCGGCCACGTAGCGGTCGCGCGGGCGCTTGTCCTCGTAGTCGCGGCCGGCGAACTTGTGGAAGAAACCCACCTGGCCGAACATGGGCCCGACGCCGCCCATCTGGAACATCAGCCACTGCAGCGTCTCGTAGCGCAGCGCCAGGTCCTGCGGCATCAGGCGGCCGGTCTTGGCCGCCAGGTAGATGAGGATCGCGCCCGACTCCCACAGCGCCAGGGGCCGACCGCCCGGGCCGTCGGGGTCGATGATGGCGGGGATCTTGTTGTTCGGGTTCAGCGACAGGAATTCGGGCGAGAGCTGGTCGTCGTGCTCGAACTCGACGCGGTGCGCCTCGTACGGCAGGCCGGTCTCCTCCAGTGCGATCGACACCTTCACGCCGTTGGGCGTGGGCAGCGAATACAGCTGCAGCCGCTGCGGGTGGCGCGGCGGCCACTTGCGCGTGATGGGGAAGTCGGTGAGCGAAGGCGACATGTCCCGTTCCGTTCGGGGTGGCTGGAGGCCCGCATTCTGGCCGCATTGGCCCGCCGCCGCCGCCGGCCATGGCTCCTTCGGCCGATGGCGCCGCGGCGGGCGCTGCCTACAGTGAAGCCACACCACCGAAGCGAGCGAACCCGCCATGAAACTGCACTACCACCCCGTCTCCACCGGCTGCCGGCCGATCATGATGTTCGCCGCCGATGCCGGCATCGCGCTCGAATGGCAGCTGGTCGACCTGTTCGCCGGCGAACACCGCGAGCCGGCCTTCACCGCGCTCAACCCGCGCCAGAGCGTGCCGTTGCTGGAAGACGGCGAGCTGCTGCTGGCCGAGGGCCCGGCGATCCTGAAGTACCTGGCCGAGAAGTCCGGCTCGCCGGCCTACCCGCAGGGCCTGGCGGCGCGCGCGCGCGTCAACGAGTGCATGGACTGGCTGGGTGCGCGGCTCATGCGCGACCTCTGCCACGGCTTCGCCTACCCGCAGCTGCTGCCCGGCACGGCGCCGCGCCGCCCGGCGGCGCTGGCGGCGCTGCTGGAGGACACGCGCCCGCGCCTGCGCCGCTGGCTCACCGTGCTGGACGAGCAGTGGCTGGGTCCGCGCCGGCGCTACCTGTGCGGCGACGCCATCACGCTGGCCGACTACGTGGGCTTCGGCATCGTCAGCGTGGGCGAAGCGGTGCGGCTGGACTTCGCGCGCTGGCCGAACCTGCAGCGCTGGCTGGCGACGATGAAGTCGCGCCCTTCGTATGCCGCCACCCACCTGCAGTTCCATTCGATGCTGGTGGCCGACACCGAGGGCCTGGCCTTCGCGGCGCTCTGAAGCAGTCCGGCCGGCGCTGCCGCCGCCTCCCCCCGGGCGCCACCGCGGTGCTCCGGCGGCTTGCGTGTACGCAATGGGCGGCGGTCGCAGGCGACTCACACTGGCCCTCGTCCGGCGCGCGCCACCGGGTCGGCTTCCGGCCTGCCGCGCGCGGGGAGCGAGGAGCCACTCATGAACCGCCTGCCCATCCTCCGCCATTGCGCCGTCGCCCTGCTCTGCGCAGCGGGCCTGGCACAGGCGGCCGAGATCGACGTCATGACCCAGAACCAGTACCTGGGCACCGACCTGGCGCCCGTGCTGGGCGCGGCCACGGCATCGCCCTTCGACCCCGACGCCTTCTCGGCGGCCGTGCTGGCGGCCCTGCAGGCCATCGCCGCCACCCGGCCCGGCGAACGCGCCGAGGCGCTGGCCGCGCTCATCGCGCACCGCCACCCCGACGTCGTCGGTTTGCAGGAGGTCCACGAATTCCGCTGCGATCCCTACCCCGGCGTGCCCGAAATCCCGGGTCGCGGCTGCCACGACCCGTCGGTGCGGCGCGCGTTCACCGACCACCTGGCCGACACCGAAGCGGCGCTGAAGGGCCACTATCGCGTCGTCGGCCGCGTGACCAACCTGTCGGTCGGCAACCTGCCCTTCGTCGTCAACGGCGTGCCCGCGCTGGTGACGGTGATTGACCGCGACGCGATCCTGGCGCGCACCGACAGCGACGCGATGCCGGTGGACTTCTCGAAGCTCGCGGCCTGCCGCCCGTCGGACCAGGGCTGCAACTACCTCACGGCGCCGCCGCCGTTCGACACGCCGATGGGCAAGCTGGCGATCGAGCGTGGTTTCCTGGCGGCCGACCTCACGGTGCAGGGCGTGCCCTACCGCGTCTACAACACGCACCTGGAACAGCGCCTGCTGGCGCCCAACCTGCCCGAGACGCGGCTGCTGCAGGTGGGCCAGGCCGTCGAACTGGCGACGATGGCGCTCAACACCTGGGACGGGGTGCGCCGGGTCATCGTCACCGGCGACTTCAACTCCGACCCGGCCGATGCCATCCCGTCGCCGCCGTACCCGCTGGCGCCGACGCCGTACCAGGTCTTCGCCGGCGGCGGCTTCAGCGACGCCTGGCTGATGCGGCCGATCGACGGCAGCGGCTACACCTGCTGCCAGGCCGAGAGGCTGGACAACCGCTGGCCTGCGTACTACGAGCGCATCGACCTCATCTTCTCGCTCACGCCGCCGGCGCGCGTCGTCGACATGCGGCTGCTGGGCGACCGCCAGGGCGACAAGGTGCGGCCACCGGTGAACCCGGGGCTGTGGCCGAGCGACCATGCCAGCGTCGCCGCGAAGCTGAAGTTCGACTGAGGCTCTTCTGCCGCACGCCATCCGGCCCCCCGGCCTGAGGGGGCCCTTCGGCGCGCCCTGGGCGCTGTCTTAGCTTTGGGGGGACTGTCCCATGGCGCCTGCCGCGCCATGGGGAAAGGTCCCCAGTCGCGCTGAGGCATTTCCGGTGCGACGCCGCGCCCGTGCTTCGAGAGACTGCCTTCACCTGCAGTGCCGGCCTGAACGCCGGCCGCCGTGACCGCAGGCGTCGCACTCGGGAGCACACAGATGAGGAAGCGTCACCACGCGAAGCGCAAGATCGCCGCAGCGGCCGCCATTCTGGCGGCATCGGTGGTCGGGCTCTCGGCCCACGCCCTGACGGTGAGCGTGAAGGACGGCGCCGGCAACCCGGTGTCGACGCCGGTGCGCTGGGTGCTGGAGGAGGACCGCACGTTCGACGTCGTGCCGGGGCTCACCGGCACGCCGCAGGCGCCGCTGCCCAACGACACGCTGTCGCTGCGTTTCCACCGCAGCCACATGCCGGTGGTGGCCTCGGGCCGTTCGAGCGGCGGGTCGATCGACCTCACCGCGGCCGTCACGCTCGACCCGGCCCGGCGCTACTTCCTGTCCGTGCTGCCCGAGGCCGATGGCGCAGGCAACGGCCTTTACTCCATGTCCGGCGTGCCGGTGCGGCCGGTCAACGGCAGCTTCCCCGGCACGCTGACCGCGGTGGTCGACGCGCTGCCGCTGAAGACGGCGCAGATCTCGGTGCTGCTCTACCACGACAGCAGCCCGATCAACAACCAGGCCGACGCCATCGGCTCGCAGGAGTACGGCCTCTGCGGCTTCGAGGTGCACCTCTACGACGCCGGCGGCACCTACGGCGCGTCGGGCGGCCGCATCTCGACCGACGTCTACGGCAACCCGCTGGGCACCGACTACCCGGGCGGCGACCTGAACAACCCGGTGCTGGGCGGCATGATCCTGAAGACGGATCGCAACGGCGTGCTGCGCATCCGCAACCTGGCACCCGGCAAGTACACGATCTTCCCGTTCCAGCCGCAGGTGAAGCCGTCGCAGGAGCAATGCCCGGGCTACTACCCGGGACCGAACGGCGAGCCGCCGCTCACCCCCTGGCCGGAGAGCAACACCTGGCTGCTGACCTCGACGATCGAGGGCACCGCGGGCGACGACGCGTGGGTGAAGGCCAACGAGCCGGCCTACTTCAAGGAGTTCGGGCCTCCGGGTCACCACGTGGCCAAGGGCTTCGCGGCGATGGGCAAGGACGCCACGGCGCTTTCGGGCCCGGGCACGGTCAACGGCCGCGTCGTCAACATCCACATGAGCCGGCCGCCGAGCTTCGCCTTCTACAACGGTGCGCCGGTCACGCAGTGCCGCATCGGCCTCAACGAGTCGAGCTCGCTCGCGGTCGGCGGCGGGATCGGCGTCTGGGCCGGCCCCTGCAACGCCGACGGCAGCTTCACGATCAGCGGCACCAAGCCGAACACGCGCTACCAGCTGGCCGTCTGGGACGAGCCGCTGGACAACGTGTTCGCGAGCTACGACTTCGTGACCGACGCCAGCGGCAACGTCGAACTCCACGACGTGCCGGTCTTCAACTGGTTCGGCCACATGGAAGGCAAGGTCTGCCAGGACCCGGGCGAGACCGGCTTCTGCGCCGACGGCGCGGTCGGCGTGGCCGGCCAGGCGCTGAACATCCGCTTCCGCGACGGCTCGATCTACCAGACCGCGGCCACCGACGACGCCGGCGCCTACGAGTTCCCGGAGGTCTTCCCGTTCTTCAACTGGATGGTCGCCGAGGTCGACTTCGCGCGCTTCAAGGCCACCGGGATGACCGCCGTCATCGACAACGGCGGGCCGATCGCGGCCGACAACGGCTGGGTCATGCCCAGCGGCGGCGTCACGACGCCGCAGCCGCAGTCGGAAGTGAACCCGAACACCGGCAACAACCTGTCGCGCAGCGAGACCGGTCCGGTGCTGCTGCAGGGCGTGCAGAGCTTCCTCGGCCTGACCAACCGCATCGACTGGGGCAAGAAGCCCTACGCCGTGGGTGAGAACGGCGGCATCTCGGGCATCGTGCACTACGCGTCGACGCGCGCCGAGTCCGACCCGCGCTTCGCGGTGGCGGAGAACAACGAGCCCGGCATTCCCGGCGTGACGGTGGAGCTGTACCTCGCCGACCCGGCCGACCCGCGCCGTGTCAACCCGGCGCAGCCGAACCCGGTGGCGGTGGTCAGCACCGACAGCTGGGACGACGCCAACCCCGAAGGCTGCCAGGGCGAACCCTTCGTCATCAACGGCATCGCGACCGACTGCTACGACGGCCTGCGCAACTTCAACCAGGTGCGGCCGGCGGTGTTCGACGGGGGTTATGCCTTCACCACCTACGAGCCGGGCGGCGTGGGCAGCGGCAACGCGCAGGCGCTGCCGGCCGGCAACTACATCGTCAAGGTGGTGCCGCCGGCGGGCTACGAGATCCAGAAGGAAGAGGACAAGAACGTCGACTTCGGCGACTACTACGCGGTCGCCTCGCTGGGGTTGCCGCCCGAATGCGTGGGCACGCGTCCCTACCCGGTGCCGGCCGAGCTGGCGCTGTTCCCCGGCGTGGCGATCCCGGCCGAGTACCGCGACCGGCCCGGCAAGCCGCGCCCCTATTGCGACATGCGCGCGGTCACGCTGCTCGACCAGCAGAACGCGGCGGCCGACTTCAACCTCTTCACCACCGTGCCGGTGGCGGGCCACATCGTCGGCATGATCCTCGACGACACGGCCAACGAGTTCGACCCGCACGCGCCGGCGTTCGGCGAGAAGTACGCGCCGCCGTTCATGCCGATCTCGCTGCGCGACATGGCGGGGCGCGAGTTCTCGCGCGTCTACTCCGACCGCTACGGCACCTACAACGCGCTGGTCCCGTCGACCTTCACCTACAACGTGCCGATCCCGTCCGGCGTCTCGCCGAACATGATCCAGGCCTGCCTGAATTCGCCGTACATGGTGGACCCGGTGACGGGCGCGAAGACGCTGGACCCGCACTTCAACAAGAGCTACACGCAGTTCTGCTACAACTTCCAGTACCTGCCCGGCAAGACGACCTACCTCGACACGCCGGTGCTGCCGATCGCCGCCTTCGCCGGCCCGCAGCAGTACGCGCTGGACTGCGAGCAGCAGGCCGCGACGCCGCAGATCCACAGCGTCACCAACGCCGCCAACCAGGGCCCCTGGGTGGCCGCCGGCGGCCAGACGCTGACGATCCGGTCGCTCGGCGCCACCGAGGTGCTGAACCCGCTGTACAACCAGGACGACCCCGGCTCGGGCGTGCCCAAGCTGGTGACGCGCGACTTCGGCTTCGGCGCCGCCACCGGCAGCGTCACGATCGGCGGCCAGGCGGCCACCGTGGTGAGCTGGAACGCCGGCGAGATCGTCGTCACCGTGCCCGCGGCCTCGACCGGCGGTGAACTGCTGGTCACGCGCGGCGACAGCGGCCTCACGACCCCGCGCGGCGTGACCGTGCACGTGGGCGGCGGCGCGCCGAGCGTGGTCACGGCCGGCATGAGCATCCAGGCGGCGGTGGACGCGGCGCCCGAAGGCGGCCTCGTCACCGTGGCCCCGGGCACCTATGAAGAGCAGGTGGTGCTGGCCAGGCGCGTGCGCGTGCAGGGCTTCGGTGCCGGCGGCACGCTCGTCAACCCGCTCGCCCAGCCGACCGAGAAGCTGGCCGCGTGGCGCAAGAAGGTGTGCGACATCGTCTGGCCTTCGGTGGCCGGCGGCGCCTCGCCCTACCTGCTGCCGGGCCAGACCGTGCCCACCTCGTACCAGGCCTGCCTGGACGGCGACATGGCCGACAACGCGCCGCTGCTCTTCGGCGACGAGGAGGCCCCGGGCTTCTTCGTGATGGACCGCAGCGACTCGAACAAGGCCGCGCCGCTGCAGATCGACGGCTTCACGGTCGCCGGCGCCGACATCGGCGGCGGGATCAACGTCAACGGCTACGCCGAGCGGCTGGAGATCTCGAACAACCGCATCACCGGCAACCAGGGCATCCGCTCGGGCGGCATCCGCATCGGCAACCCCGACCTGGTGGCCTTCGTCGACCTGGGCGCGCCGCTGCCGGTGAGCAGCCGCAACACCGACGTCTCGATCCACCACAACGAGATCACCCAGAACGGCGACACCGCCGGCGAGGTGGGCGGCGGCGGCGGCGGCATCGGCCTGTTCTACGGCAGCGATCGCTACAAGGTCAGCCAGAACTTCGTCTGCGGCAACTACTCCACCGGCAACGGCGGCGGTCTCACGCACCTGGGCGTCAGCCACGACGGCCTGATCGAGAACAACCAGTTCCTCTGGAACCAGTCGTTCTACCAGGGCACCAGCGTGCAGGGCGGCGCCATCGCCATCATCGGCGAGCAGTCGCTGGCGGCGGCGGCCGGGGGCACCGACGGCCTGTCCACCGGCACCGGCAACGTGACCATCGTCTCCAACACCTTCCAGGGCAACCTGGCGGCGGCGGGCGACGGCGGTGCGATCCACCTCGCCGGCGTCAACGGCAACGAGATCGGCCAGCGCGAGCCGTACCGCGTCGACGTCTTCAACAACGTCATCGTCAACAACGTGGCGGCGGTGGCCGGCGGCGGCATCGCGCTCGTCGACTCGCCCAACGTGCGCATCGTCAACAACACGATCGCCCGCAACGACAGCGTGGCGGTGGCGGCGCGCACCTTCGACACCAGCCTGGTGCAGGGCCTGGCCAACGGGCTTTCGCAGTCGACCCCGCAGCCCGGCGCCGGCATCGCGTCGTACGCCACCGGCGCCGCGCTCGCGGCCCGCATCGGCGGCGGCGTGGTCACCGCCGACGGCCGCACGCTGGCATCGCAGTACTCGAATGCGCTGCTGGCGAACAACCTGGTGGGCGAGAACCGGCAGTTCTACTTCGGCTTCGACTTCGTCAACAACGACCCGGCCAGCCCGCAGTGCCAGGTCAATGCCGGCACCAACGCCTGCTACGGGCTGCTGCCGTCGGCGGCGACCCCGGTCTACGACGACATCGGCATCGTCGGCGCGGGCGGTGCGGCCCCGGCGCTGCTGGCCGGCTGGCAGGCGGGCTGGCGCAACGTGCTCGGTGGCGGCCAGCCGTTCGCGGCGCAGTACTTCAACGGCCCGCGCGACGCCATCGTGCTGGGTCCGGAGACCGCGACCAAGAACCTGGCCGTGGCCGCCGCGTTCGACGAGGGCGGCAACTTCATCGACCTGCGCTACGGACCGCTGACGCCGCTGACCGCCGGCGGCACGCCCTGGGGCAAGTACCAGCTGACCAGCGTCGCCGGCGCCGCCGGCGGCAACGAGGGCGGCCTCTCGCCCTGGCTCGCCAACGACCGCAACGGCGTGGCGCGCACCGGCACCTGGACGGTCGGCGCCTACCAGACCGCCACCGCGCCGGTCGTGCCGGCGGCCGCCCCGCGCCGCACGGCACAGGCAGGCGCACCGAAGACGGCCCAGAAACGCTGAGCGACCCGGGAGAAACCGCCATGAATCGCACCCCGTTCCGCATCCGCCAGGCCGCCGTCGCGGCGGCGCTGCTGGCCGCCGCCGCCGCGGCCCAGGCCGGCGTCTACCCCTACTGCCCGCCCGACGCGACGGTGGTGGGCGTGAACGCCGACGGCACCGGCCTGCAGGAGAGCGCTGCACCCAGGATCTGCGCCCACCTCGCCGCCGGCGACGGCTGGGTGCAGTACCCGACCGGCGAGCGGAGCTACATCTTCGGCTTCTCGATCGCCGACGCCGATCCGGCCAACGTGATGCAGCGCGGCGTGTTCAACGCCAAGTCGCCGGCGCCGACGATCGTGTTCCGCGAAGGGCAGGAGGCCTACCTCGCGCTCACCAACGTCGGCATGGCGCACCGGCCCGACCTGTTCGACCCGCACTCGGTGCACTTCCACGGCTTCCGCCAGGCGGCACCGGTGTACGACGGCGTGCCCGAAGGCTCGGCCACCGTCAACATGGGCTCGACCTTCACCTACTACTACAAGAACAACGACCCCGGCACCTACGTCTACCACTGCCACGTCGAGAGCACCGAGCACATGCAGATGGGCATGCTCGGCAACCTGTACGTGCGGCCGCGCCAGGACGGCAGCGCCTACACCTTCCCGGCGGCCGCGCTGGCCGGCGCGCAGGCCGACGTGCTGGGGCCGCTGCAGCCGCGCAGCGCGTCGCGCTTCGCCTACAACGACGGCGACGGCTCGACCGGCTACGACGTCGAGGCGGCGCTGCAGCTCGGCTCGTTCGACCAGGACTTCCATGCCCTGCACGAGGCGGTGCAGCCGCTGCCCTTCGAGGGCCTGCACAGCACGCACGCCTTCATCAACGGGCGCGGCTACCCCGACACGGTGAACCCGGCGACGACAGGCTTCGACCCGCCGGTGCCGGACGACAGCGACCCGCTGCCGGAATCCTCGCAGCCGCTGGGTTCGCTGGTGCGCGTGCAGCAGGGCCAGCGGCTGCTGCTGAGGCTGTCGAACCTCTCGGTGATCGACTACTTCACCGTCACCGCGCTCGGGCTCGACTTCCGCGTCGTCGGCCAGGGCGCCAGCCGCACGGTGCCCGACGCCGCGCTGCTGCCGGGCGTGGCGCCGAAGAACTGGTCGCACCGCACGAACTCGGTGACGCTGGGGGGCGGCGAGACGGTGGACGTGATCGTCGACACCGACCGCGTGCCCGCGGGCACCTACACGCTCTACACGACCAACCTGCAGTACCTCAGCAATGGCGGCGAGGACCGCGGCGGAATGATGACGCACATCGTCGTCGCGGCGCCCTGAACGCACGCGGCGCCAACACATGCACGGGAGATTGCGCATGACCCACCCCAACCTCCGCCGGCCCCTCGGCGCCGCCCTCCTGGCCGCCTGGGGCCTGGCGGCGCCGGCTCTCGCCGCGGTGCCGGGCATCGGCGGCGTGCCCGCCAACTGCACCGTCGGATCGACCACCGTCCCGGGCGTGCGCTTCAACCTCGAGGCACGCGAAGGCCGGATCAGCACCGCCGACGGCAACAGCCTGTACGCCTGGGGCTACGCCGAGGCCGGCAAGGTGATGCAGTACCCGGGGCCGACGCTGATCGTCGAGCAGGGCAGCTGCGTCGTGGTGGCGCTGACGAACCGGCTGCCGACGCAGACCTCGGTCATCTTCCCCGGCCAGTCGCAGGTGGAGGTCGCGGGCGGCGGCAGCCAGCCCTCCGGGGCGGCGGGGGTGAAGATGACGCGCGAAGCGCTGCCGCCGTCGTGGAACGGCTCCACCGCCGTGTACTCGACGGTGACCTACAGCTTCGTGGCCGCCGAACCTGGCACCTACCTCTACCAGTCGGGCACCCACGCCGACGTGCAGCAGGACATGGGCCTGGTGGGCGCGATCGTCGTGCGGCCGCGCGGCGCGCCGGGCCAGGCCTACGGCCACGCGGCGACCGCGTTCGAACGCGAGCACCTGTACATGGTGAGCGAAGCCGACCCCGCGCGCCGCCAGGCGGTCGAGGCGCAGGTCGCGGCGGCGCGCGGCGCGGCGGCGAACGGCCTGCCGCAGGGCTGGGTGCCCGACGGCGCCGCGCTCGGGCCGTACCAGCCGCAGTACTGGTTCATCAACGGCCGCACCGCGCCCGACACGCTGGCGGGCGCCGGCGACGCGACCCTGCCCTCGCAGCCGTACAACGCGCTTGCACGCGTGCATCCGGGCGAAAGGCTGCTGATGCGGGTGATCAACGCCGGGCGCGACCTGCACCCGATGCACCACCACGGCAACCACAGCATCACGATCGCGCGCGACGGCCGCATGCTCGCCAGCTCGGCCGCTGCCGGCCCCGACCTGGCGGCGTCCGACTTCACGCTGCGCATGGTGCCCGGCCAGACCGTGGACGCGATCTGGAGCTGGACCGGCAAGGGCCTGGGGTGGGACGTCTCGGGGGCCACCTGCGACGCCGGCCAGCCGGTCAGCGAGACCAACTGTCCCTTCGGCAAGTTCGATGCCAATGGCGTTCAACTGGCGCCCGGCGTGCTCACGTCCACGCAGCACTGGAGCGACCTCTACAAGCCGCTGCCGACGCGCATTCCGGCCGCGCTCGAGCTGACCTACGGCGAGATGTACAGCGGCAGCCCCTTCCTGGGCACGCTGGGCCAGCGCCCGGTGGGCGCCGGCCTCGCGAACACGAGCGGCGGCTACTGGCACATGTTCCACAGCCACAACGAGCGCGAGATCATCAACTACGGCATCTTCCCCGGCGGGTTGATGACGATGCTGCTGATCGAGCCCTGGCACGTGCAGATCAACGACTGAGGGCTGGAAGGGTGCGCATCATGAAAACCATCAAGTCCATCCGCGCCGGGCTGTTCGCGCTGGCAGGGGCGGCGCTGCTGGCCGCGGCCCCGGCGCACGCGGTGAGCTACGCGATGAAGGCGACCGCGTTCGACGAGACGCTGCCCGACGGGACGGTGGTCCGCATGTGGGGCTACCGCATCTCGGTGCCGAACCCGACGGCGAACCAGGTCAACAACCTGGCGAACCAGACGCCGGCGACCAACACCTTCTTCTCGCCCGGCCAGGCGCTGGTGGTGCCGCCCGGCGACACCACGCTCACGATCACGCTCATCAACGGCCTGCCGGCGGGGCAGCTGACCTCGATCGTCGTGCACGGCCTGGTCAACGGCTCGGACCCGGTGTTCGCCACCGCCCCCGACGCCAGCGGCACGGTCTGCACGCCCGCCAGCGGCACGCTGGCCGAGCAGCGCGCCTGCCGCCTGCGCTCGCTGGTGCACGAGACACCCAACGGCACCGCGTCTTCGCAGTGGCGGACCTACACCTTCAACGACGTCGCACCCGGCACCTACCTGTACCAGTCGGGCACGCACCCGCAGCTGCAGGTGCAGATGGGCCTTTACGGCATGTTGAGCAAGGAGGCGGTCCAGGTCGGCAGCCAGCGCTACGCCTACGGCAGCGCCGGCGCGCAGACCGGTCCCTTCAGCGCCGAGCTCAAGCTCGTCTTCAGCGAGCTGGACGCCGCCTTCCATGCCGCGGTCGCGAGCGGCGCCTACGTGCCTTCCGCGGGCACCAGCATCATCGACTACCGGCCCACGCACTACCGGCTGCACCGCTACAACCCGGCCAACGGCAACCCGGTGCTGATCCGCGGTACCTACGACAGCACGAACGCCTACACCAGCAACCAGACCTACGGCATCCTGGCCGACCAGCCGCTGCTGGTGCGCGTCGCCAATGCCGGGCTCACCTCGCGCAGCCCCTCGCTGCGCGACGGCCACTGGACGCTGCTGGCCGAGGACGGCAAGCCCTACCCCTACGCCCGCCAGCAGGCGGTGGTGCTGCTGCCGGCGGCCAAGACCACCGACGCGCTGTTCACGCCGCACCTGCTGGCCAGCGCGACGGCGGCCACCGAGGCCGACATCGTGGTGTTCGACCGCCGCGCCGGCCTGGTGACGACGGCCGACGGGCGCCTGAACGGCGACTACATCCGCCTGCGCATCGACGACGGCAACGCGATCCCGCTGCTGGACACCAGCGGCATGGCGACCTCGGGCGTCCAGGGCGACCCCTATGCCGGCAGCGTCGGCGCCAGCGGCGGCAGCGGCCCTTACACCTTATCGATGCCGCTGGCGCCGGCCGGTGCCAGCATCGACCCCGTCACCGGCGTCGTCAGCTGGACGCCGAACAACGCGCAGGCGCAGACGCCGCTGACGCCGACGCTGGTCAACACGATCACGGTCAAGGTGGACTCGGCCAACGGCCGCAGCGCCACCGGCACCGTCTACGTCGCGGTGGCCAATGTCAATGATGCGCCGGTCGCGGCCGCCGACGCCTACAGCGTGGTCGGCGGCCTCGCGAACGTCGCCGCCGCCGCTGGCGTGCGCGCCAACGACAGCGACCCCGACGGCCACCCGCTGGGCGCCGTCACCGCTTCGGGCACGCTGCCCACGGGCCTGGTGCTCAACGGCGACGGCAGCTTCGACTACGACGTGCGCAACGAGGCCTGGTACCGCAGCCTGGGCCAGAACGCGACCCAGAAGGTGACCTTCCAGTACCAGGTCACCGACAGCCTGGGGGCGGCCTCGCTGCCCGGCACGGTGACGCTCAGCGTCCAGGGCCACAAGGCGCCGGTCGCGAACCCCGACGTCGTCGCCTACACGCTGACCTCGGCGCGCACCCCGATCGACATCCCGGTGCTCGCCAACGACAGCGCCGAAGCCGGCTGGACGCTCGCGAAGGAGACCCTGCAGAAGGTGGGCAACGCCACCAACGGCGCCGCGCTCACGGTGCTGGACCCTGCCACCGGCACCGCCTGCACGGCGGCGAGCGCGAACTGCGTGATCCGCTACAAGCCTTCGAACGCGGCCAAGAAGGGCAGCGAAAGCTTCTCGTACAAGGTGCAGGACAACTTCGGCCGCTGGTCCAACCAGACCACGGTGACCGTGAACCTGCAGTGAGGCCGCCCATGAAAACCGCCCGCCATCCGCTGCTCGCCCTGGCCCTTGCGGCCGGTCTGGCCGCCTGCAGCACGCCGCCCGCGGCTCCGCCCGCGGTGTCGTCCGCGCCGGTGCCTGCCGTCTCCAGCGTCTTCGGGATCGAGTTCCTCGACACCCGGCTGTCGGCCGCCGACAACGTGGTCGACCTGCGCTACCGCGTGCTCGACGCCGGCAAGGCGCAGCCGCTGCTCGACCGCAAGCTGCGCCCGGTGCTCGTCAATGCCGTCAACGGCCACCGCTACTACGTGCCGACGCCACCCATCGTCGGCGCCTTGCGCCAGACCACGCGGGGCTCGCAGCCGGTGCAGGTGGGTCGCACCTACTTCATGCTGTTCGCCAATCCCGACCGCGAGCTGCACGCCGGCGCGCGGCTCGCGCTGTACCTGGGCGACCAGCGCGTCGGCGAATTCGTGCTGCAGTGAGCCGCGCCCTGCTGCCCCGCCTGCTGGCCGCCGCCGCGGCGGCGCTCGCCTGCGCGACGGCCGGCGCGGCCCAGATCGACCCCGGGCTCGCGGCCACGATGGCGATGCGGCCGGTCGGCGCGGTGCGCGTCATCGTGCACTGGAAGGACCCGCTGGCGCTGGCGCCGCTGGCCCATGACCTCGGCCGCGAGCCGCTCGCACAGCGACCGGGCCGCCTGGCCGAGCGCCTGCGCGAACGCTTCGCGCCGCGCGCGCAGGCTGCGCTGGAGCGGCTGCGCGCGCTCGGCGCGCAGGACCTGCAGGTGCTGTGGCTGGTCGACGCCGTCGCGGCCGAGATGCCGCGCTCGAAGGTGCGCGAGGTCGCGGCCTGGCCGGAGATCGACCGCATCGAACTCGACGTGCCGCTGCGCGCGCAGCAGGCGGCGCGTGCCGCTGCGCGCAGCCCCGACCCGCGTCAGGCCGACAGCGCGGCCCAGGCCGCGCTCGACCAGGCGGCGCGCCAGGGCGCAGCGCCGCCCTTGCGCAGCGCCGACGTCGCGCCGCACCTGGTGGCGATGGACGTGCCGCGCGCCTGGGCCGGTGGCGCCGACGGCCGCGGCGGCACCGTCGCCGTCGTCGACAGCGGCGTCGACCTGCGGGCTCCGGGTCTCGCGGCCGCCTGGCGCGGCGGCGCCGGCTGGCTCGACCCCTACGGCGAACATCGCCTGCCGCACGACGCGATGGGTCACGGCACGCTGGTGGCCAGCCTGCTGGTGGGCCAGGGCGCCGACGGCACGCCCTTCGGCATTGCGCCGCGCGCGCGTTTCGTCGCCGCGCGCCTGTACGACGACTCGGGCCAGGGCCGCCTGTCGGCGGTCTACCGCATCTACCAGTGGCTGCTCGACCCCGACGGCCGCGCCGACACCGCCGACGCGCCGCAGGTGGTGAACAACTCCTGGGGCTTCGCGCAGACCTCCGACCGGTGCGACCTGAAGCTGGCGCGCGTCTGGGAAGCGTTTCGCCTGGCCGGCGTCGCGGTGGTGTTCGCCGCCGGCAACGACGGACCTTCGCCGCGCACCAGCCTGAGCCCGGCCAACAACCCCGGCGTGGTCTCGGTCGGCGCGCTCGACGGCCAGGGCGCCGTCGCCCGCCAGAGCAGCCGCGGCCCTTCGGCCTGCACCCGCCAGGGCACGCCGCTCGCGTTCCCGACGCTGCACGCGCCCGGCGTCGCGCTGCCCGCACTCGACCGCATCGGCAGCGCGATGGGCGTGCCCAGCCGCAGCGACGGCACCTCGTTCGCCTCGGCGCTCGCCAGCGGCGCGCTGCTGGTGCTGCGCCAGTCGATGCCGGAAGCCGGCGTCGACACCCTGCTGGACACGCTGGCGCGCAGCGCCGCGCCGGCCAGCGGCGAGCGGCCGCCGCTGGCGCAGCTGGCGACCGCGGTGCTGCCCGCGCAGGTGCTGCAGGCGGCTGCGGTGCGACCGCTGCACCGCCTGGCGCTGCCGGCGGGCGACGTGGTGCGGCTGGACGCCGGGTCGCTGGCGCCGGCTCTGCCGCGCGCCGCGCTGCTGAAGGCACTGACCGTCGTCGAGGGCCAGGACGCCACGCCGGGGCAACCCGACGCTGTGGAGTGGCGCGTCGGCGAACTGGCGGTGCTGCGCCTGCGCGCCACGCTGGCCGACGGCAGCGAGCAGCCGCTCGAACTGGTGGGGGCGCCACGGGCCACCGCGGCACCGGCCGCGCCGACGCGCATTCTCGAGGCACGTCGCGGCACGCCGCTGGCGATCGCGCTCGACGAGCTGGCGGGTGCCGACCCGGCCGCGGTGCGCTGGAGCGCCCCGCTGCGCGGCGGCCGGCTGGCGCGCGGCAGCGACGGCGTGCTGCGCTACCGCCCGCCCGGCAGCTTCGTCGGCACCGACCAGTTCGCGCTGCGCGCCCCCGGGGTCGGCGAGCTGACGGTGAAAGTGATGGTGCGGCCTTGAGCCCGTCGCGCCGCCGCTGCCTGCAGGGGCTGGGGGCCTGCGCGACCGCCGGCCTGCTGGCGCCGGGGCGGGCCGCCGACTTCAGCGTCGAACGAAGCGCCGCGGTGCGCGTGCCCGACGTCGCGCTCGTCACCCACGAGCGCCGCCGCACGACGCTGGCAAGCGAACTGGCGGTGGACGGGCCGCTGTGGCTGAACTTCGTCTTCACCACCTGCTCGACGACCTGCTCGCTGCAGACCGCCGTGCTGGCCTCCCTGCAGGCCCGGCTGGCCGCCGAGGGCCGGCGCGCGCGCTTCCTCAGCCTGACCATCGACCCGGACAACGACACGCCCGAGCAGCTGGCGCAGTTCGCGCGGCGCTTCTCGATCCGCGCCGACTGGCAGTTCTGCACCGGGCGCTTCGACGACCTGCTGCGCCCGCAGGAGGCCTTCGACGTCTACCGCGGCTCCAAGGCCGCGCACCCGCCGGTGGTGCTGCTGCGCACGGCGCGCCAGGCCCCCTGGTGGCGCATCGCGGGCTTTCCGGGCGCAGCCGACCTGCAGCGCATCCAGCATGAGCGCGAGTCCGCCGCCTGAGCCGCCGCGCGGGCGTGCCGGCCTGCCGCCGGTGATCGACTGGCACCGGGTCGCGGTCGGCGGCGCGGTGCTCGCCGCCTGGGGCGGGCTGATGCTCGTGCTGGTGATGTCGGTGATCTGGAGCTGAGGCATGCGTACAGGCGCCATCGGGCTGCTGGCGCTGCTGCTGGCGGGCCTTGCGTTCGCCGGCGACCCGGGCCGCCAGCTCTTCGAAGGCGGCCATCCGGCGCTGCAGACGGCCACCCTGGCGACCGACCGGGCGGCCCCCGTGCCGCCGGAGCAGGCCGCCTGCTCTTCCTGCCACCGCCCCAGCGGCCTGGGCAGCTTCGAAGGCGGTTCCGAGGTGCCGCCGATCTCGTCGGCCACGCTGGCGGCGCCCTGGGACCCCGCGACGACCCGCCGCTACGCGCCTTCGGCGCGCCTGCGCGTGCGGCCGGCCTACGACGCGGCCGCGCTGCAGCGCCTGCTGACCGAAGGCCGCACCCCCGACGGGCTGCAGCTGGCCACGCTGATGCCGCGCTACCGCGTCTCGCTGCCGGACAGCGCCGCCCTGCTCGAGCACCTGAACCGGCTGGGCACCGACGCGACCCCCGGCGTGGACGAGGAGACGGTGCATTTCGCGACCGTCGTCGCCGGCGACGAAGGCGCCCTGCGCGAGGCCGACCTGGTGCAGGTGCTGGAGCGCTTCTTCGCCGACCGCAACGCCGCCACCCGCGCCGAAGGGCAGCGACGCGCGAGCGCGCGCCGCAACGAGCAGGTGATGTACCGGCGCTGGCGCCGCTGGTCGCTGCAGGTCTGGCGGCTCGACGGACCCCCAGCGGGCTGGGCGGCGCAGCTGGCCGCCCACGCGGCGCGCCAGCCGGTGTTCGCGCTGCTGTCCGGCGCCGGCGGGCCGGACTGGACGCCGGTGCACGAGTTCTGCGAGAGCCGCCGCATGCCCTGCCTGTTCCCGGTGACGGCGCAGCCGGGGGCGGGCGGCAGCTTCTACAGCGCCTATTTCGACGGCGGGTGGCCGGCCCAGGCCGGCTGGCTGGCGCGTGAAGTGGGCGCGTCCGGCCCGCAGGCCGTGCAGGTCCTCGACGACGGGTCCGCGGCCGGCGCCGCGGTCGCCGGGGCGTTGCGCCGCGGGGGCGTCGAGGCCTCGCTCGGACCGCGCTGGGACGGCGCCGGGCTGGTGGTCTCCGCGCTTGCGCCGGCGTCGCTGGCGCACCGGCTGCCGCCGCCCGGCACCCCCGGCCCGCGCCGCATCGTGCTGCTGGGCGGCGCCGGCCCGGCCACCCCGGCGCCCGAACTCGCCCCCTGGCGCGCCCAGGCCGAGATCGAATGGGTGGTGCAGCAGCGCGCCGACGCCGGCGCGCTGGCGCGCGCGCGGGCCTGGTGGCGCGCGCGCGGCCTGCAGCCGCGCGACGAGGCCTTCGCGGCGCGCGTGCTGTTCGCGGCCACCACCGCATTGGAAAGCCTGGTGCACGTGGACGACCGTTTCTCGCGCGAGTACTGCCTCGAGAAGCTGGAGCACAACCTGGAGAACATGCCCCCGCTCACCGCCTATCCGCGGCTGGCGCTGGGGCCGAACCAGCGCATCGCCGCGCACGAAGTCTGGCGCGAGGCGGCGCGCTGAGCGCCGGCGGCGCGCGGCCCGGGGCTACCAGCCGGGCTTCAGCGTCGCGCGCTCGGCCACCCGGCGCACCACGCTCGGCGGTTCGATGAGCCGCGCCTCGACGGCCAGCATCGCCAGTTCGGCGACGCTGCGCAGCCCGAGCTTGCGCATCACGTTGGCGCGGTGCTTCTCGATCGTCTTCGGGCTCAGGTGCAGCACCACCGCGGCGTCGCGGTTGGTGCGGCCTTCGGCGATGAGCCGCATGATGCTGCGTTCGCGGCGTGTCAGCTGGTCGAGCTGGCTGGCCCCTTCGCCGGCCAGGCCCGGGTTCAGGTACTGCTGCACCACGTGGCCCGAGATCTCGGGGCTCAGGTAGGTGCAGCCGCGCGTGGCGCTGCGCATCGCGGTGAGCACCTGGTCGAACGAGGTCTCCTTGACGACGAAGGCGCGCACGCCCAGCGACAGCGCCTCGCGCAGGTGGCCGTGCGACGCGGCCGAGGTCAGCACGACGACCGAGGCCTCGGGGCAGCGGCGCCGGATGTCGGCCAGCGCCTCCAGGCCGCCGAGCCCGCCGCGCTGCGGCAGCGCGATCTCGCTCACCACGATGTCCGGCTGCGCCGTGCTGGCGAGGCCGATCGCGCTCACCGCGTCCTGCGCCTCGGCGACGACCTCGAAGTCGGGTGCGGCATTGATCAGCGAACGCAGGCCGTCGCGCAGCAGCGGATGCGGTTCGACCAGCAGGACCTTGTATCTCATGGGGAGCCCTCGGGGCCGGTCGCACCCGGCCAGGCGTTCGATTTCGGACGTGTCGCCGGCGCGGCGGCGGGCGCCGGCGGGACGAACAGGAAGATCCACTGCGAGACCTCGGCGGCGTTGGCGAAGCCGCTGTCGCGCGCCTTGAAGCGTGCCTGCTTGATCGGCGCCACGCGGGCGGCGCTGTGCACGCCGGCCAGGCGGTCGCCGACACGCACCCAGATCCAGTCGCCGCCGAACGGGTCGGCGTAGGCGCGGCGCAGGTGCTGCACGGGCTGCGGGTAGCGGTCGTCCAGCAGCAGCTGCTCGACGCGCTGCGGCAGCTGGCGCGGCTGGCCGGGGGGCGCGGCGAACCAGTAGCGCTCGATGGCGCGCCGGTACTGGTCGCCGACGAACAGCAGTTCGTCCTCGGTGGCGCGCTGGCGCGCCGTGGCGGCGACCTCGCTGGCCGCCAGCAGCGCGGCGGCCATCAGCGCCAGCGCCACCAGCAGCGCCAGCAGCGCGACGCCGCGGGTCCCGGGACGCCGTGCCGCGTTCATGCGGACTCACCGGGCTGCGGCGGCGGCGCGATGTCGTAGACGCCGCGGTCGGCGCCCGCCGGCGCGATGACGCGCCAGTCGTTGCGCTCGCTCACCGGGTCGACCGGGATCGTGCGCAGGTACTGGCGGTCGACCAGTTCCTGCAGCGTGTCGGGGTAGCGGCCGAGGTCGCCGCGGAACTTGTCGACCGCGTCGCGCATGACGGCCAGGCTCTGGCGCTGCACCGTCTGCCGCCCGTGGGCCACGCTGCCCAGGTAGCGCGGCGCCGCCAGCGACAGCAGCAGGCCCACGATCGCCAGCACGACGATCAGCTCGATGAGCGTGAAGCCGCGCTGGCTACCAGCTGTCATAGCGGGTCCCGTCGAGCGCGGTGTCGGTGGAGCGCGAGGCGACGTCGAACACGTCGGCACCGGGCTCTTCTTCCCATTCGTCGGCGCGGGCGCCGTGGCGGCGCACGCGCCAGGTGCGCGCCGCCGGCAGCGTGGGGTCGGCGCTGAGCGGGTCGCGCGGCAGCCGGCGCAGCAGCACGACGACCCGCGGCGGCTCGTCGCGGCTGCCAGCGGCAGCCGCCAGCGGCAGGGGTTCGGTGAGGGCCTCGAGCGAAGGCGGGTAGCCCGAAGCGCCGGCCGTGCGCGGCACGAGGCCGCCGTCGACCGCCGCGCGGTATTCGTCGAGCGCGCTGCGGATCGTGCGCAGCGCCAGCCGCAGCTCGGCTTCCTTCGAGCGCTTGTAGGTCATCTCGACCAGCGGCAGCGCGGCCATCGAGACCACGCCCAGCAGCGCCAGCGTGACCAGCAGCTCGATGAGCGTGAAGCCGGCTTGCGGGCGCTTCATGGCGTGGTCTTCAGGCGCAGCGGCGCGCCGCGGCCGGAGACGAGGGCGGCCCCGTCCTCACCCTTGACGTCGATCGCGCTCGCGAGCAGCTGGGTCTGCGCGCGGGCGGTCTTGGCGGCAAAGGTGAGGGCGAGCAGCGCCTGGCCGTCGGCCGGGGCGACCGCGCGGTCGAACTCGACGGCGACGTCGATGCGGCCGGACGCGGGGTCGACCTGCGGCGCCGAGACCCGGCCGCCGGCGCCCATGGCCGCCGCACCGGCCGCGACGTCGACCAGACCCAGCACCAGCGGGTCGTAGCGCACGACGAAGCGCCAGCGCCGTTGCGCCGGCAGGTCCGCCGCCAGCAGTTCGGCCGTGAAAGGGGTGCCGATGTGCGCCACCGTGGGTCCGCGCAGGGCCACTTCGCCGCCCGTCGCCGTGGGGGGCGCGATCGGCGCCGCCCGTGCCGATTCGCTGCCCTTGGGCGGCGGCGAGCCCGAGCCGGCACCCGCCGGCGCCGGCGTCGGTGCCGGTGCGTAGATGCCGCCCGGACGGATCGACGGCGGCAGTGCACTGCGGTCGATAGGCTTCGGCGGCTCGGGGCTGGTGACCGGCGGCGTGCTGCCGCCACCGGCGCCACCCCCGCCACCGCCGGCCGGAGGCGCTCCGGCGCCGCCCAGCCCGCCGACAAGGCCGCCGCTGCCGGCGACGGCCGGCGCCGCGGCGCCGCCCGCGGGCGTGCCCGCCGCCGGCGCGGCCGCCTTCGTCGGATCGCCTTCGGCACTGCCGCCGGGGCTGCTGAAGGCGGTGCCGGACGTCCCCGACGCCGCGCCCGACTGCCCCACCTGGCCCGGCACCACCGGCGCGCCGTTCTTCGGCGCGGTCACCGGGTCCAGCCGCAGCGGGCGGGCGCGGATCGCGCTCTCGGTGCCCGAGAAGACCTCGTGCGTCTCGGCGCTGGCCACCGCCGGCGGGCGCACGATGCGCGGCGTGATCGAGAGGATGATCTCCTTCTTGCTGTTGCTGCCGCTGTTGTTGCCGAAGATGCGCCCGACCACCGGCAGGTGGCCCAGCCCGGGCAGCTTGGCGGCGGTGTTGCGCTCGTCGTCGGAGATCAGGCCGGCCAGCACCTGGGTCTCGCCGTCGCGCAGCCGCAGTGCGGTCGAAGCGTTGCGGGTGCCGATCTGGTAGGCCAGCGAACCCGAAGGGCCGGCGATCTCGCGCGTGATGCTGCTCACCTCCAGGTTGACGCGGATGCCGACCTCCTGCTCGTTGTAGACCTGCGGCTCGAAGTCGAACTTCAGGCCCACCTCCTGGTACTGCACCGAGCCGGTGACGACCGAACCGCCGGTGGTCACCGGGGTCACGGTGTTGGTGATGATGGGCACGCGGTCGCCGATCAGCACGCGTGCCTTCTCCTTGTTGCGGGCGCGCAGGCGCGGGCTGGACAGCAGGTTGGCGTCGGTGTCCTGGAGCTTGAAGTTGGCACCTGCCTCGAGCTTGCTCACCAGCAGGCTGTCGCCGGTGAGGTTCTTCAGCGCCCCCACCGTGAGCTGGCCGTTGCTGTCGCCCGGCGTGCCCACCGCCAGGCCTTCGGGGAACTTGATGCCGATGTTGCTGAGCCGGTCGCGCGAGACCTCGATCACCTCGACTTCCAGCATCACCTCGGGCTCGGCGACGTCGTGCGCCGCGATCACCTTGCTGGCCACCGCGATCGCGTCGGCGCTGTCGCGCAGCACCAGGGTGCCGTTCTTGTCGTCGATCAGCACGTCCTTGATCTTCAGCATCGTCTTCAGCACGTTCTGGATGTGCTTGGGGTCGCCGCTGGAGATCTGGAAGGTGCGCACGATGAGGTCCTGGTACTCCTTCTGCTTCGCGCTGGTGGCCGGGTAGATGAACAGGGTGCTGCCCGAGAGCACCTTCTTCTCCAGCTGGTTCTGCAGCAGCACCAGGTCGACCGCGTCCTCGACCGCGACGTCCTTGACGAAGATGGTGGTCTTGAGGTCGCTCTTGACGTCGCGGTCGAAGACGACGTTGAGGCCGGTGGTGCGCGCCAGCGCCTCGAACACCATGCGCAGGTTGGCGTCGCGGAACTGCAGCGTCACCGGCCGCCGCATCACCGAGGCGGCCGCCTGGCGCGCCGCGCGCTCGGCGGCCTGCTGCTCGAGCTGCAGGTTCAGCTGCCGCTGCAGCGCCAGCGCGTCCGGGTGACCGGGGTTGATGGCCAGCGCGCGTGCCACCAGGGTCTGGGCGGCGTCGGGCTGCTGGTCCTTGAGCTGCGCGCGCGCCTGGCCCAGCCAGCGTTCGATCTGGGCGTCCTGCTCCAGGGCGGCCAGGCCGCCGAGCGCACGTTCGTTGCCCGGCTGCACCGCGAGCGCCTGCTGGAACAGGCCGCGCGCCGGCTCCATCTGGTGCTGCTGGCGCGCCTCCTCGGCACGGGCGACGAGTTCGCGCGCGACCGTCTGCTGCTGGTTCAGGTAGTCGAGCCGGAAGCGCGCGTTCTGCGGCTCCAGCTGGCTGGCTTCCTTCAGCGCGCGCAGGCCGCGTTCGCGGTCGCCGCCGGCCAGCTCGCGCAGGCCCTGGTCGTGCAGTCGGTCGGCCGCGCAACCGGCGAGCAGCAGCGCGACCAGCGCTGCCACGCACCGGCCGGTTCGGCGGGGGTTCGGTCTCAAGGGGCACCTCCGGGGATCGGGAGCGCCTGCGTCTGCTGCAGGGGCAGGTACAGGAACTGGACGTTGCGCGGCGTGATCGCCAGCACGCGGTAGCGCTTGTGCAGGATCTCGTCGCCGGCGCGCGCGAGCACCAGTTCCTCGCCGTGGCTGAGCAGCACGGTCGGCCCGGCGGGGTCGGTCTGCATCACGCCCAGCACGCCGAAGGGCAGCGCCGGCGCGCTCGGTGGCGGCGGGGGCGGCGGCGGCGGCGCGGGCGGCGGCGGGGGCGCCGGCTTCGGCGGCGGCGGCGGGGGCGGCAGCCAGCTGCGCGGGCCGAAGGGGTCGGCGTCGCCCTGCACCCAGGGCCGCGCCGCCGAGGCGGCGGGCGGCGGGACTTCGGCATCGCGCGGCGCCGCGGCCGACACGGTGGCCAGCAGGGCCGACAGCAGGGCGGGCGGCAGCGGCCTCATGGTTCGCCTCGCCGGTAGTGCAGGGCCAGGCGCACGCGCGCCTTCAGCTCGCGGCTGCCGATGTCGGGCCGCTCCAGGCGCAGGTCCAGCAGCGCCGCATGCGGCAGCGTCTGCAGCCATTCGCCGGCGCAGCGTTTCAGATCGACGTAGCGGCCGCGCAGCGGCAGCGTCGCGCCGACGACCACGACCTCGGCATCGGCGGCCGAGGTCTGCTGCAGGTCGGCACGTTCGATCTCGACGTGGTGGCGCTGCGCGACCCTGTACAGCACGCGCAGGTCGGCGGCATGGCCGGTGGGCGCGGGCAGCGCCGCCAGCGCCTGCTCGGGACCGCGCGGGCGCTCGCGAGGGGGCCGCTTCGCCTCTTCGGCCAGCGCGCGCGCCTCGCGCAGCAGCGCACCGCGTTCCGCTTCCATCGAAGGCAGCCGCGTGTACTGCCACAGCGCCAGCAGCGCGGCGGCCAGCAGCAGCAGCAGCCCGGCGACGCCGGCGTCACCCAGCCGGGCACGCAGCGGCCAGGCGGCCTTGCGCAGGCCGGCCGCCAGCGTTGGCAGGCGGCTCATGGCCGTTTCCCCCACGTGGCGCTGACCTGGAACCGCACCGCGGTCTGCGAGTCCTTGCCGCCCCACTGCTGGTTCTGCAGCATCACGTCGGTCAGGCGGCCGTCGGCCTGCAGCGCGTCCAGGTAGGCGAGCATCGCCGCCACCTCACGCGCCTCCAGCTGCAGTCGCACGCGCCGCTCGGCCGCGTTCGGCTCCACCACCAGCAGCGCGACATCGTCGCGCTGCACCGACTCGAGCGCGCCGAGCATGCGCTCCCACGGCAGCGACAGGTCGGCCTGCATCGCGTTCGCCGCGCGCTCGGCGCGCAGCGCGCGCGGGTCGGCCGGCTTCGAGGGCGCGGCCCGGCGCGACCGGCCCGACCATTCGAGCTGCTGGTCGAGCTCGGCCTGCGCCGAGGCGACGTGGCGCGCGGCGGCGTCGACCCAGACCACCGCCGCCGCCAGCGCGGCGACGCCGGCCAGCAGCAGCCAGCGACCGGC
Source organism: Rubrivivax sp. (assembly GCA_044224175.1). Lineage (GTDB taxonomy): Bacteria > Pseudomonadota > Gammaproteobacteria > Burkholderiales > Burkholderiaceae_C > Rubrivivax. Next base: position 15,728 of record JBGAKY010000041.1, on the reverse strand, counting down.
CGGGGGCGACCGGTGCCGGCGCTGCGCCAGATCGAGGCGCAAGCTCGGCCCGCTCACCGGACCACCCTCCGCACGGCGTGCTCCGGGATGAGCGCTCGGGAGCGGCCCGGCGCGCTCATCGCCAGCTCCAGCGCCGCTTCGCCGCCGGCCGGTGCAGCGACCAGCGGCCCATCTGCTGCGGGTTCCACTCGTCCTGGGTGACGAGCGCGCGCGCACCCTCGGCGTCCGCATCGTCGCCGTAGCGGCTGGACAGGCGCCGCGCAGCGGCCTCCAGGGCGCCGAGGTTCAGGCCGACATGCTCGAACGCGAAGCCGGTGATGGCGCCACGCTGCAGCCGCACCAGCGTGGCGGCACCGCGGTGGGCGAAGGCGGCGATGCCGTCGCGCAGGCCGAGCGGACGGCCGCAGTGGTTCCACTGCGCGACGAATTCGGCCTCGATCGACTCGATGCGCAGGCCCAGCGCCGCCGCACAGTCCTGCAGCGATCGCAGCAGCACGGCCGGCACGGCCAGCACCAGCGCGTGGCGGCCGTCGGCCTGCAGCTGCCAGCGCAGTTCGTGGCCGCGGCCGCCTTCGGGCAGCAGCTCGGCGGCGGCGGCGCGCACGATGCCGTCGGCCACGCGCGCCGGCTGGGCGGCGAACTCGCCCTCCAGGCTGTCGAGGAAGCAGAAGGCGTCGGCGATGCGGACGCGCACCCGGCCACGCCAGCCGCGCGCCTCGGCCGCGGTGAGGGCCAGTGCCCAGAGGTCGCGCAGGCCGGCGCCGTCGACCGCGATGTCGCGCTTGACGAAGGCCCGCCGGCCGTCGCCCAGGGCGACGCCGATGCCGTGCGGGGCGATGCGGGTGTCAAGCATCGGTGCGGCTCGGCGTGACGCGGTTGGCTTCTTCGAGCGTGGTCTCGCCGCTGCGCGCGAGCGCCAGCGCGCTGGCGCGCAGGTCGACGAAGCCCTGGGACAGCGCGGCTTCGCGCAGCCGTGCCACCGGTGCGCGCGCGACCATCAGCTCGCGCAGCGTGTCGGTCATCGCCAGCGTCTCGGCGATCGCGACGCGCCCGCTGTAGCCGCTGCCGCGGCAGACGGCGCAGCCGGCACCGCGGCGCCAGCGGCCGCGGGCCGGCTCGCCGGCCAGGCCGCTGGAGGCCAGCAATTCGGCGTCGGGCTGCGCCTCCACGGCGCAGTGGCGGCAGCAGCGGCGCACCAGGCGCTGGGCGACGATGCCGCTCAACGCGGCCACCAGGTTGTAGGCGTCGACGCCCATGTTGGCGAAGCGGCCGATGACGTCGAACACGTTGTTCGCGTGCACGGTGGTGAACACCTGGTGGCCGGTGAGCGCGGCCTGCACCGCGATCTGCGCCGTCTCGGCGTCGCGGATCTCGCCCACCATGATCTTGTCCGGGTCGTGGCGCAGGATGCTGCGCAGGCCGCGCGCGAAGCCGAGGCCCTTCTTCTCGTTGACCGGGATCTGCAGCACGCCCGGCAGCTGGTACTCGATGGGGTCCTCGATCGTGACGATCTTGTCGAGGCCGGAGTTGATCTCGTTGAGCACGCCGTACAGCGTGGTGGTCTTGCCGCTGCCGGTGGGCCCGGTGACGAGCAGCAGGCCGTAGGGCTGCACCGCCATCCGGCGCACGAAGGCCAGCACCTGGGGCTCGAAGCCCAGCGTGTCCAGCGTGAGCGCCTTCATGCGGCCGGTCAGGTGGGCGCGGTCGAGCACGCGCAGCACGGCGTCCTCGCCGAACAGGTTGGGCATGATCGAGACGCGGAAGTCGATCTCCCGGCCGTCGGCGAGCACGCCGAAGCGGCCGTCCTGCGGCACCCGGCGCTCGGCGATGTCCAGTTCCGCCAGCACCTTCACGCGCGACAGCGCCTGCTCGGCGAGGGCGGGGTCGGGCAGCTGGCGCGCCAGCTCGAGCACGCCGTCGATGCGGTACTTGATCGACAGCCCCTGGGCCGAGGTCTCCAGGTGGATGTCGCTGGCGCCGACCCGCAGCGCGTCGTGCAGCGTCGAGTCGACCAGGCGCACCACCGGGCTGCTGGCGGCGTCGATGCCGGCCAGCGACAGGCTGACGTCGCGGCCGGCCGTCGCGCCGGCGGCGGCGGTCTCGACCCGCATCGTGTCGAGCGCGCGCGTGCGCCGTTCCAGCAGCGCCAGCAGCGCCTGCAGGTCCTCGCGCAGCGCGATCGCCGGGCGCGTCGCGACGAGACGGCGGGCGCGCAGGCGTGCGGCCAGCCAGGCCACCGTCGCGCGGTCGGTCGGGTCGCACACCACGGTGGCCAGGCCGCTGTCGCCGGGAAGCCGGCCCACCAGCACGAGCCGCCGCTGCGCGTCGGCGAAGCCCACCGTCTCGAAGTCGGGGTCGAAGCCGCGCAGGTCCTCCATCGCCAGGGGCGCGAGGCCGAAGGTGGTGGCCGCCTGCGCCAGCAACGCGGGCGGCTCGAGGCCGGCGCGCGCGCCCAGCCACTCGACCCGGCGCGACGGTTCGGCGCTGCCGATGGCGTCGCGCACCAGCGCGGCTTCGAAGCTGGCGGTGGCGGTGCTCATTGCAGCTGCGAGGCGAGGTCGAAGATCGGCAGGTACATCAGCACCACGATGGTCCCGATGACGAGGCCGATGCCCAGCATGAGCACGGGCTCGGCGAGCCGGCTCGTGGTGCGCACGGCGCGCTGCAGGCGCGCGTCCTGCAGCGCGGCGACGCGCTCCAGCACCTCGGCGAGCGTGCCCGAGCGCTCGGCGACGACGAGCATGCGGGTCGTCGTGGCGTCCGCCAGACCAGCCTCGGGCAGCGCACGGCTGAGCGCCTGGCCTTCACGGACACGCTGCACGGCGCGCCGCAGCGCTTCGCGGTCGCCGCCGATCAGCAGCGTGGCGCACTGCTCGAGCGCCTGCGCCGCCGGCACGCCGCCGCGCACCAGCAGGCCCGCGGTGCGCCAGGCCTGGGCCAGCCGGTAGGCCCGCAGCAGCGAACCGACCCAGGGCAGGCGCTGCAGCCCCTGCAGCGCGCGCCCGTCGCGCAGGCGCCGCCAGCCCCACAGCGCCAGCACCGCCGCCGCCGCCAGCAGCAGCAGCGGCAGCCAGGGCTGGGCGGCCAACGCGCGGCCCGCCGCGAGCAGCAGGCGCGAACTCCACGGCAGCGTCGCGCTCGAGGATTCGATGAGCACCGCGAAGCGCGGCACCACGTAGCCGAGCAGGAACATCACGACCCCGGCCCCCACCGCCAGCAGCACCAGCGGGTAGGTGGCCGCCGCGCCCAGGCTGGCGCGCAGTTCGCGCAGGCTGCGGGCGTACTGCGCGTGGCGCTGCAGCGCCTCGACCAGGTGCCCGGTGCGTTCCGAAGCGCGCACGCTGGCCACCAGCACGGCGGGAAAGGCGGCGGCTTCGGCCATCGCCTGCGACAGCGTGTGCCCTTCGCGAAGCCGCTGCGCCAGCGCCTGGGTCACGCCGCCGCCGCCGGCTTCTTCGCCGAGCGTCTCGACCGCCTCGAGCATGCCCAGTCCGGCCTGCAGCAGGGCCGCCAGGTCTTCGGCGAAGACGCCGTCGTCGACCGCGCCGGCGCGCACGCGCGGGCCGCTGCGGCCGGCACCGACCGAGCCCAGCACCTCCAGGCCCTGGGCGCGCGCGACGGCGATCGCCCGCTCGCGGTCGGGACCGTCGAAGCTGCGCGTGGCCAGGCCCACGCCCGGCAGGCGGACGATGAGATCGAAGCGCATCGGGTCGGTCGTCTCAGCGGCTCGCGACGTCGCTCCAGGAGACCGCGTCCTGGGCCTCGCCGTGTCCGCCGGGCTGCCCGTCGGCGCCCCAGGAGGCGAGGTCGAAGTCGCCGTGCTCGCCCGGCGACTTGTAGTGGAAAGCCCGCCCCCAGGGGTCGGGAGGCACCGCCTTCTTCAGGTAGGGACCGCCCCACTTCTCGACCCCCTGCGGCCGGGCCGTCAGCGCGGCCAGGCCCTGTTCGGTGGTGGGGAAGTGCCCCACGTCCAGGTGGTACTGGTCGAGTGCCTTCTCCAGCGCGACGATCTGCGCGCGCGCGATCTTCGCGTTCGACTTGCCGACCTGGTCGAAGTAGCGCGGCGCGATCAGGCTCGCCAGTGCGCCGATGATGACGATGACGACGAGCAGCTCGATGAGCGTGAATCCGCCCTGGGCGGCGCCCGCGGCGTTCGCCGGCGGCGGGTTCGTTCGTGGCACGGTCTGGCTCTCCTGTCGTCGGCCGCCGCCGCGACGGGGTCGGCGCGGGCGGTTCGGTCAGGCGCACTGTCGATGCCGAACATGAGGCCCAGCTGAGTCAGGTCATTCCGATCCCCGGATCCGGGGGGTTCTCCCCCCTCCGGCACGGCGGGATTTCCCGGCCTCAGCGCGAGAACAACGGCGTGTACGCGGCCAGCAGGGCGAGCACTCGCGGCACGTAGGCCTGCGTCTCGTCGAACGGCGGCACGCCGCCGGCGGCGTCGACCGCACCTTCGCCGGCGTTGTAGGCCGCGAGCACGCGAACGAGGTCGCCGCCGAAGCGCCCGTGCAGCCAGCGCAGGTACGCGGCGCCGCCGCGCAGGCTCTGCTCGGCCACGAACCGGTCGGCGACATCGAAGCGCCGTGCCGTGGTCGGCAGCAGCTGCATCAGCCCGGCCGCGCCCTTGGAGGAGAGGGCGCGCGCGTCGAACCCGGACTCGGCGGCGGCCACGGCCGCCACCAGCGCCGCCGGCAGGCCGTGCGCGCGCGCCGCCTCGCGGATCAGCGGCTCCAGGCGCGCCGGCACCGGCGGAACGGACTTCGCCACCGCTGCCACTTGCCCGGAGGAGGGCGGCGCTGTTCCGGCCCCGGGCGGCCGGACCGCCTGCGCCGGCGGTGGCGCCGCCGGGGCGTCGACGATCACGCTGTCGGTCAGATCGTTCTCGAAGTTCGAAAGCACGACCGTGCCGCCCGCCCCGGTACCGGCGTAGATCTGGGCCTGTGCCGCTCCGGCCGTCAGCCCGCCGACAAACGCGGCCAGGCAGAACCACGCCCGCACGGGCGGGCGGCGGCAAGGCATGCAGGGAAGGGGCAGGAGGATCGGCCGCATGGCGAAAGCAGAGGCGGCGCAAGATCGCACGCCGGACTGCCGAATTGGAACTCCCCGATTCAGGGGGGCGCGGTCATCAGGGATTTGGGACGCGGCGCCGCCACGCAACAGAATGTGTCCGACGGGACGGGCCCGCGCGGCATGCGCAACTGCTGCGCCGGCGCCCGCAAGAAGAAGTTCATGAAGTGAGGGAACGCATGCGGCTGCTGCTGACCGAAGACGACTTGCCGTTGGGTGAAGCGACCTGCAACGGCCTCATGCAACTGGGCTATGCCGTCGACTGGCTGACTTCCGGCGCCCGCCTCGGCACCGCGGTCGCGACCTTCGACTACGACTGCGTGATCCTGGATCTGGGGCTGCCGGGGCAGACCGGACAGCAGTGCCTTCAGGCGATGCGCAAGGCGCGGCAGGACGTCCCGGTGATCGTGATCACGGCGCGTGCCGACAAGTCGACCAAGATCGAGCTGCTGGACATCGGCGCCGACGACTACCTGGTCAAGCCCTTCGACATCGACGAGCTGGCGGCGCGGGTGCGGGCCGTGGCCCGTCGCACCCTGGTGCCGGGCAGCGGCGGCGCGGAACTTCGCCACGGTCCGCTGCTGCTGCAGCCGGCCACCCAGACGGCCAGCGTGTCCGGTGTGCCGGTCGTGCTGACCAGGAAGGAGTTCTGGCTGCTCGAGACGCTGGTGCGCCAGCGCGACCGCATCGTCACGCGGCGTGCCCTCGAGGAAGCGCTCTACGGCTGGGACGAGGATCCGTCGAGCAACGCACTCGAGGTCTTCATCTACCAGCTTCGGCGCAAGCTCGGTTCCGGCTTCATCAAGACGGTGCGCGGCGTCGGCTACCGCGTCGCCTCCGCGGCCGAACTGTGCGAGGAAGGGGAGGTCGGCCGTGCCGCATGAACGCCGCTGGTCGCTGCGGCGGCGCATGCTGATGCTCTGCGGCGGCGCCGTCCTGGCGGCGTGGTTGTGCGGAGGGGCGGCGATCCTGGTCGTCGCCGAGGAGGAGAGCGAGCGCCTCTGCCACGAGAACCTCTACTTCCTGGCGAACACCGTGATGCGCTTCGCGGGCCACGAACTCAGCGAAGTGCAGTCCGACAACCGGGACGGCCTGATCGGCCGGGTGCATCACGAGACCGAGATCACGCTCGGCGAACGCTACGCGTACCAGATCTGGAGCCGCGACGGCCAGCTGCTGCTTCGAAGCATGCGGGCGCGCGCCGACCGGCCCTACCTGGACCTGGGCCTGCTCGGCCTGCACGAAGTGGTGCTCGACACCGTCGCGCGCGACGCCTATGCGGTGCGTTCGCCGGGCCTGGACATGACGATCCAGGTGATCGACCTCACCGGAGAGGTCGCGGCGCTGTCCGGGCGCTTCATCACCTGGGCGTCGCTGTCCTTCCTGCTGTCCTTCGTGCCGCTGGTGCTGGGAACGCGCTGGCTGGTCAACCGGGCCTTCTCGCCGGTCCGGGGCGCTTCCGCGGAGATCCGCAGCCGCGGCGCCCACGACCTGGCGCCCCTGCGCGTGGTCGACGCACCGGGCGAGCTGGCGCCCTTCATCGGCGCCATGAACAGCCTGATGGAGCGCATGCGCGGCACCATCGAGCGCGAACGCGAGTTCACGGCCCTCGCCGCGCACGAGTTGCGCACCCCGCTGGCGGCGATGCGCATGCAGGCCCAGGTGCTGGCACGCACCGTCGACGAGACTGAACGCACCGATCGGGCCGGCGCGCTGCTCGACAGCGTGGACCGCTGCTCGCGACTCTCGACCCAGCTGCTGCACCTGAGCCGCGCCGACGCGATGGCGATGACCCCGGAACGCCTGCTGCCGGTGCCGCTGGATGAAGCCTGCGCCGAGGTGCTGGCCGACTTCCTGAGCGACGCGGAACGCCGGAAGATCGAGGTCGCCTGCGAGCTGACGACACCGCGCCTGCTGGCCGACCGGGTCGGGCTGCAGACGCTGCTGCGCAACCTGGTCGCCAACGCGATGCGCCACACGCCCGACGCGGGGTGCATCCGCATCGACTTCCACGACGACGCGGACGCGACCGTGCTGCGGGTCGACGACTCCGGCGCCGGCATTTCCGACGGCGAGCGCAAGCGCGTGTTCCAGCGCTTCTACCGCAGCGAAGGCGCGCGCGGCGTGGGGGTGGGTCTGGGCCTGTCGATCGTGGCCAGCATCGTGAAGGCGCACCGGGCGGCCATCGCGCTGGGCCGTTCGCCGCTGGGCGGGCTGCGCGTGGAGGTCCGGTTCCCTCGCCACGGCGTCGCGGCCTGATCAGGTCACGCTGCATGCGCTAGCCTTCGGCGCATGCAGCTTCCCACCCACGCCCGCATCGTCATCGTCGGCGGCGGCATCGCCGGCTGTTCCACCGCCTACCACCTGGCGAAGGCGGGCGAACGCGACGTCCTGCTGCTCGAGCAGGGCCGCCTGACCTGCGGCACCACCTGGCACGCCGCCGGGCTGGTGGGCCAGATGCGGCCGAACCGCACGATGACGCGCATGTCCAAGTACGGCATCGAGCTGTACGCCACGCTGGAGGCCGAAACCGGGCTGGCCACCGGCTGGAAACAGTGCGGCAGCGTCAACGTGGCGCGCACGCCCGAGCGCTGGCAGGTGCTGCAGAAGCAGGCCGCGCTGGCGCGCAGCTTCGGGGTCGAAGTGCACCTGATCACGCCCGACCAGGTGCGCGAACGCGTGTCCTTCATGCGCACCGACGACCTGCAGGGCGGGATGTGGATCCCGGGCGACGGCAAGGCGAATCCGGCCGACCTGACGATGTCGCTCGCCAAGGGCGCGCGCAACCGCGGCGCCAGGCTGCTGGAAGGCGTGGAGGTCACCGGCGTCGTCGTCGAGAACGGCCGCGTCGCCGGCGTGCGCACCACGCAGGGCGAGGTGCGCTGCGAGGTGCTGATCAACTGCGCCGGCCAGTGGGCACGCCAGTTCGGCCGCCTGGCCGGCGTGACGGTGCCGCTGTTCCCGGCCGAGCATTTCTACGTCGTCACCGACCGCATCGAGGGCGTGCACCCCATGACGCCGGTGGTGCGCGACCCCGACGGCTTCATCTACTTCAAGGAAGAGGTGGGCGGCCTGGTGATGGGCGGCTTCGAGCCGAAGGCCAAGCCCTGGACGGTGGACCCGATCCCGAACGACTTCCAGTTCCAGCTGCTGGGCGAGGACTGGGACCAGTTCGAGATCCTGATGAAGAACGCCATCCACCGCACGCCCTGCCTGGAGACGGCGCCCATCAAGATGCTGCTCAACGGGCCCGAGAGCTTCACGCCCGACGGCAACTTCATCCTCGGCGAGGCACCCGAGCTGGCGGGCTTCTACGTCTGCGCCGGCTTCAACTCGGCCGGCATCGCCAACAGCGGTGGCGCCGGGCAGCTCATCGCGCAGTGGGTGCTGGACGGCCGGGCGCCGATGGACCTGTGGGAAGTCGACATCCGCCGCTTCGCGCCCTTCATGGCCAACCGCCGGGCACTGGCCGAACGCACCGGCGAAACGCTGGGCCTGCACTACGCGATGCGCTGGCCGCGCCAGGAGCTGGAGACCGTGCGCCCGTTGCGCACCAGCCCGCTGTACGACCGCCTGGCGGCGCGCGGCGCCGAGTTCGGCAGCAAGTTCGGCTGGGAACGCGCCAACTACTTCCGCCGCCCGGCCGAAGCGCCGCGGCCCGGGCACGGCCTGGGGCGCCCGGGCTGGCTGGACTGGGTGGCCGAGGAGCAGCGCGCGGTGCGCGAAGCGGTGGCGCTGTTCGACCAGAGCTCCTTCGCCAAGCTGCTGCTGCAGGGCCGCGACGCGCTGGCGCTACTGCAGCGGCTGTGCGCCAACGAAGTGGACGTGCCCGCCGGCCGCATGGTCTACACGCCGATGCTCAACGAACGCGGCGGCTTCGAGAGCGACCTCACCGTGGTGCGGCTGGACGAGCAGCGCTTCTGGCTGCTGACCGGCAGCGCGCAGGCCACGCGCGACGCCGACTGGGTCGGCCGCCACGTCGGCGCGCACGAACACGTGACGCTCACCGACGTGAGCGCGATGACCTGCGTGCTCTCGCTGATGGGCCCGAACGCGGCCGCGCTGCTGGCGCGCTGCGGCCCCGACGCGCCGCCTTCGAAGCTGGGCGAGTCGAAGGAGATCGACCTCGGCCACGCGCGCGTGCGCGCGGCGCGCATCAGCTACGTCGGCGGTCCCGGCTGGGAGCTGTACGTGCCGGTGGAGATGACGCGCCACGTCGAAGGCGTGCTGCGCGAAGCGGGCGAAGGGCTGGGGCTGGCCGACGCCGGGTATTACGCGCTGGACGCCCTGCGCATCGAGGCCGGGCGCCGTGCCTGGGGCGCCGAGCTGGGGCCCGACGAGACGCCCTTCGAGGCCGGGCTCACGGTGGGGGTGAGGCTGGACAAGCCTTCGGCCTTCATCGGCCGCGAAGCCTTGCGTGCGCTGCAGGACCAGCCCCTGCGCAAGAAGCTGCTCGCCTTCGTGCTCGACGAGCCGGAGCCCTACGTGTGGGGCGGCGAGACCCTCCTCGTCGACGGCCAGCCGGTTGGCGAGCTGTCGTCCGCCGGCTGGAGCCGAGCCGCCGGCCGCTGCGTGGCGCTGGGCTACGTGCGGGGCCCGGCGGCGAACGCGGTGCACGCGGGCACGCCGGTGCAGCTGGACCTGTGGGGGCAGGCGGTCGGCGCCCGCGCCTGGGACCGGCTGCCGCTCAGGTGAGGGGCGCCGTCCAGGGGTCGTAGGGGTAGAGCCACTCGTTGCGCGACTTCGCGATGTCGCGCTCGACGAAGGCGCGCCGCATCGCGTCGGCGTCGACGATGTGATAGAGCTCGCCCATCTCGCTGCTTTCGCGCACCACGCGCGCGGTGCGCGGGCCGCGGTGGCTTTCGTAGCGGCGCAGCCGTTCGTCCAACGGCAGCGGCAGTTCGAGCGCGCGCGCCAGCACCGCGGCGTCCTCGATCGCCATCGCCGCGCCCTGCGCCATGTAGGGCAGCGTCGCGTGCACGGCGTCGCCCAGCAGGGTCGCGCGGCCGCTGCTCCAGCGCTGCACCGGCGCGCGGTTGTTCAGCGCCCAGCGGAAGCACTGGTCGCGGTCGACCGCCTCGACCGCGGCGCGCACCATGGGGTGCCAGCCCGCGTAGTCGGCGTCCAGCTCGGCCCAGGGGCGGCGCGCGGTCCACGACTCCTCTTCCCATTCGCGTTCGACACAGCCCACGAAGTTGAGCAGGCGGCCCGCCCGCAGCCAGTAGGTCACCGCGTGATTGCGCGGCCCGCACCAGATGGTGGAGACGACGTCGGTGCGCAGTTCGGGCGGGATGCGTTCGGTGGGCACCGTGCAGCGCCAGGCCACCTGGCCCGTGAACACCGGCCGGTCCTCGCCGACGACGGCGCGCCGCACGGTGGAGCGGATGCCGTCGGCGCCCACCAGCAGCTGCGCGGCGGCCGGTGGCGCGGCTTCGAAGCGCAGGCGCACCTGCTGTTCGTCTTCCTCGAACGACAGCAGCCGCGCCCCCGGCACCAGTGCCTGCGGGTCCAGCGCCTGCACGCGCCGCCACAGCGCGGCGTGCAGGTCGGCGCGGTGCAGCTGGAAGTAGGGTGCGCCGTGCGCGCGTTCGTGCGCTTCGCCGAGCGGAATGCGGTGCAGCGGTTCACCGCTGTCGAAGCGCCGGAACTCGAAGGCCTTCGGCCGCACGGCATGGGGTTCCAGTGCTGCGCGCAGGTCCAGCGCGTCGAGCACCTTCATCGCGTTGGCGCTCATCTGGATGCCGGCGCCCACCTCGCCCGGCGTGGCCGACTGCTCGTACACGCGCACCCGGTGGCCGCGCTGCAGCAGCACCGCGGCGGCGGCCAGGCCGCCGAGGCCGGCGCCGGCGACGGCGATGTCGAGCGTCTTCATCAGTCGGCCTGGATGCGCTGCGTCTCGATCACGCGCGCCCAGCGTTGCGCGTCCTTCTCGATCAGCGACTGGAACGCCGCCGGCGTGCTGTGCGCGGGCGTCATGCCCTGGGTCTCGAACGCGGTCTTCACCTCGGGCAGGGCGAGGATGGCCTTGAACTCCTCGTTCAGCTTCTCGACCAGGGCGCGCGGGGTGCCCTTGGGCGCGAGCACGCCGTACCACATGTCCACGTCCAGGCTGCCCAGGTTCAGGCTGCGCAGCGGCGGTACGTCGGGCAGCAGCGGGTGCGGCTTGTCGCTGCTGATGGCCAGCGCCTTCAGCATCCCTGCGCGCACCTGCGGCAGCGCCACGTGGATGGGCAGGAACATCACGTCGACCTGGCCGCCCAGCAGGTCGGTCACCGCGGGGCCGGTGCCGCGGTAGGGAATGTGGGTGACGAAGATCCCGGCCTCGCTCTTCACCAGTTCCATCGCCAGGTGGTGCGGCGTGCCGTTGCCGGGGCTGGCGTAGTTCAGCTGGCCCGGCCTCGCGCGCGCGCGCGCCACGAAGTCGGCCGCGCTGGCGATGCCGCTGCCCTTGTGCGTGACCAGCAGCAGCTGCCCCCAGCTGGTGAGCGTGACCGGTTCCAGGTCGCGCACGGGGTCGAAGCCCAGCTTGGGGAACAGTGCGCGGTTCATCACCAGCGTGTTCACGGTGACCAGCAGCGTGCTGCCGTCGGCCGCTGCGCGCACCACGGCTTCGGTGCCCAGGTTGCCGGAAGCGCCGGCGCGGTTCTCCACCACGACCGGCCGGCCCAGGCGTTCGGCCAGCCGCGGGCCCACGGTCCGCGCGATGAGGTCGATGCCGGTGCCGGGGGTGAAGGGCACGATCAGGCGGATCGGCACGGCGGACTGCGCGTGCGCCCGCAAGGGCAGCACGGCGGCGGCGAAGTTCAGCATCAGGGCGCGGCGGCGCAGGGTCATGGCACGGGCTCTCGGTCGAACTGGCCGTCCACTCTACGGGCGGCGGCGCCGCGGCGCCATGCGGGTCGGTGCTACGCTTGATCACATGCCTTCCGAGAAGAAGACCCGGGCGTTGCTGGCGCGCGCGTTCGGGCCCTGGGTCGAGGAGACGAACGCGCAGAGCCTGCGCGCCGACGCGATGGCCGGCCTGCTGGGCGCGGTGCTGACGCTGCCGCAGGGCATCGCGTTCGCCGCACTGGCCGGGCTGCCGCCGGCCTGGGGCCTGTATGCGTCGATCGTGCCCTGCATCGTGGCCGCGCTGGCGGGGTCCAGCCGGCATGCGCTCTCGGGGCCGACGAACGCGGTCTCGCTGGCGCTGGCGGCGATGCTGGCGCCGCTGGCCGCGGTGGGCAGCCCCGAATACCTGAAGCTGGCGCTCGTGGCCACCTTCGGCGTCGGCCTCATCCAGACCGCGGTTGCACTGCTGCGGCTGGGTCAGGTGGCGAACTTCATCTCGCCTTCGGTGATGCTGGGTTTCACCAGCGGGGCCGCGGTGCTGATCGCCTGGCACGCGGCGGTCTCGGTGGCGCGCGACGCCGCAGCGGCCGGCCTGGCCCTGGGCACGCTGCTGCTGGTGCTGCTGCTGCGCCAGGTCTGGCGTCGCGGGCCCTTCATGCTGGCGGCCCTGGTCGCGGCCTCGGCGGCGGCCTGGGCGCTGGCGCGCTTCGCCGGCCAGCCCTTCGAGTTCGTCGGCCGCCTGCCGCAGGCCTGGCCGGAGTTCAGGCTGCCGCCGCTGGCCTGGGGCGACGTCCAGCGCCTGACCGGCATCTCCTTCGCGCTCACCGTGATCGCGCTCGGCCAGAGCATCGCCATCGCGAAGGCCCTGGCGGCGCGCACCGGGCACCCGCTGGACGTGAACCGCGAATGCCTGGGCCAGGGGCTGTCCAACCTGGCCGGTTCGTTCTTCTCCTGCTTCGTGGTCAGCGGCTCGCTCAACCGCTCGCTGCCCAACCTGGAGGCGGGCGCGCGCACGCCGATGGCCGGCGTGTTCGCGGGCCTGCTGGTGCTGGTGATCGCGCTCGCCGCCGCACCGCTGATCGCGTGGGTGCCGATGGCCGCGGTGGCCGGCCTGCTGCTGTGGGTGGCCTGGTCGCTGATCGACACCGAGCGCTGGCGGCACCTCGCGGGGCAGGACCGCGCGGAGACCGCGGTCGCCGCGGCGACCTTCGCGGCCACGCTGGCGCTGCCGCTGCAGGAAGCGGTGCTGGGCGGCGTGGGGCTCTCGCTGGTGTTCTACCTGATGCGCACCTCGCGCCCGGCGCTGCGCACCATGGCCTTCGCGGCCGGCCCGGCGGGCGACGCCGCGCGGCCGATGCAGGTGTCCGACGACCATGCGCTGCCCGAATGCCCGCAGCTCAAGCTGCTGCGCATGGAAGGCTCGGTCTACTTCGGCGCCGTCGCCCATGTCTCCGAACGGCTGCAGGACCTGCGCGACGAGCCGACCCCGCAGCGCCACCTGCTGGTGATGGCCAAGAGCATGAACTTCGTCGACTACGCCGGCGCCACGCTGTGGGAGGAAGAGCACCTGCGCCGGCTGGCGCTGGGCGGCGACCTCTACTTCCACCGCCCGCGTCCCGAGGTGGTGGCCACCTTCGAGCGGCGCGGCTTCCTGCAGAAGCTGGGGCCTGGGCACGTTTTCGACGACAAGCGAAGCGCCATCGCCACCATCGTGCCGCGGCTGGACCCCGGGGTCTGCGCGCGCTGCAAGGCGCGGGTGTTCGAGGAATGCGCGCAGCAGCCCGGCGCCTGAGCCGACGTCAGCGTGATTCGCGCATCAAGGTGCTCTTGCCGAACAGGCTTTCGATCAGGTCCACCGCCAGCAGCGCCGTCTTGTTGCACACGTCCAGCGCCGGGTTGAGTTCCATCACGTCCAGGCTGGCCAGGCGGCCGGTGTCGGCGATCATCTCCATGCACAGCTGCGCTTCGCGGTAGGTGGGGCCGCCGGGCACCGTGGTGCCGACGCCGGGCGCGATCTCGGGGTCGAGGAAGTCGACGTCGAAGCTCACGTGCAGGTGCGTCTTGTCGTCCAGCGTGGCCAGCGCCAGTTCCATCGCGTGGCGCATGCCCATCTCGTCGATGTAGCGCATGTCGAAGACTTCCAGCCCCTGCGCGTGCACGAAGCGCTTCTCGCCGGGGTCGACGCTGCGGATGCCGATCTGGCGGATCCACTTCGGGTTCAGTGCCGGCGCCTGGCCGCCGATGCCCACCAGTTCGGCCGGACCGTGGCCGCACAGGCAGGCCACCGGCATGCCGTGCACGTTGCCGCTGGGCGTGAGCTCGCTGGTGTTGAAGTCGGCATGGGCGTCCAGCCACAGCACGCGCAGCTTGCGGCCCGCTTCGCGGCAGTGGCGCGCCACCGCGCTGATGGAGCCGATGGCCAGGCAATGGTCGCCGCCCAGCAGGATGGGCAGGCGCCCGCCGGCCAGTTCGGCGTGCACCGCCTCGTGCACGGCCTGGTTCCAGGCCGCGACCTCGGCCAGGTGGCGGTAGCCGCCTTCGGGGGGCCGCCACGGGTTGGGCGGGCCGGCCAGGTTGCCGCGGTCCAGCACCTCCAGCCCGTGGCCTTCCAGCACCGCCTGCAGCTGCGCCACGCGCATCGCTTCCGGTCCCATGCTGGCGCCGCGGGTGCCGGCGCCGATGTCGGTGGGCGCGCCGATCAGGCTGATGCGTCGGTTCATGGGCGCGCATTGTGGCGGCCGCCGCCGCTACAGTCGACGCCCGTGAGCGCGCCGGGCCGCTCCCAAGCGCTCATCCCGGAGCGCACAGCGCGGAGGGTATCCCTATGACCTCGCAAGACCGCTTTGCCGACGCCATCGACTTCGCGCTCGGCCATGAAGTGAACTGGCCGCGCGACCCCGCGGCCGCGCCCGGCCCGGGCCAGCTGCCCTTCGGCGTGCACCACGCCGACCCGGCGCCCTGGAACCGCGCCTTCGGGCCGCTGCACGCGCGCGGCGGCGTCAGCGGCGTGGTCTGGCAGCGCGGGCGCGAAGTCGCGGCCTGGGGCGACCCCGAACGCGCCGACCTCACCTTCAGCGTCGCCAAGACCTACCTGGCGCTGCTGGCCGGCGTGGCGGTGGCCGACGGGCTGCTGCCCGACCTGGATGCGCCCGTGGCGCGCCGGCTGCCCGGCATCGGCTTCGACGGCGAACACAACCGGCCCATCACCTGGCGCCAGCTGCTGCAGCAGACCAGCGAATGGGAAGGCACGCTGTTCGGCCTGCCCGACCAGGTGGATCGCTGGCGCCAGGTGGCGAACGACCCGCGCCCTGCCGCCGGGCCGAAGGGCGGCGCGCGGCCGCTGCAGGCCCCCGGCAGCCACTGGGAATACAACGACGTCCGCATCAACCAGCTGTCGCTGGCGCTGCTGCACCTGTTCGGCCGCCCGCTGCCGGAAGTCTTCGGCGAACGGCTGATGCGCGCGGTGGGCGCCACCAGCCCCTGGCGCTGGGTCGGCTACGACGAAGCCTGGGTCGCGCTGCCGGGCGGGCTGCGGGTGCAGAGCGTGCCGGGTGGCAGCCACTGGGGCGGCGGCGTCTCGATCGGCGCGCGCGACCAGGCGCGGCTCGGCCAGCTGGTGCTGGAGGGCGGCCGCGGCGTCGTCGACGCCGGCTTCGTGCGCGCCATGCGCGAGCCCTGCGCCGTCGCGCCGTTCTACGGGCTGCTGGTCTGGCTGAACCGCGACGGCAAGGCCTTTCCCGGCGCTTCGCGCGAGGCCTTCTTCATGATGGGCGCCGGCGGCCACATGACCTGGGTGGAGCCGGCGCACGACGCGGTGGTCGTGGTGCGCT
>JBGAKY010000040.1:0-54453 GCA_044224175.1 Rubrivivax sp. | reverse complement strand
GGCACTTCCAGCACGACCTTGTCGGTCTCGATCTCGATCAGGATCTCGTCCATCGCCACGGCTTCGCCGGGCTTCTTCTTCCACTGCAGCAGGGTGGCTTCGGCCACCGATTCCGACAGCTGCGGAACCTTCACTTCAACGATTGCCATGATGTTCTCTTGTTATCCGTTCACTTCGTGAGCACGAAGCCCTTGAGCTTGCCGAAGGCCTGTTCGAGCAGCGCCTTCTGCTGTTCGACGTGCAGGTGCGAGTAGCCCACCGCGGGCGAGGCCGACGCCGGACGGCCGGCGTAGCCGAGCTTCTGGCCTTCGAGCATGTTCTCGTGCACCTGGTGCTGGATGAAGAACCACGCGCCCTGGTTCTGCGGCTCGTCCTGGCACCACACGACCTCGGTCGCGTTCGGGAAGCGCTTCATCTCGGTGGAGAAGGCCTTGTGCGGGAACGGGTAGAGCTGTTCGACGCGCAGGATCGCCACGTCGTAGGCCTTCTTCTCCTCGCGCTTGCGCATCAGGTCGTACGCGACCTTGCCCGAGCAGCAGATCACGCGCTTGACCTTGTCGGCGTCGATCTCGGGCTTGCTGGGCCCGATGACGGTACGGAATTCGCCCTTCGTGAACTCGGCCAGCGGGCTGGTGGCGTCCTTTGCGCGCAGCAGGCTCTTCGGGGTGAAGATCACCAGCGGCTTGCGGAACTGGCGCACCATCTGGCGGCGCAGCAGATGGAAGATCTGGCTGGCGCTGGTGGGCTGCACGATCTGCATGTTGTTGTCGGCCGCCAGCTGCATGAAGCGTTCGACGCGCGCGCTGCTGTGCTCGGGGCCCTGCCCTTCGTAGCCGTGCGGCAGCATCAGCGTCAGGCCGTTGACGCGGCCCCACTTCACCTCGCCCGAGGCGATGAACTGGTCGATCACGACCTGCGCGCCGTTGACGAAGTCGCCGAACTGCCCTTCCCAGATGGTCAGCGTGTTCGGCTCGGCGCTGGCGTAGCCGTACTCGAAGCCCAGCACCGCCTCTTCGGACAGCAGCGAGTCGATGACGACGAAGGGCGCCTGGCCGTCGGCCACGTTCTCCAGCGGCACGTAGGTGCCGGTGTCCCACTTCTCGCGGTTCTGGTCGTGCAGCACGGCGTGGCGGTGCGTGAAGGTGCCGCGGCCGCAGTCCTCGCCCGACAGGCGCACGCCGTAGCCGCTGGCCACCAGCGACGCGTAGGCCAGGGTCTCGCCCATGCCCCAGTCGACGTTGATCTCGCCGCGGCCCATCGCGGCGCGGTCGGCCAGCACCTTTTCCACCAGCGGGTGGGCCTTGAAGTCCTTCGGGATCGTGGTCAGGCGCTCGGCCAGGCGCTTCACCTCGGCCAGCGGCAGCGCGGTGTCGGCCGCGTCGGTCCACTTCTTGCCGAGGAAGGGCGCCCAGTCGACCGCGTACTTGCTCTTGAAGTTGGTCAGCACGGGGTCGACGGTGTGCTTGCCGGCGTCCATCGCGGCGCGGAAGTCCTTCACCATCTGGTCCGGGCCTTCGGCCGGCAGCACGCCCTGGGCCACCAGCTTCTCGCCGTACAGCTTGCGCGTGCCGGGGTGCTGGGCGATCTTCTTGTACATCAGCGGCTGCGTCAGCGCGGGCGTGTCCTGCTCGTTGTGGCCCAGCTTGCGGAAGCAGACGATGTCGACGACGACGTCCTTGTTGAACTGCTGGCGGTAGTCCATGGCCAGCTGGGTGCACAGCACCACGGCTTCGGGGTCGTCGCCGTTCACGTGCAGCACCGGCGCCTCGATCATCTTGACGACGTCGCTGCAGTACAGCGTGGAACGGCTGTCGCGCGGGTCGCTGGTCGTGAAGCCGATCTGGTTGTTCACCACCAGGTGCACGGTGCCGCCGGTGAAGTAGCCGCGCGTCTGCGCCAGCGCCAGCGTCTCCATCACGACGCCCTGGCCGGCGAAGGCGGCGTCGCCGTGCACCAGCACCGGCAGCACCTGGGCGCCGGTCTTGTCGCCACGGCGTTCCATGCGCGCCTTCACGCTGCCTTCGACCACCGGGTTCACGATCTCCAGGTGGCTGGGGTTGAAGGCCAGCGACAGGTGCACCGGTCCGCCGGCGGTGGTCACGTCGCTCGAGAAGCCCTGGTGGTACTTCACGTCGCCGGCGGGCAGTGCCTCGGGTGCGGTGTGGTCGAACTCGGCGAACAGGTCCTTGGGCATCTTGCCCAGGGTGTTCACCAGCACGTTCAGGCGGCCCCGGTGGGCCATGCCGATGACGATCTCCTGCACGCCATGGCTGCCGGCGCGCTGCACGACTTCGTCCATGCTGGCGATGAAGCTTTCGCCGCCTTCCAGGCTGAAGCGCTTCTGGCCGACGTACTTGGTGTGCAGGTAGCGTTCCAGGCCCTCGGCGGCGGTCAGGCGGTCGAGGATGTGCTTCTTCTGCTCCACCGTGTAGGTGGGCTTGCTGCGGATGGACTCCAGCCGCTCCTGCCACCAGCGCTTCTCGGCCGGGTCGGTGCAGTGCATGAACTCGGCACCGACCGTGCTGCAGTAGGTGTCGCGCAGCGCCTGCAGGATCTCCCGCAGGGTCATGTTCTCGGCCTTGGTGAAGTACGTGTTGGCGGCCGAGAAGGTGATGTCCATGTCCGACTCGGTCAGGTCGTAGAACGCCGGCTCGAGTTCGGGGATCTTGGGTCGTTCGGTGCGCTTCAACGGGTCCAGGTCGGCCCAGCGGCTGCCCAGGAAGCGGTAGGCCGCGATCAGGCTCTGGACGTGCACCTGCTTGCGCGCCACCGCGAGGTCGGCTTCGCTGGCCTTGAGCGCGAAGGCGTTGGCCTTGGCGCGCTGGGCGAAGCTTTCGACCACGGGGGCGTGGGCGACGTCGCGGTTGTCGCTGCCGTCGGTGGCGGGAACGTGCTGGAGGTTGTCGAAGTAGGTGCGCCAGTTCTCGGGCACGCTGCCGGGGTTGTCGAGGTAGGCCTCGTACAACTCTTCGACGTAGGGGGCGTTGCCCCCGAACAGGTACGAGTTGGACCTGTACTGCTGCATCATCTTTCGCTCACCTTTTGCCCGCGGTATGCGCAGGCGCCGATGGGTTGATCAACCTTCCGCGGCCCCGGCTTCACCGGTTGGCGGATTGCGACCCGCCTTGCTGCACATCTCTTCAACACCAGCAAGGGGACGGGAAGGACCAGGAACTTCCAATTGCCGGACTTTAGCACCCGAGTTCTCCGGCCCGGGCGCAATTGAACGCCACCAACCCTTCTGTTTCCCTGACAGCGTAGCGGTTTTGCACGCCAGACTGCGCGCCGTGACCTTCGAGAGGACGATCTGGCTGCACGAACGGGCCCCGCAAAAGCCGGCGCCGGGCCAGCCCTGCAACGGCTGCGGCCTGTGCTGCGCGGCCGAGCCCTGCCCGCTGGGGCTGCTGGTCACCGGGCGCCGCCAGGGCGCCTGCCGCGCGCTGGCCTGGGACGACGCCCAGGCCCGCTACCGTTGCGGCGTGGCCACCGGACACCACCTGCGCTGGCTGCCGAAGGCCCTGGTTCGGCGCTGGATCGCCGCCGGCCAGGGTTGCGACAGCACCCTGCTGCCCTCCTGAGGACGCACCGGTTCAGGGCTTGTCCTCTGGCGCGCCGGTGGCACGTCTCTAGCATGCGCGCTTTCGCATGACTGGAGGCTCACGAGCATGACGATCAAGACTTGGCTCGCCGCACTGGCGGTGGGCGCGGCGCTGGCGGCACCGGCCGGCGCGCAGACGCTGCGCTGGGCGGCGCAGAACGACATCCTGACGATGGACCCGCATTCGCAGAACCACGCGACGACGAACGCCATCCTGATGCACGCCTACGAAGGGCTGACGCGCTACAACGAGAAATACGAGATCGAGCCCGCGCTGGCCACCAAGTGGACCTTCATCAGCCCGACCCAGGTGCGATTCGACCTGCGCAAGGGCGTGAAGTGGCAGGACGGCGGCGCCTTCACCGCCGACGACGTGATCTTCTCCTTCGGCCGCATCAAGCAGCCGCAGGGCACGATGCAGATCTACGTGACCGGCATCAACGAGATCAAGAAGATCGACGACTACACGATCGACCTGATCCTGGCGTCGCCGCAGCCCATCCTGCTGCGCAACATCGTCGACTTCCGCATCATGAGCAAGGCCTGGTGCGAGAAGAACCGCACCACCAACGTCCAGGACTACAAGGCCAAGGAGGAGAACTTCGCCTCCCGCAACGTGA
Organism: Rubrivivax sp.; assembly: GCA_044224175.1. Lineage (GTDB taxonomy): Bacteria > Pseudomonadota > Gammaproteobacteria > Burkholderiales > Burkholderiaceae_C > Rubrivivax. The sequence goes on along the minus strand of JBGAKY010000040.1, from coordinate 50,235 downwards.
TGGGCACGGGTGCGTACCGCATCCTCAGCTGGCAGCCCGAGCAGCGCATCATGATGGCGCGCAACGAAGCCTGGTGGGACAAGACCAAGGGCAACGTCGCCCAGGTGGTGTACACGCCGATCAAGAGCGAGCCCACCCGCGTGGCGGCGCTGCTCTCGGGCGACGTCGACATGCTGACCGACGTGCCCACCCAGGACGTCGAGCGGCTGCGAAACGACCCGAAGCTGAAGGTCGTCGACGGCCCCGAGGTGCGCACCATCTACTTCGCGCCCGACATCGGCAGCCCGGAGCTGAAGTACAGCAGCGTGAAGGGCAAGAACCCGTTCGCCGACAAGCGCGTGCGCCAGGCCATGAGCATGGCGCTCGACCGCGAGGCCATCAAGCGCAGCATCATGGGCGGCCTGTCGATCCCCGCCGGCATCATGGTGGCGCCGGGCGTGAACGGCAATTCGAAGGACATCGACGTGCCCACCAAGGTGGACGTCAACGGCGCCAAGAAGCTGATGGCCGACGCCGGCTACCCCGACGGCTTCGAGGTGCGCCTGAACTGCCCGAACAACCGCTACGTCAACGACGAGAAGATCTGCCAGGCGGCGGTGGCGATGTGGGCCAAGATCGGCATCAAGGCGCAGCTGGTGGCGGAGAACATGGCCACCTTCAGCCAGAAGTTCCAGAACTTCGACTCGTCGCTGTACATGCTGGGCTGGGGCGTCGCCACCTATGACGCCCAGTACACGCTGCAGTCGCTCATCCGCACCCGCTCCGGCGGCGCCGAAGGCAACTTCAACTTCTCCAAGATCAGCGACAAGGAAGTCGACCGCCTGGTCGAGGCCATGAAGTCCGAGACCGACGTCGCCAAGCGCAACCAGATGATCAAGGAGGCGCTGGTGCGCACCCGCGACGAGGTGCTGACCATCCCCATCCATCACCAGATGCGGCCCTGGGTGATGAAGTCCAACGTGACCACGGTGCACCGCTCGGACGACCGGCCCGAGGCGCGCTTCACCACCATCAAGTAGACCGCCCCCGGGGCGGGCGGCGCGCCTTCTAGGGCGCGATCGAACGCCCGCCCTGGATCAGGTGCCGGATCGCCTGCGCCGGGTGCGCGAGCAGCGTGATGTCGGCCAGCGGGTCGCCTTCGACGATCAGCAGGTCGGCGAAGGCCCCCGCCACCACCTGGCCGATGCGGCCTTCCTGCCGCATCATGCGCGCGGCGTGGATGGTGGCGCCCTGCAGCACCTGCATCGCGGTCTGGCCGGCCGCGCGCAGCGTGAATTCCGTGTTCTGGCGCTCGTGCATGGTGCCCAGCAGGTCGGTGCCGAAGACCACCGGCACCCCTTCTTCCTGCGCCAGGCGCACCGCCTGGATGCCGCGCGACTGCACGCGTTCCAGCTTCGCCAGCATCTCGGCCGACCAGCCCAGGCGCGCGCCCTCTTCCGCCAGCGCGGCGTAGGTGGCCAGCGTGGGCACCAGGTAGGCGCCGGCACGCTTCATCTCTCGCACGGTGGCTTCGTCGATCAGGTTGCCGTGCTCGATGCTGCGCACGCCGGCCTGCACCGCGCGCGTCACCGCGCGCGGCGAATAGGCATGCGCCAGCGCGTAGAGGTTGGCGGCCTCGGCCTCTTCGACGGCGGCGCGCAGTTCCTCCAGCGAGTACTGGGTGCCGTCGATCGGGTCGGTGGGGCTGGAGATGCCGCCGCCGGCCATGATCTTGATCTGGTTGGCGCCCTGGCGCACCTGCTCGCGCACCGCCTTGCGCACCTCGCCCACGCCGTCGGCCACCGCGCCGATGAGGCCCAGGCCGGCGCAGGAGCAGTACATCTCGCCGCGCACGCCGCGCGGACGCTGGTCGGCATGACCGCCGGTCTGCGTGATGGGCTGGGCGCTGATGAACAGGCGCGGCCCCTCGAACAGGCCGCGTTCCACCGCCGCCTGCAGGCCCCAGTCGGCGCCGGCGGCGTCGCGCACGGTGGTGAAGCCGCGGCGCAGCATCTTCGCCATCAGGCCCTTGCTCTCGGCGGTGGTCAGCGAAGGCGGCTGCAGCGCCAGCCCGGCCAGGTCGTGCGAGGTGGCCGAGACGTGCACGTGGGCGTCGATCAGCCCCGGCAGCACGACGCGGCCTTCGGCGTCGATGACCTCGGCGTCGTCGACCGCGATCGGCTCCTGCGTCACGGCGGCGAAGCGCTCGCCTTCGATGACGATGGTGCTGCCCGGCCGCAGCACGCCGGCCGCACTGTCGAACAGGCGTGCGTTGCGGACGACCCGACGCTTCATGATCAGAGCGCCAACCGTGCGCGCGCGGCCCGGTATTCGCGCTCCAGCCGCGCCACCAGTTCGGCGGCCGGCAGCACCGACTTCACCGCGCCGATGCCCTGGCCGCAGCCCCAGATGTCCTTCCAGGCCTTGGCGGCGCCTCCGCCGCCGAAGTTCATCTTGCTGGGGTCGCTCTCGGGCAGGTTCTCCGGGTCCAGGCCGGCGTTGCGCACCGAAGCCTTCAGGTAGTTGCCGTGCACGCCGGTGAAGAGGCTGGAATAGACGATGTCGTCGCTGCTGCTGTCGACGATGCACTGCTTGTAGGCGTCGGAGGCGCGAGCCTCCTCGGTGGCGATGAAGGCCGAGCCGATGTAGGCCAGGTCGGCGCCCATCGCCTGTGCGGCCAGCACCGCGTCGCCGGTGGCGATGGCGCCCGACAAGGCCAGCGGGCCGTCGAACCACTCGCGGATCTCCTGCACCAGCGCGAACGGGCTCTTCACCCCGGCATGGCCGCCGGCGCCGGCGGCGACCGCGATCAGGCCGTCGGCCCCCTTCTCCACCGCCTTGTGCGCGAAGGCGTTGTTGATGATGTCGTGCATCACGATGCCGCCCCAGGCATGCACCGCGTCGTTGACGTCGGTGCGCGCCCCGAGGGAGGTGATGATCAGCGGCACCTTGTAGCGCGCGCAGACCTCCATGTCGTGCTCCAGCCGGTCGTTGCTCTTGTGCACGATCTGGTTGATGGCGAAGGGCGCCGCCGGCCGGTCCGGGTGGGCGCGGTCCCAGGCCGCCAGCGTCTCGGTGATCTCGGCCAGCCATTCGTCCAACTGAGAGGCCGGGCGCGCATTGAGCGCCGGCATCGAGCCGACGATGCCCGCCGTGCACTGCGCGACCACCAGCTTCGGGTTGCTGACGATGAACAGCGGCGAGCCGATGACCGGCAGCGCGAGCTTGGAAAGAACCGGGGGCAGCGCCATGTTCAGAAGGCCTCCAGGGACAGTTCGGTCACCGACTCGGCCCCTTCGACGATGCTGTCGCGCAGGGCGCTGCTGCGCACCAGGATGTGGTCGGCGTAGAAGCGCGCGGTGGCGATCTTGGCCTTCATGAATTCGGGGTCTTCGGCCATCTGGTCTTCGGCCGCGATCAGCGCGCGCCATCTGCCAGCCGGCCACCACGGTGCCGGCCAGCATCAGGTAGGGCACGCTGCCGGCGAACACCGCGTTCGGGCTCGCCTTGGTCTGGCCGGCGACGAAGTCGACCGCGTCGGTGAAGGCGCGGCGCGCTGCGCCCAGCCGCCGCGCCATCGTGCGGCACGCCTCGCTGCCGCGCGCAGCGAGCGCGCCTTCGGTGGCTTCGATCTGGGCCGCGATGGCGTGCGCGGTGCGGCCGCCGTCGCGCGCCGTCTTGCGGCCGACCAGGTCGTTGGCCTGGATCGCCGTCGTGCCTTCGTAGATGGTGAGGATCTTCGCGTCGCGCAGGTACTGCGCGGCGCCGGTCTCCTCGATGAAGCCCATGCCGCCGTGAACCTGCACGCCCAGGCTGGCCACTTCCAGGCTCATCTCGGTGGACAGGCCCTTCACCAGCGGCACCAGGAACTCGTAGAACGCCTGGTGTTCCGCTCGCGCGGCCTTGTCGGGGTGCGCGTGCGAAGCGTCGTAGGCGGCAGCGGCCACCAGCGCCATCGCGCGGCAGCCTTCGGTCCAGGCGCGCATGGTCATCAGCATGCGCCGCACGTCGGGGTGGTGGATGATGGGCGCGGCCTTGTTGAGCGAGCCGTCCACCGGCCGGCTCTGGACGCGGTCGCGCGCGTAGTCCACCGCCTTCTGGTAGGCGCGTTCAGCCAGCGCGATGCCCTGCATGCCCACCGCGTAACGGGCGGCGTTCATCATCACGAACATGTATTCCAGGCCGCGGTTCTCCTGGCCCACCAGGTAGCCGACCGCGCCGCCGTGGTCGCCGTACTGCAGCACGGCGGTGGGGCTGGCCTTGATGCCCAGCTTGTGCTCGATGCTCACGCAGTGCACGTCGTTGCGCGTGCCGTCGGGCATGAACTTCGGGCAGATGAACAGCGAGATGCCTTTCACGCCTTCGGGGGCGCCGGACACGCGGGCCAGCACGAGGTGGACGATGTTCTCGGCCATGTCGTGTTCGCCGTAGGTGATGAAGATCTTGGTGCCGAAGATCTTGTAGCTGCCGTCGGGCTGCGGCTCGGCGCGGCTGCGCACCATGCTCAGGTCGCTGCCGGCCTGCGGCTCGGTCAGGTTCATCGTGCCCGTCCACTTCCCGCTGATCATGTGCGGGATGTAGAAGGCCTTCTGCTCGTCGCTGCCGGCGGTGAGCAGCGCCTCGATGGCACCGTCGGTCAGCAGCGGGCAGAGCGCGAAGCTGAGGTTGGCGCTGTTCACCATCTCGATGCAGGCCGCCTGGATCAGCTTGGGCAGCCCCTGGCCGCCGTATTCGGCCGGGTGCTGCAGGCCCTGCCAGCCGCCCTCGGCGAAGCCGCGGAAGGCTTCCTTGAAGCCGGGCGTCGTGGTCACGCGGCCCCCTTCGAACGACGAAGGGTTGATGTCACCGGCGCGGTTCAGCGGGTCGACCACGCCTTCGTTGAACTTGGCGCATTCCTCCAGCACCGCGGCCGCGGTGTCGTGGCCCGCATCCTCGAAGCCGGGCAGTTGCGCGATGCCGTCGATGCCGGCCAGCGACTTCATCGCGAAGAGCATGTCCTTGACGGGGGCGCGGTAGCTCATGTCTTGTCTCCTGCAGATGGAAAAAGGGCGCCACGATGGGCGCCCTTGTCGGTGCGTGCGCTCAGAGCGCCGCGACCAGTTCGGGCACCGCGGTGAACAGGTCCGCTTCCAGCCCGTAGTCGGCGACGCTGAAGATCGGCGCCTCGGGGTCCTTGTTGATGGCCACGATCACCTTGCTGTCCTTCATGCCCGCCAGGTGCTGGATGGCCCCGCTAATGCCGCAGGCCACGTACAGGCTGGGCGCGACGATCTTGCCCGTCTGCCCCACCTGCCAGTCGTTGGGCGCGTAGCCGGCGTCCACCGCGGCGCGGCTGGCGCCCAGCGCCGCCCCCAGCTTGTCGGCCAGCGGCGTGAGCACCTCGTTGAACTTCTCGCTGCTGCCCATCGCACGGCCGCCCGAGACGATGATCTTGGCCGCCGTCAGTTCGGGCCGGTCGAGCTTGGCGATTTCCGAGCCCTGGAAGCTGCTGAGGCCGCTGTCGGCGACGGCGGGGATGCTTTCGACCGCGGCACTGCCGCCCGTGCCCGCGGCGTCGAAGCCGGTGGTGCGCACGGTGATGACCTTGATCGCGTCCGTGCTTTGCACGGTGGCGATGGCGTTGCCGGCGTAGATGGGGCGCTCGAAGGTGTCGGCGCTGAGCACCTTGGTGGCGTCGCTGATCTGCGCCACGTCCAGCAGCGCGGCCACGCGCGGCGCGACGTTCTTGCCGCCGGCCGTGGCCGGGAAGAGGATGTGGCTGTAGCTCTTGGCGATGGCCACCACCTGCGCGGCGACGTTCTCGGCCAGGGCGTGGCCCAGGCCTTCGGCGTCGGCGTGCAGCACCTTGGCGACGCCGGCGACCTGCGCGGCGGCTTGCGCTGCCGCCGCGGCGTTGTGGCCGGCGACGAGCACGTGCACGTCCCCGCCGCAGGCGACGGCGGCGGTGACGGTGTTGAGGGTCGACGCCTTGAGGCTGGCGTTGTCGTGTTCGGCAATGACCAGGGCTGCCATCAGATCACCTTCGCTTCGTTCTTGAGCTTGCTCACCAGGGTGGCGACGTCGGGCACCTTGACGCCGGCGCCGCGTTTCGGGGGCTCGCTGACCTTCAGGGTCTTGATGCGCGGGCTGACGTCCACGCCCAGGTCGGCCGGCTTGAGCACTTCGAGCGGCTTCTTCTTGGCCTTCATGATGTTGGGCAGGGTCACGTAGCGCGGCTCGTTCAGGCGCAGGTCGGTGGTCATGACCGCGGGCAGCTTCAGGCTCAGGCGCTCGAGGCCGCCGTCGACTTCACGGGTGACGGTGGCACGGCCGTCGGCGATCTCGACCTTGCTGGCGAAGGTGGCCTGCGGCAGGCCGGCCAGCGCGGCGAGCATCTGGCCGGTCTGGTTGCAGTCGTCGTCGATGGCCTGCTTGCCCAGGATCACCAGGCCGGGCTGTTCCTTGTCGACCAGGGCCTTGAGCAGCTTGGCCACGGCCAGGGGCTGCAGTTCATTGCCAGAAGCGTCGGCACACTCGACCAGGATGGCGCGGTCGGCGCCGATGGCCATGGCCGTGCGCAGCGTCTCCTGGCACTGGGTGACGCCGCAGCTCACCGCGATGATCTCGGTGGCGACGCCCTTCTCCTTCAGCCGCACCGCCTCTTCGACGGCGATCTCGTCGAAGGGGTTCATGCTCATCTTGACGTTGGCGATGTCCACGCCCGTGCCGTCGCTCTTGACGCGCACCTTGACGTTGTAGTCGACCACCCGCTTCACGGGCACCAGCACCTTCATGGACGACGTCTCCTCATCGATTGACGTTAACGTTAAGTGGATTCTAGTGGCCGCCACCGCAGGCACGGCGACATCGCCACCGAAAAACGAACGATCGTTCGATTCTAAGGCGCACAGCGGCCGGCAGCCAGCGCAGTGCCCTGGACGGGAGCGCCATGCAGGCGTGAATCGGGAGAAGGGATCGGGCCGCGGCAGAAGGCCTGGTGCCCGGAGCGGGGATCGAACCCGCATGCCCGCTGTGAACGGGCGGCGGATTTTAAGTCCGCTGCGTCTGCCTGTTTCGCCATCCGGGCTGGCGCGGCGTCGACTCAGAAGGGGACTGGAGGCGCGAAGCGGAGTCGAACCGCTCTAGACGGATTTGCAATCCGTTGCATAACCGCTTTGCTATCGCGCCGGGGTCTGCGTGGGGCCGCATTGTGCCCAAAAAGAAGGGAAGCACTTCGGCTTCCCTTCGTCTGATGCGTGGAGCGGGAAAGGAGGCTCGAACTCCCGACCTCAACCTTGGCAAGGTTGCGCTCTACCAACTGAGCTATTCCCGCGTCGAGCCTCGCATTATAGCCAGAGTTTTGTGGTCTCCGTAAAGCTCAGTGCGGCAGCGTGTCACCCGCGGGCGTGGGGGCGGCCGCCACCTCGGCCTTGGCCGCGGCGGGCGCGGGTTCGTCCTCGGGCAGCGGCTCGGGCCGCTTCTCGAGTGCGATCTCCAGCACCTGGTCGATCCACTTCACCGGCACGATCTCGAGATTGTTCTTGGCGTTCTCGGGGATCTCCTGCAGGTCCTTGACGTTCTCCTCGGGGATGAGCACCGTCTTGACGCCACCGCGGTGCGCCGCGAGCAGCTTTTCCTTCAGGCCGCCGATGGCGGTGACTTCGCCGCGCAGCGTGATTTCGCCGGTCATCGCCACGTCGGCGCGGACCGGGATGCCGGTGAGCGCGCTGACGAAGGCGGTGGTCATCGCGATGCCCGCGCTGGGCCCGTCCTTTGGCGTCGCGCCGTCGGGCACGTGGATGTGGATATCGCGCTTCTCGAACAGCTCGTCCTTGATTCCCAGGCGGCGCGAGCGGCTGCGCACCACGGAGCGCGCGGCCTCGACCGATTCCTTCATCACGTCGCCCAGCGAGCCGGTGCGGATGATGTTGCCCTTGCCGGGCATGATGGCCGACTCGATGGTGAGCAGGTCGCCGCCGACTTCGGTCCACGCGAGACCGACCACCTGGCCGACCTGGTTCTTCATCTCGGCGCGGCCGAAGTCGAACTTGCGCACGCCCAGGAAGTCGTTCAGGTTCTCGTCGTTGACGATCACCTTCTCGGTGTACTTCTTGAGCTGCACGCCCTTCACGACCTTGCGGCAGATCTTGGAGATCTCGCGCTCGAGCGAACGCACGCCGGCTTCACGCGTGTAGTAGCGGATGATGCCGCGCAGCGCCGCCTCGGTGATCTCCATCTCGCCGTCCTTGACGCCGTTGTTCTTCGCCTGCTTGGGGCAAAGGTAGCGCTGGGCGATGTTGAGCTTCTCGTCTTCGGTGTAGCCCGCGAGGCGGATGACCTCCATCCGGTCCAGCAGTGCCGGCGGGATGTTCATCGAGTTGCTGGTGGCGACGAACATCACGTCCGACAGATCGAAGTCGACCTCGACGTAGTGGTCGCTGAAGGTGTGGTTCTGCTCCGGGTCCAGCACTTCGAGCAGCGCCGAGCTGGGGTCGCCGCGGAAGTCCATGCCCAGCTTGTCGATCTCGTCGAGCAGGAACAGCGGGTTGCGCACGCCCACCTTGGACAGCGACTGCAGCACCTTGCCCGGCATGGAGCCGATGTAGGTGCGGCGGTGGCCGCGGATCTCGGCCTCGTCGCGCATGCCGCCCAGCGCCATGCGCACGTACTTGCGCCCGGTGGCGCGCGCCACCGACTGGCCGAGCGAGGTCTTGCCCACGCCCGGGGGGCCCACCAGGCACAGGATGGGCGCCTTCACCTTGTCGACGCGCTGCTGCACCGCAAGGTACTCGAGGATGCGGTCCTTGACCTTCTCCAGGCCGTAGTGGTCTTCGTTGAGCACGGTCTCGGCGAAGGCCAGGTCGTGCTTGACCTTGCTCTTCTTCGCCCACGGCAGGTTGACCAGGGTGTCGATGTAGTTGCGCACCACGGTCGCTTCGGCGCTCATCGGCGACATCAGCTTGAGCTTCTTGAGCTCGGCTTCGGCCTTCTTGCGCGCCTCCTTGCTCATCTTGGCGGCGGTGATCTTCTTCTCGAGTTCCTCGATGTCGGCACCTTCCTCGCCGTCGCCGAGTTCCTTCTGGATCGCCTTCACCTGCTCGTTCAGGTAGTACTCGCGCTGGCTCTTCTCCATCTGCCGCTTCACGCGGCCGCGGATGCGTTTCTCCACCTGCAGGATGTCGACCTCGTGCTCGAGCAGCTCGAGCAGCTTCTCCAGCCGCTTGGCGGTGGAGAACAGGTCCAGCACCGACTGCTTGGCCTCCAGCTTCAGCGGCAGATGGGCGGCGATGGTGTCGGCCAGGCGGCCGGGATCGTCGATGCCGGCGATGGAGGTGAGGATCTCGGGCGGGATCTTCTTGTTGAGCTTGACGTACTGGTCGAACTGCTGTGTCACGGCACGGCGCAGGGCCTCGATCTCGGGCGTGGCATCGGTCGAAGGCGGCACCGGCACCACTTCGCCGACGAAGTGCTCGCCGTTGTCGACGATCTCGCGCGTGCTGGCGCGCTGCAGGCCTTCGACCAGCACCTTCACGGTGCCGTCGGGCAGCTTCAGCATCTGAAGGATGCTGGAGACGCAGCCGATCTCGAACATGTCGTCGGCCTTGGGCTCATCCTTGCCGGCGGCCTTCTGGGCCACCAGCATGATCTGGCGGCCGGCTTCCATGGCCGCTTCGAGCGCCTTGATCGACTTCGGCCGGCCCACGAACAGCGGGATGACCATGTGCGGGAACACGACCACGTCGCGCAAGGGCAGCAGCGGCAGCGTGATCGGTTCGCTCGGCAGGGTGGGATGTCCAGACATGGGGAGGAACCTCTCTTTCTCGTGCCCACTTGGGGCCCGAGAACGGAAATTGCAAGTGCTCTGCGGCGGGGCTGGGCTTCAGGCGCTGGCCTTGGCCTGTTCCCGGTAGACGAGCAGCGGCTTGGCGCCGTCTTCGATGATGTGTTCGTCGATCACCACCTTGGCCACGCCGTCCAGCGTCGGCAGGTCGAACATGGTGTCGATCAGCGCGTGTTCCATGATCGAGCGCAGCCCGCGCGCGCCGGTCTTTCGCGCCAGCGCCTTGCGCGCGATGGCGGCCAGCGCCGAAGGCCGGATCTCGAGCTCGACGCCGTCCATGCCGAAGAGCTTCTGGTACTGCTTGACCAGCGCGTTGCGCGGCTCGGTCAGGATCTGGACCATCGCGTCCTCGGTCAGTTCGCCCAGCGTGGCGACCACCGGCAGGCGGCCCACCAGTTCGGGGATGAGGCCGAACTTGATCAGGTCCTCGGGTTCGACTTCGCGGAACAGGTCGGAGACCTTCTTTTCGCTCTTGCTGTGCACGATGGCAGCGAAGCCGATGCCGGACTTCTCCGTCCGGCTCTGGATGACCTTCTCCAGGCCGTCGAAGGCGCCGCCGCAGATGAACAGGATGTTCGTCGTGTCGATCTGCAGGAAGTCCTGGTTCGGGTGCTTGCGACCGCCCTGCGGCGGCACGCTGGCCATCGTGCCTTCCACCAGCTTCAGCAGCGCCTGCTGCACGCCTTCGCCCGAGACGTCGCGCGTGATGCTGGGGTTGTCGGCCTTGCGGCTGATCTTGTCGATCTCGTCGATGTAGACGATGCCGCGCTGCGCCCGCTCGACGTCGTAGTTGCAGTTCTGCAGCAGCTTCTGGATGATGTTCTCGACGTCCTCGCCCACGTAGCCCGCTTCGGTGAGCGTGGTCGCGTCGGCAATGACGAAGGGCACGTTGAGCAGGCGCGCCAGCGTCTGCGCCAGCAGCGTCTTGCCGCTGCCGGTGGGCCCGATCAGGAGGATGTTGCTCTTGGTGAGCTCGACCTCGTCCTTGGACGAGCCGGCGCCCATGTGCTTCAGGCGCTTGTAGTGGTTGTAGACCGCGACCGAGAGCGTGCGCTTGGCGACGTCCTGCCCGATGACGTACTGGTCGAGGATGCCCTTGATCTCACTGGGCACCGGCAGGTCGGAGCGGGACGCCTTGGCGGCGCCGGCATCGGCCGGCACCTCGTCACGGATGATGTCGTTGCAGAGCTCGATGCACTCGTCGCAGATGAACACCGAAGGCCCGGCAATGAGCTTCTTCACCTCGTGCTGGCTCTTGCCGCAGAAGGAGCAATAGAGAACCTTTTCGCCGGCGGCGCCCTTCTTGTCGGCCATGGTGCTGTCTACGCGCGAAACGCCCGGGTGAGTCCAGCGCCATCATAGAACAAGTGCACCCCCCGGCCAGGCGCCGAAAAGGAGGGCTTTTGCCGCCGTCTGGGCACCGGCGTCAGGCCCGCTTGTCCAGGACCATGTCGATCAAGCCGTAATCCTTGGCCTCGTTCGGCGAAAGCCAGGTGTCGCGCTCCATGTCGGCTTCGATCTTCTCGACCGGCTGGCCGGTGCGTTCGGCGTAGATGCGGTTGAGCTGTTCGCGCGTCTTCAGGATTTCGCGCGCCTGGATCTCGATGTCGCTGGCCTGGCCCTGGGCGCCGCCCGAAGGCTGGTGGATCATGATGCGCGAGTTGGGCAGCGCGATCCGCTTGCCCTTGGCACCGGCCATCAGCAGGAAGCTGCCCATGCTGGCAGCGATGCCCATGCACAGGGTCGACACCTCGGGCTTGATCCAGTTCATCGTGTCGAAGATCGACAGCCCGGCGCTGACGCTGCCACCCGGGCTGTTGATGTAGAGGTACACATCCTTGTCCGGGTTCTCGCTCTCCAGGAACAGCAGCTGGGCGCACACCAGGTTGGCGACCTGGTCGTTCACCGGCCCGACCAGGAACACGATGCGCTCGCGCAACAGTCGGCTGTAGATGTCGTAGGCGCGTTCGCCGCGCCCCGACTGCTCGATGACCATCGGCACCATGCCGAGGCCGGTCGTCTCGTTCCAGCTCATGAAGATCGCTCCCGGTGGGGGACTCAGGCCGAAGCCATCAGTTCGTCGAACGGTAGCATCTTGTCGCTGACCTTCGCCCGCGCCAGGATGAACTCGGTGACGTTGTTCTCGATGACGATGGCCTCCACCTCGGCCATGCGCTGGCGGTCGCTCAGGTACCAGCGCATCACCTCGGCCGGCTTCTCGTAGCTCTGGCTGAGGTCCTCGATGTGCTTCTGAAGCTGCTCGGGCTTGGCCTGCAGGCTGTTGGAGCGCACCAGTTCAGCCACCACCAGGCCCAGGCGGACGCGGCGCTCGGCCTGCGGCTTGAAGATGTCCTCCGGGATCTGCACCGTCTCGGCGTCCTTCACGCCGCGTTGCTTCAGGTCGGCCCGCGCGCCTTCGATCAGGCGCCCGGTCTCGGTGGCCACCAGCGCGTTCGGCAGGTCGAGTTCGGCCACCTTCACCAGCGCGTCCATCACGGCCGCCTTGTTGCGCGCCTGGACGCGGAACTTCACCTCGCGTTCCAGGTTCTTCTTCACGTCGGCGCGCAGCGCCTCGACAGTGCCTTCCTTGATGCCCAGCGTCTTGGCGAAGGCCTCGTCCACCTCGGGCAGGTGCTGGGTCTCGCACTTCTTCATGGTGACCATGAAGTCGGCTTCCTTGCCCGCCACTTCGGCGCCCTGGTAGTCGGCCGGGAACTGCAGCGGGAAGGTCTTGTGCTCGCCCACCTTCATGCCGCGCACGGCCTTGTCGAACTGCTCCAGCATCTGGCCTTCGCCGATGATGAACTGGAAGGCTTCGGCCTTGCCGCCGGCGAAGGGTTCGCCGTCAATCTTGCCTTCGAAGTCGATCGTCACGCGGTCGCCTTCGGCGGCGCCTTCGGCGGCCGGACGCTGGGCGAAGGTGCGGCGCTGCTTGCGCAGGATGTCCACCGTGCGGTCGATGGCGGCTTCGGTCACCTCGGTGCCGACACGTTCGACCTCCACCGTGGTCAGGTCGCCGATGCTCACCTCGGGGTAGACCTCGAAGGTGGCGTCGAAGGCGAACTGGCCTTCCGGCGCCTCGTCCTTCTGCGTGATGCGCGGCGCACCGGCCACCCGCAGCCTGGCTTCGTTCGTGGCCTCGTTGAAGGCCTGGCCGACGCGGTCGTTCACCACTTCGTACTGCACGCTGTAGCCGTAGCGCTGCGCCACCACCGACATCGGCACCTTGCCAGGGCGGAAGCCGTCGGCCTTGACGGTGCGCGACAGCTTCTTCAGCCGGGTCTCGACTTCGTTGTTGATCTCGCTGGCCGGTACCGTGAGCGTGATGCGGCGTTCCAGTTTCTCGAGGGTTTCGACGTTGACGGCCATGTGTTGTCTCTTGGAGGCTGCTAGAGGTTCGCTGGTGCGCGGGGCCGGACTCGAACCGGCACGCCGGTGAAGGCGTCAGGACCTAAACCTGGTGCGTCTACCAATTTCGCCACCCGCGCGGGGGAAGGCGGGCCGTTGCGGGCCCGCCTGGGAAGGCTGGATCGGAAAACCGCGAATTCTAGCCGCCCGCGGGCGGGCGCCGGACCCGGAACCAGGCGGCGTACATCGCCGGCAGCGCCAGCAGGGTGAGCGCGGTGGCCACGATGAGCCCGCCCATGATGGCCACTGCCATCGGCCCCCAGAACACGCTGCGCGACAGCGGGATCATCGCCAGCACCGCCGCCGCCGCCGTCAGCACGATGGGCCGGAAGCGCCGCACGGCCGACTCGACGATGGCGTTCCAGGTCGGCACCCCGTGTTCACGGTCCTGCTCGATCTGGTCGATCAGGATCACCGAGTTGCGCACGATCATGCCGAACAGCGCGATCACCCCCAGCAGCGCCACGAAGCCGAACGGCCGGTCCAGCACCAGCAGCGCGCCCGCGACCCCGGCGATGCCCAGGAAGCCGGTCATGAAGGCCAGCAGCGAACGGCTGAAGCTGTGCAGCTGCAGCATCAGCAGCGTGAACATGATGAACAGCGCCACCGGCAGGCCGGCCGCGATCGAGCCCTGGCCCTTGCTGCTTTCCTCCACCGCGCCCGCCACCTCGATACGGTAGCCCGGCGGCATCTCGGCGGCCAGCTTCTGCAACGCCGGCCAGACCTGCGCCGTGACCGTGGGGCCCTGGATGCCTTCGACCACGTCCCCCTGCACCGTGACCGCGAAGTCGCGGTTCTCGCGCCACAGGATGCCCGGCTCCCAGGTGAAGCCGACCTTGGCGATCTGCAGCAGCGGCACCGCGCGCCCGCTGGCGGTGGGCATGTAGGCGTTGCCCAGGTCGGTGATCGCGTTGCGCTCCTCCAGTGGCTGGCGCAGCACGATGTCGACCAGCTTGTCGCCTTCGCGGTACTGGCCGATCGTGTTGCCCGACAGGATGGTGCGCGAGGCCGTGGCCAGCTGCTGGCTGCTGACGCCCAGCGCGCGCGCCTTGTCCTGGTCCACTTCCAGCCGCAGCACCTTGACCGGCTCGTTCCAGTTGTCGTTCACGCCGCGCATGTTCGGGTTGGCGCGCAGCAGTTCCTTCGCCCGGTCGGCCCACTGGCGCACCGCCGCCACCTCGGTGCCGACGACGCGGAACTGCACGGGGTACGGCACCGGCGGCCCGTTGGGCAGCAGCTTCACGCGGCTGCGCACTTCCGGGAACTCCTCGGCCAGGATGCGCGGCAGGGCCAGCCGCAGCGCTTCGCGCTCCTTCGTGCCGTGAGGCAGCACGATGCTCTGGCTCACGTTGGTCTGCGGGAAGATCTGGTCCAGCGGCAGGTAGAAGCGCGGCACGCCCGAGCCGACCCAGGTGCTCACGGTCGCGACGCCCTTCTCGCGCCGCATGCGCTCTTCGAAGCGGCGCGCCACCTCGTCGCTCTGCTGGATGGTGGAACCCTCGGGCAGCCAGAGGTCGATCAGGATCTCCGGGCGGCTGGAATCGGGGAAGAACTGCTGCTGCACCTTGCCCATGCCCGCCAGGCCGGCGGCGAACGTGGCCAGCGTCAGGCCGATGGTGATCCAGCGGTGTGCCACGCACCAGTCCACCATGGCGCGAAAGCGGCTGTAGAACGGGGTGTCGAACAGCTCGTGCGGGCGATCGTCGGTGCCGACGTGGCTCTTGGTGTGCAGCAGCCAGGCGCCGAGGTAGGGCACGAAGTAGACCGATACCACCCACGAAATGACCAGCGCTGCCGAAGTGACGGCGAAGATCGCGAAGGTGTATTCACCCGTCATCGACTTCGCCAGCCCGATGGGCAGGAAGCCGGCCGCGGTGATGAGCGTGCCGGTGAGCATGGGCATCGCCGTCACCTCGTAGGCGAAGGTGGCGGCGCGCGCCTTGTCGTAGCCCTCTTCCAGCTTGCGCACCATCATCTCGACCGCGATGATGGCGTCGTCGACCAGCAGGCCCAGCGCGATGATCAGCGAACCGAGCGAGATCTTGTGCAGCCCGACGCCCCAGTAGAACATCGTCACGAAGGTGATCGCCAGGACCAGCGGGATCGTGATGCCCACCACCAGCCCCGGCCAGATGTCGATGCGGAAGGGCCTGAAGTGCAGGCCCAGGCTGATGAAGCTGACCGCCAGCACCACGATCACCGCCTCGACGAGCACGCGCACGAACTCGCCCACCGACTTGGACACCGCCTCGGGCTGGTCCTGCATCTTCTCCAGCGACAGCCCCACCGGCAGGTCCTGCTGGATCTTGCCGGCGGTGACGCCCAGGGCCTTGCCCAGCGCGATGATGTCGCCGCCCCGGGCCATCGAGACGCCGAGCGCGATGACCTGCTTGCCCTGGTGGCGCACCATCACCGCCGGCGGGTCGACGTAGGCACGCTTCACGTCGGCGATGTCCGAAAGGCGGATCGTGCTCGCCTGGCCGGTGGCCGGGTTGACGGCGCGGATCGGGAAGCGCTTCAGTTCTTCGACCGAGTTGAACGCGCCCCCTACGCGCACCTGCAGGTTTTCGCTGCCCGCGTTCAGCACGCCCGCGCCTTCGACCGCGTTCTGCGCTCCCAGCTGGGCGATGACCTGGTTCAGGTCCAGCCCCAGGCCGGCCAGCCGCTTCTGGCTGATCTCGACGAACAGCTTCTCGGGCTGGGCACCGAACAGTTCCACCTTCGCGACGTCCGGCACGCGCAGCAGCTGCTGGCGCACGCGCTCGGCGAACACGCGCAGCTCCTCGTTGCTGAAGCCGTCGGCCGTGAGCGCGTAGATCGTGCCGTAGACGTCGCCGAAGTCGTCGTTGAAGACCGGCCCCAGCACACCCTGCGGCAGCGTGTTGCGCATGTCGGCCACGCGCTTGCGCGCCTGGTACCAGCTGTTGGCCACCTCCTTCGGCGGCGAAGAGTCCTTCAGCTGCAGGATCGTGAGCGACTCGCCCGGCTTGGTGTAGCTGCGGATCTTGTCCGCGTAAGGCACCTCCTGCAGCGTCTTCTCGATCTTGTCGGTCACCTGCTCGGCCACCTGCTGGGCGCTGGCGCCAGGCCAGAAAGCCTGCACCACCATCGCGCGGAAGGTGAAGGGCGGGTCCTCGTCCTGACCGAGCTGGAAGTAGGCCGCGAAGCCCAGCAGCATCAGCACGATCATCAGATAGCGCGTCAGCGCCGGATGCTCCAGCGCCCAGCGGGAAACATTGAAGCGCGAGGCCGCGGCGTCGTTCGTCGTCATGGTCGCCCCAGGCTCAGCAGCTGGCCGCGGATGCGGGGGCAGGGGCCGCCAACGCAGCCGCTGCTTCGGCCTCGTAAGCTTGACCTTCTGGCCCGGCGTCAGCGTGTGCACGCCGGCGGTCACCACGGTCATGCCGGGCGCCACGCCGCCAGCACCACCACGCTGGTTGCCATCGGCACCGGCCACCACCACGGGCTGCACCTTCACCGTCATGCCCCGCTGCGGTCCAGCAGCCGCACCGCCGTTTGTTCCTGCTGGCGCATCACGGCGGACAGCGGCAGCTTGATCACGCCCTCCGGCGCGGCACGTCCACCACCGCCGTGAGCGTCTGGCCCAGTTGCACCGGCGCAGCACCAGGTCGGCCTTGACCAGGAAGGTGCGCGTGGCAAGGGTCGGCGTACCGGCGGCCATCCGCGCACGGTGGCGGGCGCTGGTGACGCTGCCGCCCCAGAACGCACGCGCAGCAGCGCGCCCGGCTTGCCGAGCAGTGCGCGGGCACCGGCCACGGCGTCTTCCAGCACAGCAGGCACGGCGTCGCGCGGGCCGTCCAGCGCCGAACGAACCACCGGCGTTCCAGCAGCCAGCACGGCGCCCACTTCAGCGTCCACACCCGTGACCACGCCGGCACCGCTGGCCGTGAGCACGGCGTGGCCGGCCTGATTGCCCTGCACGGCCAGTTGCGCCTTGGCCTGCTCCAGCCTGGGCGCGGGCGGCCTTCACCGCGGTCTGGCGGCGGTCGACTTCGCGCGCTGAGCGAAGCCCTGCTCGCGCAGTTCCTGCGCGCGCTTGAGGTCGGCGGCGGACAGTTCCGGGCCGACTGCGCCGCGCGCACCGCGGCCTGGGCGGCGTTCTGCTGCGCTTCGAGATCTTCCGGGTCAACTTGCGCCAGCACCTGGCCCTGGCTTCACCGCTGGCCCACTTCAGCCGAACGCTGACCATCTTGCCGCCGACGCGGAACCCCAGGCGGCTCTCGGTGCGTGCCCGCACCTCGGCCGCGAATTCGTGGCTCCCAGCAGCGGTGGCGGCCCACGGTCGAGGTTCGCACGGCGCGGATCGGCTCGGGTGTGCTTTCCTGCGCGAACAGGCCGCCAGCAGTGTCGGCGCTCAGCGCCAGCGGCTTGTTCAGGGTCATGGGCTTGCCTGTCCCGGGCGTGGGATCCCGGGTTCATGAAAGGGATGGGCGTCTTGCTAATGACTGACCGGTCAGTAATATAGGGATCGACCCCCGCACTGTCAAACGACCCGTCACCCGGTCATCCCAAGGAAGCGCTGCCGCCAGAATCAGTTCCCCGTGAGCGTCGATCACTACGAGAACTTCCCCGTTGCCAGCGTGTTGTGCCCGCCGGCCATCCGGCCGGCGGTGGCGGCGATCTACCACTTCGCCCGCACCGCGAACGACCACCTGACCGATGAAGGCGACGCAGCGACGGCCGAACGCCTGCGCGACCTGGCCGCCTACCGCCAGGACCTGCGCGCCGCACTGACCGGGCAGCCCACCTCGCCCCGCTGGGCTGGCGTCTTTACCGCGCTGGCCCGCCAGGCCGAACGCTTCGCCCTGCCCGCGCGCCTGCTGCACGACCTGCTGGACGCCTTCGAGCAGGACGCGCGAAACCCGCTGATCCCCGACCGCACCGCGCTGCTGGACTACTGCCGACGTTCAGCCAACCCGATCGGCCGCCTGCTGCTGCACCTGTACGGCATCGCCGACGCACGCGCGCAAGCGCGGTCCGACGCCATCTGCAGCGCGCTGCAGCTCGTCAACTTCTGGCAGGACCTGGGGCGCGACGCCGAACGCGGCCGCTTCTACTTGCCGCTGGCCGATCTGGCACGCCACGGCCTTGCGGCCGAAGACCTGCGGGCGCGGAAGGACAGCCCGGCGCTGCGCGGGCTGCTGGCCGAACTGTGCGACTGGGCGCGCGAGCTGATGTCCGCCGGCGCGCCGCTGGCGCCTTCGCTGCCGGGCCGCGTCGGCTGGGAATTGCGCTTCGTGGTGCAGGGCGGGCTGGCGGTTCTTGAGAAAATCGAGCGCATGGACTACGCGACGATGCTGCAAAGGCCCGTGCTGGGGGCGGCCGACCTGCCGCGGCTGGCCTGGCGCGCCTGGCGCATGCGGCCCGCCGCATGACGCCGGCCGAATACGTGCAGCAGAAGGCGGCCGCCAGCGGCTCGTCGTTCTACTACGCCTTCCTGTTCCTGCCGCCGCCGCGGCGTGCCGCCATCACCGCCTTCTACGCCTTCTGCCGCGAGGTGGACGATGTCGTCGACGAGGTCAGCGACCCGTCGGTGGCGGCCTCGAAGCTGCAGTGGTGGCGGCACGAGGTGGCCGAAGCCTGGGCCGGCCGTCCCAGCCACCCGGTGATGCAGGCGCTGCTGCCGCTGGCGCCGCAATTCGGCATCGAGCCGACCCACCTGAACGCCGTCATCGAAGGCTGTCAGATCGACCTGCAGCAGACGCGTTTCCTCGACTTCGCCGGGCTCGCCCACTACTGCCACCTGGTGGCCGGCATCGTCGGCGAGGTGGCCTCCAACATCTTCGGCCGCACCCAGGCCGACACGCTGCGCTACGCGCACCGGCTGGGGCTGGCGCTTCAGCTCACCAACATCATCCGCGACGTCGGCGACGACGCCCGCCGCGGCCGCATCTACCTGCCGGTGGACGAGCTGAAGCGCTTCGACGTGAAGGCCGCCGAGATCCTGCGCCGCGAAGCCCCCTGGGGCTACAGCGAGCGCTTCGACGCGCTGATGCGCTTCCAGGCCGCGCGCGCGCAGGCTGCCTACGACGAGGCCTTCGCGCTGCTGCCCGAAGCCGACCGCGTGGCGCAGAAGCCAGGCCTGATGATGGCCAACATCTACCGCACGCTGCTGGGCGAGATCGAGCAGCAGGGCTTCAAGGTGCTGCACCAGCGCACTTCGCTCACGCCGCTGCGCAAGCTGTGGATCGCGGCACGCACGCACGTGCGCGGGCGCTGAAGTCGTGGCCCGCGTCGCCGTCGTCGGGGCAGGCTGGGCGGGCCTGGCGGCCGCGGTGCGGGCGGTGGAGGCGGGCCATGCGGTCACCCTGTTCGAACTGGCCGCACGGGCCGGCGGCCGCGCGCGTTCGGTGGCGGCGGGCGAGCACGCGCCGCTGGACAACGGCCAGCACATCCTGATCGGCGCCTACGGGCGTTGCCTGGCCCTGATGCGCAGCGTCGGCGCCGACCCTGTCGCACTGCTGTGGCGTTCGCCGCTGGAACTGCGCTACGCCGACGGCCGCGGCCTGAAGATGCCACCTGGCCCGCCGCTGCCGGCTTTCCTGCGCGCGGTGGCCGGCTGCCGCGGCTGGACCTGGGGCGACCGCCTGTCGCTGCTGTTCGCCGCCGCCAACTGGGCCCTGCGCGGCTTCCACTGCGACGCCGGTCTGACGGTGGACCGGCTGTGCGCCGGATTGCCGCCGCGCGTGCGCGCACTGCTCATCGACCCGTTGTGCGTGGCCGCGCTCAACACGCCGGCGCGAGAAGCGAGCGCCGCCGTGCTGCTGCGCGTGCTGCGCGACGCGCTGTTCTCCGGCGCCGGCTCGGCCGACCTGATGCTGCCGCGGCGGCCGCTCGGCGAACTGCTGGCCGCGCCGGCCCTGCAATGGCTGCAGGCGCAGGGTGCCGAATGCCGGCTGGGCCGGCGCGTCGAGACGCTCGAGGCCGGAGCCGGTGGCTGGCAGGTCGACGGCAAGGCTTTCGAACAGGTCGTGCTGGCCTGCTCGGCGGCCGAAGCGGCGCGGCTGGCAGCGCCCTTCGCGCCGGACTGGGCCGCGCGTGCGGCGGCGCTGCGCTACGAACCCATCGTCACCGTCTACGTCGAAAATCCCGGCGCCTGCCTGCCGGCGCCGATGACGGCACTGCAGGAAAGCGCCGTCGCGCCGGCGCAGTACGCCTTCGACCACGGCGCCATCGGCGGCACGCCCGGCCGTTTCGCCTTCGTGATCAGTGGCGCCGCACCGTGGGTCGCTCGCGGGCTGGAAGCCACCGCCGACGCGGTGCTGCAACAGGCGCGCGCGCTGCTTCCGGCACCGCGCCTGCTGCGCGCCCTGGCCGAGAAGCGTGCCACCTTCCGCTGCACGCCGGCGCTGGACCGGCCGCCCGCGACCGTCGCGCCCGGGCTGCAGGCGGCGGGCGACTACGTCGCAGGACCCTACCCCGCCACGCTGGAAGGCGCCGTGCGCGCCGGCGAGGCCGCCGCCGCGGCTTGCGGCTGATATCGCTATGTAGCTGACCCTTCCGCGATGCAAAATGGGGTTTGGAACCGATTCCACACCGACATGACGCAGAAGGAATCCCCCTCGCCCACCATCCAGGTGCTCGAACGCACGTTCGCGCTGCTGGACATGCTGGCGGCGCACCAGGACCCGGTGTCGCTGAAGCAGATCAGCGAACAGACCGGGTTGCACCCTTCCACCGCCCACCGCATCCTCAACGACCTGGCGATCGGCCGCTTCGTCGACCGCCCCCATGCCGGCAGCTACCGCCTGGGCATGCGCCTGCTGGAACTGGGCAACCTGGTGAAGGCCCGGCTGGACGTGCGCGACGCCGCCATCGGCCCGATGCGTGAACTGCACAAGCTGACGCACCAGCCGGTGAACCTGTCGATGCGGCAGGGCGACGAGATCGTCTACATCGAGCGCACCTACAGCGAACGTTCCGGCATGCAGGTGGTGCGCGCCGTCGGCGGCCGCGCGCCGCTGCACCTGACTTCGGTGGGCAAGCTCTTCCTGGCCGCCGACGACCCGCAGCGCGTGCGCGCCTACGCGACGCGCACCGGCCTGACCGGCCACACCCGCAACAGCATCACCGACCTGTCGCGGCTGGAACGCGAGCTGGCCACCGTTCGCGCGCAGGGTTGCGCGCGCGACGACGAGGAACTGGAACTGGGCGTGCGCTGCATGGCCGCGGCCATCTACGACGACCAGGGCAAGCTGCTCGCCGGGCTCTCGGTCTCGGCCCCGGCCGACCGGCTGGAGGAAACCTGGATGGAGAGGGTCAAGACCACCGCGGCGCAGATCTCGTCTGCGCTGGGCTACCGCGGCTGAGCGCGTTCAGCGCAGGGTGGGCAGCTCGGTGCCGGCGCTGGCAACGCCGCCACCGGCGTTCAGCCAGCGGCGGATGCGTTCGGCGTCGCCGATGCGCGAGTACTTCCCGGCCGAATCCAGCAGCACCATGATGAGATTGCGCCCCGCGAGCTGCGCCTGCATCACCAGGCAGCGCCCGGCTTCGGAGATGTAGCCGGTCTTCTGCAGGCCGATCTCCCAGGAGGGGTTGGTCACCAGCCGATTGGTGGTACGGAACTGCAGCTGCCGCCGGCCCACCGCAACCTGCGCGTTGGGCGAGGTGGAAAGCTCGCGGATGATCGGGTGCTCGTAGGCCGCCTTCACCAGCAACGTGAGGTCGTGCGCGCTGGAACGGTTCTGGCTGGAAAGGCCGGTCGGCTCCACATAGTGGGTGTCGGCCATGCCCAGTTCGACCGCCTTGCGGTTCATCGCCTCCACGAAGGCCTGAAGGCCGCCCGGGTAGTGGCGCCCCAGCGCATGGGCGGCGCGGTTCTCGGAGGACATCAGCGCCAGGTGCAGCATCTCGCCGCGCGTGAGCTGCGTGCCCACGGCCAGGCGCGAGCGGCTGCCCCTTTCGGTGTCGACATCTTCCTGCGTGATGCTCAGCACGTCGTCGTGCGAGAGGCCGGCCTCGGTGACCACCAGCGCCGTCATCAGCTTGGTGATGCTGGCGATGGGCAGCACGGCCTGCGGGTTCTTCGACAGCAGGATCTGGTCGGTGTCCTGGTCGACCACCAGGGCCACGGCCGACTTCAGTTCCAGCGGATCTTCAGCCCGGTGCAGGCCCTGCACCTGGCCCACCGAAGGCCGCGCGGGCTCGGCCGCGACGCGACGGGTGGACCTGCTGCTGCTCTTGGCGGCCGGGCGCTTGGCGGCCGCGGGGCGTGCCACTCGCTTGGCCGGGCGGGTGGCGGCGTCGCCGTCGGCGCTCTTGGCGGCAAGCGCCGGACTGCCCGACAGCACGAAGGCCATCAAGCCCAGCAGCACACCCCAACGAATGGTCTTCATTCCCGGCACCCGGTCACCTCTCGAAACGCCCGCGCAGTCTAAGCGACCCTGAAAACACACGCAAGATCAAAAACTTGCGTGGTTTTCCTAAAGTTCGGACTGCGTTCCCCGCGAGGCCTCCGGGTCAACCCTGAGCCGCCACCCGCTCGGCGTTGCTGTGCAACTTGTTCAGCGCCGAGAGGTAGGCCTTGGCCGAAGCCACCACGATGTCGGGGTCCGACCCGACGCCGTTGACGACCCGGCCGCCCAGTTGCAGACGCACGGTCACCTCGCCCTGGGATTCTGTGCTGCCCGAGGTGATGGCATTCACCGAGTAGAGGAGCATTTCCGCGCCACTTTTCACTCGGCTCTCGATGGCCTTGAGGCTCGCATCCACCGGCCCGTTACCGTCGCTTTCGGCGCGGAATTCCTTGTCACCGGCGGCAAAGGCCACGGCCGCGTGCGGGCGTTCGCCCATCTCGGAGCGCTGGGCCAGCGACAGGAGGCGGAAGTGTTCCTGGTCGGCGGTGACGCTTTCGTCGCCCACGAGGGCGATGATGTCCTCGTCGAAGATCTCGCTCTTGCGATCGGCCAGGTCCTTGAAGCGCGCGAAGGCGGCGTTGATCTCGCCTTCGCTTTCCATCTGGATGCCCAGTTCCTGCAAGCGCTGCTTGAACGCGTTGCGGCCCGAGAGCTTGCCCAGCACGATCTTGTTGGCGCTCCAGCCCACGTCTTCGGCGCGCATGATCTCGTAGGTGTCGCGCGCCTTGAGCACGCCGTCCTGGTGGATGCCGCTGGCGTGCGCGAACGCGTTCGCCCCCACCACCGCCTTGTTGGGCTGCACCACGAAGCCGGTGGTCTGGCTGACCATTCGCGAGGCAGGCACGATCTGCGTGGTGTCGACGCCGACCTCGAGCCCGAAGTAGTCGCGCCGCGTGCGCACCGCCATCACCACCTCTTCGAGCGAGGTGTTGCCGGCGCGCTCGCCCAGGCCGTTGATCGTGCACTCCACCTGGCGCGCACCGCCGATCTTGACGCCGGCCAGCGAGTTGGCGACCGCCATGCCCAGGTCGTTGTGGCAGTGCACGCTCCAGACCGCCTTGTCGGAGTTCGGGATGCGTTCGCGCAGGCTTCGGATGAACTCGCCGTAGAGCTCGGGCACCGCGTAGCCCACGGTGTCGGGCACGTTGATCGTGGTCGCGCCTTCGGCGATCACGGTCTCCAGCACGCGGCACAGGAAGTCGGGGTCGCTGCGATAGCCGTCCTCGGGGGAGAACTCGATGTCGTCGCGCAGGTTGCGAGCGAAGCGCACCGCCTGCTTCGCCTGTTCCCACACCTGGTCGGGCGTCATGCGCAGCTTCTTCTCCATGTGCAGCGCCGAGGTCGCGATGAAGGTGTGGATGCGGCCGCGCGCCGCCGGCTGCAGCGCTTCGGCCGCACGCGCGATGTCGCGATCGTTGGCCCGCGCCAGCGAGCACACCGTGGATTCCTTGATGTTGGCGGCGATGGACTTCACGCACTCGAAGTCGCCGTTGCTCGAGGCGGCGAAGCCGGCCTCGATGACGTCGACGCGCAGGCGCTCCAGCTGGCGCGCGATGCGCAGTTTCTCCTCGCGCGTCATCGAGGCGCCGGGCGACTGCTCGCCGTCACGCAGGGTGGTGTCGAAGATGATCAGCTTGTCGGTCATGGCGGGGGTCCTTCCTCCTCAGGCGGCGGCGCGCGTGCGCAGGGCGATGCCGGCGCGGCGCAGGCCCGACAGCACGGCCTTCATCGAAGCGGTCACGATGTTGGCGTCGATGCCCACGCCGAACAGCGTGCGCGTCTCGCCGACGCGCAGTTCCAGGTAGGCCGCGGCACGCGCCTCGGCACCCGAGCCGATGGCGTGCTCATGGTAGTCGAGCACGCGCACCGGCTGGCCGGCCACTTCGGCCAACGTGGCCACGAAGGCGTCGACCGGACCGTTGCCCTCGCCCGCGAGCGCGAACACGTCGCCCGCGTCGCGCAGCGTGGCGCGCAGACGCACGCGGCCGCCGGCCAGTTCGGTGATGACCTGGTGGTCCAGCAGCGCGGGCTGGTCCAGGCCGTACTCGCGTTCGAAGATGGCGTGCAGGTCGGCTGCGCTCAGTTCGCGGCCCTGCACGTCCATGACCGCCTGCACGGCGGCGCTGAACTCGATCTGCAGCCGGCGCGGCAGTTCCAGCCCGTACTCGCTTTCCAGAAGGTAGGAGATGCCGCCCTTGCCGCTCTGGCTGTTGACACGGATCACCGCGTCGTAGCTGCGCCCCAGATCCTTGGGGTCGATCGGCAGGTAGGGCATCTCCCAGACGTCGCCTTCGCGGCGCGTGGCGAAGGCCTTCTTGATGGCGTCCTGATGCGAGCCGCTGAACGAGGTGTAGACGAGATCGCCCACATAGGGATGGCGCGGATGCACCGGCAGCTGGTTGCAGTGCTCCACCACGCGCCGGATCTCGTCGATGTCGGAGAAATCCAGCCCTGGCGCCACGCCCTGCGTGTACAGGTTGAGCGCGATGTTCACGAGGTCGACGTTGCCGGTGCGCTCGCCGTTGCCGAACAGGCAGCCCTCGACGCGGTCGCAGCCCGCCATGAGCGCGAACTCGCCGGCCGCGGTGCCGGTGCCGCGGTCGTTGTGCGGGTGGACCGAAAGCACGATGCTGTCGCGCCGCGCCAGGTGGCGGTGCATCCATTCGATCATGTCGGCGAAGATGTTGGGCGTGCTGTGCTCCACCGTGCTGGGCAGGTTGACGATGCACTTGTGTGCCGGCGTCGGCTGCCAGACTTCGGTGACGGCGTCGACCACGCGCTTGCTGAAGGCCAGCTCGGTGCCGGAGAACATCTCGGGCGAGTACTGGAACACCCAGTCGGTGCCGGGCTGCTTCGCGGCCAGGTCGCGCACCATCGCCGCATGGCGCACCGCCAGTTCGACGATGCCGTCCTCTTCCAGCCCCAGCACCACGCGGCGCATCACCGGCGCGGTGGCGTTGTACAGGTGCACGATGGCGCGCGGCACGCCCTGCAGCGCCTCGAAGGTGCGCTCGATCAGGTGGTCGCGTGCCTGCGTGAGGACCTGGACCGTGACATCGGCCGGGATGCGGTTTTCCTCGATCAGCAGGCGCACGAAGTCGAAGTCGGCCTGCGAAGCGGAGGGGAAGCCGACCTCGATCTCCTTGAAGCCGATCCTGACCAGGGTCTCGAACATGCGCAGCTTGCGCGCCGGGTCCATGGGCTCGATGAGCGCCTGGTTGCCGTCGCGCAGGTCCACGCTGCACCACACCGGCGGCCTGGTCAGCACCGCGTCGGGCCAGGTACGGTCGGCCAGCCGCACCGGAGCGAAGGGGCGGTACTTGGCGGCGGGGTTGCTCAACATCGGCATCGGAGTTCTCCTGGGTTCGGTTTCCAACGCAGCCCGGTTTTCTGAACGACCAAGCAGAACGGCCCGCTGCGTTGCGCTGGCGGGCCGTTGATCGGGGAAGGGGTTTTCTAGAAGACGAAGTCGATCAGCGCACCCGCGGGTGTCCTAGGAGCGCTAGCGAAAGGGTCTGGGGCTTCGTCGTCACGGCGCGACTGTAGCACGGCCGATTCACGGATGAAGGCCCTTCTCTTCCGGCTCGTCGGTCGACGTCGCGATCACGCTGACCGGTTTTCCCTTGGACTTGCGCCAGGCGTAGACCGCGTAGCCCGAGAGCCCGTAGGCCAGGAAGATGGCGAACAGCACGCTCGGCGGGTCCAGGCTGATGATGGCGAAGCCGAGCGCGATGGCCACGATCACCACGAAGGGCACCGTGTGGCGGCCCCCCAGCACCTTGAAGCTGTAGAAAGGCGCGTTGGTGACCATCGAGAGGCCGGCGAAAAGCGTGACGCCGAAGGCCAGCCAGGTGAGCCAGGGAAAGCGCGCCGCCCCCTTGAAGCCGGCGTCGTCCATGGCCCAGATGAGACCGATGACGAGCGCAGCCGCCGCCGGGCTGGGCAGCCCCTGGAAGTAGCGCTTGTCGACGACGCCGATGTTGACGTTGAAGCGCGCCAGCCGCAGCGCAGCGCCGGCGATGTAGACGAAGGCCGGGATCCAGCCCGGCTTGCCCAGGTCCTTCAGCGCCCAGATGTAGACGATGAGCGCCGGCGCGGCGCCGAAGCTCACCATGTCCGACAGGCTGTCCATCTGCTCGCCGAACGCGCTCTGCGAGTTCGTCATGCGCGCAACACGCCCGTCCAGGCTGTCCAGCACGGCGGCGCAGAAGATGGCGATGCAGGCCGCCTCGAAGCGGCCGTTCATCGCCATCACGATGGCGTAGAAGCCCGCGAACAGCGCGCCCAGCGTGATGGCGTTGGGCAGGATGTAGATGCCGCGGCGGCGCGGTCGCACCGCCCCGGGTGCGGCGGCGCCGTCTTCCGGCGGGGGCGGCAGATCCTCGGTCATGCGCGCAAGGATACCGCCGCCCGCTGACGCCGCCGCTTCAGTTGCGGCTCTTGTCGACCAGCTTGTTGGCCTTGATCCACGGCATCATGGCGCGCAGCTTCTCGCCCACGACCTCGATCGAGTGCTCGGCCATCAGGCGGCGGCGGCTCAGCAGCGTGGGCGCGCCGGCCCGGTTCTCGAGGATGAAGCTCTTGGCGTACTCGCCGCTCTGGATGTCGGCCAGCATCTTCTTCATCGCGACCTTGGTGTCGGGCGTGATGACCTTCGGCCCCGAGACGTATTCGCCGTACTCGGCGTTGTTCGAGATCGAGTAGTTCATGTTGGCGATGCCGCCTTCGTAGATCAGGTCGACGATCAGCTTCAGTTCGTGCAGGCACTCGAAGTAGGCCATCTCGGGCGCGTAGCCGGCTTCGACCAGCGTCTCGTAGCCGGCCTTGATGAGCTCGACCGTGCCGCCGCACAGCACCGCCTGTTCGCCGAAGAGGTCGGTCTCGGTCTCTTCGCGGAAGTTGGTCTCGATGATGCCGGCCTTGCCGCCGCCGTTGGCCGCGGCGTAGCTGAGCGCCAGGTCGCGCGCCTTGCCGCTCTTGTCGGCGTGCACCGCGATCAGGTGCGGCACGCCGCCGCCCTGGGTGTAGGTGTTGCGCACCGTGTGGCCTGGGGCCTTGGGGGCGACCATCCAGACGTCCAGGTCCTCGCGCGGCACGACCTGGCCGTAGTGCACGTTGAAGCCGTGCGCGAAGGCCAGGCTGGCGCCCTTGCGGATGTAAGGCTCGACGTCGTTCTTGTAGACGGCGCCGATCTGCTCGTCGGGCAGCAGGATCATCACGACGTCGGCTTCCTTCACCGCGGCGGCGACCTCGGCCACCTTGAGCCCGGCCTTCTCGACCTTGGCCCAGGAGGCGCCGCCCTTGCGCAGGCCGACCGTGACCTTGACGCCGCTGTCGTTGAGGTTCTGCGCGTGGGCGTGGCCCTGCGAGCCGTAGCCGATGATGGTGACGTTCTTGCCCTTGATGAGGGACAGGTCGGCGTCCTTGTCGTAGTAGACCTTCATGGGGTTCTCCGTTGGAAGTGGTGGATCAGACGCGCAGGATGCGCTCGCCGCGGCCGATGCCGGAAGCACCGGTGCGCACGGTCTCGAGGATCGCCGCGCGGTCGATCGCGACGAGGAAGGCATCGAGCTTCTCGGAATTGCCGGTCAGCTCGATGGTGTAGCTCTTTTCGGTGACGTCGATGATGCGGCCGCGGAAGATGTCGGCCATGCGCTTCATCTCCTCGCGCTCCTTGCCGACCGCGCGCACCTTGATCAGCATGAGCTCGCGCTCGGTGAAGCTGCCTTCGGTCAGGTCGACCACCTTGACCACCTCGATCAGGCGGTTCAGGTGCTTGGTGATCTGCTCGATCACCTCGTCGCTGCCGGTGGTGACGATGGTCATGCGCGAGAGGCTGGCGTCCTCGGTCGGCGCGACCGTCAGGCTTTCGATGTTGTAGCCGCGGGCGGAGAAGAGTGCCACCACCCGTGAAAGGGCGCCGGGCTCGTTCTCGAGCAGCACCGCGATGATGTGTTTCATGGTCGTTCGTCCTGCGCGCTCTTCACGGTCCGCCGGCGGTCACCGGCGGCGCTTGGCCACGCGTTTCGAGTTGGGGGAAGAGACGAATGTCCCGGGCGCGTTCGACCGATCCCCGGCGGTGCCTGCCTGGCGCGCGGTAACGCGCCGGGCCGCCCGCCGGTTCACGACGTCACAGATCCTCGGAACCCAGCAGCATCTCCGAGATGCCCTTGCCCGCCTGCACCATCGGCCAGACGTTCTCGGTGGGGTCGGTGCGCACGTCCAGGAAGACGGTGCGGTCCTTCAGCTTGATCGCCTCCTTCAGCGCCGGCTCCACGTCGGCGGGCTTCTCGATCTTCATGCCGACGTGGCCATAGGCTTCGGCCAGCTTCACGAAGTCGGGCAGCGCGTCCATGTAGCTGTGCGAATAGCGGCCGCCGTAGTCCAGCTGCTGCCACTGGCGCACCATGCCCAGGTAGCGGTTGTTCAGGCTGATGACCTTCACCGGCGTCTTGTACTGCAGGCAGGTGGACAGCTCCTGGATGCACATCTGGATGCTGCCTTCGCCGGTGATGCAGAAGACGTCGGAGTCCGGCTTCGCGAGCTTGATGCCCATCGCATAGGGCAGGCCCACGCCCATGGTGCCCAGGCCACCGGAGTTGATCCAGCGGCGCGGTTCCTCGAAGCGATAGAACTGGGCCGCCCACATCTGGTGCTGGCCGACGTCGGAGGTGATGTAGGCGTCGCGGTCCTTGGTCAGCTTCCAGAGCGTCTCGACCACCATCTGCGGCTTGATGACCTCGGTGCTGTGCTTGTAGGCCAGGCACTCGCGCTTGCGCCATTCGCTGATCTGGCCCCACCAGGAGGCCAGCGCCTGCGGGTCGGGCCGCGCCTGCGCTTCCTTGATCTGCGCGATCAGCTCCTGCAGCACGTCCTTCACGTCGCCGACGATGGGCACGTCCACGCGCACCCGCTTGGAGATCGACGACGGGTCGATGTCGACGTGGATGATCTTTCGCTCCACCGAGGCGAAGTGCTTGGGGTTGCCGATCACGCGGTCGTCGAAGCGCGCCCCCACGGCCAGCAGCACGTCGCAGTGCTGCATGGTCATGTTGGCCTCGAAGGTGCCGTGCATGCCCAGCATGCCCAGGAACTTGGGGTCGCTCGCGGCGGTGGCGCCCAGGCCCATCAGCGTGTTGGTGACCGGGAAGCCCAGCAGGTCGGTCAGCTGTCGCAGTTCGGCCGAGGCATTGCCCAGGATCACGCCGCCGCCGGTGTAGATGTAGGGCCGCTTGGCGGCCAGCAGCAGCTGCACCGCCTTGCGGATCTGCCCGCCGTGGCCCTTCTTCACCGGGTTGTACGAGCGCATCTCCACCGTCTCGGGGTAGTGGAATGGCGCGGTCTTGAGCGAGACGTCCTTCGGGATGTCCACCACCACCGGGCCGGGGCGGCCGGTGCGGGCGATGTGGAAGGCCTTCTTGACCGTGGTCGCGAGGTCGCGCACGTCCTTCACCAGGAAGTTGTGCTTGACGATCGGCCGCGTGATGCCGACGGTGTCGCACTCCTGGAAGGCGTCGAGGCCGATCGCCGGCGTCGGCACCTGCCCGGTGATGATCACCATCGGGATCGAGTCCATGTACGCGGTCGCGATGCCGGTGACCGCGTTCGTGACGCCGGGGCCGGAGGTGACCAGCGCGACGCCCACATCGCCGGTGGCGCGGGCGTAGCCGTCGGCGGCATGCACCGCGGCCTGCTCGTGGCGCACCAGCAGGTGCTGGATGCCTTCCTGCTTGTACAGGGCGTCGTAGATGTACAGGACCGCGCCGCCCGGGTAGCCCCAGACGAACTTGACGCCTTCGGCCTGAAGGCAGCGGACCAGGATTTCCGACCCGTTGGGGTCGGCAGAGTGGGAGTGGGGAGAAGACGGCTGTGCCGATGCGGCACGCTTGACTTCCGCGGCAGACATGTCCATTTCGAACCTCTGTGAATTTCTCTGACGAAAATCCATCGGTGCCCCTCCTCGCGCCCTCATGAGGCGGAATCAGGACCTGCGCGGTCAACAGCGGCAGCCCGGATCGGGCGGCCGAAGGGACCCAAAGAGCGTTGTGCGGGGCAGCATTATGCACCGGCGGCGCGCGCGGCATGCCACCGCGGGGTGCGGTGACATAATCCCGCGCGCCCGAACCGGGCGTGCCGCCGCCCGCTGCCCGCGTTGGCCACCGACAAAGAACTCACGGATTTCCTCAAGAGCGTCGAGAAGCGCGCCTTCAAGCGCACCGTGTATGCCGTCCGCGAGGACGAGTCTGCACTCGACATCGTGCAGGACGCCATGATCCGGCTGGCCGAGAAGTACGCCGACCGGCCGCCGGCCGAACTGCCGATGCTCTTCCAGCGCATCCTGACCAATGCCACGATGGATTGGTTCAGGCGCCAGAAGGTGCGCAACGCCGTTGTCCAGAATCTCTCGGATTTCGAGGGCGGCGATGATGACGGCGACTTCGATCTGCTGGAAACTCTGCAGGCGATCGAGGATTCCCAGGGCACCGAAAGCGCCGCCGACGCCGTTTCCCGGGACCAGATCTTGCGGGCAATCGAGGTCGAGGTGGGTGCCCTGCCCGCCCGTCAACGAGAAGCTTTCCTGCTGCGTTACTGGGAGGAATTCGATGTGGCCGAGACGGCGGCCGTGATGGGTTGCTCGGAAGGCAGTGTCAAGACTCACTGTTCCCGGGCCGTCCACTCGCTGGCCAAGGCCCTTCGATCCAAGGGGATCACGCTATGAAGACGAACCGTCAATTCCAAGACGCCGCGGCGCTGGAACTGCGCTTCGCCGCCCGCGTGGCCGCCGGGTTGAACGCCCAGGCGGCCACGGTGCCGCATGACATCGCCGAACGGCTGCGATTCGGCCGCGAACAAGCGCTGGCCAAGGCGCGCGAAGCGCGCCGCCAGGCGCCCGCCTCCGCGCCGGCGGTGCTGGCCGTGACGCGCGGCGGTGCGGTCCTGCTCGGCGGCGGGCCGGCGCCCTGGTGGCAACGCGCCGCCTCGGTGCTGCCGCTGGTGCTGCTGGTCGCCGGCCTCATGTTCATCGGCGCACGCATGACGCGCGAACAGGTTCAGGCGGCGGCCGAGATCGACGCCGTGCTGCTGGCCGACGACCTGCCGCCCGACGCCTACTCCGATCCCGGCTTCGCCGAATTCCTGAAGACACCCGAACCGTGACCCTGCCGCGCGCCGCCCGCGTGATGCTCGCCACGGCCGCCCTGCTGGCGGCCGTGGGCGCGCACGCGGCCGGCGGCGTCGCTTGGTCGACCCTCACGCCGGCCCAGCGCGAGGTGCTGGCCCCGCTGCAGGGCAGTTGGGCCAGCATCGACGCGCCGCGGCAGGAGAAGTGGCTCGAAGTGGCGCGCCGCTTTCCTTCCCTGCCCCCCGCCGAGCGCCAACGCATCCAGCAGCGCATGGCCGAATGGGCGCGGCTGACGCCGGCCGAGCGCGGCCGCGCCCGCGTGCAGTTCCTGGAAGCGCAGCAGATCCGCCCCGAAGACCGCCAGGCACGCTGGGAAGCCTACCGCGCACTGCCGCCCGAAGAGCGAGAGGCCCTGGCCCGGAAGGCACAGGCGCGCCGCACCGCCCGCCCGGCTTCGGCACCCGAACCGCGCACGACCGAAGTCGCCGCCAAGCGCAACCTCGTCTCGCCCACGCGCCAGGCGGTGGTGAAGCCGGTGGCGCCCGCCGTCGTTCAAGCCAAGCCCGGCGCCACCACCTCGGTGGTCACGGCCAAGCCGCCTCCGCCGGCCCACCAGCAGCCCGGATTGCCCAAGATCGCCGCCACGCGGGACTTCGTCAACCAGAAGACGCTGCTGCCGCAGCGGGGGCCGCAGGGCGCCGCCGTGCGCCACCCGGAAGACAAGTCGCTCCCATGAGCGAAGCGCCGCCGGACGCGGCCGCGCTGGAGACCCCCGCCCTCTGGCGCCGCTTCGCCTGCTTCCTGTATGAAGGCGTGCTGCTGTTCGGCGTGGTGATGGCCGCCGGGCTGCTGTACGCCATCGCCACCGGCCAGCGCAACGCGATGCAGGGTCGTGCCGGTCTGGTGCTGTTCCTCTTCTTGGTGCTGGGCGCCTACTTCGTCTGGTTCTGGTCGCATACCGGGCAGACGCTGGCCATGCAGACCTGGCACATCCGCCTGGTCACCCAGGACGCGCGCCCGGTGACCGCCGGCCGTGCCGCCGCGCGCTACCTGCTGTCGTGGCTGTGGTTCATGCCGGCGCTGCTGGCGCTGTGGCTCAGCGGCAGCAGCGGCAGCCGCGCGGCGGTCAGCGTGGTCATGGTGGCGGGCGTGCTGGTCTACGCCGCGCTCACCCGTCTGCACCCGCAGCGCCAGTACCTGCACGACGCCGCCTGCGGCACCCGGCTGGTGACCTGGCGGCCGCAGCCTCGCGCCTAGAATCGGCGCCGATGGCGCCCCCTTCCTCGACGACGAATCCGCACAAGGGTCGGACCGGTCTGGAGCGCATCGTGCGCGCGGCTGGCTACTCGGCTGCCGGCCTACGCACCGCGCTGGCCTCCGAAAGCGCGTTCCGGCAGGAAGCGCTGCTCGCCGTGGTGCTGCTGCCGGCCGCCTTCTGGCTGGGCCGAGGCTGGGTCGAGGTGGCGCTGCTCGCCGGTTCGGTGCTGCTCGTGCTGATCGTCGAGCTGCTCAATTCGGCCGTCGAGGCCACGGTCGACCGCGTGTCGTTCGAACTGCACGAGCTTTCCAAGCGCGCGAAGGATTTCGGCAGCGCCGCAGTGCTGCTGTCGCTGCTGCTGGCGGGCGGCATCTGGGTGGCGGCGCTGGTTTCGCGCTTCGCTTCATGAAGGGCGACCGCTTCAGCGTCTGCGTTTACTGCGGCTCGCGCCACGGGCTGCAGCCGGCGTACACCGCCGCGGCGCGCGACCTGGGCACGTCCATCGGGCGCCGCGGCTGGCAGCTGGTGTACGGCGGCGGCAAGGTGGGCCTGATGGGCGAGGTGGCGAACGCCGCGCTTGAAGCCGGCGGCCGTGTCGTCGGCGTGATCCCCGAGTCGCTGATGCGGCGCGAGGTGGGCCACCCCGGCCTGCAGGAACTGCACGTGGTGCCCGACATGCACCAGCGCAAGCGCCTGATGGCCGAGCGCGCCGACGCCTTCGTCGCCCTGCCGGGCGGCATCGGCACGCTGGAGGAACTGTTCGAGGTGTGGACCTGGCGCCAGCTGGGCTACCACGACCAGCCGATCGGCCTGCTCAACGTGGCAGGCTACTACGAGAACCTGCTC
This sequence comes from Rubrivivax sp., assembly GCA_044224175.1. Taxonomy (GTDB): domain Bacteria; phylum Pseudomonadota; class Gammaproteobacteria; order Burkholderiales; family Burkholderiaceae_C; genus Rubrivivax. The sequence goes on along the minus strand of JBGAKY010000040.1, from coordinate 16,426 downwards.
GCCTTCGTGCTGACGTCGATCGCCGAAGGCTTCCTGGCGCGTGAACAGCTACAGGCGCTGACGGTGGAGAGCGCTGCCGAAGTACTGCTGGACCGCCTGCACGCCCAGGCCGGGCGGGCCGGCCTGGCGGACGACTACGGGAAGATCTAGACCGCCGCCTCGTCGGTCTCGCCGGTGCGGATGCGCACCACCTGCTCGACCGTGGTGACGAAGATCTTGCCGTCGCCGATCTTGCCGGTCTTGGCCGCCTTGACGATGGCTTCGATGCAGCGCTCGACGTCGTCGTTCTTGACCACGACCTCGATCTTCACCTTGGGCAGGAAGTCGACCACGTACTCGGCGCCGCGGTAGAGCTCGGTGTGGCCCTTCTGGCGGCCGAAGCCCTTGACCTCGGTGACGGTGAGGCCGGAAACGCCCACGTCGCCGAGCGCCTCGCGCACTTCCTCCAGCTTGAAGGGCTTGATGATGGCGGTGATCTGCTTCATGGCGGGCACTCCGGGAGCGTTGACGATTGCGGCAATTTAAGCACGGAACTTCGAGGTGATGGGATAGCGCCAGTCGCGCCCGAAGGCGCGATGCGTGATGCGGATGCCCACCGGCGCCTGGCGGCGCTTGTACTCGTTGACCTTGATCAGCCGCGTCACGCGTTCGACGTCGGCGCGGGCGAAGCCGGCGGCGACGATCTGCTCGATGCCCTTGTCCTCTTCCATGTAGAGCGCCAGGATCGCGTCCAGCACCTCGTACGGGGGCAGGCTGTCCTGGTCGGTCTGGTCGGGGCGCAGTTCGGCCGAAGGCGGGCGCGTGATGATGCGGCGCGGAATCACCTCGCGCCCCTGGGCGTTCTTCCACTCGGCGAGGCGGTAGACCAGGGTCTTGGCGACGTCCTTGATGACCGCGAAGCCGCCCGCCATGTCGCCGTAGAGGGTGCAGTAGCCGGTGGCCATCTCGCTCTTGTTGCCGGTGGTCAGCACGATGGCGCCGGTCTTGTTCGACAGCGCCATCAGCAGGGTGCCGCGGATGCGCGCCTGCAGGTTCTCTTCGGTCGTGTCCTCGGCCAGGCCGGCGAACTGCGGCGCCAGGCTGGTGCGGAACGCTTCGAACATGGGCCGGATGTCGATCTCGTCGTAGCGCACGCCCAGCCGCGCCGCCATGTCGCGCGCGTCGATCCAGGAGATGTCTGCGGTGTAGGGCGACGGCATCATCACGGTGCGCACCTTGTCGGCGCCCAGCGCGTCGACCGCCAGCGCCAGCACCAGCGCGGAATCGATGCCGCCCGACAGGCCGATGATCGCCCCCGGGAATCCGTTCTTGCCCAGATAGTCGCGCACCCCGGTGACGAGCGCCGACCAGGCCTGCTGCTCGAAACCGGGCAAAGGCGACACCCGGCCGGCCGGAGCGCCGCCGGCACCCAGGTCCAGCAGCAGCAGGTCTTCTTCGAAGAGAGCGGCGCGCGCCGTGACGTGTCCCCTTGCGTCGAGCGCGAACGAGGCGCCGTCGAACACCACTTCGTCCTGGCCGCCCACCAGGTGCGAATACAGCAGCGGCAGGTCGGCGGCACGGGCGCGCTCGGCCATGCGCTGTTCGCGTTCCTCGGCCTTGTCCAGGTGGAAGGGCGATGCGTTCAGCACGCACAGCACCTGCGCGCCGGCGGCCTTCGCGCTGGCGGCGGGTTCCTCGAACCAGGCGTCTTCGCAGATCAGCAGGCCCAGGCGCACGCCGCCGGCTTCGAACACCAGCGGCGGCAGGCCGGCTTCGCGGCCGCTGACGAAATAGCGCCGCTCGTCGAAGACCTGGTAGTTGGGCAGTTCGCGCTTGCAGTAGGTGGCCTGCACGCGGCCGCCCGTCAGAACCGAAGCGGCGTTGAAGCAGCGCTGCGAGCGGATCGACTTCGACCTAACATCGCCGCCTTCTACCGCCGGCCCGGGATGCCCCACCACCACGTGCAAGCCTTCGCAGTCCGCCAGTTCACGCGCCAGCGACGCCAGCGTGTCTTCGCAGGCCTGCATGAAGGCCGGCCGCAGCAGCAGGTCTTCGGGCGGGTAGCCGCAGAGCGCGAGTTCGGGGGCGACGACGACACAGGCGCCCTGCGCGAACCCGCGGCGCGCCGCTTCGGCGATGCGCGCCGCATTGCCGGTCAGGTCGCCGACGGTGGCGTTGATCTGCGCCAGCGCGATCTTCATGGGGCAGGCTGCTGAATGTCACGCGGGCTCACGGCGGAAGATTATGTCATCCGGGTCCACCGCGAACCTTCGCAGCTGGACGCCGGGCGCTGGAACGCGCTGCTCGAAGCGCAGGCCGCGCCGACGCCCTTCATGCGCCACGAATACCTGCTGGCACTGCACGCCTCCGGCAGCGCGGTGGCCGAGACCGGCTGGGCGCCGCAGTTCATCACCCTGGAAGCCGGCGGGCAGTGGCACGGCGCCTGTGCCTTGTACCTGAAGAGCCATTCCTACGGCGAGTACGTGTTCGACTGGGCCTGGGCCGACGCCTACCGCCGCCACGGCCTGCGCTACTACCCCAAGCTGCTGGGCGCCGTGCCCTTCACGCCGGTGCCCGGCACGCGCCTGCTGGCGCGCGACGAAGGCGCGCGCCGCGCGCTGGTGGGCGCGGTGCACGCGCTGGCGCTGGAGCGGAAGCTTTCCTCGGCGCACATGCTGTTCCTCGAGGAGGCCGACCGCGCCGCCTTCGAAGCCGCCGGCTGGATGCTGCGTGAAGGCGTGCAGTTCCACTGGACGCAGGACGAAGCCGACCCCCTGCCCGACTTCGCCGCACTGCTGGCACGACTGCAGCGCGACAAGCGAAAGAAGATCCAGCAGGAACGGCGCCGCGTCGCCGAGCAGGGCATAGCCTTCACGGTGCACGAAGGCGCCGCCATCGACGAAGGGCTGTGGGACTTCTTCCATCACTGCTACACGCTCACCTACCGCGCCCATCACAGCACGCCCTACCTCACGCGCGACTTCTTCGCCCGCGTGGCGGCGACGATGGCGCGCCACTGGGTGATGTTCGTCGCCCGCCGCGAAGGGCGGCCGATCGCGGCTTCGCTGGTGGCCGTCGACCCCGACCGCCGCAGCGCCTGGGGCCGCTACTGGGGTTGCACGGAACAGGTCCCCTGCCTGCATTTCGAGGCGTGTTACTACCAGCCGCTGGCGTGGTGCCTGGCGCAGGGCTACAGGCGCTTCGAAGGCGGCGCGCAGGGCGAACACAAGATGGCACGTGGTCTGCTGCCGGTGCGCACCTTCTCTGCGCACTGGCTGCGCGACGAGCGCTTCGCCGGCGCGGTAGCCGACTTCCTGGCCGCCGAAGGCGCCGGCATCGCGCAGTACGTGGACGAACTGCGTGACAGAAACCCGTTCAAGGTTCCCGGCTAGCGGCGCCCCCACGCGAACCCGGGGATGACCGGCGTGGGGCCGCCGGATATCGTGAGCGAATGTATCCGACGACCCAGCCCACGTGCTGAGCCGCCGCCTCGCGGCGCTGGCCGCGACCCTGCTGCTGGGCAGCAGCAGCGCCCTGGCGCAACCGGCGCCGCTGAAGGGCCTCTCGCTCACCGACCACCGCCAGCAGACCGTCGACGCCGCCGCATTGGCAGGCCGGCCGACGCTGCTGCACTTCGTCTACACCACCTGCTCCACCAGCTGCCCGCTGCAGGTGCGCGAACTGGTGCAGGTGCACCAGGCGCTGCCCGACGAGGTGCGTGCACGCGTGCGCTTCCTTTCCGTCACGGTCGACCCGCTGCAGGACACGCCGGCCACGATGGCCGCCTTCGCGCGCCGCTTCGAAGCCGACCGCGCCGGCTGGCTGTTCGCCACCGGCGAAGCGAAACAGGTGCACACGCTCGTCGAGCGCATGCAGGCGCTCGACGCGCGCGACCCCCGGCCTGAGAGCCACCGCACTTCGCTGTACCTGTACGACGCGCGGGGCACGCTGCTCAAGCGCTATGCCGGCACGCCGGTGGACCGGCCGCGGCTCGTCGCCGAAATCACCCAAGTCGCGAGAATGAAATGAAGAACGACAGCACCCTCCGTCGCGCCAGCGGCGCCGTCGCCGCCGCCACCGCCCTGCTGCTGGCGGCCTGCGGCGGCGGCCCGTCGGGCCCGGAAGCGCAGCAGCAGGCCGGCGGCGCGAAGTCGCGCGCGACGGCGGCCACCACGTCGCTGGCGGTACCCATCGTCGCCGAACCCGACCCCCTGCTGGCGAACCTGACCATCCCGGCCGACGCGCCCACGCGTGGCATGTGGTCGGCCACGCAGACCTGGACCATGAACGGCCTGCACGCGGCGCTGCTGCCCAACGGCAAGGTCATGACCTACGGCACGCCGGCCAACACACCCGCCACGCAGGACGGTCGCACCTTCGACATCTGGACCCCTTCGCTGGGCTTCACCGCCGGAGCGCACCAGACCACCTACGACGCGGCGCGCGTCAACAGCTTCTGCAGCAGTTCGGCCTTCCTGGCCGACGGCCGGCTGCTGGTGACCGGCGGCAACACGCCGCGCGGCAGCAGCATCGTCACCGCCTCCACCAGCACCATCGCCACCGACACCGCGCAGCTGGCCGACGACCGCTGGTACGCCACCCTGCTGGCGCTGCCCGACGGCCGCAACGTCATCCTGGGCGGCATCGACCCCTACACCGAAGGCATGGTGTCCAACCCCGACGCCGCCATCGCCAACGGCCAGGTCTCGATGACGCCGGAGATCTACACCCCCGGCACCGGCTGGCGCACCCTGTTCGGCGCCCAGAGCCGCGAAGCCTTCGGCCCCGACTACCTGCGCGCTTCGTACCCGCGCGCCTGGGTCGCGCCCGACGGCCGCGTGTTCGGCATCTCGGCCGAGACCATGTGGAGCCTGGACGTCAACGCCAACGGGGGCAGCGGCGCGGTGCAGATCCACGGCCGCTTCAAGACCCCGGCCAGCAGCACGGCGCCGGTGAACGTGGGCGCCACCAACACCGCGGTGATGTATGCGCCCGGCCGCATCCTGCAGCTGGGCGGCAACGGCTACTTCAACGGCGACGGCATGCCCGCCAGCAACATGGCCACGATGGTGGACATCACCAGCGGCGCGCCGGTACTGACCGAAGCCACCCCCATGACCTATGCGCGCCGCTACCCGAACGCGGTGGTGCTGCCCAACGGCCAGGTGGCGGTGACGGGCGGCACCCGGGTGGGCAACAACGGCGGCGCCGACGCCGTCTACGCGGCCGAGATCTGGAACCCCGCCACCGGCAACTGGACCGTGGGCGCGAGCGCGGCGCAGATCCGCGTCTACCACTCGGCCACGCTGCTGCTGCCCAACGGCACCGTGCTGTCGACCGGCGGCGGCGCGCCCGGCCCGGTGAACAACCAGAACGCCGAGGTCTACTACCCGCCCTATCTGTTCAAGACCGTGGGCGGTGCGGCCCAGCTGGCGCCGCGGCCGGTGCCGACCGGCATCAACAGCCTGTCGTTCCAGCTCGGCGGCAGCCTGCAGATCGAGATGGCCGACGCCGCGGCGGTGTCGCGCCTGGTGCTGGTGGCCAACGGCACCGTCACGCATTCGTTCAACGGCAGCCAGCGTTTCATCGAGCTGCCCTTCACGCAGAGCGGCGACCGCCTCAGCGCCACGATGCCGGCTTCGGCCAGCGCCGCGCCGCCCGGCTACTACCAGGTCTACGCACTCGACGGCGACGGCGTCCCCTCGCGCGCGGTGATCGTGGGCCTGGGCATCGGCACCGTGCCGGCGCCGGCGCAGGCCCTGCCCACCGGCAGCACGCTCACGCTGGAGAGCGTGTCCACCCCCGGCAGCTCGATCGGCCTGGACGCGGGCAACCTGGCGGTGCTGAAGCCCCTGGCCACGGCCGACCTGCCCGGCGCGCAATACACGGTGCGCAACGGCCTGGCCGACGCGGCCTGCGTCTCGTTCGAGAACGCAGCGCAGCCCGGCAGGTTCCTGCGTCACTACGGCTACCGGCTGCAGCTGGCCGCCAACGACAACAGCGCCATCTTCCAGAACGACGCCACCTTCTGCGCCGAGTCCGGCAGCGTGGCCGGCAGCGTGCGCCTGCGCTCGAAGAACTTCCCGACCTACCTGCTGCACGCCCGCAACGGCGAGGCCTGGATCGACCCCGACGACGGCAGCAGCGCCTTCCGCGCCGATTCCAGCTTCACGCCGGTGCCGGTGACCGGCACGCTGCCCGTGATCGGCCCGGTGGCCGCGGCCGCCGTCACCACCGGCAGCACCGTCGGCTACACGCCGGGCCTGGACGCCACGGGCCTGACCTTCAGCTGGAACTTCGGCGACGGCAGCGCCGCCACCGCCTTCAGCGCCGGCAGCGCCACCACGCACGCCTATGCCGCCGCCGGCGTCTACGGCGTCACGCTGACGGTGAAGGACGCCAACGGCCTGACCACGAGCCGTACCTTCATGCAGGCGGTCTACGCACCCGTCACGGCCAGCCCGCCCAACACTTCCGGCGCGTTGCTGCTGGAACCGCGCAGCGGCGCCGCCGCGCGGCTGTGGGTGGTGAACCCCGACAACAACAGCGTCAGCGTGTTCGACACCGCCACCCGCGCCAAGGTGGCCGAAGTGGCGGTGGGCACCGCGCCGCGCAGCCTCGCGCGCGCGCCCGGCGGCGCGATCTGGGTCGTCAACCGCGACGGCCCTTCGATCAGCCTCATCAACGCTTCCACGCTGGCCGTCAGCGCCACAGTGGCGCTGCCGCGCGCGTCGCAGCCCTTCGGCCTGGTGTTCTCGCCCGATGGCAGCGCGGCCTGGGTGGCGCTGGAAGCCAGCGGCCAGGTCGCGAAGCTGAACCCGGCCAGCGGCGCGCAGTTGGCGCTCTACGCGGCCGGCCCCACGCCGCGCCACCTGTCGGTGAGCGGCGATTCGGCGCGCCTGTTCGTCTCGCGCTTCGTCACCGGCGCGCTGCCGGGCGAAGGCACGGCCCTCGTGGCCACCACGCTGAACGGCGCGCCGGTGGGCGGCGAGGTGCGGGCCTACGACACCGCGAACATGTCGCTCGCGTCGACCATCGTGCTGCGCCACAGCGACCGCACCGACACCGAGATCCAGGGCAGCGGCATCCCCAACTACCTGGGCGCGGCCACGATCTCGCCCGACGGCAGGACGGCCTGGGTGCCTTCCAAGCAGGACAACGTCAAGCGCGGCACGCTGCGCAACGGCCTGAACCTGAACTTCCAGAATACGGTGCGCGCGATCAGCTCGCGCATCGACCTCGCCTCGCTGGCCGAACTGCCCGAAGCACGCGTCGACCACGACAACGCCAGCCTCGCCAGCGCCGCCACCTACGACCCCAAGGGCGCCTACCTGTTCGTGGCCCTGGAGACCGCGCGCCAGGTGGAAGTGGTGGACGCGGCGCGCGGCAAGGCGCTGTTCCGCATCGAAGCCGGCCTGGCGCCGCAGGGCGTGGCCGTCTCGGCCGACGGCCTGACGCTGTACGTCCACAACTTCATGGCACGCAGCGTGAGCGTGATCGACCTCGGTTCGCTCATGCGCAACGGCGACCTCGTCGCCCCCACGCTGGCCACGCTGGCCACGGTGGGCACCGAGAAGCTGGCGGCCAACGTGCTGAAGGGCAAGCAGCTGTTCTACGACGCGCGCGACCCCCGGCTGGCGAAGGACGCCTACCTCAGCTGCGCCACCTGCCACAACGACGGCGGCCACGACGGCCGCACCTGGGACCTGACCGGCATGGGCGAAGGCTTGCGCAACACCATCGCGCTGCGCGGCCGCGCCGGCATGGGCCACGGCCTGCTGCACTGGAGCGGCAACTTCGACGAGGTGCAGGACTTCGAAGGCCAGATCCGCAACCTGGCCGGTGGCACCGGGCTCATGACCGACGCCCAGTTCAACACCGGCACGCGCAGCCAGCCGCTGGGCGACGCGAAGACGGGCGTCAGCGCCGACCTCGACGCGCTGGCGGCCTACCTGTCTTCACTCACCACCTTCGCGCCCAGCGCCGCGCGCACCGGCGGCGGCGCGCTCACCACGGCGGCCAGTTCCGGCCTCACCGTGTTCCGCACCCAAGGCTGCGCCGGCTGCCACGGCGGCACGAGCTTCGCCACCCTGGGCGCGTTGCAGACCGACGTGGGCACCGCGAAGGCCAGCTCGGGCCAGCGTCTGGGCGGCGCTCTGGCGGGCCTGAACGTGCCCACGCTGCGCGACGTGGCCACCAGCGGCCCCTGGCTGCACGACGGTTCGGCCGCCACGCTGGACGCGGCCATCGCGGCGCACCGCGGCTCGGGCCTCGGCACCACCGACATGGCCAACCTCGTGGCCTACCTGAACCAGGTGGGCAGCGAAGAGGTCACGGCCACCGTGAACCTGCCCGGCGGCACCACGTCGTGCGCTTCGGAAAACCGCACCTGCACGCTGCCTTCGGGCACGCCGGCCACCGTGTACTACGGCAGCGGCAGCAGCTGGGCGGTGAAGAGCGGCGTGGCCGGCAGCATCGCCTGCAGCAACACCACGTTCGGCGACCCGATCGCGGGCACCAGCAAGAGCTGCCGGTACCTGGCGATGACCCGGTGCGCCAGCGAGAACGGCACCTGCAACGTGCCCGCGGGTGGCAAGGCCACGGTGCTGTACGGCGCCGCAGGGAAGTTCCACGCCCGCGGTGGCGTCACCGGCAGCGTGGCGTGCAACAACGCCACCTTCGCCGACCCGATCGTCGGCACCGCGAAGGCCTGCTGGCGCTAGGCCGAATGGAGGGGAACGGAACGCGGCGCGCCTTCAGCGCGCGCCGTGCTTCTGCTTCCAGTTGGCCATGCCGGTGACGACTTCCTGGCGCGCGCTGTCAGCGCCTTCCCAGCCCAGCACCTTGACCCACTTGCCCACTTCCAGGTCCTTGTAGTGCTCGAAGAAGTGCTGGATGGTCTTCAGCCGCATCGGGTTCAGGTCCTCGGGCTTCTGCCACTGCGAGTAGATCGAGAGGATCTTGTCGATCGGCACCGCCAGCAGCTTGTTGTCGCCGCCGGCCTCGTCGTTCATCTTCAGCACGCCCAGCGGGCGGCAGGTGACCACCACGCCCGGGATCAGCGGCACCGGCGTCATCACCAGCACGTCGACCGGGTCGCCGTCGTCGGCCAGCGTCTGCGGGATGTAGCCGTAGTTGCACGGGTAGTGCATGGACGTGGCCATGAAGCGGTCCACGAACAGCGCACCCGAGTCCTCGTCGACCTCGTACTTGATGGGGTCGGCGTTCATCGGGATCTCGATGATCACGTTGAACTCTTCGGGCGCCTTCGCGCCCGGGGTCACGTTGTGCAGGCTCATGGCAGAACTTTCGAGTGCAAAATTGAGCCCGATTCTACGAATCGCGCTTGCCGCGGCCTGACAGCGCCGCAGGGAAAACCCACGGTCGGGCCGTGTTAGCCTTCACATAGCATCCCCGCGCCCGCGCGCTCCCGGCAGCACTGCGCGCGACCCAGACTTACCAGAAGAGTCCTACTGAGGAAGGAGAAACGTTCATGTCGACCACCATGGCGCTGTACGTCGCACTCGCGTGCGGCTTGGCGGCCGTGATCTATGGCTTTGTCCAGCGCGGCTGGATCCTGAGCCAGGACGCAGGCAACGCGCGCATGCAGGAAATCGCAGGCGCCATCCAGCAAGGCGCAGCGGCCTATCTGGCGCGGCAGTACAAGACCATCGGCATCGTCGGCGTCGTGCTGGCGGTGCTGATCTTCGTCTTCCTCGACAAGCTCAGCGCCATCGGCTTCGTGCTCGGCGCGGTGCTCTCCGGCGCCTGCGGCTTCATCGGCATGAACGTCTCGGTGCGCGCCAACGTGCGCACCACGCAGGCGGCCACCAAGGGCATCGGCCCGGCGCTGGACGTCGCCTTCAAGGGCGGCGCCATCACCGGCATGCTGGTGGTGGGCCTGGGGCTGCTGGGCGTGGGCATCTTCTTCATGTTCCTCACCGGCGGCGGCAAGGCCGACTCGGCGACGCTGAAGCCGCTGCTCGGCCTGGCCTTCGGCTCCAGCCTGATCTCGATCTTCGCGCGCCTGGGCGGCGGCATCTTCACCAAGGGCGCCGACGGCGGCGCCGACCTGGTGGGCCAGGTCGAGGCCGGCATTCCGGAAGACCACCCGCGCAACCCGGCGGTCATCGCCGACAACGTGGGCGACAACGTCGGCGACTGCGCCGGCATGGCCGCCGACCTGTTCGAGACCTACGCCGTCACGCTGATCGCCACCATGGCGCTGGGCGCGCTGATGGTCAGCGCCTCCGGCAGCGTGGCCGCTGCGGTGTACCCGCTGCTGCTGGGCGGCGTGTCGATCATCGCCTCCATCATCGGCTGCAGCTTCGTGAAGGCCAGCCCCGGCATGAAGAACGTGATGCCGGCGCTGTACAAGGGCCTCATCATCGCCGGCGTCATCTCTCTGGTGGCCTTCTACGGCGTCACCACCACCATGTTCCCGGGCGGGCTCGAGCTGGCCGCCGGCGGCAAGGTGTCGGCGATGGCGCTCTTCGGCACCTGCGCCATCGGCCTGCTGCTCACGGCCGGCCTGGTGTGGATCACCGAGTACTACACCGGCACCCAGTACGCTCCGGTCCAGCACGTGGCACAGGCTTCGACCACCGGCCACGGCACCAACGTCATCGCCGGCCTGGGCGTGAGTATGAAGTCCACCGCCTGGCCGGTGCTCATGGTCTGCATCGCCATCGTCGCCACCTATGCTCTCGCCGGCCTGTACGGCATCGCGATCGGCGCCACCGCCATGCTCAGCATGGCCGGCATCATCGTCGCGCTCGACGCCTACGGCCCCATCACCGACAACGGCGGCGGCATCGCCGAGATGGCCGAGCTGCCCGACAGCGTGCGCGACGTGACCGACCCGCTGGACGCGGTGGGCAACACCACCAAGGCGGTGACCAAGGGCTACGCCATCGGCTCCGCCGGCCTGGCTGCGCTGGTGCTGTTCGCCGACTACACGCACGCGCTGGAAGCGCGCGGCATGCACGTCACCTTCGACCTGTCGAACCACATGGTGATCGTCGGCCTGTTCATCGGCGGCCTGATCCCCTACCTGTTCGGCGCCATGGCGATGGAAGCCGTCGGCCGCGCCGCCGGCAGCGTGGTGGTGGAAGTGCGCCGCCAGTTCCAGGGCGGCGAGATCATGGCCGGCAAGAAGAAGCCGGACTACAGCGCCGCGGTCGACATGCTCACCACGGCGGCCATCAAGGAGATGATCGTCCCGTCGCTGCTGCCCGTGGTCGTGCCCATCCTGGTGGGCATGCTGCTGGGCCCGGCCGCGCTGGGCGGCCTGCTGATGGGCACCATCGTCACCGGCCTCTTCGTCGCCATCAGCATGTGCACCGGCGGCGGCGCCTGGGACAACGCCAAGAAGCTGATCGAGGAAGGCTTCAAGGACAGCAACGGCGTGCTCCACAAGAAGGGTTCCGACGCGCACAAGAGCGCCGTCACCGGCGACACCGTGGGCGACCCCTACAAGGACACCGCCGGCCCGGCCGTGAACCCGCTCATCAAGATCATCAACATCGTGGCGCTGCTGATCGTGCCGCTGCTGCCGATGTCGGGCGCGCCCGCCAAGGCCGAGTCAGCCCCGGCGGCGGCCAAGATGGAAGCGGCGCCCGCCGCCGCGGCGCCGGTGGCTTCGGCCCCGGCCGCCGCCGAAGCGCCGGCCTCGGCCGCTTCGCAGTGATCGAACCGCCCCGAGCGCGACGATGGCCCGCCTGAGCGCAGCCGAAGTCGCGCACTACGAGACGCAAGGCTGGGTCATCCCGGCCTTTCGTCTTTCTACGGCGCGCGTGGCGGCGCTGCAGCAGGCGCTGGACGACCTGCTGGCGAAGAACCCGGGCGTGCGGCCGGAAAAGCTGGTCTCGGCCCACATCGAGGGGGACAACGGCGAAGGCGTGCGCGGCAGCGCCGCCTTCCTGGACCTGGCGCGCGACCCCGAGATCGTCGACCTCGTCTCCGGTGTCATCGGCGACGACGTCATCCTCTGGGGCTGCCACGTCTTCTGCAAGCCGGCGGCCGAAGGCTACGAGACGCCCTGGCACCAGGACGGCCACTACTGGCCTATCCGCCCGCTGGCCACCTGCACCGCCTGGGTGGCGCTGGAGCCTTCGACGAAGGACAACGGCTGCCTGCGGGTCATTCCGGGCTCGCACCGCGGGCAGGTGCTGCACCCGCACCTGGCCGAGGACCGCCACGACCTCACGCTCAACCAGCGGCTGGACGGTGCGCACTTCGAAGAATCGTCCGCGGTCGACCTGGAACTTTCGCCGGGGCAGATGTCTCTGCACGACGTGTACATGATCCACGGCGCCGCCGCCAACCGTTCGCACCAACGGCGCACCGGCGTGGCCTTGCGGTACATGCCTTCCACCTCGGTCTTCGAACGCCACCTGCGCCCGGTCGACGGCAAGAGCGGCGTGCCGGTGGACTTCGCGCGCCGCCCGCTCTGGCTGCTGAAGGGCACCGACCGCAGCGGCCGCAACGACTTCGAAACCGGACAACGCCGATGAACACCCGCACCACGCTGCAGCCCATGGTGACCAGCGAACTGGACCTGCTGGCTGCGCTGGTGCCGCTGGAAGGCGCGCGCATCGTCGAACTGGGCTGCGGCGCCGCGAAACTGGCACGCGAGCTGCTGCAGCGCTTCCCCGGCGCCAGCGTCACCGGCCTGGAAGTGGACGAACGCCAGCACGCGAAGAACCTCGCCGCCGCGCCGCAGGAGCGCCTGACCTTCGTGGCCGCCGGCGCGCAGGCCATTCCGGCGCCCGACGCCGCCTTCGACCTGGCGATCATGCTGAAGTCGCTGCACCACGTGCCGATGCCGCTGATGGCGCAGGCGCTGGGCGAAGCGGCGCGCGTGCTGCGGCCGGGCGGCCACCTGTACGTGTCCGAGCCGGTCTACGCCGGCGAGTTCAACGACATCGTCCGCCTCTTCAACGACGAAGGCGTGGTGCGCGCCGCGGCGCAGAAGGCCGTGGACGAGGCGCTGGCCTCGGGCCCCTGGCAGCAGGTCGCCGAACGTCGCTTCGCGATGCCGGTCCGCTTCGTCGGCTTCGACGAATTCGAACAGCAGATGATGCGCCCGACCTACGCCGACCACCGACTGGACGACGCCAAGGTGGCCCAGGTGCGCGCGGCGTTCGAGAAACACCTGGAACCGCAGGGTGCCTTCTTCCTGCGGCCGATGCACGTGCGGCTGCTGCAGCGCCGCTGAAGGGCGGTCAGCCGGCGGCGACGAAGACGCCGAACCAGCCCTGCGCGTCGGTCCAGCGGCGCACCCGCGCGAAACCCGATTCGCGCAGCAGCGATTCGAAGCCTTCGGGCCGCCACTTGTACGAGTCCTCGGTGTGGATGCGCTCGCCGGCAGCGAAGCGCCGTTCGCCGCCGGGCCAACGCACGGTGACGGCGGCGCGTGCCTCCAGGTGCATCTCCACGCGAGAGGCCGCTTCGTCGAAGAAGGCCACGTGGCGCCAGCCCTGCACGGCGAAGTCGGTGCCGAGCCGCCGGTTCAGGTGGCGCAGCAGGTTCAGGTTGAAGGCCGCGGTGACGCCCAGCGCGTCGTCGTAGGCGGCGTCGAGCAGTTCGCGCGACTTCACCAGGTCGGCGCCGATCAGCAACGCGCCGCCTCGGGACGAGGCCCGCAACGCGCGCAGGAACTGCAACGCCTGCGGCGGCGCGAAGTTGCCGATGCTGGAGCCCGGGTAGAACAGCACCGCGGGCCCCCGCACCAGGTCCGGCGGCAAGTCCAGGCGGGCGCCGAAGTCGCTGCCCAGCCCCACCATCTCGATGTCCGGGTGTTCGGGCTGCAGCCGCAGCAGATGTTCGCGCAGGTACTCGGCCGAGATGTCCACTGCCACGTACCGCTGCGGCGCGAGTGCGCGGAACCAGCGCGCGGCCTTCGCGCAGTTGCCGGCGCCGGGCTCCACCATCGCCGGTCGCGGCCCCGTCACGGCCAGCACGGCGTCGGCGATGGCGCCCTCGTGGGCGCCGAAGATGGCAGCTTCGGTGCGCGTGGGGTAGTACTCGTCGAGCGCGGTGATGGCGTCGAACAGGCGCGATCCGAGTTCGTCGTAGAAGAATTTCGGCGGCACGCGCGCCGGCTGCGCCAGCAGGCCTGCCGCCGCCTCGGCGGCCAGCCGCGTGGAATCAAGGGCGTCTTGTTGCAGGAAGCGCGGTTCGATCATCGCGGCAGACTCTAGCAGCGCCCCGCTTGCCCGTCGGTGCGGTCGGGTCTTCGCCCGGCTCAGGCGTCGCGGAAGCCGGGGGCCGCGGCGCGCAGGAAATCCAGCGCCAGCGCCGTGAGCGGCGGCCCTTCCCGCTGCACATGGTCGTGGCCCCCGGGTGCGCCGCTCCAGGCGTGGCCCAGGCCGGGCAGCAGGCGGCGGCGCAGCACCACGCGGCCTTCGGCGGCCCACTCCACGCCGTCGGCGATTGCCGCCTCGACCAGCGTGCCGTGCTGGCGCGCCCCCCCCGACTGCGCCTGTGCGGCCAGCTGTTGCGCGCACAGCGGCGCGACCACGTCGTCGTCGGCCCCCTGCAGCACCAGCAGCGGTGCGCAGCGCGACAGCTGCGCGGTGGCCAGCACGGGCGATGCGGCCAGCCCCTGACGCATGATCTGCCGCGGGTCCTGCAGGCTGAGCCGCCCGAGCAGCGGCGGCGCGGCCACCGCCACGACCGCGGCGAACCGGTCGGCATGATGGAAGGCCAGCAAGGCGGCCAGGCCGCCACCCGCGCTCAGGCCCGCGGCTGCCACATCGGTGCATGCCCATCGTGCCACGGTGGCCTGCAAGGCCTGCAGCACCACGGCCTGTTCGCCTTCGCCGGCCTGCGCCGCGGGCGCGAACCAGTTCCAGCAGCGGAAGGGGTTCGCGCGCGCCGGCTGCTCGGGGCACAGCAGCCGGAAGCGCCCGCGGTCGGCGGCGTCGACCCAGCCGGCCGCCTGCGCGAAGGCCATCGCCTCCTGGCGGCAGCCGTGCAGCAGCACCAGCAGCGGTGCCGCGTCGCCTTCGGCCAGGCCACCCGGCGAGTAGACCGCGTAAGACCAGCGCGAGCGGCTCCACGGCCAGGTGAAGAAGGCCCAGCGCGCGATCGGCAGTTCCAGTTCGGCCCGATGCCAGCGGCCCCGCCAGAGGCCGAGCTTGCGCGCGACCCACGAACGCAGTCGCCACCACCAGGACGGGGGCCACCCGGCCATGCTTCAACACCCCTTCCTCGAAAGCAAAAGGCCCGGCGTCTTGTGGACACCGGGCCTCGGCTGTATTGGTCGGGGTGGCGGGATTCGAACTCGCGACCCCTTGCACCCCATGCAAGTGCGCTACCAGGCTGCGCTACACCCCGACGAAGCCTTGCATTATACGGGCACGCAGCGCCGTTCCTCAGGCTTCGAGCAGGTCGCGTATGGAAAGCAGTTCAGCGCGCAGGGCTTCGGGGTCGATGGGCTCGTTGATGGTGGCCGACGGCGTTGCCGCAGCGGCCGGCACCGCTTCGTGGCCGGTGCCATTGGGCAGCGCATCTTCGGCGCCATTGGCGATGCGGGTGCCGGGCAGGCTCTCGGCGAGGCGGTTGCGTGCGCCGCTGATCGTGAAGCCCTGGTCGTAGAGCAGCTCGCGGATGCGGCGCACCAGCAGCACTTCGTGGTGCTGGTAGTAGCGGCGGTTGCCGCGCCGCTTCATCGGCTTGAGCTGCGTGAACTCCTGTTCCCAGTAGCGCAGCACGTACGGCTTCACCCCGCACAGCTCGCTCACCTCACCGATGGTGAAGTAGCGCTTGGCTGGTATGGCGGGGAGCGCTTTCTCCATTGAAATCAATGGGATCGATGGGGAAAGCTAGACTCTACTCGAACTCCTCCCCGGCAGGGGTGTCGCCTTGCACGACTGACTTCAACTTGTGACTCGCGTGGAAGGTCACCACGTGCCGGGCCTTGATGGGGATCGACTCGCCGGTGCGCGGGTTGCGCCCCGGGCGCGGTGCCTTGCGCCGGATGTTGAAGTTGCCGAAGCCCGAAAGCTTCACGTCCTGGCCTTCGACCAGGGTGCCGTGCACCAGCGCGAAGAAGGCCTCGACCATGTCCTTGGACTCGCGCTTGTTCAGCCCCAGGCGGTCGAACAGCAGTTCGGCCAGCTCGGCCTTGGTGAGCGTCGGGGTCTCCAGCGAAGGCAGGAGCACGCGGTCGCCGGTCTTGTCGTCGTCATCATCGTCAGCCATGGTGTCCCTCCAACGGCTTCCTCGTCCTTCAGGCCCGCAGGCGCGCCCCGAAGGCCGCCTGCGCGCGTGACAGCGCCGCCGCCACCGCGGCTTCGATGCGCTCGTCGGTCAGCGTGGCCTCGTGGTCCAGCAGTTCCAGCCGCACCGCCAGGCTTCGTTCGCCGGCGCCGATGCCGGCCGCGGGTTGCGCGGGCTTGTAGATGTCGAACAGCGTGGCGCTGCGGATCAGCGGGTCGGC
>JBGAKY010000039.1:0-54861 GCA_044224175.1 Rubrivivax sp. | reverse complement strand
GTCGGCCACGCCGCAGTGCTGAACGCCGATGTCCTTCATCAGCTTCACCACCGATTCCACCGCGTCGGCCGTGACGTCGCCCTGGTAGGGGCATCCCACGGCGCAGGAGATGGCGCCGCGCACCTTCACGCCGGCCAGCTTTGCAGCGGCGACCACGGGCGCGAAGCGCTCCATGCTCTCGGCGATGCTGCAGTTGATGTTGCGCTGGCTGAAGGCTTCGCTGGCGGCGGCGAACACCACCACCTCGTGCGGCTTCGACAGCAGCGCCGCTTCCAGCCCCTTCATGTTGGGCGTGAGCACCGAATAGCGCACGCCGGGCCGGCGGCTGATGCCGGCCATGACCTGCGCGTTGTCGGCCATCTGCGGCACCCACTTGGGGCTGACGAAGCTGGTGACCTCGATCTCCTTGCAGCCGGCGTCCTGCAGCCGGTGCACGAGTTCGATCTTGTGCGCCGCCGACACCGGCGCGGCCTCGTTCTGCAGTCCGTCGCGCGGACCGACCTCGACCAGGGTGACGTGGGTGGGCTTCATGCGTTCATTCCCCCAGCGTGAGCAGTTCGCCGCCTTCGACCACCTGGTCGCCCGGCGCGTAGAGCAGCGCGTCGACCGTGCCGTCGCGCGGCGCGGTGATGGTGTGCTCCATCTTCATCGCCTCCATCACGGCCAGCGGCTGGCCGCGCTTGACCTTGTCGCCCGGCCGGGCCAGGAACGAGATCACCTTGCCCGGCATCGGCGCCGTCAGGCGGCCGGCTTCGGCCGCGTGGTCGCCGGCGTGCGCCACCGGGTCGAGTTCCAGTCCGAAGGCGCTGCCGCCGGGGGCGAAGACGGCGCGCCGCTCGCCTTCGGCGTACACCGCCAGCGGCTGGCGTTCGGTGCCCAGCCGCACGTCGTGGCGCGGCCCGCCGAGCGCCTTGGACTCGAAAGGCCAGCGCCCTTCGCCCAGCTCGATGACGGTGCCGCCGTCGTGCAGCCGCTGCACGATGAGCGCCTGCCGCTCGCCGCCCAGTTCCAGGTCGAAGCGGCGGCGCGCGCCGCCGGCAAGGCGCCAGCCGTCGCGCCGGCTCCAGGGGTCGGCGCCTTCGGTGGCGGCTTCGGCGGCCAGCGCATGCGCCACCACGCCGGCGGCCACCCAGTGCGGCGGCAGCGAAGGCGCGTTGAACAGCGCTTCGCGTTCGCGCTCGATGAGCGCGGTGTCCAGCTCGGCGGTGGCAAACGATCGCGACTGCACCACACGGCGCAGGAAGGCCACGTTGGTGGCCGGGCCCACGATGTGCGTCTCGCGCAGCGCCGCGTCCAGCCGCGCCAGCGCCTGCGCGCGGTCGGCGCCCCAGACGATGAGCTTGGCGACCATCGAGTCGTAGTACGGCGTCACCGCGTCGCCTTCGCCGAAGCCGCTGTCCACGCGCGGCAGCGTGTCGTGGCGCTCGAAGGCCACGTGCTCGGGCCAGCGCGCCACGTGCAGGGTGCCGGTGGCGGGCAGGAAGTTGCTGTCCGGGTTCTCGGCGCAGATGCGCGCCTCGATCGCATGGCCGCGGATCGCCAGGTCCTGCTGGCGCAGCGGCAGCGGCTCGCCGGCGGCCACGCGCAGCTGCCATTCCACCAGGTCCTGGCCGGTGATGGCCTCGGTCACCGGGTGCTCCACCTGCAGCCGGGTGTTCATCTCCATGAAGTAGAAGCGCAGGTCGCCGTCGTCCAGTTCCTCGGCGATGAACTCCACCGTGCCGGCGCCCACGTAACCCACCGCCTTGGCGGCGGCAACAGCGGCTGCCCCCATCTCCGCCCTGCGGGCTTCGCTCATGCCGGGCGCGGGCGCTTCCTCCAGCACCTTCTGGTGGCGGCGCTGCACCGAGCAGTCGCGCTCGAAGAGGTGGATCACCTCGCCATGCGTGTCGCCGAAGACCTGGATCTCGATGTGGCGCGGCTTCGTCACGTAGCGTTCGATCAGCACATGGTCGTCGCCGAAGCTGGCCTTGGCCTCGCGCTGGCACGAAGCGAGCGCGGCGGCGAAGTCCTCCGCCTTGTCGACGCGCCGCATGCCCTTGCCGCCACCGCCCGCGCTGGCCTTGATGAGCACCGGAAAGCCGATGGCCGACGCTTCGCGCGCCAGCAGCGCGGGGTCGTTGTCGGTGCCGTGGTAGCCGGGCACCAGCGGCACGCCGGCCTTCGCCATCAGGCTCTTTGCCGCCGACTTGCTGCCCATGGCACGGATGGCGCCGGCCGGCGGGCCGATGAAGACGATGCCGTGGGCGGCGCAGGCCTCGGCGAAGTCCTCGTTCTCGCTCATGAAGCCGTAGCCCGGGTGCACCGCCTGCGCACCGGTGGCCTTCGCGGCGGCGATGATGCGCGCCGCCTGCAGGTAGCTGTCGCGCGGTGCGCTGCCGCCGATGTGCACCGCCTCGTCGCAGGCGCGCACGTGGCGCGCATTCGCGTCGGCGTCGGAGTACACGGCCACGGTGCGGATGCCCAGCCGGCGCGCGGTGCGCGCCACCCGGCAGGCGATCTCGCCCCGGTTCGCGATCAGGATCTTGGTGAACATGCGAAGCCTCAGGAAGTCGACGGGCGCGGCCACAGGCGGCCGAGCACCGTGCGCAGGAACCGGAAGAAGAAGACGATGAGCCCGACGCCGACGGCCAGCGCCAGCGCCAGCACGGCGAAGAAGGCGATCGGGTGCGTCCACGACAGCCACAGCATCGAAGGCACGGCGGCGTCGCCCAGCAGCGACAGCCCGATGTTCGAGAACGGCTCGGGCGAGGTGTTGGCCGCCGCGCGCGTGGTGGCCTTCGCGGCGTGCGAGGTGGCCGCCAGCGTGCCGCCCAGCAGCGCGGCCACGGTGGTCCAGGTGGCGCTGTCGCCGCCGAACACGGCCGCCGCCAGCAGCGCGCCGGCGGGGATGCGCACCAGCGTGTGCAGCGCGTCCCACAGCGTGTCGACGCCGGGGATCTTGTCGGCGAAGAACTCCACCGCCAGCATCAGCCCGCTGCCCGCCAGCATGGGCGTCGACTGCAGCACGTGCAGGCCCGGCGGCAGCGTCACCCAGCCCAGCCAGCCGGCGGCGCCGGTGAGGAAGAGCACCGCGTACAGGCGCAGCCCGCTCGCCCAGCCCAGGGCGGCGGCGATGGCGACGAGTTGCGTGGTGTCGAGACCGTTCACTTCCAGCCCGGGTCGCGCTTTTCCAGGAACGAGGAGACGCCTTCGCGCCCTTCGGCGCTGGCGCGGATGTCGGCGATGCGGCGCGCCGTCTCGCGGCGCAGGTCGGCGTCGATCGGTCGGCCGGCGACGTCCTTCACCAGCTGCTTGCAGGCCTTCACCGCCGCCGGGCCGTTGGCCACG
This sequence comes from Rubrivivax sp., assembly GCA_044224175.1. GTDB lineage: Bacteria > Pseudomonadota > Gammaproteobacteria > Burkholderiales > Burkholderiaceae_C > Rubrivivax. Next base: position 51,531 of record JBGAKY010000039.1, on the reverse strand, counting down.
AGCAGGTCCACGATCTCGGCGACCTTGGCGTCCAGCGCCTCCGGCGGCACCACCTCGTGCACAAAACCCATCGCCTTCGCCTGCGCCGCGCTGAAGCGTTCGGCGGTGACGAACCAGCGCCGCGCCGCCTGTTCGCCCATCGCCTTGACGACATAGGGCGCGATGGTCGCCGGCAGCAGCCCCAGGCGCGCTTCGCTCAGGCAGAAGTGCATGCCGTCGGCGGCCACCAGCACGTCGCACACGGCCGCCAGGCCCACGCCGCCGGCGTAGCAGTCGCCCTGCAGGCGGCCCACCACCGGCAGCGGGCAGCTGTAGACGGTCCACAGCATCTGGGCCAGCCGTTCGGCGTCGGCACGGTTCTCGTCCCAGCCGTAGCCGGCCATCGCGCGCATCCACGAGAGGTCGGCGCCGGCGCAGAAGGCCTTGCCGCGGCCGGCCAGCACGATGGCACGCAGGTCGCGGTCGGCGCCCAGGGTGGCGAAGGCCTCGGCCAGTTCGGCAATGACGCCGTCGTTGAAGGCATTGCGCACGTCGGGGCGGTTGAGCCAGACCTCGGCGACGCGGGCCGAAGGGCGGCGGATCTCGAGCGTGGTGCTCATCTCGGGTTCGACTCCTGCTGCAGCATGTAGACCAGGTCCATCACCGGCGCCGGCCGGCCCATCGCGGTGAGCGCGGCGCTGACCTGCCCGCGGTGGTGCGTGGCGTGGTTGAACACGTGCAGCAGCGTGGCCGAAAAGGGCAGCGAGACCTCTTCGCCGTTCATGCGCCGGTATTCGATGCGGCCCTGCAGCCGCGATTCGGGCCACACCTCGAGCATCGGCAGCCAGGCCAGCGAGCCTTGCAGCAGGCGTTCGCGCAGGCGCGCACGGTCGGGTTCGATCTCGGCGTCCAGCGCCAGCGCGGGTGAAGCGCCTTCGGCGAAGCGGCGGAACCACAGCTCCTGCCCGGTGAGCAGCAGGTGGTTGAGCGTGCCGTGAACGCTCTTGAAGTAGAGGCCGGCGTCGCGCCGGTAGTCGGCTTCCGGCAGCGCGTCGACCTGCTCCAGCAGGCGCCGCGTGGCCCACTGGTCGTAGCGCGCCAGCGTCTGCAGCTGCTCGCGCACGGGCGACCGGTCGAGCGCCTTCAGCATGACCACGCTGCGGTAGGTCTTGCCTTCCCACTGCACCGTGCCCACGTCGGCATAACCCAGCCGCGTGTAGAGCGCGCGCAGGTCGGCCGCCGGCTCGGCGGTGTCCAGTGCCATGCGGCGGTAGCCGCGCTGCAGCGCCCAGCGTTCGCAGGCGGCAATGAGCCGGCGGCCCAGCCCCTGGCCCTGCAGCCCGGGGTGCACCGCGAACTGGTGGAAATGCGCGGTGTCGCGGTCGCGGAACCAGGGCACCGAAGCGGCCCAGGGCGCGGCGCCTTCGGCATAGGGGCCGCAGACGGTGACGGTGCCGACCACCTGCCCCTGCTGCACGGCGACAAAACACTGCCCTTCGGCGGCACGGCGCGCGGTGGTCTCGGCGTCCTGGGTGGCGGCAGTGAAGTTCATGCCGGCTGCCGCCAGCGGCGCATAGGCCTGGTGCAGCAGCTGCGTCAGCGCCGCGAACGAGTCGCGGGCGGCGAACGGGCGGACTTCGATGCGGTGCATGCGGCTTCAGTAGCGTTTCGCGGCTTCGTCCAGCATCACCTCGGTGGCGCCGCCGCCGATGGCCAGGATGCGCGCGTCGCGCCACAGCCGCTCGACCGGCGTGCCGCGCATGTAGCCCATGCCGCCGTGGATCTGCTGGCAGCCGGCGGTGACCTCGTTGACCAGCTCGCCGGTGAGCGCCTTCAGCATCGACACGTCCTGCACGATCTCGTGGCCCTGGGTCACGCGCCAGGCGCAGTGGTAGAGGAAGGCGCGCGCGGCGCGCGTCTTCGCGTCCAGCATGGCGATCCTGTGGCGCACCGCCTGCTTGTCCCACAGCGGCGCGCCGAAGGCCTGCCGCGTGCGGGCGTGTTCCAGCGCCAGTCTCAGCGCCTGCGTGCAGTGGCCCACCGCCATCGCGCCGAGCGCGATGCGCTCGGTCTGGAAGTTCTTCATCACCGCGTGGAAGCCGCGGCCTTCCTCGCCCAGCAGGTGGGCGGCAGGGATGCGGCAATGGTCGAAGTGCAGTTCGGCGGTGTCGCTGCAGCGCCAGCCGGTCTTGTCGAGCGAGCGGCCGACCGTGAAGCCGGGCGTGCCCTTCTCCACCGCGAACATCGAGATCGCGTGCCGGCCGCTGCCGGTGCGCGCGGCGACGAAGTACAGGTCGGCGTGCACGCCGTTGGTGATGAAGAGCTTGCTGCCATTGAGCACCCAGTGCCCGTCTTCCAGCTTCGCGGTGGTGCGCAGCCCGGCGACGTCGGAGCCGGCCCCGGGTTCGGTGATGGCGACCGCGGTGACGGTCTCGCCCTTCGTCACGCCCGGCAGCCAGCGCGCCTTCTGCGCCGCGTTGCCGGCATGGTGCAGGTGCGGGCCGGCCATGTCGGTGTGCACGAGCACGGTGACGACGAAGCCGCCGTAGGTGCACTGGCTCAGCGCTTCGGCGAAGACGAGGTTGGTCAGCGCGTCGGCACCGCCGCCGCCGTATTCGGGCTCGTACATCAGGCCCAGCAGGCCGGCGGCACCCATCCTGCGCAGCACCTCGCGCGGGACCTTGCCTTCGGCTTCCCAGCGTTCGGCGTGCGGCTCCACTTCACGCGCCAGGAAGCGCGCCACCTGGTCGCGCAGCAGTTCGTGGTCGGACGTGAGGTAGGCGTTCTCGGCCATCGGGTTCACATCCGGAAGACGCCGAACTTCGGGCTGTCCGGGATCGGCGCGTTCAGGCTGGCACTCAGGCCCAGCGCCAGCACGCGCCGTGTGTCGGCGGGGTCGATCACGCCGTCGTCCCACAGGCGGGCGCTGGCGTAGTACGGGTGGCCCTGGTGCTCGTACTGCTCCAGGATGGGCCGGCGGAACGCGGCCTCTTCCTCGGCGCTCCACTGGCCGCCGCGGTATTCGATGGCGTCGCGCTTCACGGTGGACAGCACGCTGGCCGCCTGCTCGCCGCCCATCACGCTGATGCGCGCGTTCGGCCACATCCACAGGAAACGCGGGCTGTAGGCACGCCCGCACATGCCGTAGTTGCCGGCGCCGAAGCTGCCGCCGATGATGAAGGTGAACTTCGGCACCGTGGCGGTGGCCACCGCGGTGACCATCTTCGCGCCGTGGCGCGCGATGCCTTCGTTCTCGTACTTGCGGCCGACCATGAAGCCGGTGATGTTCTGCAGGAACACCAGCGGGATGCGGCGCTGGCAGCACAGCTCGATGAAGTGGGCGCCCTTCTGAGCGCTTTCGCTGAAGAGGATGCCGTTGTTGGCGACGATGCCGATGGGCATGCCCTCCACGTGCGCGAAGCCGGTGATCAGCGTGGTGCCGAAGCGCGCCTTGAACTCGTCGAACTCGCTGCCGTCGACGATGCGGGCGATGACCTCGCGCACGTCATAAGGTTTGCGCGCGTCGGTGGGGATGACGCCGTGCAGTTCCTCGGGGTCGAACAGCGGCGCGCGCGGCGGCTGCAGCAGCAGCGGCTGCGGCTTCTTCCAGTTCAGATTCGCCACGATGCCGCGCGCCAGCGCCAGCGCGTGCAGGTCGTTGTCAGCCAGGTGGTCGGCCACGCCGGAAAGCCGCGTGTGCACGTCGCCGCCGCCCAGGTCTTCGGCGCTCACCACCTCGCCGATGGCCGCCTTCACCAGCGGCGGCCCGCCCAGGAAGATGGTGCCCTGGTTGCGCACGATGATGGTCTCGTCGCTCATCGCCGGCACGTAGGCGCCGCCGGCGGTGCACGAGCCCATGACCACCGCAATCTGCGGGATGCCCTGCGCGGAGAGATTCGCCTGGTTGAAGAAGATGCGGCCGAAGTGCTCGCGGTCGGGGAACACGTCGTCCTGCGTCGGCAGGTTGGCGCCGCCGGAGTCCACCAGGTAGATGCAGGGCAGGCGGTTCTGCATCGCGATCTCCTGCGCGCGCAGGTGCTTCTTCACCGTGATGGGGAAGTAGCTGCCGCCCTTGACGGTGGCGTCGTTGCAGACCACCATGCATTCGACACCGCTCACGCGGCCGATGCCGGCGACGATGCCGCCGCCGGGGGCGTCGCCGTCGTACATGTTCAGCCCGGCGAGCGCGCCGATCTCCAGGAACGGCGTGTCGGGGTCCAGCAGCATCTCCACCCGCTCGCGCGGCAGCAGCTTGCCGCGCGCGGTGTGCTTGGCACGCGCCGCTTCGCCGCCGCCGCCGGCCACCTTCGCGAACTGGGCGTTCAGGTCGCCCACCATCTGGCGCATGGCCAGCGCGCTGGCCTTGAACTCCTCCGAACGCGGATTGAGCTTCGAGCTGAGGACGGGCACTGTAGGTCTCCTGGCGCGCGGCTGTCGGCCCGGCGCTGATTGACGTTTACGTTAACGTCAATTCTACGGACCCCGCATCGGGGCTTTCTCGCGGCCGCCCCGGCGGATTCTTCCGCGTCGAAACCATTATGGGTGCCGGGCGCTACGATGCCGTCCATGCTCTGGTTGGAAGGGGTTCTGGCCCTGCTGGCGATCGGCGTCGCGCTGTCGCTGGCGCCCTGGCGCGCGCTCGGCCCCGAAGGACCGCCCTGGCCCTGGCTGGCCTGGTGCGTGCTCCTGCCGCTGGCCTGGGGCGCCGACCGCTACGTGGCCACCCCGGTGGCGCAGCCGCTGGCCGGCGCCTGCCTGCTGATGCTGATGGCCGGCTGGCCGCTGGCCGTGCTGGCCCTGGTGCCGGTGGCCGCGCTCACCGCCTTCCTGGCCGGGCTGGGCGCGGCCGAGATGCTGACGCGCTACGTCTGGCTGGGCCTGATGCCGGCCACCGCCGCCCTGGCGCTGGGCTGGGCGGTGCGGCGCTGGCTGCCGCACCACCTGTTCGTCTACATCCTCGGGCGCGGGTTCTTCGCCACCGCCATCGCCACCACGCTGGCCGGCGCCGGCGCCGCGCTCACCCACCCGCTGCCCGGCGGCCTGAACGCCGGCGACCTGATGCTGGGCCGCGGACTCGCGGCCTGGGGCGACGCCTGGCTCACCGGCATGCTGGTGGCCATCTTCGTGGCCTTCCGCCCCGAATGGCTGGCCACCTACACCGACCGCCTGTACCTGCCCACCGGAGACAAGAGACGATGAGTGCCAACCCGATCGGCTGCAGCGAAGAGGAATGGAAGGCGCGCCAGGACCTGGCCGCCTGCTACCGCATCTTCCACCTGATGGGCTGGACCGAGCTCATCTACAACCACATCTCGCTGCGCGTGCCGGGCACGGGGGCCGGGAAGCACTTCCTGATCAACCCCTTCGGCCTGCACTACAGCGAGGTGCGCGCCTCCAACCTGGTGAAGGTGGACCTGCAGGGCCAGGTGATCGGCGACAGCGCCTACGGCTTCAACGCCGCCGGTTTCGCGCCCCATTCGGCGCTCCACGCGAACGTGAACGGCGCCCACTGCGTGATGCACACCCACACCACCAACGGCATGGCGGTGGCCAGCTCGGCGCAGGGGCTGTCGATCAGCAACTTCTACGCCGCGCAGCTGGGCGGCCGCGTGGCGTACCACGACTTCGAAGGCATCACCGTGCACGGCGACGAAGGCGCGCGCCTGGTGCAGCACATCGGCGACAAGCCGGCGGTCATCCTGCGCAACCACGGCCTGCTGGCCTGGGGGCCGACGATCGCCTCCACCTTCTACACTCTGTTGATCCTGCAGCGCGCCTGCGACGTGCTGTGCGCAGGCGCGGCGCTGGGGCCGGTGCTGGAGATCCCGCGCGAGATCCAGCTCAAGTGCCAGCGCGACGCCGCGGTGGTGAACACGCACCCCGACTTCGGGCGCGAGAACTTCGACGCCATGGTGCGGCTGGTGGACCGCACGGACCGCGGCTGGCGCGACTAAGGCAGCAGGTCCAGCACGGCACGCCCCAGCAGCAGGTACAGCCGGCCGTCGCGCTCGATCACGCGCCCGTTCGCCGAGCCGACGTCCTGCAGCGCCTGGCCCGGCACCGCGCGCCAGCGCCGGGGGCCGTTGACGAACACAACGGTGCCGTCGGGCGCGATGGCCGAGATCTCGCTGGAAGTGCCGAAGAAGCTGATCTGCTCCTCGCCGGCCGGCGAATGGCGCCAGACCTGGCGCGTCTTCGCGCCGTCTTCGGCCACGTAGGCCACGTAGCCCCCGGCCGCGGCGTAGCCGGTGCCGGGCGCAGGCTCGAAGCCCATGGCCGGCGCCAGGATCGTCTCCTTCGTGCCGTCGTGCATGGCGATGCGGAACGGTCCGCTGCAGCAGGTGCCGGGCGACTTGCGGTAGACCACGTTCGATCCGTCGGTGACGGTGTAGACGTTCCACGCGACCGGCGTGACGTCGGCGGTCAGCGCCAGCGTGGTCCCGTCGCGCCAGCGGCGCGCGTTGTAGTCGCCGGGGGAGGTCCACCAGGCCGCGTCGCCGTTGGCGGCCACGTCGTTGAAGATGTTGCCGGCGTTGCTGGCGATCAGCGTGGACTGCTTCGCCGCCAGGTCGCGCCGCCACAGCTCGTAGCCGCTGCCGCTGTCGGGCTGGCGGTTGTAGATGGCCCAGGGCCCCTTCACCCGCAGCGAACTCGACGAATTGAGCCCTGCCAGGTTGACCGGCGTGCCGCCTTGCCACTCGAACAGCCATGCGTAGGGGAATACCGAGGCGTCGATGCGGCCGCGCACGTAGACCGCGCCGCCGGGGGTGAGGTAACCGTAGTTGCCCCAAGTGCTGTAGAAGTCTGCGGTCGCCTCCACGGTCTCGGTGCGGCCGTTCGCCAGCGTCAGGAGCTTGAGCGCCGGCAACGCGCCGTCGGGGTCCAGGAAGAGCACGTGGCCGGCGTCGGCGTCCCACGGGTTGCCCGTGATCTCGGCCCGCACCGCCAGGCGCGGACTCGACTCGACGTAGACCTTGCGCGTGACCTGCGTCTTCTGGCCGGCCGAGTCCACGCCCACCAGTTGCAGCGCGACGAGCCGCCCCTCGTAGGCCGACAGGTCCAGCGGGCCGGTGAGCGTGTCCTTGCCGCTGAGCAGCGGCTTGTCCTCGACCAGCACGCGCAGCGCCGTGCAGCCGGCACTGTCGTCGTCGCTGCAGGTCAATGACAGCTCGATGACGGGGCGCGCGACACTGCCTTCCAGCGGGGCCGCGGCGCCGACCACCGGCGCGCGGTCCAGCGTCAGCGGCACCACGGCGTCGGTCGCGTTGCCGAACACGTCGCTCGCGGTGACCACCAGCACCATGGGCCCGCGCGGGCGGCTGCCCAGCGGCAGCACCGCCTGCCAGACCACGGCGCCGGAAGTCCCTGAAGAACCCGCGACCAGGGCCACCGAGGCGCCGTCGACCGCGGCCGTGACCGAACGCATCTGGTAGGTGGAAGCGACCTGCGCCTCCACGGTGACCGCTTCGCCCACGGTGATCCCCGAGCCCGGCGCCAGCAGCGTCACGGTCACGTCGCTGGAGACGACCGCCGCGGTGGCGGTGAAGGTCACCGGCGCCACGCCGTCGACGCTGGCCGACAGCGTGTTCGGGCCCTTGGCGCTGCCCAGGGTCCAGGCACCGGCGGCGGCGTGGCCTGCGGCGTCGGTCAGCGATTCGGCAACGGAGACGCTGCCGCCGCCGGAGGTGACGGCGAAGCGCACGCGGGCACCGACAACCGGTGCGCCCGTTTCGTCCTTCAGCAGCACCTGCGGCGCCAGCGCCACCGCCGTGCCCGGGGCCGCGGTCTGGCGATTGCCCGCCACCACGGACAGCGTCTGCGCCAGCGGTGAAGGAGAAGGCGAAGCCGTGGGCTGAGGCTCGGCGCCGCCCCCGCCGCCGCCACAGGCCGCCAGGGCTGCCGACAGCAGCATGCAGCACCAAGCCCTTGCCGAACGTCTCACGAGGCAGCCCTCCAGAACGCCCAGTGTCACTGCCGGCCGCGCGCGTGGCAACCCGGCACCCCGGCCCCGCTTGCCGTGCGTCAACCGGCGTCGGCAAGCCGCGTGCCGGGGTACAGCGCCTCCAGCGCGCGCCGCGCGCCGGCCGCCAGCAGAGGCGCCAGCGCGACCGCGTCGGCGGGGCCGCCACGCCCCGCGGCGGCCAGCGCATCGCGTTCGGCCGCCACCGCCGCCGCCACCACCTCGCGCCAATGCGCCGGCGCTTCCCCTTCGCGCCACTGCCCGCGCCCGCGCCCGAAGTGCGCCACCGCCAGGTAGCGCAGCAGCGCCGCTTCGGCGAAGGCCGGCAGCGCTTCGGCACGCCAGCCGGCGTGGCTGCGTTCGGTGCCGCGCACCACGTTGAGCCCGCGCGCCAGGCCCGCCGCACCCAGGGCACCGAGCAGGCCGCCGGCGACCATGCCGCCGCCCAGCGTGAGGCCGCCGGTCGCGAGGTCGGCCTTCAGGCCCGCCAGCGCGCCCGTCACCACGCCGCCCACCAGCGCGGCGCGGCCTTCGTCGACGCGCGCCTTCAGGTCCACCAGCGTGGCCACCCGTTCCAGGATCTCGGCGCCGGCGCTGCCTTCCAGTCCGTGCAGCGCCAGCAGGCGGCCGGTGCTGGCGCGCAGTTCCTCGTCCAGCAGCGCCAGCAGCTTCGCCTGTGCGGCTTCGGCTTCGCCGCCCTTCATCAGGCGCAGCTTGTCGGCGACCCAGCTGCGGTCTTCCAGGTCCACGCGCATGGCGGCGATGCGCGCCAGGCTCTGCGCCAGTTCGGCCATCGCCGCGTCGAAGGTGGCCTGCTGGCGGCTTGCCCATTCGCGCTGCAGCGGCGCCACGCGCGCTTCGCCCAGCACCGCGGCCACCGCCTGCAGCAGCACGCCTTCCTGCACCCAGCAGCGCGCGAAGGCGTCCAGCGGCAGCACGGCCTTCACCAGCGGTTGCGCGGCGAGCTGCAGGCGCCAACGTTCGACTTCGGCCGCTTCTTCGGCCGGCGCGCGCGGCGCGCCCAGCTGGTTGAGCAGCACGATCACCGGCTTGGCGATCCAGCCCAGCAGCTGCAGTTCGGCCGCCACGCTGCCGGCGCCCGGCGGCTCCGCCGCGTTGACGAGGTAGAGCACGACGTCGCTCTCGTCGCGCACGTGGCGCAGCGCCTGCTGGCTGGCCCAGAAGCCGCGGTCGCGCCAGCGGTCCCACACCTGCGTGAGGAACCAGCCCAGCGGCGAATCGCTGCCCGCCAGCCGTCGCGCCAGGCGCGCGCTGTCGCCGAAGCCGGGCGTGTCCCACAGCAGCAGCTCGTCGCCGGCGTCGGTCTTCAGCAGCGTGTGGACTTCGGCGAACTCGGTCACGTGCGGGTCATCGCGCACTTCGCCCACGTCGCGGCCCAGCAGCGTGCGCGCCAGCGCCGTCTTGCCGACGTTGGTGTGCGAGACGAGCGACAGCGCGACGCGGCTCATCGCATCAAGGCCCGTTGCAGCGCTTGTGCGGCATGCGCGAAGTCGCTGCCTTCCAGGTCCGCCGTCACCAGCGGCACCTGCCGTTCAGCGGCCCAGCGTTGCCAGGCGGCGCGCCGCTCGCCCAGGCGCTCGGGCAGGTGGGCGAAGCGGCGCGCGAAGCCGGCCTCGTCGCACACCAGCAGCCGCGGCCGCGCCGCCAGCGCGGCCAGCAGGCGGCCCTGGACGTCGGCCTCGGGCGTGCTGGCCAGGTCGCACAGCACCAGCTGCCAGGCCGCATCTGCCGGCTGCACGCGCTCTTCTTCGCCCGGCGCCACGGCGGGTGCGAAGCGCAGCTGCACCTCGTCGCCGAAGGCGCCGGCCAGCAGCGTGCGCAGGCCCAGCGTGGCCTGCGGTGTGGGCGCTTGGCCGTAGGGCCACACCTGCACCACGCGCGGCCTCTGGCCCTGCTGCACGCGCAGGCGTTCGAAGTAGGCGCCTTCCAGCGCCAGCGGGAATCGGCGCGAAAGCCGCAGCGCCTGCCACGCCGCCACCAGCGCCAGCAGCAGCCGCGGTGCGATCACGAAGGCCCCCAGCGTGGCCGCGTAGAGATGGATCCACGGCGCCGCGCTGGCGCTGGCCGCCTGCCCCGGCCCCAGGCGCAGCGGCGCCACGTCGGGCAGCGCGATGCCGGTGATCCAGCGCGCCGGCGCCAGCAGCGCGCCCAGCAGGGCCTGCACGGCACCGGGCTCGAGGAAGGTGCTCTGCCAGCCTGCCCGGTAGTCCAGCACCAGCCCGCGCAGGTACATGCCGGCCACCAGGCCCAGCGCCAGGCCGGCGGCGGCACCGTGCAGCAGCAGCGTGGCGCGCGCGCGCGCCAGCGGGGCCGCCTGGCGTGCCCACAGCAGCGCCGGCCCCGAGCCGCCTTCCAGCCAGCGCGAGGCCAGCGACCCGCGCAGGCCGCCGCCCGCGCGCGGCCGCAGCAGCCACGCGTAGACCGCCAGATTCCACAGCACCAGCGCCCACACCCAGGGCGCCAGCAGGTCCACGCGCGAAGGCGCGCCCAGGTGGTCCGCCAGTCCGCCGGCCAGCAGCGCCAGCGCGAAGGCCGTGAGCAGCCAGGAAGCGTGCCAGCCCGGGCGCTGCAGCCAGCGCTTCGAGGCGGCGTCGCGCGGCAGCAGGCGCTGCATCGCGTGGCGCGCGCGTTCGGCCACGAAGCGCGCGAAGTCGGCACCGGCCACCTCCTGGCGCGCGGCCTGGGTCGCCCAGCGACGGTCGTCGGCGGTCCACAGCGGCGTCTCGCCGCCGCTTTCCACCGATTGCAGCAGGACGACGGCGCGGGCCTCGGTCTCGGTCATCCGGCGCACTGTAGCGCCGAGGGCCCGGACCTCAGCCGCGCAACGAAGGCACTGCGGCTTCCAGCGGCGAGAGCAGCCGTTGCCAGGCCTGCGGCCCGGCGTGACGGCGGAACACGCCGAAGTGCCCCAGCCGCGCCAGCCCCAGTTCGGCCGGCCGCAGCGTGTGGCGCTGCACGGCCGCATGGCGGAACTGCGCCGCCAGTGCGTCGACGGCAGCGGGCGGCGCGTAGGTGAGGTCGTCGCTCACGTTCCACAGGTGCACCGGGGCCGTGATGGCGTCCAGGTTCGAGTGCGGCGTCATCACCGGGTCGGCGAAGGCCCAGCCGCGGCGGCGACCCCAGGCCGCCCACTGGCGCGCCACCTGCGGCGGCAGCGGCTCGGCACCGCCGCCGAGCGACCAGCCCGGCGCATGGCCGGCCGCCGCCACCACCGCCGGCAGCCAGGCGCGGAAGAAGGTCGCGGTGACGAGCCGGTGCACGCCGGGGTAGTGGCGCGGCTCGCCCACCTGCGAAGCCACGGTGAGGATGGCGTCGGCGCGCTCCACGCCTTCGGCGAAGCCCATGCAGTTGCCGCCGAACGAGTGACCCACCAGCAGCAGCGGCAGGCCGCGGCCGCCGCGCCGTGCTTCGGCGGCGGCATGGGCGGCGCTCATGTCCAGCACCGCCCAGTCCCGCATCGACGCCGGCTCGCGCCGCAGCGGGCCGCCGCCGCGCGAACCGGCGATGCCGCGGTAGTCGTAGCTCAGCACGGCGAAGCCGCGGCCGGCCAGCCACTGCGCGAAGGCACGGTAGTAGCCGCGCGGCACGCCGGTGGCGGCGTGGATCACCGCCACCGCATGCGCTTCGCCGCGTGGCGGTTCGGTCCAGGTGGCGGCGAGCGCGCGGCCGTCGGCGGCCAGCAGCGTGGCGGGGGCGCCGCCGGGGCCCGCGTCGCGCGCCCCGGGCGAATCGGCCAGGGGGTGGATCGTTTCCATGGCAGCCACTGTAGGCAAGCGTACTCCCTGTGACTAGACTTCCGGCGGTTGACGCATTGTCGAGTTTTCGTTGACACCCAAGCCCCACCGGCCCGCCCGTCCCGACATCCCGCTGGACGCCAATGCGCTGGACCTTTTCGCCCGCATCGTCGCCGCCGGCAGCTTCGCGCGGGCCGCGCGCGGCCTGGGGCTGACGCGGGCCGCGGTGAGCCGGCGCGTCGCCGCCATCGAGGCCGCGCTGGGCCAGCCGCTGTTCACGCGCACGACACGCGCGCTCGGCCTCACCGCGGGCGGGCGGGCGCTGGCGGCCCAGGCGCGCGTGGTGGCCGAAGCCACCGACGCCGCCCGCCTGGGCCTGCGCGCGCGCGGCGAAGGGCTGGCCGGCACGCTGCGCGTGACCTCGGTGCCGACCTTCGCGCACAGCGTGCTGCCGCCGCTGCTGGCGCGCTTCGGCGCCCTGCACCCGGCGCTGCGCATCGAACTGAGCCTGACGCACCGGCGCGTGGACCTGGTGCGCGAGGACGTGGACGTCGCCTTCCGCATCACGCGCCGGCCGCCGCCCGGCTGGGTGGCGCGCGCGGTGCTGCCCTTCACGGTGCAGGCCTGGGCGCGCCCGCGCGAAGGCCTGCCCTTCGCCGGCCCGCAGGCGCTCGCCGAAGAACGCTGCCTGCTGCTCAGCAACCCGGTGGACCGCGTCGGGCTGCACTGGCGGCACATCGACGGCCGCACGCTGGAGATGCCGCTCTCGCCGGCCGTGGTGGCCGACGACCTGGCCACGCTGGTGGCGCTGGCGGTGGCCGGTGACGCGGTGGTCTTCGCGCCCGACTTCAGCGTGGCCGCCGACGTGGCGGCCGGCCGCCTGGCCGACGCGCTGCCGGGCTGGCAGCTGCAGCTGGCCGAAGGCGACACGGTGTTCGCGCTCACGCTGCCGCCGCCGGCGCTGCCCGCGGCGGCGCGGGCGTTGCTGAACTTCATCGGCGAGGCGCTGGGGGCGCAGGCCAAGGCCGCGCCCCCAGCGCCCGCGCCGCGGCCCGGGCTCAGGGCGCGCTGACCGGCGCCACGTGGCGGCGGAAGAAGTCCAGCACCTGGGCGTCGACGGCCGCCATCGCGCCGCGGTCGAAGCCCGGCGGGTCGTTCAGCAGCCGGCCGACCTTGCCGTCCAGGCCCGCCGGCAGCGGCGCGAGGTAGGCGCCATGGCCCGCCAGCGCCGGCGCTTCGATCTGCTCGCAGGCAGTGCAGGCCTGCAGCACGCGGCCGGCGTGCAGCGCGGGCTTGAGCCAGCGGTCGCCCGCCGCGGTGGCCAGCGCCAGCGGCACGACCGGCTGGCGCAGGCTGTCGAAGTCGAAGTCGGCCGCGAACGGCACGGCGGCGACGATCGCCGCCACGCGCGGGTCCTGGTAGCCGCGCGGGGTGGCGTCGCTGCCGAAGCGCCAGCCGATCACGGTGCGCGCCAGCCATTGCTTGAAGCCGTCGAGCGCGCCGCCGGTGAGTTCGGTGAACAGGCCCACGCAGGCCGGGAAGTCCTCGGCCAGGTGCGCTTCGCAGTGGCGCGCGAACAGCGCCGGCGACCAGCGGCCGCCGGCCAGCGTGAGCGCGGTGTGGCCGCCGGCGGACATGCCGTACAGGCCCACCCGGTCCAGGCGCAGCCGCGGGCCGAAGCGCGGGTCGGCGGCCACGGCGTCGATGGCGCGGCTCAGTTCGCCCGGCCGGCGGTCCCAGCTGGCCGGGCCGGGCTCGCCGTCGTCGCGGTAGTTGTCGCCCCGGTGGCTGGCCACCGCCACCGTGTAGCCGGCGCCGGTCAGCACGCGCGCCAGGTCGGCGTGCACCCAGGGCGACCCGCCGGAGCCGTGCGACACCATCAGCAGCCTGCCGTTGCCGGTGGCCGGGGCGGCGTCGCGCGCCACCGAAAGCTGCAGCGCCTTGCCCAGCACGAAGGGCTGCTCGAGCACTTCGGCCGGGTAGAAGACCGTGACCGGCCCGTCTTCGCCGCGCGGCGGCAGTTCGGTGACGCCCAGCGAAGGTGCGGCCTGGGCGGCAAACGTCAGCGCGGCGGCCAGCCAGGCCAGGGCACGGGACAGGAACGGAAGGGGCTGGAAGGGCATGACAGGGCTCCTGGATGAGGGAGCCCGACGATGCCGGCGCCCCCCTTCCGCCGGCTCGCCGCAAGGCGCGGGCTTGAAGGTTTCGGCCAGCCGGAATCAGGCCTTGCGGGCTTCGGCCAGCGCGCGGGCGCGGAATTCGGTCGGCGTGAGGCCGGTGTCGGCCTTGAAGGCGCGGTTGAAGGGTCCGATCGACCCGAAGCCGGCGTCCAGCGCCAGCGTCAGGATGGGCGTGCCGGCCTGTTCGGGGTCGGCCAGCCAGCGCCGGGCGTCGGCGAGCCGGAAGCTGTTGACGTAGGCGCTGAAGTTGCGGAAGCCCAGGCGCTGGTTGATGTGGCGCCGCAGCCGGTATTCGGGCACCGCCAGCCGGGCGGCCAGGGCGGCCAGCGAAAGCTCGTCGGCGCGGTAGGCGCGGTCTTCCAGCATCGCCCGTTCGAGCACCGCCGCCAGCGCCGCGTCGGCGGGGTCGGGTCCGGCGACATCGGGCTCCTTCGCGGCCGGTGCGGGCGCAGGGGTGGCCGCCGGGGCCGGGGGTTCCGGCGCCGCGGGCGGCACCGGCGCCGCCAGCACCAGCGCGTCGGGGCCCAGCCGCAGCACCGCCAGCGCCCAGGCGGCCAGCACGGCCAGCACCAGCGCCGCGTCCAGCAGCCCCAGCGCAGGCGACAGGATGCCCAGCGGCGTGCTCAGCCGCGCCCCCAGCTGCACCAAGGTGTAGACCGCGCCACCGGCCACCAGCAGCACGCGCAGGCGGCGCCGGCGTTCGTCCAGGTCGTCGCGCCAGTGGCGCAGCACCGCCGCCAGCGCCGCCGCCGCGCACAGCAGCGGAATGGCGCGCAGCGCCACGCGCGCCGCCGTCAGCGTCGGCCCCGGGCCCAGGCCCACCACCAGGGGGCATTGCAGCGCGCCCACGCCCACCGCGCCCGCCCAGGCCGCCGCATGCCAGGTCCGCCAGCGGAATCCGTCGTCGAAGAGGGCGGCGCTGAACAGCCAGAACAGCACGGCGTTGCCGACCGAAATACCGATCAGCGGCGCCAGCAGGCCGCACTGCGCGCTGCTTTCCACCCAGGGCGCGGCGCCCGGCACCTGGACCGCCAGCCCCAGGCACAGCAGCAGCGCCGCCAGCGCGGCGGGCGGGCGCGGCGGCGCCAGGCGCGCCCGCGCCAGCGCCAGCAGCACCGCCAGCAGCAGCGCCAGCGCCAGCACCATGCCGCGCAGGCCGGTGTCGACCAGCAGCAGCGCCGACGCCGGCATTCAGCCGCCGCGCTTGGCCACCAGGGTCAGGATCTCGTAGCTGGCCACCACCTCGTCGGCCTGGTTGGTGACCGCCACGTCCCAGGCCACCACGCCCTGCGGCGCCTGGCCCTTGCGCGCCGGCTTGTCGATCTTGCGCTTGGCGGTGAGGCGCGCCCGGATGGTGTCGCCGATGCCCACCGGCTTCACGAAGCGCAGTGTCTCCAGCCCGTAGTTGGCCAGCACCGGGCCGGGCGCCGGGCTCACGAACAGGCCCGCCGCCGCCGACAGCACGAAGTAGCCGTGCGCGATGCGCTTGCCGAAAGCCGACTCCTTGGCCGCGATCTCGTCGAAGTGCATGTAGAAGTAGTCGCCGCTGATGCCGCCGAAGGCCACGATGTCGGCTTCGCTGACGGTGCGACGATGCGTGAGCAGCGAGTCGCCGATCTGCAGGTCCTCGAAGTGCTTGCGGAAGGGGTGCAGCTCGCTTTCGGTGACCTTCGCGCCGCGCACGTATTCGCCGGTGACGGCGGCCAGCATCGAAGGCGAACCCTGCACCGCGGCGCGCTGCAGGTAGTGGTGCACGGCGCGCACGCCGCCCAGTTCCTCGCCCCCGCCGGCGCGGCCCGGGCCGCCATGTTTCAGCAGCGGCAGCGGCGAGCCGTGGCCGGTGGATTCGGGCGCCGCTTCGCGGTCCAGCACCAGCAGGCGGCCATGCCAGGCGGCCGCGCAGGGCACCGCATGCGCCGCCACCTTCGGGTCGCGCGTGACCAGCGTGCCCACCAGGCTGCCCTTGCCGCGTGCGGCGATGGCCAGCGCCTCGTCCAGGTCGTCGTAGGGCATCAGCGTGCTCACGGGGCCGAAGGCTTCGACGTCGTGCACGCTGGTGCTCTGCAAGGGCTTCTCGCACAACAGCAGGGTGGGCGCGAAGAAGGCGCCTTCGGCCACGCCCTCGCCCTTCGGCGCGAAGCCGTCGCCTTCGCCGAAGACCACGCGGTTGCCGCGCGCGAGTTCGGCCACGCGCTCGGCGACGTCGCGCTGCTGCGCCTTGGACGCCAGCGCGCCCATGCGCACGCCTTCCAGCGCGGGGTCGCCGACTACCGTCTTCGCCAGCCGTTCGCGCAGCTTCGCGGCCACCGCGTCCAGGTGCTTGCGCGGCACGATGGCGCGCCGGATCGCGGTGCACTTCTGGCCCGCCTTCACCGTCATCTCGCGGTGCACCTCCTTCACGAAGAGGTCGAACTCCTCGTCGTCGGGGCCCACGTCGGGAGCCAGAATGGCGCAGTTGAGCGAATCGGCCTCGGCGTTGAACGGGATGCCCTGGCGCAGCACGTTGGGGTGCGCGCGCAGCTTCGCCGCGGTGTCGGCGCTGCCGGTGAAGGTGACGACGTCCTGGCCGTCCAGCCGGTCCAGCAGGTCGCCGGTGCCGCCGATGACCAGCTGCAGGCTGCCTTCGGGCAGCAGGCCGCTGTCCAGCATCAGCCGCACCAGCGCTTCGGTGAGGTAGCTGGTCGCGGTGGCCGGCTTGGCAATGCAGGGCATGCCGGCCAGGAAGGTTGGCGCGAACTTCTCCAGCAGGCCCCACACGGGAAAGTTGAAGGCGTTGATGTGCACCGCCACGCCGCGCCGCGGCACCAGGATGTGGGTGCCCATGAAGCTGCCGCTCTTGCCCAGCGCCACCGGCGGCCCTTCGTGCACCACGTTGCCCGAAGGCAGGTCGGCGGCGCCGACACCGGAATAGGCGAACAGCGTGCCGCTGCCGCCTTCGATGTCGATCCAGCCGTCGTAGCGGGTGGCGCCGGTGTGGCGCGAGATCTCGTACAAGGTCTCCTTGCGCTCGGTCAGGAACGAGGCCAGCGCGCGCAGGCGGGCGGCACGTTGCTGGAAATCCAGCTTCAGCAGCGCCGGCACGCCGACGCGGCGCGCATGGTCGAGCGCGGCTCCGAAGTCGATCGCCTCGGCGTGGGTGGCGGCGACGACACGGCCGTCGATGGCGCTCTTCAGTTCGCTCGCGCTCTGGCGGCCGAGCCATTGGCCGGCGATGTGACTCTGCAGGGTCTTGGTCATGGGGCGGTACCGGGTCTGGATCCGGCCTATTGTCGGGCCCCGCGTCCAGACGCGGCGCCGCTTGCGTGCACGCAATGCGGTCCGCATGCCATCCTTCCAGCATGGTGTTCATCGTCGATGGCACTGGAGGACACCATGCGCAAGCGCCGCTCCCGCGACGGGCGGGCACCTTCTCTTCCGACCACGCTGGCCGCGGCCGTCGTGCTGGTCGCGGCCTGTGGCGGCGGCGGGGGCGGGGGCGAAGAAGAACCGCCGCCGCCGCCTTCGGACACCATCACCTACGGCATCGGGGGCCCGCGGAGCACGCTGGGCCAGTCGCCGCTGTCGATCGACCTCGCCCCGGCCGGGACGAGCGCCACGCAGACCGCGTTGCGCGCGCGCCGCACGGTGCTGAGCACGGGGGAAGGCTACAGCTACCCCGCCGGACCCGACGACCATGGCGACACCCTGCCCCAGATCAGCGGCAGCTTCAACACCCTGACGCAGAGCTACGACGAAGCGCTCGGTTCCAGGCTGTGGATCGACCTGCCGGCCAGCGCCGGCGGCTACCGGGTGGCGCTGCAGGTCTCGCGCGTGCTGCAGTCGGCGGGTTCGCTGGCCGCGGACGTGAGCGCGGGCGAGATCGTGGTCACGCCGCGCGAGGCCTATGCCGACTTCAGCGGCCGCCTGCGCCTGAGCTTCGGTGGCGCCGGCGGGGCGGTCTGCCTGGGCTGGGACGCCGCCGCCGACGGCAGCTATGAAGCCGAGCAGTGCATGACGGTCGCCCAGCTGGGTGACCTGTGGTCGGCGCCGCAGACCGGCTGGGCCATTCCCGCCGGGGTGCAGCGCGCGGCCGCTGCCAGCCATGGCGGCTGGCGCCGCTTCTACGAGCAGTTCGACCTCAGCGTGGGCGCGATGCGCATTGCCGCGGCCCACCACGCCAGCCTGCTGGCCAGCACCGCGGGCGCGACGGCGGCCCGCGTCGACTGCGGCGTCGACCCGCAGAGCGGCCTTGTCGGCCAGATCGCGATCAGCTGGCTCGACCGCAACGGCAACGGCCGCTTCGACACCGGCGACGACGTGCGCCTGCAGTCCACCGACTGCTGGAACCCCCTCGAAGAGGAATCCACCGGCGCCGGACGCCGCTTCGACGGCGTGCTCGAGCTGCGCGCCTACGAACCCGACGCTGCCGCCGCCCCCACCTTCGTGAACCTGCTCGTGACCGAGTTCGCCGAGGTCGAAGGCGTGGTGTCGGCGCAGGGCAGCCACCAGATCGACGGCGGCTTCTCGCTGCGCGTGCCGGGCCTCAGCGCCGGCAGCGACGCGGTGGCCAGCTACCGATTCAGCACCGACAACATGGCCGCCGCCGGCGCCGTGGCGGCGCGCTCGATGACCTTCTATCCCGACATCGCCGACCTGGCCTACCAGGCGCTGGACGCCGCGCGCCTGCACGCGGCGGGCACGCGCACGAGCCTGCCCTTGTGCAGCAACGGCGGGAGTGCGACCGTGACCTGGGACGAAGGCCCGGCGCCCAACGCCAGCGGCCTGTCGGCCGGCGACCGGGTGACGATCACGCTCGACGAGTGCGACCTCGGACCGGCCGGCAACGCGCGCGTCGCCAGCGGCCAGCTGCTGATGCCCGTGTGGGGCTACACGCCGGGCGCGGGCACCGACTGGACGGTGCAGGCCAACCTGATGATCGACCTGCGCACCACCACCGCCCGCGGCAGCACGCAGCGCGTGGGCGAGACCGGGCTCGAGCTCCGCTACGTGCTGGGCCATTCGTTCGCAGCCGCGTTCCGGCCCGAAAGCAAGTCGGCCACGCAGTCGATCAACGGCGTGCTGACGGCGTTCGAGAATGGCGCCATCGCCTACCAGGTCGGCTGCTACGCCGCCGACTACTACCGTGGCACCTGGGCCCTGAGCGACTACCAGCTGCGGCCCAACCAGGTGGTGAAGACCTCGAACCGGGTGTTCACGATCGGCACGCGCGAAGGCGAGAGCTTCCTCTTCAAGGCCGACGGGGCCGGCAATTTCGCCCCCGACGTGGCGCTGGCCACGATGCTGCCGATCTCGGCGCCGGAATGCGTGGCGCTGGGCGTGCCGGCCAAGGGCGTGAGCGGCGGGCCGACCTACATGCACTTCGACGCCGGCGCGGCGGGCGACGGCGGGCGCATCGACCTGCGCCTGTACGACGCCGCGAACGACGCGTTGCTCAAGACGCTGGTGACCGACTGGAGCACGCTCACGCGGTGACCGGCGGCGGCGGCCTTGCAAGCGCTTCCATCGCCGGCCGGCGCCACTACACTCGGCGCCGTTGAACACGACCGACGGGGAGCGAGCGGCCTTGGCCAAGACGACACGCGGTGCCAGCCGCTTCGCCGCGAAGGTGACGCTGGAGATGGTGGCCGAGCATGCGGGCGTTTCGCCCAGCACCGTCTCGCGCATCCTCAACGGCACTGCGGTCGTCAGCGACGACAAGCGGGCGGCGGTGGACGAGGCCATTGCGACCCTGGGCTACGTGCCCAACCCGGTGGCGCGCGGGCTGGCCGGCGGCCGCACGCTGAGCATCGGCGTCGTCACGCAGGCCATCGACAGCCCGTTCTACGGCGCCGCGCTGCGCGGCATCGAAGCGGCGCTCGACGGCGCCGGCTACAGCCCGCTGTTCATGAGCGGCCACTGGCACGCCGAGGAAGAGGCGCGCTGCATCGAGGTGCTGAAGGGCCGCCGCGTCGACGGCCTGATCGTGCTGACCGGCCGCCTGTCGGACAGCGCGCTGCGCGCCGTCGCCCGTTCGCTGCCGGTGGTGGTGACCGGGCGCACGCTGAAGGCGCCCAACCTGCTGGCGCTGGACTTCGACAACCGCGAAGGCGCGCGCGAGGCGACCGACCACCTGATCGGACTCGGCCACCGGCGCATCGCCTTCATCGCCGGCGACCCCGAGCACCCCGACGCCGAAGAGCGCCGCGCCGGCTACGAAGCGGCGCTGCAGGCGGCCGGCGTGCGCGTCGACCCTTCGATCGTGATGCAGGGCGACTTCACCGAACAGAGCGGGCTCGACGCGGTGGAACGCCTGCTGGCCGGCCGCGGCCGCTTCACCGCCATCTTCACCGCCAACGACCAGATGGCCTTCGGCGCCGCGCTCGGCCTGTACCGGCGCGGCCTGCGCGTGCCCGACGACGTGTCGCTGGTCGGCTTCGACGACCTGGCGCCGGCCACCTTCATGCTGCCGCCGCTGACCACGGTGCACAACCCGATCGCCGAGATCGGCCGCTCGGCGGCGCAGGCGGTGCTGGCGCTGGTCGCCGGCGAAACGCCCGCGGTGGCGGTGCCGGTGCCGCGCCTGGTGCTGCGCGAATCGACGCGCGCGCTCGACGCCTGAACGCGGGCCGCGCCGCGCCCCGCCAGGGCGCCTAGTACCAACCCTCGATTGACACTGCGGGACCCGAACCCGTAGAGTGTGAAAGCGCTTTCAAAGATCGGACGGGCGAGGCCCCGGACGAAGCCGACCATGGACCACGCCGAACCGATCCTCGCCGACCGCCGCTTTCCGCCGCACTTCGTGTGGGGCGTCGCGACGAGCGCGTTCCAGATCGAAGGCGCCGCCACGGCCGAGGGCAAGGGGCCTTCGATCTGGGACGACTTCTGCCGCCGGCCGGGTGCCATCGCCGACGGCAGCGACGGCGACACCGCCTGCGACCACTTCCACCGCTGGGCGGAAGACCTGGACCTGGTCGCCTCGCTGGGCGTCGGCGCCTACCGCTTCTCGGTTTCGTGGCCGCGCGTGCAGCCGGCCGGCCGCGGCGCCTGGAACACGAAGGGACTGGACTTCTACGAACGCCTGGTCGACGGCCTGCTGGCGCGGAGCCTGAAGCCCTACCTCACGCTCAACCACTGGGACCTGCCGGCCGCGCTGCAGGCCGGCGGCGGCTGGGCCGCGCGCGACACCGTGCACCGCTTCGTGGACTACGCGCTGGGCGTGCAGGCCCGGCTGGGCGACCGCGTGGCCGCCATCACCACCCACAACGAACCCTGGGTGGTCGCGGTGCTGGGGCACGAGCAGGGCATCTTCGCGCCCGGGCTGAAGAGCCGCGCCACGGCGGCGCAGGTGTCGCACCACCTGCTGCTCAGCCACGGCCTGGCGCTGCAGTCGCTGCGACAGGTGGGCAGCCGCGCGCGGCTGGGCATCGTGCTCAACCTCTCGCCGGTGGTGCCGGCCACCGACAGCGAAGCCGACATTGCGCAGGCGCGGCTGGAAGACGGCAAGCTGCTGCGCTGGTACATGGACCCGCTGTTCGGCCGCGGCTACCCGCAGGACGTGCTGGACCACCTGGGCGCCGACGCGCCGCGCGTGGAGGCCGGCGACCTGCAGGCCATTGCGGCACCGATGGACTTCCTCGGCCTCAACTACTACTCGCGCCTGGTGGCCAGCGCCGGCGGCCCCTGGGACGCCGGCCGGAGTGGCCTGCCGGTCACCGACATGGGCTGGGAGGTCTGCCCTTCGGGCCTGACCGACCTGCTGGGCCGGCTGCACCGCGACTATCCGGTGCCGCCGCTGTACGTGATGGAGAACGGCGCCGCCTACCGGGACGAGCCGGTGCAGGGCCGGGTGCACGACCGCGACCGCACCGACTACATCGCGGCCCACGTCGCCGCCGTCGGCGACGCACTTGCCGCCGGCGTGCCGGTGGCCGGCTACATGGTCTGGAGCCTGCTCGACAACTTCGAATGGGCCTCGGGCTACGCCAAGCGCTTCGGCATCGTGCACGTCGACTACCCGACGCAGCAGCGCACGCTGAAGGACAGCGCGCTCTGGTACCGCGCGTTCCTGCAGGCCCAGCGTGCAGGCCGTTCGCTCGCCAACGCCGCCTGAGATGGCCACCCGCGCACGCAAGGGCTGGAAGCTGGTCTGGGCCGACGAGTTCGACGGTCACGAGGTCGACCGCAGCAAGTGGTCGTTCGACCTGGGCAACGGCTTCTACGACTACAAGAACCACGCCTGGGTGGCGGGCTGGGGCAACGAGGAACTGCAGTACTACACGCAGGAGCCCGAGAACGTCTCGGTGCGGGACAGCCTGCTCACGATCCGCGCCATCAAGGAACCGCTGCACGGCTGCGGCTACACGTCCGCCCGCCTGAAGACGCGCCGGCGCGACGGCGCGCCGCTGTTCACCAAGCTCTATGGCCGCGTCGAGATCCGCGCTCGGGTGCCCTGGGGCAAGGGCCTGTGGCCGGCGTTGTGGATGCTGCCCCAGGACGACCGCTACGGCGGCTGGGCCGCCTCGGGCGAGATCGACCTGATGGAGATCGTCGGCGAGAGGCCGCACGAGGTGCTCAACAGCCTCCACTTCGGTTCGGTGCACCCGAAGCGTTCGCTCGTCACCACCGTGCACGCGCTGCCCGGTGGCAGCACGGTGGCCGACTGGCACACCTACGCGGTGGAATGGGAGCCGGGCGAGATCCGCTTCTACGTCGACGACCACCCGACCTGCACCCACACCCACTGGTGGAGCTGCAGCCGCACGCGCGACGGCCTGGGCCTGGAGCCCCGCAGCGCGAAGGACCTGAACCCCTGGCCGGCCCCCTTCGACCAGCCCTTCTACCTGGTGATGAACGTCGCCGTCGGCGGCAACTTCCCCGGCGCGCCGGACGAGCACACGCGCTTCCCGGCCGAACTGGTGGTCGACTACGTGCGCGTCTACGACAAGGTGGGCGGCTACGGCGAGACGCGCGCCATCGGCAAGGGCCGGTTTCCCTGGCAGAAGCAGCGCTGACGGGAGTCCTGATGTCGAAGCCCCGCACCTCCGAGAGTCGCGCCGCCCGCGGCGACTACCCCGCGCCCGACAAGGTGCGCTCCGGCGCGCTGCCGGTGGTGGCCGCGCAGGGCGGCACCTGGTCGCACGTGCGGCCCGAAGCCTGGACCGAAGCCGAACGCACCTCGCTGCACCAGGCCTTCCAGGCCCGGCTGCGGCGCGGCGTGCACGGCCTGTGCTTCAGCCCCTACCTGGAAGGCCAGGCCCCGGGCTCGCAGGTGGGTGAAGCGCAGATCCGCGAACGGCTGAAGATCGTCCAGCCCTACACGCGCTGGGTGCGCAGCTTCTCCTGCACCGAAGGCCACGAGCAGACGCCGCGCATCGCGCACGAGCTGGGCCTGAAGACGCTGGTGGGTGCCTGGCTGGGCACCGACGAAGCCATCAACGAGCGCGAGATCGCCGGCGTGATCGAGGTCGCGCGCGCCGGCCATGCCGACATCGTGGCGGTGGGCAACGAGGTGCTGCTGCGCGAAGACCTGGACGAAGACGCACTGCTGGCCTGCCTGCAGCGCGTGAAGGCGGCGCTGCCCGGGGTGCCGGTGGGCTACGTCGACGCCTACTACCTGTTCGAGCAGCACCCGCGCGTCACCGCCGCCTGCGACGTGGTGCTGACCAACTGCTACCCGTTCTGGGAAGGCTGCCCGCGCGAAGGCGCGCTGGCCTACATGCAGAGCATGCTCCGGCGCACGCGCGCCGCGGCCCCGGGCAAGCGCATCGTCATCAGCGAAACCGGCTGGCCCGACCAGGGCAGCGCCTTCCACGGCGCCGTGCCGTCGACCGAAGGCGCGATGGCGTACTTCGTCGACAGCTGCCGCTGGGCCGAAGCCGAAGGCCTGGAGCTGTTCTACTTCGCCGCCTTCGACGAAGCCTGGAAGGTGGGCGCCGAAGGCGACGTCGGCGCGTACTGGGGCCTGTGGGACAAGGACGGGCGACCCAAGTTCGCCTGACGCACATGCTGAAGCTGCCGGGCGGCAACGCCATCTGCTATTCGGGCTACCGCCGGGGCCAGAGCCCGGGCGAGCGCCTGTACCCGTCGCGCGATCAGATCCGCGAAGACCTGCTCATCCTGAAGAAGCACTGGCAGCTGCTGCGGCTGTACGACTGCAGCCCGCACGCCGAACGTGTGCTGGAGGTCATCCGCACCGAAGGCCTGCCCTTCCAGGTGATGCTGGGCGCCTACCTCGGGCCCGAGCTCAGCAACCCCGGCTGCCCCTGGGGCGGCGTCCACGGCGACGATGAACTGCAGGCCAGCCGGCGCGAGAACGAAGCCGAGATCGAGCGCCTGATCGCGCTGGCGCGCGCCCACGAGGACATCGTGTTCTCGGTGGCGGTGGGCAACGAGGCCACCGTCGACTGGACCGACCACCTGGTGCCGGTGCCGCGCATGGTGCAGCACGTGCGCCGCGTGAAACGCGCGGTGGCGCAGCCGGTCACGTTCTGCGAGAACTACGTGCCCTGGCAGAACAAGCTGGTGGACCTGGTGCCCGAGCTGGACTTCGTCTCGGTGCACAGCTACCCGGTGTGGGAGCAGCGCCCCATCCACGAGGCGATCGACTACACGCGCGAGAACGTCGAGTCGGTGGCGCGCATGCACCCCGGCAAGCCGGTCGTCATCACCGAAGCCGGCTGGGCCACCGGCGCCAACGGCCGCGGCATGAAACCCGAGCAGGCCAGCCAGGAACTGCAGGACTTCTACTACCGCGACCTGATGGACTGGACGCGCCAGTCCGGCCTGCTGTGCTTCGTGTTCGAGGCCTTCGACGAACCCTGGAAGGGCTCGCCCGACCCGATGGAGCCCGAGAAGCACTGGGGCCTGTTCACCGTCGACCGGCGGCCGAAGCGGGTGATGGAGAAGCTGTACCCCGAACTGCTGGCGCGCGCGCCGGCGGCAGCCTCCTGAGGCGACGGCGACGCCGCGCGCGCCGGTGCACAACCACCCTGGAAAGCACCCCATGACCGCATCCGTTGCGCCAGCCGCCGCCCGCCGGGTCCCGTTCGGACAGAAGGTCGCGTTCGGCCTGGGCATGCTGGCCAACCAGATGTTCCCGGCGGCGCTGGGCATCTTCATGGTGGTGCTGGTGCAGGACATGGGCTTCCCGACCTGGATGTGGGGCGTCCTGTTCTTCCTGCCGCGCGCCTACGACGCGATCCTCGACCCGATCATGGGTTTCATCTCCGACAACACGCGCTCCCGCTGGGGCCGGCGCCGGCAGTACGTGTTCGTCGGCGCGGTGATGCTGGGCATCGGCTTCGTGGCGATGTGGCAGCTGCACCGCGGCGACGGCCTGGCCCACAACTTCTTCTATTTCCTGCTCTGGTCGCTGGTCTTCTTCACCGGGCTGACCGTGTTCAGCATCCCGTACGTGGCCATCGGCTACGAGATGAGCGACGACTTCCACGAGCGCACCAGCATCATGGCGGTGGCCCAGTGGATCGGCCAGTGGGCCTGGGTGATCGCGCCGTGGTTCTGGGTCGTGATGTACGACCCCCGCTGGTTCGCCAACGCCGACACGGCGGCGCGCACGCTCTCGGTTTGGGTCGGCGTGATCTGCATGCTGCTGGCCATGGTGCCGGCGCTGTTCATCCCCAGCCGCTCCACGCGCGACGACGAGCATCTCATCCCCCTGACGCTCGGCAACCTGGGCGGCGGGCTGAAGGAGATCCTGCACGGCTTCAAGGAAGCCTTCGGCTGCGCGCCGTTCCGCAAGCTGTGCCTGGCCACCTTCCTGATCTTCAACGCCTTCAACACGGTGGCGGCGTTCTCGTTCTTCATCGTCGTCTACCACCTGTTCAACGGCGACACGGCGGCCGCCGGCATCTGGCCCACGCTGTTCGGCAGCGTCGGCGCGCTGGTCACCACCTTCGCCGTGATCCCCACCGTGGCGTGGATGTCGAAGAAGACGGGCAAGAAGCTCGCATTCATGCTCTCGCAAGGCATCTCGGTGCTGGGCTACGTGCTGCTGTACCTGCTGATGGTGCCCGGCAAGCCCTGGATGTTCATGTTCGCGCTGCCCTTCTTCTCGTTCGGCATCGGCGGCCTGTTCACGCTGATGATGTCGATGACGGCCGACGTCTGCGACCTGGACGAGCTGGCCACCGGCAAGCGCCGCGAGGGCATCTTCGGCGCCATCTACTGGTGGATGGTGAAGCTGGGTTTCGCGGTGGCCGGCCTGCTCAGCGGCGCGATCATGTCGCTGGTCGCCTTCACCCCCGGTGCCGCCGTGCAGCCTGCGGGCGCGGTGGACGGCCTCCGCCTCTTCTACTCCGGCGTGCCCATCTTCGGCACGCTGCTGGCCATGTGGGTCATGCGCCACTACGACCTCGACGAGACGCGGGCCCGCGAGGTTCACGCCGAACTCGAGCGGCGCCGGCAGCCGGGCGGCAGGTTGCCTTCACCGAAGTCGGGGGCGCGGCCCCGGCGGGCTGAACACGGACTTCCGCAACCCGGCGCGGCGCCTTCGCCGCAGGCGGGCATGCCGCTGGCCGAGATCCGCCGGCGGTTCGCCGAGCAGTTCGAACGCGGCGTGCACGGCCTGTGCTTCAGCCCCTTCGCCGAAGGCCAGGCGCCAGGCACCCCGGTGAGCGAAGCCCAGGTGCGCGCCAGGCTGCAGATCGTGCAGCCGCATGCACGCTGGATCCGCACCTTCTCGTGCACCGAAGGCCTGGAGCATGCACCGCGCATCGCGCACGGGCTGGGCCTGAAGACGATGGTCGGCGCCTGGCTGTGCCCGGACCGCGCGGCCAACGAACGCGAGATCGAAGCCGCGATCCGGGTCGCCCGCGCCGGCCATGCCGACATCCTGGCACTGGGCAACGAAGTGCTGCTGCGCGGCGACCTGGGCGAAGACGAGCTGCTCGCTACCCTGGCCCGCGTGCGCCAGGCGCTGCCCGGCGTGACGCTGGGCTGCGTCGACGCGGCCTTCCTGTTCGAACAGCACCCGCGCCTGGTCGCGGCCTGCGACGTGGTGCTGGCCAACGCCTACCCGTTCTGGGAAGGCTGCCCGTGCGAGCAGGCAGTGCCGCATCTGCAGGCGACGTTCGAGCGCCTGCGCAAGGTGGCCGGCGGCAAGCGCGTGATCGTCAGCGAAACCGGCTGGCCCGACCAGGGCAGCGCCTTCCACGGCGCGGTCCCTTCGGCCGAGAACGCGATGCGCTACTTCGTCGACACCCAGCGCTGGGCCGCACAGGAAGGCGTGGAGGTCTTCCACTTCGCCGCCTTCGACGAAGCCTGGAAGGCCGGGGTCGAAGGCGACGTCGGCGCCCGCTGGGGGCTGTGGGACAGGGACGGGCGGCTCAAGTTCGCTTGACCGCGCCCGGCCCCAGGCTGGCACCGGCTGCGGCCGGGCCCTTAGACTCGCCGGGCCTGGCCGACGACGCATGACGCCGCCGCTTGGCTGGCGAAACTTGCGTGGGCGCGGTCTCAGATGGAAACATGGCAGCACCCGGGGCAGCGAGTCGACCGGAACCGGCGCCGGTCACTCCAGCTGTTGCCGACGCTCTGGCTGGCCGCCGTCCTTCCTGCGCATGCGCAGCCGAAGCTCGACGTCGCCGCGGTCGAACAGGCGGCGGGCGACGCCGACCTGCACAGCGTGCTGGTCTGGCAGGCGGGCCGGACGGTGCTGGAACTCTATCGGCGTTCGTCCGACAAGCCCATCGGCGACTGGTTTGCGCGCGACGTGTCGTTCGGGCCGGACGTGCTTCACGATCTGCGCTCGATCAGCAAGAGCGTGGTGGCCCTGCTGGTCGGACAGGCCGTGGGCAAGGGGCAGATCGACCTGGCGACGCCCGTGCTCGACCACTATCCGGCGCTTTCCGACCTCCGGAGCCAGGGCCGGGAGGCCATTCGCCTGTCGCACCTGCTGGAGATGTCCAGCGGCCTGGCCTGGAACGAAACCCGCAGCCCGTATGGCGCCCGCGACAACGATGAGACGCGTCTGGCGTGGGACGCCAGTCCGGCGCGGTACATCCTCGACCGGCCGGTCGTGGCGCCGCCCGGCACGCTGTGGAACTACAACGGCGGGCACACCGTCCTGCTGGCCGAGATCCTGGCGCAGCGCAGCGGACGCAGCCTGCTCGAACTCGCGGGCACGGGTCTCTTCGAGCCGCTGGGCATCACGCGCTGGGAATGGCGCAGCGGAGCGCATCGCCAGCCGCTGGCCTATGCCGGCCTGCGCCTGACCCCACCGGACCTGCTTCGGCTCGGGCAGATGCTGCTGGCCGGCGGACGCTGGAACGGCCGCCAGGTGGTGCCGGCGGAGTGGGTCGCGGCATCGCTTCAGCCCAGCATCACCATCGATCAGGGCCCCTTTCGCTACGGTCACCACTGGTGGCACGGACAGTTGCCGCACGCGGGCGGCAGCGTCGCCTGGACGGCCGGCGTCGGGAACGGCGGACAGCGGCTTTTCCTGGTGCCGGACCTCGACCTGGCCGTCGTCTTCACCGCGGGCGCCTATGGCGAGAAGTCCGAGCAGACGGGCCGCCGCGAGTACGCGCTGTTCCGGCGCATCGTCGGCTCGGTGTAGGGCGCGCCAGGGTGCCTTCGGCGGTGCACGATCGGCGGCCCGGCCCCGGCCCTCACTTCGCCCAGTGGATGTCGTCGATCCAGAGCTTGTTCGTGATGGCCGAGCCTTCCGCCTTGCCGGTGATCGCGTAGCGGTCGGCGATGACGAAGCGCGACAGCACCAGCGACAGGTCCAGCTTCGGGTTGACGGCGATGAAGTCCGCGAGCGGGATCGACACCGAGCACCAGGCACCGGTGCTGCAGTACCCGTACTTTCCGGGTTCGAACTGCAGCCAGGCTTCCTGCGGCTCGCGGTCCTGCGTGTCGGTGGAGATGCCGATCTCGATCTTGCCCGGGTAGGTGGTGCTGACCAGGAAGTTGATCGTGCCGGCGGCGTAGGCCGAAAGGTTCTCGGTCGTGTTTCTGGCCGAATAGCGCAGCAGGCCCCAGCCATAGCCGGCCGGCTGCGGCGTGATCTGCAGGCTGTTGCCGGCGTCGCCCGGGCCGTAGGTGGAAGACACCTCGGCGTAGGCCGCGGTGGTGCCGTCGAACGGGTCCCAGCGCAGGCCGGCGGCGCGCACTTCGTCGCTGCCGGCGGGCTTGTCCGAGAACAGCGTGTAGCGGCTGGCGGTGACGGCGGCGTTCACCACCGGCGGCTGGAAGTAGCTGGCGTCGGCCTCGGTGTAGATGCCGTCCGCATCCGCGTCGTTGGCGCTGATCAGCGGTTCCCACACCCAGGTGGCGCTGCCGGCGGCCGACCCTTCGGGGTTGATGGCCTGGATCGCGTAGCGCGCCTGGCGGTCCTTGTTGAACAGGCCCCACTTGTCGTCGCCCTGCTTCCAGGGTTCGTCGAAGGCCTCGAAGTAGAAGACCTGCTTCGGGCCCGCACCGGCGCGGCCGGCGGCGGCCCAGGCGTCCAGGCGGTCCAGGTACATCTTCTGGTTCACCGGGTGGGCGCGGAACTTCAGGCGGCCCACGTCGACCGCGTTCCAGCCCGTCTCGCCCACCGTGATGGGCATGTAGCCCAGGCCCTTGCTGTCCAGGTAGGTGCGCGCCTCCTGGTACTGGCGCTTCGTCTCGGCGATGGCGGCGTCCATCATCGCCACCGCGCGCGACCCGGCCGCGATCTCGCGCTTCTTCCATTCCCAGCGCGTGGGGTCGAAGTAGGTGTCCAGCTCGGCGTAGGTGTGCAGGGAAGCGAAGTCGATGCGGTCGGTGATGAGGTTGGGTGCACTCGCCCAGAAGGCGTAGTTGTCGTCGGTGGTGATGGGCTGGGTGATCTGGCTGCGCACGGTGCGCAGGTAGTCGGCCATCAGCGCGGGCGTGATCTTGTTGAACGACCAGCTCACCATGTTCTCGTTGCCCACGCTGACCGCCAGCACGATGTCCCTGAACTCGTTGGCCAGCACCACGCAGCGGGCCAGTTCGGCACGGCTGGCGGCTTCGTCGCCGCTGATCACGAAGGCGCCCAGCTGCACCTTGATGTTGAGGCCGTCGTCGCGGATGACTTCCAGTGTCTGCCGCGCCACCTTGTCGGAGCTGTCGAACAGGCGGATCAGGCGGAAGCCGGCGGCCAGCAGCAGGTCCAGGTCCTGCCGGATGTTGGCCTTGGGAATGGTCTCGCCGGCCAGGTCCTGCGGGCCGGTGGACGTGCGGTAGGGCGAGTAGGCCACCGCGCGGCGCGTGCTGAAGTCCTGCGGCAGCGGGCGGATCTGCTCGCCGCTGTAGGGCACGCTGCCGCCGCCGCCGCAGGAGACCAGCGCCAGCGCGGCCAGCAGCGCGGCCGCGGCGCGCATGAGAACGGGCCCGGCCGTGGAACGGATGAACGACATGGCTTCGGTCCTTCTAGAACGTGTAGACGGCACCGGCGCCGAACCAGTTGCCCTGCTTCTTCAGCCGCGAGTCGACGCCGGTGAAGGCCGAGTTGCTGGGCATGCTCAGCGGCGACAGCCCCTTGTGCGCGTACTGGATCAGGCCGGCCATGCCGTAGACCTGCAGGCCCTGCCCGAAGTCGTAGTGCGCGCCCAGCGTGGCCAGGGTGGCGCTGTTCGAAGCGCCGCGGTCGCTGGGGTTGTAGGTGCTGGCCTTGCCCAGGTGCAGCAGGCCGGCGGAAGCGGCCCAGGGGCCGTCCTTGTAGCGCCCGCCCAGCACCAGGTCGGTGGAGGTGGCGGGGTAGCCCTTGTAGACGCCACCGCCCAGGTCCTGGCTCCAGTCGACGTTGAAGGGGTTGTTCCAGATGTCGAAGCCGCCCGGGTTGACGGTGCGCGACTCCAGCAGCTTGGCGTAGGCACCGCTCCAGCGGTTGCGGCGCAGGCCGCCCAGCACTTCGAAGCGGGCGTCGACCTTGTAGCGCGACATCAGCATCACGATGCCCTGGCTGGAACTGCCCAGCGCCGAGTCGAAGCGCGCATCGTAGAAGAGGCTCGTGAACGGGCCGTGGCTGAAGGCGCTGGGGGTGCCGTTCTTCGCGTCCTGCAGCATCAGGTCGAATGACAGGTCGCGCGCCCCCCAGTGCACCCACAGCTCGAAGAAGCGCGGCTTGTTCTTCGACCAGCCGCGCTTGCCCATGTCGTAGGTGCCTTCGACGACGAGGTCGCCTTCGGCGACGTCGAAGGTGCGCGCGGTGTAGCGCACGGCGCGTGTCAGCAGGCCGTAGCCGGCGCCGCTGGAGCCCCACGAATCGGCGACGCCGATGTCGGTGCCGAAGGGGTAGTCGGCCATGCTCCAGGCGCGCGTGGTCATCGCGCCCACGCGCAGGCTGCCGTAGTCTTCATGGCTCAGGGCCACGTTCTTCTCGTACCAGAAGCCCTTGAAGTCGGCCTTGCCGTCGCGCCAGCGCTGGCTCAGCAGGCCCGAGACGCGGAAGCCCGCCGGCAGGTCGTACTTGGCGCCCAGGTAGGGTTGCAGCAGCGTCACGTGGGTGGTGCCGGCGCCGAAGGTCCTGCCCTGCACCAGTTCGTCCGCCCAGTAGAACTCCTTCGTCGCCAGCGGGTCGCGCTGGCAGCTGTTGTCCTTGCAGTAGGTGCTGACGCGGTTGCCTTCGGCCTTGATGAAGCCGTTGATGCTGACGGGGCCGTAGTCCACCGCGAGCGCCGGGCCGGCCAGCGCCAGTCCCAGGGCCGCCAGGCCCGCGCGCCAGGCCGCCGGCCGCGCGCCGGGCGCCGGCGCGGTCGATTCAGTTCGCTGAAGCTCGGAACGCATGCGGCGGCACCTGTGGCGTGGAGGTTGAGGAATCGGGGCGCTGGTTGAAAGCGCTTTCAAAGAATAGCGATCCCGGGCCCGGTGCGTCAACGCCCCCGCGTGGGTGTTTTCCCTCGCCGGCGCCCCATGATCGACCGCCTGTCCGGGTTTGCACGAACCCGGATTGAAAGCGCTTTCAAACAGAATGGCGCCAGGCGGCCGATGGCGGCCCGGAGGTCTTCGCATGAAGTGGTCGAGCAGTACCTTCTGCGCCATGCTGGGGCTCGCCCTGGCCCTGGCCGGCTCGGCGGCCGCCCAGCCGGTGAAGGCCGGCGAAGGCGCCTACCTGCAGGCGCCGCGCAAGGGCGACAAGGCGCTGCCGGCGGCGCCGTTCCGCAGCGGCAGGATGCTGGAACGGGCGGTGCCCACCAGCCAGTGGTATTCCAGCCTGCTCTTCCAGACCAAGCCGCAGCCGCTGTACGTGCAGCCGATGACGGCGCGCGCCACCGCCGAAGGCTTCGAATTCGCACTGCCTTCGAAGGAGGTCACGCCCACCGAGCGGCGCGACACCGAGATCGCCTACCCGCACCGCGACCCGCTGCAGCTGTCGCCCGTGGCCTTCCAGGCCGGCCCGCCCCGGCTGGCGGGCACCGGCGACTGGTCGATCGACATCTCCTTCGCGCGCGGCGAAGACGACCTGCGCGTGACGCTGGCGCACGGCAACCCCTACGCCTACGTGACCGTCACGCGCGGCGACCTGCGCCTGAAGCTGCCCGCGGACGGCGAACGCACCGACGGCGGCCAGGACCCGCGCGTGCTGGCGCTGAACGTCGGCGGCAAGGCCTATGCGCTGTTCGCGCCCACGGGGGCACGCTGGGAACCGGTGTCGGCGCGCGAGTGGATCGTGCGCCTGCCGGCGGATCGGCACTACCTCTCCGCCGCCGTCATGCCCGACGCCGGCGCCGCCACGCTGGCGCTGTTCGCGCGCCATGCCTACGCCTTCGTGCAGGACACGCGGGTCGACTGGCGCTACGACGTGCCGGCCGGCCAGGTGCACACCACCTTCCGCGCCAGCACGCGCACGATGGAAGGCGAAGACGCAGGGCCGCTGTACGGCCTGTACCCGCACCACTGGTTCGGCAATGCGTCGGTCGAAGGCCGGCTGGGCCCCGCGTTCGACAGCGTGCGCGGCAGGATCCGCCTGCTGGCGGCGCGCGAGTTCACCACCACGCACCCCTACGCCGGCTTCGTGCCCTGGTGGCCGCGCCTGGCCGGCGACACGCGCAAGGACGAACTGGCCGACCTGATGAAGGCCGACCTGCGCAACGCGCGCCGCATGATGCTGCCCGAAGGCCAGAGCGCCTACTGGCAGGGCAAGGGGCTGCAGCGCATCGCCAAGCTGATGGACGTGTTCGAGCAGCAGGGCGACAAGGAAGGCGCCGCGCAGCTGCTGGCCATGCTGAAGAAGCGCATGGAGGAATGGCTGGGCGGCGGCGACACCAAGCGCTACTTCTTCTACGACCGCGGCCTGGGCACGGTGGCCAGCCACCCCGACGAGTTCTTCGCCATCGACGAGGTCAACGACCACCACTTCTGGTACGGCTACTGGATCCGCACCGCGGCCGAGATCGGCCTGCGCGACCCGGGCTGGATCGCGCGCGAGAAGTGGGGTGCGATGATCGAGCTGCTCATCGCGGACATCGCCACCGCCGAACGCGGCCGCGCCGACTTCCCCTTCCTGCGCAACTTCGACCCCTACGAAGGCCATTCCTGGGCCAACGGGCTGGGTGGCGCGGGGGCCTACGGCGTCTACGGCAACAACCAGGAATCGTCTTCGGAGGCGATCAACGCCTGGGCCGGGCTGGTGCTGTGGGGCGAAGCCACCGGCAACCGGGCGCTGCGCGACCTGGGCGCCTGGCTCTACGCCACCGAGTCGCAGGCCATCGCGCACTACTGGTTCGACGTGCACGGGCTGGTGCTGGCGCCCGAGTACAAGAACGTCGACGTGGCGCAGCTGTTCGGCGGCAAGTACATCCACAACACCTGGTGGACCGACGACCCGCGCCAGATCACCGGCATCAACCTGCTGCCGCTGACCACCGCCTCGGCCTACCTGGGCCGGCACCCCGACTACATCCGCCGCAACCTGGACGCGCTGAAGGAAGAGCAGGCCGTCTGGGCGGCGCGCGGCAAGAAGGTCGACCCGCCGGACATCTGGCAGGACGTCTTCGCCGAGTACCTGGCGCTGGCCGACCCGGCACGCGCGCTGGCGCAGTGGAACCGCTGGGGCGCCGTCGAGCTGGGCGAGACGCGCACCCACACGCTGCACTGGCTGCTGGGCCTGAACGAGCTGGGCACGCCGGACCTGGCCGTCAGCGCCGACACGCCGCTGTACGCGGTCTTCAAGCGGCCCGACGGCGCGCGCACCTACCTGGCCTACAACGCCGGCGCCGCGCCGCTGGCGGTGCGCTTCAGCGACGGCAGGACGCTCCAGGTGCCGCCGCGTTCGCTGGCCCGCAGCCCTTGAACCCGCGCTAGGGAAAGCCACAGGCGGCCCCCGCTTGCCGGCCCTTCCGAATGCTTCTATGCTTGTTATGAAAGCGCTTTCAAACACACCGGGGCTCCACCACGGATCCCCTCGAACACCGGAGACACGACCCATGTCGCGCTCGCAAACGCTCTCCTCCCTTGCCACGCTGGCGCTGGCCTGCGCCGTCATCGCCGGCTGCGGCGGCGGCGACGCCGAGGCGCCCCCGGTGCCGGTGGCGCTCACCCCCGCCGGCCAGGGGCCCGACACCACGGCGCCCACGGTGACGATCGCCAACGACGTGCCGGCGCCCACCGCCTCCGGCCCGGTGACCTTTACCTTCGTCTTCAGCGAAGACGTGGGCATCAGCTTCGACGGCACCGACATCACGGTGGGCGGCGGCACGCCGGGTGCGTTCACGCGCGTGAGCGGTTCGCAGGCCACGCTGGTGGTCACGCCCACCGCGGGGGTGGCCGGCAACATCACCATCGACGTGCCAGCCGGCCGCTTCACCGACCTGGCGGGCAACGCGAACACCACCGCGGCGTCGGCCAGCAAGCCCTGCATCGCCACCCAGACGATCAGCTTCAGCTCGCCGGGCAACCAGACCCTGGGCGGCACGGCGCCGGTGCTGGTGGCCACCGCCAGTTCCGGGTTGCCGGTGACGATCAGCTCCACCACCACGGCGGTCTGCACCGTCAGCGGCAGCACCCTCACGCTGGTGGCCGGCGGCACCTGCAGCCTGACGGCCAGCCAGGCCGGCGACGGCACCTTCGCGGCCGCGCCGCCGGTGACGGTCTCGTTCACGGTGAGCGGCGGCGCACCGGTGCCGCTGACCTTCTCGACCGGCTTCGCGGGCGGCAACCGCACGCCCGAGGGCGGCGCCTACTTCTCGTACAACGGCAGCAACCTGGACGGCTTCAGCTGTTCCGGCGACCCCGCCTGGTGCGGCAGCGGCAGCGGCGGCAGCGGCGCGACGAGCTTCTACTACTCCTACTACCAGACCCCCACGCCGGCGACCGCGCTCTACAACGGCATCAGCGTGCTGGCCCCGGGCGTGACGGCCATCAGCGCGAGCGCCGACACCGCCGGCGTGCAGCTCAACGGCCAGACCAGCGTCAACTTCACCTTCAACAACAACCCCGAATGGCAGGCCAGCGGCACCAACAACTTCGGCGTCATCCTCACGCTGGGCAAGTTCTACGACATCGGCACCGGCGGCTCCACGGTCCCCTGCAACATCAAGCTGCTGTCGGTGGTGACGCCGCTCAACAACGGCGGCGCCACGGCCTATGAGCTGCCGCTCTCCGGCTTCCAGGTCATCCAGGCCTGCAACACCGGCATCAGCACGGTGAGCGCGGCGCTGGCGGCCTCGCCGGTGTCCGAAGTGGCCTTCCAGGCCGCGGGCGGCGGCGCGGCACTGCCCACCGTGGGTGGCAAGACCACGGGCGCCAACTTCAGCGTGGCGGCGGGCGGCGTGTACCCCACCACGCTGGCGCTGACCGGCGGCATCACCTTCGGCGTGAGCAGCACGCCGGTGGCGACGAAGGTGGACTTCTCGACCGGCTTCGCGGGCGGCAACCGCACGCCCGAGGGCGGCGCCTACTTCTCGTACAACGGCAGCAACCAGGACGGCTTCAGCTGTTCCGGCGACCCCGCCTGGTGCGGTAGCGGCAGCGGCGGCAGCGGCGCCACCAGCTTCTTCTACAGCTACTACCAGACGCCGACGCCGGCGACCGCGCTGTACAACGGCATCAGCGTGCTCGCCCCGGGCGTGACGGCCATCAGCGCCAGCGCCGACACCGCCGGCGTGCAGCTCACGGGGCAGACCACCGTGAACTTCACCTTCAACAACAACCCCGAGTGGCAGGCCAGCGGCACCAACAACTTCGGCGTCATCCTCACGCTGGGCAAGTTCTACGACATCGGCACCGGCGGTTCGACCGTGCCCTGCAACATCAAGCTGCTGTCGGTGGTGACACCGCTCAACAACGGCGCGGCCACGGCCTACGCTCTGCCGCTGTCGGGCTTCCAGATCATCCAGGCCTGCAACACCGGCATCGGCACGGTGACGGCGGCGCTCGCGGCTTCGCCGGTGTCCGAAGTCGCCTTCCAGGCGGCGGGCGGCGGCGCGGCGCTGCCCACGGTGGGCGGCAAGACCACCGGGGCCAACTTCAGCGTGGCCACGGGCGGCGTCTACCCCACCACGCTGGCGCTGACGGGCGGGATCTCGTTCGAGCCCTGATGCCGGGGCGCGCCGCCGGCGGCGCTACAGGCGTGCAGCCGGCGCCGCCGCGGCCCCGCCGAAGGCGGGCCCGCGCAGCGCGTCGGCGCCGTAGCCGCGGTTGACGTCCAGCCCGGTGATGCGCCAGTCGTGCGCCGGCACCCGCAGCGGGTGCACGACTTCTTCGTAGGACCGCATCGGCCACAGCACGCCGAAGCGGCGTTCGTGGTCGAAGGTGTCCACCTGCGCCACTGCGCCCTGCGTGTTGACGAAGCCTTCGAGCGTGAAGCGCACGCGCCGCGTCACGCGCGTGGCGGTGTCGATGCAGACGGTGACGCGGTCCAGCGCCACCTGGCCCAGCCCGGGTGACATCCAGACGTCGACGCGATCGCAAAGGCGGCCGTCGACGCGTTCGGTGCCGTCGCGCTGCATCGCCAGCCCGCGCCCGGCCAGCCACAGCGGGCCCAGCAGGAACAGGCCGTAGCCTTCGGCCACCAGGGCCGACGCGGCGCGCAGGTCGGCGTCGCGGCTCTCGGTGCCGTTGAGCCAGACCGCCACTTCGCCGGGATCGGACGCGGTGCCCTGGCCCCGGCGCCACCACACGTGCTTGCGTCCGGCTTCGCCGGTGTAGGCCTGGGCGACGACGCCGGCGCCGGGCAGCAGCCGTTCTTCGGATCTGCCGCGAAACGGCTTGTCCACGACCACCGGCTGCAGCTTGTCGATGAAGGGGCGCCATTGGCCGTCGTAGGCGATGTTGATGTCGCTGAGCGCCCGGTAGGCCTGCCGGCCATGCGCTTCGGCGCTCTCGCCCAGCAAGGCCTCGGCGTCGCGGTCGGAAGGCGGTGCCGCCGTGCGCAGCGGCAGCGGGGTGCCGCAGCCGGACGCCAGCGGGCCAATGAAGGACGCGGCCAGCAGGCGGCGCCGCGAGATCGACGGCAAGGTCATGGTACTGCTCGGGAATGACGCTGCGGACGGAAGCGGCGCGAACGATAGTCGAGGACCCCGCGCAACGCAGGCACCGCCGCCGAAAGCCCTTCGCCCCAGCGGCGGGCGGCGACAATGGATGCCGCCATGCGCATCGAAGACCTTCGCCACCGCCTGCATGCCCTGGGCGCCGGCCCCGGCCATGCCGAACGTGTGCTGCGCCACTGGGCCCAGGCGAAGCCGCAGGCCGCCGGACGGCGGCGCATCGAGAACTTCCTGCCGCAGACCCTGCGCGAAGCGTTGCCGACACTGGAAGCCGAGCTCGCTGCCCTGGCGCGCGTGAGCGCGCGCCACGACGCGGCCGACGCCTCGGCGCGGCTGCTGGTCACGCTGGCCGACGGCGCCGTGGTCGAAAGCGTGCTGCTGCCGCGCCAGGGCGTGTGCGTGAGCACGCAGCTGGGCTGCGCGGTCGGCTGCGGCTTCTGCATGACCGGGCGCGACGGCCTGCTGCGCCAGCTGGGCAGCGCCGAGATCGTGGCCCAGGTGGCGCTGGCGCGATCGCTGCAGCCGGTGCGGCGCGTCGTCTTCATGGGCATGGGCGAGCCTTCGCACAACCTGGACGAAGTGCTGGCCGCGATCGACCTGCTGGGCACGGCCGGTGGCGTGGGCCACAAGGAGCTGGTGTTCTCCACCGTCGGCGACGAACGCGCCTTCGCGCGCCTGCCGCTGGGGCGCGTGAGGCCGGCGCTGGCCTTGTCGCTGCACACGATGGATGCGGCCAAGCGCGCCCAGCTGCTGCCGCGCGCCCCCCGATTCGAACCTTCGGACCTGCTGGTCCGCGCGCTCGCCTACTGCCGCGCCACCGGCTATCCGCTGCAGCTGCAGTGGACGCTGCTGGCCGGCGTGAACGACGGCGACGAGGAGTTCGACGCGCTGGCGGCGCAGCTGCAGGGCGAGAAGGTGATCGTCAACCTGATCCCGCACAACGAAGGGCCGGGGCTGGGGTTCGAGCGGCCGGCGCCCGAGCGCACGGTGGCCATTGCGCGCCGGCTGAAGCGCCACGGCGTGCTCACGCGGCTGCGCCAGTCGGCCGGGCAGGACGTGGAAGCCGGCTGCGGCCAGCTGCGCGCGGCGCACGCTCGCGCGCAGCCCGTCGCCTTCATCGGCTGACGACCTCGATCCCCTTCAGCTGACCCGCCACCGGCGCCGCCGCCGGGCGCGGGTAACGCTCGCCGTCGAAGCGGTGCAGCAGCTCGGCTTCGCGCACGCGCGCCAGCAGCGCGTTGGCCGCCTTCACCGGGCCGAAGCCGCGCACCGACAGCGGCAGCTTCGCCAGCTGCACCGCCAGCGGCAGGCGCGCCGCGTCCAGCTGCGGCAGCAGTTCGGCGACGCGCGCTTCGAAGGCGGCGATGGCTTCGCGTTCGGCACGCCGCTCTTCGGTGCGCCCGAAGGGGTCGAGCGCGGTGCCGCGCAGCGCCTTGCCGCGCGCCAGCCACGTCATCGCCGGCAGCAGCCAGGCGCCGAGGCGGACCTTCTTCGGCCTCTGGCCTTGTTCGGACTTCGACAGGAACGGCGGCGCCATGTGGAATTCGAGCTTCAGCTCGCCTTCGAACTGCTCGCGCAGCTGCTTCTGGAATTCACCGTCGGAGTACAGGCGCGCCACCTCGTACTCGTCCTTGTAGGCCATCAGCTTGCCCAGCGATTCGGCCACCGCGCGCGTGAAGGGCAGCGCGGCGTCGGCGTTCATCGCCGACTCCACCGCGCGCGCCGCCGCCACCGTCTTCGTGAAGCGTTCGGCCCAGGCCGCGTTCTGGTACGCGGTGAGGTGCGCCGAGTGGCGTGCCAGCAGGTCCTCCAGCGTCTCGGGTTTCGGCGGCTCGTCGGCATGGCCTTCGCGCAGGCGTTCGCAGGCTTCGGGGTCGGCGGCGGCCAAGCGGCCGAGCGAGAAGGCCAGCCGGTTCGCTTCCACCGCCACGCCGTTGAGCTCGATCGCGCGCTGCAGCGCCGCCAGGCTGACCGGCACCAGGCCGCGCTGCCACGCGTAGCCCAACGCGATGATGTTGCTGCTGACGGTGTCGCCCAGGAAGTCCTGCGCCAGCGCCTGCGCGTCGAGCCGCTCCACGCGCTCGGCGCCGGCGGCGTGGTGCAGCTTCTCGATCAGCGCATCGGCCTTCAAGTCGGCGTCGGGGTTGCGCACCGAGTCGGCGACCGGGATCTCGTGTTCGTTCACCAGCACGCGCGTGCGGCCGTGGCGCACGGTCTGCAGCGCTTCGGGCGAGGCACCGACGACGAGGTCGCAGGCCAGCACGGCGTCGGCCTGCTGGGCGTCGATGCGCACCTGGTTCAGCCGCTCGGGCCGGTCGGCCATGCGCACGTACGAGAGCACCGAGCCGCCCTTCTGCGCGAAGCCCATGAAGTCCAGCACGCTGGCGGCCATGCCGTCCAGGTGCGAGGCCATCGCGACCAGCGCGCCGACGGTGACGACGCCGGTGCCACCGACGCCGGTGACCAGCAGGTCGTAGGGGCCGGTCCAGGCCCATGGCTCGGGCAACGGCAGCGCCTCCACCTTCTGCACAAAGGCCGCCTTGTCGCGCCCCAGCACGCCCGAGTGGCGGCGCGGCTTGCCGCCCGATACACCCACGAAGCTGGGGCAGAAACCGTTGGCGCAGGAATAGTCCTTGTTGCACGCGGTCTGGTCGATGCGCCGCTTGCGGCCGAAGGCCGTCTCGTGCGGCAGCACGGCCACGCAGTTGCTCTGCACGCCGCAGTCGCCGCAGCCTTCGCAGACGCGTTCGTTGATGAACAGGCGCCGGTCGGGGTCGGCCAGCTCGCCCTTCTTGCGCCGGCGCCGCTTCTCGGCGGCGCAGGTCTGTTCGTAGATGAGCACGGTGACGCCGGGCGTGGCGCGCAGTTCGCGCTGCACGGCGTCGAGCTCGCTGCGGTCGTGGAAGGTGGTGCCGGCGGGGAAGCGGTCCTTGAGAGCGTCGAACTTGCCGATGTCGTCGGATGCCACCGCGATGCGCTGCACGCCTTCGCATTCCACCTGGCGCGCGATCGCGTCGACGCTGGTGACACCGTCCACCGGCTGGCCGCCGGTCATGGCCACGGCGTCGTTGTAGAGGATCTTGTAGGTGAGCGTGGCCTTCGCCGCCACCGCCTGGCGCAGGGCGAGGTAGCCCGAGTGATAGTAGGTGCCGTCACCCAGGTTCTGGAAGATGTGCGGCACGTGCGTGAACATCGAGTGACTCACCCAGTCGACGCCTTCGCCGCCCATCTGGATGAGGCCGGCGGTGCTGCGGTCCATCCAGGTGGCCATGAAGTGGCAGCCGATGCCGGCCGACGCGCGCGAGCCTTCGGGCACCTTGGTCGACGTGTTGTGCGGGCAGCCGGCGCAGTAGTAGGGCGTGCGCTTGACGCCGTCGGCGGCGTTCGACAGCAGCGGCGGCACGGTGAAGTCGCGCACGTGCCAGCGGCGGTCCAGCGCGGGGTCGACGCCGGCCAGCCAGTCGGCCACGCGTTCGATCAGGCGCGACGGGCGCAGCTCGCCCAGGGCGCTCAGCAGCGGCCGCCCTTCCGCGTCGGTCTTGCCCAGCACCGCGGGGCGCGGCTCGGCGTGGTAGAGCAACTGCTTGATCTGCTGCTCGACCACCGGGCCCTTTTCCTCGATGACGAGGATCTGCTCCAGCCCGCTCGCGAACTCGCGCATGCGGGTGGTCTCGATCGGGTAGGTGAGGCCCAGCTTGTAGAGCCGCACGCCGGCCGCGGCCAGGTCGTCGAGCCCGATCTCCAGCCGGCGCAGCACTTCCAGGAAGTCGTAGTGCGCCTTGCCCGCGGTGACGATGCCCACGCGCGCCACCGGCGCCGGGATGAGCAGGCGGTCGATGCTGTTCACGCGCGCGAAGGCCGCCACCGCGGCCAGCTTGGCGTGCGCGCGCTGCTCGATGGCCAGCGAAGGCAGGTCGGGCCAGCGGTAGTGCAGGCCGCCTTCGGGCACCGGGTGGCCTTCGGGCGCGGCCCAGGTGGCGACGCGCGCGTTGACGGCGTCCAGGTCCACGGTGGCCGCGCTCTCCACCACTTCGGACAAGGCCGTGAGCCCGACCCAGCCGCCGCTGAATCGAGAGAGCGCATAGCCGTAGAGCCCGAACTCCACCAGGTCCGACAGGTTCGCGGGCGAGAGCACCGGCATCAGCGCGGCCTGGAACGCCTGGTCGCTCTGGTGCGGCATCGAAGACGAGACGCAGCCGTGGTCGTCGCCCGCCACCACCACCACGCCGCCCTTGGGGCTGCTGCCGTAGGCGTTGCCGTGCTTGATGGCGTCGCCCGCGCGGTCCACGCCGGGACCCTTGCCGTACCACATGGCGAACACGCCGTCGACCGTGCGCTCGGGGTCGGACTGCACACGCTGCGTGCCCAGCACCGCGGTGGCGCCCAGTTCCTCGTTCACCGCCGGCAGGAAGCGGATGCCGCGGTCGGTGAACTTCTGCCCCGCCTTCCACACCGCCTGGTCCACCGCGCCCAGCGGGCTGCCGCGGTAGCCGCTGATGAAGCCGTTCGTGTTCCAGCCGCGCGCGTCGTCCAGCGCGCGCTGCATCAGCAGCACGCGCAAGAGGGCCTGGGTGCCGGTGAGGTAGATCGTGCCGCGCTCGGCCCACAGCGCGTCGGCAAGCTGGACCTCGGGGCGGGCGAGCGTGGCGGTCATGGCGGGGCCTTCCGGGGCGGTCGAACGGGTCGGCAAGCGTAGGGCCGCGGGCCGAGAATGTGCTGCCAAAACCACCTTGGCTGCGCTAGATTCCGAGCAAATCCTTTCCGGAACGGCGCATGTCGGAGCAAATCGAACTCGACCGCTACAGCCTGGCCATCCTGGCCGAACTGCTGCGCGACTCGCGCCAGACCATCCAGCAGATCGCCGACCGGGTGGGCCTGTCGGCCAGCCCCTGCTGGA
Organism: Rubrivivax sp.; assembly: GCA_044224175.1. Classification (GTDB taxonomy): domain Bacteria; phylum Pseudomonadota; class Gammaproteobacteria; order Burkholderiales; family Burkholderiaceae_C; genus Rubrivivax. The sequence goes on along the minus strand of JBGAKY010000039.1, from coordinate 9,331 downwards.
AGCGCATCAAGGAGATGGAAGCCAGCGGCGTGATCCGCGGCTACACCGCCGTCATCGACCCCGAGAAGGTGGGCCTGGGCCTGCGTGTCATCGTCGAAGCGAACCTGGGCCAGCACAGCGAGCAGAACGTGCGCCAGTTCGAACGCACGGTGGCCGCCAGCGCGCCCATCGTGCATTGCTACAGCACCACCGGGGAGTCCGACTACCTGATGGACGTGCTGATGCCCGACATCAAGCAGTACGAACAGTTCCTGCACGAGACGCTGTTCAAGCTGCCGGGCGTGACCAAGCTGCGCTCGGCCATCGTGCTGAAGGAGCTGAAGTCGGAACTGCGGCTGCCGGAAGCGGAGTCGGCGGCGCCCCCCAGGAGGCGCCGTTCCGGCGCACGTTGAACGTTCAGCGGGGGGACGCGGCGCAGACCGGCTCGTTGGCCTGCCACTGGTCGATGAAGCCGGACACCGCGCGCCAGGGGCCGGCGCCCAGGCGCTTCATCGGCTCGCGCTGCCATCCGGCGTAGGCCGCGCGGTCGCCCGCCGCCAGCGACGCCAGCTGGCCCAGCACCAGGGTCGAGTCGCGCACCGCCGCCGGCAGCGGAGTCTCCTGCTGCGCCAGCAGTTCGCGCGCGGCGGCCAGCGCCGCCGGCCAGTCGCGGCGCGCGGCGGCTTCGTACAGCCGCAATTGGGCACGCACCGCGAGGCCTGGCCGCCAGGGCGCTTCCAGCCAGCGCGTGGACTGCCACAGGCGCCGCGCCGCCGTCTCGTCCAGCAGGCCCAGCGTGGCCGTGGCCAGGTCTTCCAGCGAGAGCAGGGCCTGCGGCTCGGACAGCGGCACCACGCCGGCACGCTGGGCCAGCAGTGCGTCCAGTCGCAGCAGCGACTCCGGCGCACGCCGCTGCAAGGCAGGGTCGCGCGCCCCCCCGAGCGCGGCGGTGGCCAGCGCATGCGCGCCCCAGTGCACGACGCCCAGCGCGTCGCCGTCGATGGTGGGCTGCGGCACGCTGCCGTCGGCCGGCGGCTGGCGGCAGTCCAGCACGTTGAGCACCGGCAGGCCGCCCGTCACCAGCTGCGAAAGCCCGCCGGCGCTGCTGCGCCGGAAGCGCTGCTCCGGCGCCGCCAGCGCCACGGTGGGGAAATAGTCACTGTGTGGCCGGGCCCCTTGCTGCAGCACGAACTGTCGCAGCACCTTTGGCCCCGCCAGCCGGTGCGCCGCCAGGTCCTGCGGCCCGGCCAGCCCCACGCGGCGCAGTTCGGCCGCCAGCGGCGGGTGGGTCCAGGGCTGGCCGTTCAGCGCCAGCGGCCGGCCCTTCCAGGCCAGCACGACCAGGTCGCCGTTGTTGGCCTGGTAGACCTCGCTCTGCGGAAACTCCGACAACAGCGCGGCCAGGATCTGCGCCAGCAGCGGGTCGGACATCTCGTAGATCTGCAGCCACTGGGCGAGCACGCCGTCGTCCTTCAGCTGGCGCCGCACCAGGGCATAGAACTCCTGCGTGAAAAGGCTGGACACGCCGCTCACCCAGGGATTCGAAGGCTCGGAGACCAGCACGTCGTACTGGCCGCCGTGGGTGGCCAGGAACTTGCGCGCGTCGTCGAAGTGCACGTGCGAGCGCGCGTCCACGTAGGCGCGCGCGTTGCGCGGCAGGAACAGCTGCGCGCCTTCCCACATGGCGCGCTCGATCTCGATCGTGTCCACCTGCTCCACCAGGCGCGAGCCCAGCACGGTGTGCGTGCTGATGCCCGATCCCCAGCCGACGATGCCCACGCGGCGCGGCGCCGGGTGGGCGGCGATCGGCAGCAGGCCGGTCATCACCATCGTCAGCTCGTCGGGCGTGGGGCCGCGGCCCGGCACCGCGAGCCCCGCGTCGGGCTTGCCGTTGGTGGCGATGGTGGTCACGCCGCCCAGCGTGCGCACCGCGATGGTGGCGGTGCTGCCGTCGCGGAAGAACTCCAGCTCGCCCGGGCTTTCGGGGTTGTAGCCGCTGCGGAACACGCCCTGCGCCTGCACGCGCGGGTCGGGCAGGCCGAAGAGGGCGACGCCGGCGAACACGGCCAGCGAAGCGGCCAGCGCCAGCGCGGGCCCGAGGCGGGCGCTCCCGGCACGCACGCCGCGGCGCAGCAGCAGCAGGCCGACCGCCACGTCCACCGCACCGGCGGCCAGCAGGCTGAGGCTGACGCCCAGGTGGGGGATCAGCAGGTGCACCACCGCCCCCACGCCGACGATCGCGCCCAGCGTGTTGGCGGCGTAGACCTGGCCCAGCGCGCGTTCGCTGGCGCCGGCGCGCAGCAGCGCGGCGGTGAACAGCGGCAGCGTCATGCCGGCGAACAGCGCCGCCGGCACCATGATCGCGATCGCGGTGATCGCGGTCGCAAGGCTGTACAGCGTGTAGCCGGGACCGCTGCGCGCCAGCCCTTCCATCCACCAGCCGACCCAGGCATAGCTGGCGGCCAGCAGCGGCAGCGACAGCAGCGCCGCCGCACCCATGGCCACCTGCACGAATCCGGCGTAGCGCAGCAGGTCGGCGATGCGCGGGCCGCGCAGCTGCACCCACAGCCCGCCCGCCGCCATGCCGGCGATGAAGGCGGCCAGCATCAGCTCGAAGCCGTGCAGCGTGGTGCCCAGCGCCTGGTTCAGCATGCGCACCCAGCCGATCTCGTAGCCGAACGAGGCCGCGCTGCTGAAGAAGGTGGCGGCCAGCAGCGCACGCCGCAGCGATGCCACCGCGGGTTCGGCGTCGCCCGCGGTCGCTTGCGGCGCCGCCGCGGGCGGCGGCAACGCGCCTTCGCCCAGCCGGCGGCTGACGGTCCAGGTGGCTGCCGCCAACGCCCCGTTCAGCGCGGCGGCGACGAGCAGCGCGCCCGGCATGCCCACCGCCGGCAGCAGCACGAAGGTGGCCCCCAGCGCGCCCAGCGCGGCGCCCAAGCCGTTGGTGAAGTACAGCCCGCCCAGCGGCCCGGCCGCGCCCTGGGCCGGAAAGGCGCGCAGCACGCCGCCGGCGATGAGCGGAAAGGTGGCGCCCAGCAGCACCGTCTGCGGCGCGATCAGCAGCGCCGCCGTGGCCCACTGCCAGGCGTCGGCCAGGCCCATGGGCTGCAGCGCCGGCAGCGCGGTCTGCTGGCTGAAGCCGGAGAGCGCCACGAACAGCGGGTGGAAGGCGGCACCGAAGACGCCGATCGCCGCCTCCACCGCGGCGTAGGCGCCGACCAGGCGCCGCATGCGCAGCGTGCGGCGGCTGACGAACCACGAGCCGACGGCCATGCCGCCCATGAACATGACCAGCACCAGCGTCTGCGCATAGGCCGCATGGCCCAGCAGCAGGCCCAGGTAATGGGTCCATATCGACTGGTAGATCAGCGCCGAGAAGCCGGAGACGACGAACAGCGCCAGCAGCAGCCCGCGCCAGCGCGGGTCGAACGCCGCCGCGGCGGTCCGTGCGGAAGGGGTCTCGGACATGGTGCTCGTGGCGGCCCGCGGGGGCCTCTTCGGCGACCGGCGCAGTCTACGGGCCGTGGGCCGCGGGCTGATGCAGGTCATGGCGCTCCGCAGCGTCGCGCCACGCTTGACCGTGCGCAATGTCCGCCCGCCGGCGGCGGGAACAGACTGATTCCACGTTCAAGGCAGGAGATGGAAATGGCCATCAAGCGGATGCTGGTCGCACTGTGGCTGCGTCAGACCTCGTGCGACGACCCGAACGAGAAGGGCACGCGCATGAGCGAGCTGCAGGAGGCGCTGGAAGAAGCCGAGCGCTGCCGCCAGGTCTATGTGTCCAGCCACCAGTTCCCGGCGGTCGAGTGGGGCGACCCGCAGCTGATCTTCGTGGCGCCCGAATACCTGTTCAGCCAGCCGGTCGGTGGCGAGAAGCGCACGCTGCCCAATTCGCGCCTGGTGCCGTTGCGCACCGGCGGCACCCAGCGCCACCTGAGCGAGGACGAGGCGAACGCGATCTTCCGCGAACTGCAGGGGCTGAGCCGCAAGTACCACCATCTGCTGATCGTTCCCGGCACGATCGCGTGGCGCAAGGAACTGGGCCGCTACCGCAACTTCGACCGGTCCAGGTACACGCCCTGGCCGCACGAGGTGCTGGAACAGGCCTACCACAAGCTGCACCCCGAGATGGTGGACGCGGGCACCGGGCAGTTCACCGGCAACGTCGCGACCGACACGGTTTCCGACCTGGCGAAGCCGCTGGCCGGACACACCCGGGTGGACTGGAAGGACAAGGTGCAGGCAGTGCAGCGTGCCGAGCAGGATCTGATCCCGGACTTCGGTCTGTGCCTGAACACCGCGCCGGTGCTGCACGACGGCAAGACCGTGCTGATCTACCACAAGCACGGCGACTTCTACGAGCTGGAGCCCAGCTACGACGTCAACCAGCGCGTGCACGAGATCGCCTTCCCGGGCCGCAAGGACGGCACGTTCCAGCTCGACGGCGTGGACTACGGGATCGAGATCTGCTTCGACCATTCGATCGCCGCGCTCGAAAGCGCACAGCTCGAGAAGCCGCACGGCACGCCGCTGCCGCAGGTGCACATCATCACCTCGGCGTCGGTGGCGCTGGACTGGGGTCCGAACGTGGTGCGTGCCCAAGGCTACGTGGTCGGCGCCGCCGCCGCCGGCGAGCAGATCGGCGGCGCAGACGCCAGCGGGGTCTGGCAGGTGGACGGTGCGGGCAACCGCGTCCCGGTGCCCGAAGCCCGCTATGCGCCGCCGGCCCGCGCCGCGGTGGCCGGGCCGGCGCCGCCGCAGCGGCGGGTGGCCCAGCCCGAAGCCGCCGGCTCGCCGTTCAAGCTGTACGCGATCCGGCTCGAGGTCTGAAGCGCCGGTCGGCGCGCTGGTCCTTCGGCGCCGCCGCCGCGCTATCGTCGGCGGAGCTTCGCAGACGCGAAAGGACGATCCATCATCGACTCGCCGCCCGTGCGCGCGCCGAGCCTGTTGCGCAAGCTGCTCGAGGTGCGCGCCCCGCTCGAATTCGCCGCCAGCCTGGCCGCCGCGCCCTGGCTGCTGCGTGCGCCACGGGGCGACGGCCACACCGTGATCGTCTACCCCGGCCTGCTGGCCACCGACTTCAGCACGCGGCCGCTGCGCCGCCTGCTGCGCACGCTGGGGCACGACGCCATGGGCTGGGAGCAGGGGCGCAACCTGGGTCCGCGCGAAGGCACGCTGGAAGCGGCGCGCCGGCGCATCGAGCAACTGCACCGGCAGTCGGGGCGCAGGGTCAGCCTCGTCGGCTGGAGCCTGGGCGGCATCTACGCGCGCGAACTGGCCAAGCAGGTGCCGGACCAGGTGCGCTGCGTCGTCACGCTGGGCAGCCCCTTCACCGGCCCGGCCGACGGCCACAACGCCGGCCGCACCTACGCCTGGCTGGGCCGGCGCCGGCCGCACGTGGCCATCCCGCACCACGCCCTGGCGCCGCCGCCGCCGGTGCCGACGACTTCGATCTTCAGCCGCGGCGACGGCATCGTCGCCTGGCAGTGCAGCGTCGAGGCCGAAGGCCCGCAGTGCGAGAACATCGAGGTGCGCGCCGCCAGCCACCTGGGCATCGGCGTGCACCCGCTGGCGCTGTACGCGCTGGCCGACCGGCTGGCGCAGCCCGAAGGCGACTGGCGACCGTTCCAGCGCCGCGGCCTGCGGGCCCGCCTCTACCCCGACCCGCACCGGCCCGACAATACGGGCCATGGCATCCAAGACTGAAGGCAGAGGGAACACGGCGCTCATGACGGCTGCCGCGTCGGGCGGTGGCGTGGCGCGGCGCCCGAAGGCGGGGCGCGCTTGAACCGCAACCTCTGGCTGCTGGCCCTGGCGCAGGGCCTGTTCCTCACCAACAACGTCGTCTTCATCGCCATCAACGGCCTGGTCGGCCTGCAACTGGCGCCGCGCGGCTGGATGGCCACGCTGCCGGTGATGGGCTACGTGGTGGGCGGCGTGCTCTCGACCGCGCCGGTGGCGCGCGCCCAGCAGCGCTGGGGGCGCCAGGTGACGTTCCAGATCGGGCTGGCGGTCGCGCTGGTCTCGGCGCTGGCCTGCGCCGCGGCGGCCTGGTATGGCAGCTTCGCGCTGCTGGTGGGCGCCACGCTGGTGGCGGGCTTCTACAACGCCAACGGCCAGCTCTACCGCTTCGCCGCGGTCGAATTGGCGGCCCCGGCGTACCGCGAGAAGGCGGTCTCGCTGGTGCTGGCCGGCGGCCTGTTCGGCGCCATCGCCGGGCCCAACCTGGCGGCGCACGCGCGCGACGCGCTGGCGCGCCCCTTCGTCGGCGCCTACCTGGCGCTGGCAGGGGTGGCCGTGCTGGCGATGGGCGTGATGGCCGCGGTGCGCTTCGGCCCCCATGTGCCGCCGGCGGCGGGCGGCAGCGGCGGGCGGGCGCTGGGCGAGATCGCGCGCCAGCCGGCGTTCGTGGTCGCAGCCCTCGGCGCTTCGCTCGGCTACGGGGTCATGAACCTGCTGATGGCCGCCACGCCGCTGGCGATGCAGGTCTGCGGCCTGCCGTTCGCCGACGCGGCCTTCGTGCTGGAGTGGCACGTGATCGGCATGTTCGCGCCCGGCTTCTTCACCGGCCACCTGATCAAGCGCTACGGCGTGCTGCCGGTGATGGGTGCCGGCGTGCTGCTGAACGCGGCCTGCATCGCCGTCGCGCTGACCGGGCAGGACCTGCAGCGCTTCACCGTCGCGCTGTTCCTGCTGGGGGTGGGCTGGAACTTCCTCTTCACCGGCGGCACCACGCTGGCGATGCAGGCCTACCGCCCGGAAGAGAAGAACCGCGCGCAGGCGGCGATCAACTTCTGCGTCTTCGCCACCATGACGGTGACCTCGTTCGCGTCGGGTGCGCTCGTCACCACCCAGGGCTGGAACTGGCTGAACCTGGGTTCGGCGCTGCCGGTGGCGGTGGCCGGCGCGGCGCTGCTGTGGCTGTGGCAGCGCCAGCGCGCCCGGGCTTCCTAGGCCAGCGCGCGCCCGATCAGGATCTTCTGCACTTCGGAAGTGCCTTCGTAGATCTGCGTCACGCGCACGTCGCGGTAGATGCGTTCGACCGGGAAGTCGCTCACGTAGCCGTAGCCGCCCAGCACCTGGATCGCGCCCGAGCACACGCGTTCGGCCATCTCGCTGGCGAAGAGCTTGGCCATCGCCGCTTCCTTCAGGCACGGGCGGCCGGCGTCCTTCAGGGTGGCGGCGTGCCAGACCAGCTGGCGCGCGGCCTCGACCTGCATCGCCATGTCGGCCAGCTTGAACTGCACCGCCTGGTGCTCGAAGATGGGTTGGCCGAAGCTCTGGCGTTCCTTGCTGTAGGCCAGCGCCGCCTCGAAGGCCGCACGCGCCATGCCCACCGACTGGGACGCGATGCCGATGCGCCCGCCTTCCAGCCCCGAGAGCGCGATCTTCAGGCCCTGCCCTTCGTCGGCCAGCAGGTTGGCGGCCGGCACGCGGCAGTTCTCGAAGCGGATCTGCGCCGTGTCGCTGGCGTGCTGGCCCATCTTGTCTTCCAGCCGCGCGACCACGTAGCCCGGGGTGGACGTGGGGACGAGGAAGGCGCTGATGCCCTTCTTGCCGGCTGCCTTGTCGGTGACGGCCATGACGATGGCGACGTCGCCGCTCTTGCCGCTGGTGATGAACTGCTTGACGCCGTCGATCACGTACTCACCGCCTTCGCGGCGCGCGGTGGTCTTCAGGCCGCCGGCTTCGCTGCCGACGTGGGGCTCGGTCAGGCAGAAGGCGCCCAGCATGTCGCCGCGCGCCAGGGGTTTCAGCCACTGTTCCTTCTGCGCGTCGCTGCCCCAGGCCATGAGGATGCTGCACACCGGGCAGTTGTTGACGCTGACCACGGTGCTGGTGGCGCCGTCGCCAGCGGCGATCTCCTCCAGGATGACCGACAGCGCCAGGTAGTCGAGCCCGGCGCCGTCCCATTCGGTGGGCACGGCCACGCCGTAGCAGCCCAGGTCGGCCAGGCCCCGCAGCTGCGCCTTCGGGAACTGGTGGGTCTTGTCCCAGGCCGCGGCATGGGGCGCGATCTCGGCCTGCACGTAGGCGCGCACGGCGTCCTGCACGGCACGGTGGTCTTCGTCGAGGAGCATGGTGTTCGGTTCCCGTGCGGCTACCAGGGCAGCAGCTGGCCGTCGTGGTTCAGGAAGCGGCCGTTGTCGGCCGGGGTCAGGGCGGCCAGCGTGCTGCGCAGCGAAGCCACGCTGTCTTCCACGCCCAGGTCGGCTCCGGTCCCGCCCATGTCGGTCCGCACCCAGCCCGGGTGCAGCGACACGCAGACGGCCTGGCCGGCCAGCACCAGCGACGCGTCGCGCATGACCGAATTGAGGGCGGTCTTGCTGGCGCGGTAGAGCCAGCGCCCGGCGTTGCTCCGGCGGGTAAGGCCGCCCATGTTGGACGACATGAACGCCAGCACCGCCTGCGGCGCCAGCGCCGGCTGCACCTGCGCCAGCAGTTGCATCGGGCCCAGCACGTTGGTGCGCATGACGGCGTCGAACTCGTCCTGGGTGGGCGCTTCGAAGCCGTTCTTCGGCGGGCCGATGACCCCGGCGTTCAGCAGCACCAGGTCGAAGCGCTCGCCGTCGATCGGCCAGGCCAGCGCGCTGGCGCCGGCGGCGCTGGTCACGTCCAGCCGCAGCGCGGTGGCGCCCAGCGCGCGCAGGCGATCCAGCCCGGCGTCGTCGCGCGCGGTGGCGGTGACGCGCGCGCCTTCGGCGCGGCACTGGCGCACGAACTCCAGCCCGATGCCGCGCGAGGCGCCGATCACCAGCACGTTGGCGAATCGGCGCGTCATGCGAGCGCCGGCCTTTCCTTCAGCAGCCGCAGCGCGAGGCCGACGAACAGCACGCCGCCTGCCGCCGACAGCAGCCGCCGCGCCAGCGGACTGCCGCCCAGGCGCGCCAGCCGCGCCGCCACCGCGACCAGCAGGGCCAGGAAGACGAAGCTCTGGACGATGAACCAGGCGCCCAGCGCCAGGAACGAGAGCGTCTTCGCTTCCGTGCCGGCCGGCACGAACTGCGGCAGGAAGGCGAGGAAGAAGAACGCCACCTTGGGGTTGAGCGCGTTCGTCACGAAGCCGGTGCGGAAGTCGGCCCAGCGCGACGCCACGGCACGCGCCGGCGCCGCGCCGCCCGTCGCCGCCGGCCGCCAGGCCTGCCGCAACAAGCCGACGCCCAGCCAGGCCAGGTAGGCCGCGCCGGCCCACTGCAGCAAGGCGAAGGCCTGCGGGTGCAGCGCCAGCAGCGCGGCCACGCCGAAGGCCGCGGCCAGCGTGTGCACCACGCAGCCGGCGCCGATGCCGGCCGCCGCCGCCAGCCCGGCGCGCGCGCCGCCCTGCAGCGTGCGCGTCACCGTGAGCAGGAAG
>JBGAKY010000038.1:0-54991 GCA_044224175.1 Rubrivivax sp. | reverse complement strand
GCCGCCTTCCAGGCGGCCTGGCGCGTCTGCTGCACCTGGCGCAGCTTCCAGCCCAGCCACACCACGGCGATGCCCAGCGCGCCCAGGGCCGTCAGCAGTGGAATGAGCCATCGGCCGGCCTTTTCGGCTTCGGCCGCGCGGGCGCGCAGCTGGGCCACGAGCAGGCGGTTCTGTTCCGCTTCGTTGCGAAGTTCGGTGACCTGGCGCTCCAGCGTGGCGACACGCGTTTCGGCCGCGGAAGCCGCCGATGCCGCCGTGCGGGCGGCGCTGGCCGCCTGCGCCACGGCCTGCAGCGCTTCTTCGACGGCCGCAGCCGCCGCGGCGGGCGGCCTGGCGACGGTCTCGCTGGGCTCCAGCCGCAGGCGCGGCTTGGGGTCGGGTGCCGGCTTCGGTGCCGCGGCCGCCACGCGGCGCGCAGGACGCGGCGCCGGTGCCGGGCGTTCCTGGGCGGCGGCGCGCGCGGTGGGTTCGGCAGGCGCCGGTGCGTTGCGGGGTTCTGCCGCCGCCGGCGGCGGCGCCACGACCACGGCGACGGCCTTCGGCGGCTCGGCCGCGGGCGCTTCGGCCAACACCGGCGGCGCGGTCAGGGCGGGCGGGTCCAGCAGCAGCGTGAAGCGGCGCGACAGCCGGGCGGGGCAGCCGATGGCGAGCGAGATGGTCACGACCGGCTCGTTCACGCCGGCCGGCGTGATGACGCGGATGGCCACCGCCTCGGGGTTGGAAGTGTCGACGCCCAGGCGCGCGCTGGTCATGCGCAATTCGCCTGCGAAGACCTCGGCGCTCACGCACTTGGCTTCGATCGGCACGTCGCCCGGGTCCAGCCGCAGGGCGACCGAGAAGTCCAGCGGCGCGCCCAGCACCGCCGCCTGCGAGGCACGCTCCCAGCCCAGCGCCGACGCACCGGAGGCCGTGGCCAGGGTGGCCAGACCGAACACGATCGACGGCAGGGGCCGCTTCTTCAGCATGCAGGCAAAGAGGGGATTGACGGGGCTTTTTGCGAGGTCGCGGGGCACTCTATCACGATGGGTTACAGGTCAGGCGTGCGCCCTGCGCAGGCAACCTGCGGTGACACAATGACGCGCTCGAACACGCAAGAAAGTCACGCTGCCGACGACGCGCGTGCACCCAAATGGCCACTGAATTGCAGAGCGAACGCCGCGGTGCGGCCCTCATCCTGACGCTGTCGGACCCGGCCACGCGCAACGCGCTGTCGCCTCAGCTGTGTGCGGCCGGCATCGAAGCCGTGGTGGGCGCCGAGTCCGACCCCGAGATCCGCGCCATCGTGCTGCGCGGCGACGGCGCCCACTTCTGTGCCGGCGGCAACGTGCAGCGCCTGCTGGGCGTGCGCCAGCGCGACCCTTCGGAGCAGGCGCAGTCGATGGAGAACTTCCACGGCTTCGTCGAGGCCCTGCGCACGAGCCCGAAGCCGGTGATCGCCGCGGTCGAAGGCTGGGCCGCCGGCGGCGGCGCGGCGCTGGCACTGGCCTGCGACCTGGTGGTCGCCGCCGAGGACGCGCGCTTCATCCTCTCGTACGGGAAGATCGGCCTGTCGCCCGACGGCGGCAGCACCTGGCACCTGGGCCGCCTGCTGCCACGCGGCCTGGCATTGCAGATGGCCTGGCTGCCCGAAGGCATGGCCGCGCGCGAATGGGAAGCCCGTGGCCTGGTGCAGGTGGTCTGCGGCGCCGGCGGCACGCTGGCCCAGGCGCTGGCGCTGGCCGAGAAGCTGGCCACGATGGCGCCGAACGCCCTGGCGAGCGCCAAAGAGCTGATCGAGAACGCGCCGCGCCGCAGCCTGCGCGAACAGCTGGACGCCGAACGCGACCACTTCGTGCGCAACCTGTTCCACCGCAACGGCGGCGAAGGCCTGCAGGCCTTCGTCGACAAGCGCGCGCCGAAGTTCTACTCGTCGTAGCCGGGCAACGCCCGCGCCAGCCGCCGCAGCAGCCCCGGCCACACGAGGCCGGCCCCCAGCCCCTTGGTGACCTGGGCCGCCTGCTGCTGCGCGCCGGCGATGATGGCGGGGTTCACCGGCACCAGCGCGCCGCCGCCGGCCTGGGCGCGGACCTGGATCGTGCAGACGGTCTCGAACAGGTACATCGACAGGAAGGCGTCGGCCACCGTGCCCCCCACGGTGAGCAGGCCGTGGTTGCGCAGCATCAGGAAGCTGTTCGAACCCAGGTCGCGCACCAGGCGCGGCTTCTCGTCGTCGCGCAGCGCCACGCCTTCGTAGTCGTGGTAGCCCAGGCTGGAGAGCACGAAGATCGACTGCTGCGACAGCGGCAGCACCCCGCCCTGCTGTGCCGACACCGCGATGCCGTTCAAGCTGTGCGTGTGCAGCACGCAGCCCACGTCGTGGCGCGACGCATGCACGGCGCTGTGGATGGTGAAGCCGGCCGGGTTCACGGGGAACGGCGACTCGTCGAGCTTGTTGCCGGCGGCGTCCACCTTGATCAGGCTGGAGGCGGTGATCTCCTCGAACATCAGCCCGTAGGGATTGATGAGGAAGGCGTCGTGCTCGCCCGGCAGGCGCGCACTGATGTGGGTGAAGACCAGGTCGTCCCACTTGAAGAGCGCCACCAGCCGGTAGGCGGCGGCGAGGTCGACGCGCAGGCGCCATTCGGCTTCGCTCACCTGCTGGCGGCGGCTGGGAATCTGCAATGCGGACATGGTCGGGGTCTTTCTCGATCGGGCGTCTACCATCGCATCGTGGCGCGCCTGTCGCGCCCGGGACAAGCCATGAATACCCCCGTTCTTACAATCGAAGAGCGCCACAACATCGAGTCCGGCCCTTGGTTCTCCAAGCTTTCGCAAGCGCTCCGCAGTGCCATCCTGGCGCGGGCCGTGGTGCGTCGCTACACCGACGGCCAGGCCCTGGCCTCGCGCGGCGGCGCGGCCGAGGAATGGATCGGCGTCGCCAAGGGTGCGGTGCGCGTCAGCTCGGTCAGCCTGTCGGGCAAGCAGGTCACGCTGACCTACGTGGAGCCCGGCATCTGGTTCGGCGACATCGCCCTCTTCGATGGCCTGCCGCGCACGCACGACGCCGACACCCATGGCGACACCACGCTGCTGGCGGTGCGCAAGCCCGACTTCCGCGACCTGCTGGCGCAGCACACCGAACTCTACGAAGCCCTGCTGCGCCTGAACTGCCGCCGCCTGCGGCTGATGTTCAACCAGTTCGAGGACCTGAACACGCGGCCGCTGCAGGCCCGTCTGGCGCGCCAGCTGCTGCTGCTGGCCAAGAGCTACGGCATCGCCCAGGGCGAGGAGATCCGCATCGGCCTGGCGCTGGCGCAGGAAGACCTGGCGCAGCTGCTGGGGGCTTCGCGCCAGCGCGTCAACCAGGAATTGAAGGGCTTCGAGCGCGAAGGCGCGGTGCGCGTCGAGCCCACGCGGCTGGTGGTGCTGTCGCGCGAGAAGCTCATGGCCATCGCTGAGCGCTAGGGACACGACCATGGAACAGTTCACCGGCACCCGCCCCGTCGCCGCCAGCCATGCCTTCGACGTGGCGGCGCTGGAAGCCTACCTGCAGCGCGAACTGCCCGGCTTCGAAGGCCCGCTCACGGTGGAGCAGTTCAAGGGCGGGCAGTCGAACCCCACCTACAAGCTGATCACGCCGAAGCGGCGCTACGCGATGCGCAGCAAGCCGGGACCGGCTTCGAAGCTGCTGCCTTCGGCGCACGCCATCGAGCGCGAGTTCCGCGTCATGAAGGCGCTGTCCGGCACCGGCGTGCCGGTGGCGCAGATGCACGTGCTCTGCGAAGACGAATCGGTCATCGGCCGCGCCTTCTTCGTCATGGAGTTCGTCGAAGGGCGCGTGTTCTGGGACCAGTCGCTGCCCGACCTGACGCGCGCCCAGCGCGGCGAGATCTACGACGAGATGAACCGCGTCATCGCCGCGCTTCACAACGTTGACGTCAAGGCCGTGGGCCTGGCCGACTACGGCAAGCCCGGCAACTACTTCGAACGCCAGATCGGGCGCTGGAGCAAGCAGTACCTGGCCTCGGTGACCGAAGAGATCCCCGAGATGGACCGCCTGATCGAATGGCTGCCGGCGCGGCTGCCGGCGAGCGCGAAGGACGAGTCGCAGGTCTCGGTGGTGCACGGCGACTACCGGCTGGACAACATGATCTTCCATCCCGACGAGCCGCGCGTGCTGGCGGTGCTGGACTGGGAGCTCTCGACGCTGGGCCACCCGCTGGCCGACTTCAGCTACCACTGCATGGCCTGGCACATCCCGCCCGGCACCTTCCGCGGCATCGGCGGGCTGGACCACGCGGCGCTGGGCATCCCCGCCGAAGCCGAGTACGTGCGCCGCTACTGCGAGCGCACGCACCGCCCCGACCCGGCGGCCCTGACGGCCGACTGGAACTTCTACCTCGCCTACAACCTGTTCAGGCTGGCGTCGATCACGCAGGGCATCGCCAAGCGCGTGGTCGACGGCATCGCCTCCAGTGCACAGGCCCGGGCCACCGGCGCTTCGACGCGGCCGCTGGCACAGATGGCCTGGCAATTCGCCCAGGCCTACCGCTGATTCCGCAGGAGACACGACCCCATGGACTTCGCCTATTCCCCCCGCACCGAAGAACTGCGCAAGCGCGTCTCGGACTTCATGGCCGAGCACGTGTACCCGGCGGAAGGCCGCTACATCCAGGAGATCGTGGCCAACACCGAAGCCGGCAGGCGCTGGACGCCTGTGCCCGTGATCGAGGAACTCAAGCCCAAGGCGCGTGCCGCCGGCCTGTGGAACCTGTTCCTGCCCGAGAGCGAACTCGGTGCCGGCCTGAGCAACCAGGAATACGCGCCGCTGGCCGAGATCATGGGCGCCGTGCCCTGGGCGAGCGAGGTCTTCAACTGCTCGGCGCCGGACACCGGCAACATGGAAGTGCTGGTGCGCTACGGCACGGCCGAGCAGAAGAAGCGCTGGCTGGAGCCGCTGCTGGAAGGCAGGATCCGCAGTGCCTTCGCGATGACCGAACCGGCGGTGGCCTCGTCGGACGCCACCAACATCGAGGCCCGCATCGAGCGCCAGGGCGACGAGTACGTCATCAACGGCCGCAAGTGGTGGACCAGCGGCGCCGGCGACCCGCGCTGCCAGATCTTCATCTTCATGGGCAAGACCGACCCCACGGCGCCCAGGCACTCGCAGCAGTCGATGATCCTGGTCCCGCGCGAGACGCCCGGCATCACCATCCTGCGCCCTCTCACCGTGTTCGGCTACGACGACGCGCCGCACGGCCACATGGAAGTGGAGTTCAGGAACGTGCGCGTGCCGGCTTCGAACATGCTGCTGGGCGAAGGGCGCGGCTTCGAGATCGCGCAGGGCCGCCTGGGGCCGGGGCGCATCCATCACTGCATGCGCACGATCGGCCTGGCCGAGCGTTCGCTGGCGCTGATGTGCCAGCGCGCGCTGTCGCGCACCGCGTTCGGCAAGACGATCGCCCAGCAGACGGTGACGCAGGAGCGCATCGCCGAGGCGCGCATCCGCATCGAGCAGGCGCGCCTGCTCACGCTGAAGGCGGCCTGGATGATGGACGTGGCCGGCAACAAGAGCGCCAAGGCCGAGATCGCGATGATCAAGGTGGTGGCGCCGAACATGGCGCAGCAGGTCATCGACTGGGCGATGCAGGTGCACGGCGGCGCCGGCATGAGCCAGGACACGCCGCTGGCCTTCTACTTCACCCACGTGCGCACCCTGCGCTTCGCCGACGGCCCGGACGAAGTGCACCGCAACGCCATCGCCAAGCTGGAACTGGGCAAGCACGGCAGCGTGCCGCGCGGCTGAGCCGCGCGAAGGGGCGTTCAGCGCCTCAGCGGCGAGGCTGCTGGGTCGAAGGCGCCCACTGGCTGGAAGACTGGGTGCTGGGCGCGCCGGCGTCGAGGTTCAGTCCGGCGACACGCTTCGCTTCCGCGATGGCGGTGTCGAACAGGCGCAGCCAGCGTTCCAGGTCGCGCGGCAGCGGCTCGGCCGAAGGCGTGCGCAGCGTGAGGCGGCCGCGCGCGATCATCATCACCAGCGGCGTGGCGGCCGGCAGGCGCAGCGCTTCGAGCGCCGGCGCCAGCGCCCCGGTCATCCACTGATGCACCCAGGGCTTCGCGCTGCCCAGCGCGACCCAGCGTTCGCACAAGGCCCCCATCTCGGCGGCCGGCATCTTGGGAAACATGACGAGCCAGCGCATCTCGGGCGGGGTCTCGCTGTCGATGCGGGTCTGCACGCCTTCGACGTACTGTTCGAAGACCTGCTTCTCCATCGCCTCCTGGAGCGCCCGGTTCATCACCACCACCTGCAGGTCCGAAGGCAGGCCCAGTTCGGCGCGCAGGCGCAGTTCGGTGCCTTCGATGTAGGCGCGCTGCGAAGGGCCCCACTCCAGGCGCCAGGGTTGCGGGCCGGTCCTGGCCTCGACGATGAAGCCTTCGGCTTCGCCATGCACGCCGCGGAAGCTGAGTTCCTTGCCCTTGGCCCACGCGGCCAGATCCTCCCAGCCCTGCGCGGGAGCGGCGCCGCCGCCGGAGAACAGTCGCTTGAGGCCTTCGAGCATGGTTTAGAGTCGGCCGCGAAGCCGGCATCAGAGCGAGGCGAATGATGATCGAAGTGTATTCGTGGGCCACGCCCAATGGCCACAAGGTGCACATCATGCTCGAAGAGTGCGGGCTGCCGTACCACGTGAATGCGGTGGACATCGGCGCCGGCGACCAGTTCAAGCCCGAGTTCCTGGCCATCAGCCCGAACAACAAGATCCCGGCCATCGTCGACCCGGAAGGCCCGGACGGGCGGCCGATCTCGCTGTTCGAGTCGGGTGCCATCCTGCTGTATCTGGCCGGCAAGACCGGGCGCTTCCTGCCTTCGGACACGCGCGGCCGCTACAAGGTGCTGGAGTGGCTGATGTTCCAGATGGGCGGCGTCGGCCCCATGCTCGGCCAGGCGCACCACTTCCGCATCTACGCGCCGGAGAAGATCCCCTACGCCGTCGACCGCTACACCAACGAAGCGAAGCGCCTGTACGCCGTGATGAACCGCCAGCTGGCGCACACCAAGTACATCGCCGGCGACGAGTTCAGCATCGCCGACATCGCCATCTTCCCCTGGCTGCGCAGCTGGAAGAACCAGGGCATCGACTGGAACGACCACCCGCACCTGAAGGGCTGGTTCGACGAGATCGGCGCCCGCCCCGCCGTGCAGCGCGGCGTCGAAGTGCTGGCGCACCTGCGCAAGCCGCTCAACGACGACAAGACCCGTGACGTGCTGTTCGGCAAGACGCAGTACGAACGACGCTGACTCCTAGAATGGGCCGCAGTCTGCCCGTAGCTCAGCTGGATAGAGCAGCGGTCTTCTAAACCGCAGGTCGGGGGTTCGAGCCCCTCCGGGCAGGCCATTCGCCGACTCCACTGCCCCCCGTCGCCCATGCCGACCGAACCTCTCGCCCTCGACGCCGGCGTGGCCGCAGCGCTGCGCGGCGTCTCCACCGCGACCCTCACCACCGTGCTGCTGAAGAAGGGCCTGCGCAACGTGTGGATGCGCGGCACGAAGCCGCTCGCGCCCGGCCAGCCGCGGCTCGTGGGGCGCGCCTTCACGCTGCGCTTCGTGCCGGCGCGCGAAGACCTGGCGACCCCGGCGTCCTGGGGCGCGCCCATTTCCACCCGTGCCGCCATCGAAGCCATGCCGGCGGGCTGCATCGCCGTCGTCGACGCGATGGGCGTCACCGACGCCGGCATCTTCGGCGACATCCTCTGCGCGCGCATGCAGCGCCGCGGCGTGGCGGCACTGGTCACCGACGGCGTGGTGCGCGACGCCGCCGGCGTGCTGGCCAGCGGTCTGCCCGTGTGGTGCCAGGGCACCGCGGCGCCGCCATCGGTGGCCGGGTTCACCTTCGTGGGCTGGCAGGAAGCGATCGGCTGCGGCGGCGTCGCCGTGTTCCCCAACGACGTGGTGGTGGTCGACGGCGACGGCGCGGTGCTGATCCCCGCCGCACTGCTGGACGACGTGGTGGCCGCCGCGGTGGAGCAGGAAACGCAGGAGGCCTGGATCATGTCCGAGGTCGAACGGGGTGCCGCCCTGCCCGGCCTGTACCCGCCGAACGAGGAAAACCAGCGTCGGTACCAGGCCTGGAAGGCTTCGCGGGGCTGAAATCCGTCTCTGGATGTCTGTACAGTGGTGGCCTCGATGCTGGCCACCACCGAACTCAACCCCGAACAGCAGGCCGCCGTGCAGCACCGCGGCGGGCCGCTGCTGGTCATCGCCGGTGCCGGCTCTGGCAAGACGCTGACGCTGGCCGCCCGCGTGGCGCAGCGGGTGCTGGAAGGCGCCGACCCGCAGCGCCTGCTGCTGATGACCTTCTCGCGCCGCGCCGCCGCCGAGATGGAACGCCGCGTCGGCCGCCTGCTGCACGAAGCGCTGCGCCTGCCACCCACCGTCGCCGCGCCCCACCTGCCCTGGTGCGGCACCTTCCACGGCGTGGCGGCGCGCCTGCTGCGCGAACTGGCGCCGCAGGTGGGGCTGTCGCCGGCCTTCGGCATCGTCGACAGCAGCGACGCCGAAGAGCTGATGGCGATCGAACGCCAGGCCCTGGGCCTCACGCGCACGCACGAACGCTTCCCGATGCCCGCCACCTGCCTGGCCATCCACTCGCGCGTGGTGAACAGCCGCCGGCCCCTGGGCGAACTGCTGGTCGAAGCCTTTCCCTGGGTGGCACCCTGCGAAGCCGAGCTGCGCCGCCTGTTCGACGCCTACGCCGCCAGCAAGCAGCGCCAGCAGCTGCTGGACTACGACGACCTGCTGCTTGCCTGGTGGCACCTGATGCAGGACCCCGCCGCGGCCGCGGCGCTGGGGGCGCGCTTCGACCACGTGCTGGTCGACGAGTACCAGGACACCAACCGGCTGCAGGGCGAGATCCTGCACGCGCTGGTGCCGCAAGGCCGCGGTCTCACGGTGGTGGGCGACGACGCCCAGGCCATCTACGCGTTCCGCGCTGCCGAAGTGCGCAACATCCTGGACTTCCCCGCCCGCTTCGACCCGCCCGCCGCGGTGCTGACGCTGGAGCGCAACTACCGGTCGACCCAACCCATCCTGGCGGCGGCCAACGCGGTGATCGCGCAGGCCGCCGAGCGCTTCACCAAGAACCTGTGGAGCGACCGCGAATCCTCGGCACGCCCGCGCCTGGTGACGGTGGCCGACGAAGCGGCGCAGGCACGCTGGGTGGCCGACCAGGTGCTGCAGCGGCGCGAGGAAGGGCTGCTGCTCAAGCGCCAGGCGGTGCTGTTCCGCGCCGCGCACCACAGCGCCGCGCTGGAACTGGAACTGGCGCGGCGCCGGATCCCCTTCGTCAAGTTCGGCGGCCTGCGCTTCTTCGAATCGAAGCACGTGAAGGACGTGCTGGCCCTGCTGCGCTGGGCCGCCAACCCGCGCTGCCGGCTGGCCGGGTTTCGGGCGGCGCGCCTGCTGCCGGGCTTCGGGCCGGCGGCGGCGGCGCGCCTGCTGGACGCGATGGACGCCAGCGAAACGCCCGCCGAAGCACTGGCCGCGTTCAGGCCCCCCGCGGCCGCCGCCGCCGCCTGGCGGGCGCTGCTGGCGGCCTGGCAGGCGCTGCACGCAGGCGGCGACTGGCCGGCCGAGCTCCAGACCGCCATCGACTGGTACCAGCCGCACCTGGAGCGCCTGCACGAAGACGCGCGCATGCGCCGTGCGGACCTGGACGTGCTGGCGCGCGTGGCGGCCAGCCAGCCCAGCCGCGAACGCTTCCTCACCGAACTGGCTCTGGACCCACCGGCCGCCAGCAGCGGCGAAGCGGCCGAACCGGGGCGCGACGAGGACTACCTGATCCTGTCGACCATCCATTCGGCCAAGGGCCAGGAGTGGAACGCGGTCAGCATCCTCAACGTGGTCGACGGCTGCATGCCGGCCGACCTGGCCACCGGCAGTGCCGCCGAGATCGAGGAAGAACGCCGCCTGCTCTACGTGGCGATGACGCGCGCGCGCGACCACCTGGACCTGCTGGTGCCGCAGCGCTTCTACGTGAGCCAGCAGCGCCAGTGGGGCGACCGCCACCTGTATGCCACCCGCAGCCGCTTCATCCCGCCTGAGCTGGCGCCGCTGTTCGAAGCCGTCGAACCGCCGCCTGCCGCCGCCGCGGCGCCGCTGGACCTGGGCAACGGCCCGCTCGCGCTGGGCGATGCCCTGCGCGCTGCGTGGCGGTGAAGACGGCGTAAACCGGCGGTAAAGGGGCGCGGGCGCGGCGCGGCGCTCGGCAACAATCCGGTTCCATGAGATCGATTCCCCTGCGGCGCCGCGGCGGTCTGGCGCTGCTGCTGGCCGCGGCCGCATGGCCTGCGCACGCGGCCTGGTTCGGCGGCCGCGAAGACGACAGCGACGGCGAGGACGCCGAAGCTCCCGCCGGCCGCGCCAGGGCCGACCTGGCGCTGCCGCCCGGCGCCCGCGCGGAACGCGACCTGCCCTACGGCAGCGACCCCCAGCAGCGGCTGGACGTCTACATCCCCGCCAACGCCTCGAAGGCGCCCATCGTGCTCATGCTGCACGGCGGCGCCTGGATGATCGGCGACAAGGGCAACCGCGGCGTGGTGCCCAACAAGGCCGCGCGCTGGCTGCCCAGGGGCTACATCGTCGCCAGCGCGAACTACCGCATGGACCGCGCGCGCCCCGACCCGCTGCAGCAGGCCGACGACGTGGCCCGGGCGCTCGCCTTCGTGCAGCAGAAGGCCGCCTCGTGGGGCGGCGACCCGGCGCGCGTGCTGCTGATGGGCCATTCGGCCGGCGCCCACCTGGTGGCGCTGCTGGCGGCCGACCAGCGCATCGCCGAACGCCAGGGCGCCAGGCCCTGGCTGGGCACGGTGCCGCTGGACAGTGCCGCCTACGACCTGGTGCCGCTGATGGAGCGGCGCCACTTCCGCTTCTACGACCGCGTCTTCGGCAGCGACCCCAGGGTCTGGCAGGAGAACTCGCCCTATCACCGCCTCTACGGCAGCCCGCGGCCGATGCTGCTGGTGTGTTCCTCGAAGCGCGAAGACTCCTGCGCCCAGGCCCAGCGTTTCGCGGCCAAGGTCTCGGCCACGGGCGCCAAGGTCTCGGTGCTGCCGGTGGACCTGAAGCACGGTCAGATCAACGCGCAGCTGGGCCTGCCCGGCGCCTACACGGAGCAGGTCGAGGCCTTCATGAAGTCGCTCGGCCTGCCCTGAAGCGGGTGACGCAGGTCAAGCGCCGCGGCGGGCGCCGTCCTAAAGTGGAGTGGCAGGTTCACTGCACAGGAGAACACGATGGCCACCTACGCCAACATCCTGGTCCACCTCGACGGTGGTGCGCACAACGCGGCAAGGCTGGCGGTGGCCCGCGAGCTGGCCACCCGGCACGAAGCCGCCGTGACGGCGATGTACGCCGTGATGCCTTCGTTCATCGAAGTGCCCTTCGCGCTCGAAGCGGCCGGCCCTGCGCTGCAGGCGCTGAAGGACCTGGACGACGAACGCCGCCGCCGCGCCTTCGCGCTGGTGGAGCCGCTTCGCAAGGGCCACGGGCCGCGCGTGGAATGGGCCGAAGCCAGCGGCAGCGCGCCGGTCTTCGACATCGCGCGCCAGGCCTGCTATGCCGACCTGCTGGTGCTGGGCCAGCGCGAACCGCAGCCGCACAGCAGCGGCGTGCCGAACGACTTCGTCGAGTCGGTCATCATCGGCAGCGGGCGGCCGGCGCTGGTGCTGCCGCACGTGGGCGTGCCCGCGATGGTGGGCGGCACCGTGCTCGTGGCCTGGAAGGAATCGCCGCAGTCGGTGCATGCACTCGCGGGCGCGATGCCCATGCTGCGCCGGGCCCAGCGGGTGCACGTGGCCACCTGGGGCGGCGCGGGTGAAGCCGCAAGCGGGCCGCTGGACATCGGCCGCTACCTGGGCGCGCACGGCGTGAAGGCCGAAGTGCACCGCTTCGACGACCAGCCCGATGCGCTGGGCGAGCTGCTGCTCTCGATGGCGGCCGACCACTCGGCCGACCTGCTGGTGATGGGCTGCTACGGCCACAGCCGCGCGCGCGAACTGGTCCTGGGCGGTGCCACGCGCACCGTGCTGGCCTCGATGACGGTACCGGTGCTGATGGCGCACTGAAGGCCGGCGCCGCGGGCAGGGGCACCGCCTGCGGCGGTGCCATCATTGCCGCATGTCCGACCGCAGCGACGCCCTGCCCCGCACCGTGGGCGACAGGATCTTCAGCCCTGCCGACCAGCTGTTCTTCGCGGCCGGATCGCGCGACTTCAATCCCATGCACATGGACCCCGTGGCCGCGCGCCGGCTGCTGTCGGGCCGCCAGGTGGTGCATGGCATCCACACGCTGATCCAGGCGCTCGACTTCTGGCCGGCGCCCGAAGGCGAAGACGGCTGGTCCGTGCAGTGCAATTTCTCCCAGCCGCTCAACGTGGGCGAGCGCGTGGTCTTCACCGCCAGCGAAGACCGGCCGGGGCGCCACCGGCTGCAGGCATGGGTCGACGGGCTGGCGGTGATGGACGTGGCGCTGGTCCGTGGCGCGAACGCGGCCCCGGCGCCGGTGGCAGCGCCTGCCCAGCGCCTCGGCCCGCTGTCTGAACCGATGGACCTGCCGCCTGCGCAGCTGAACGGCCAGTGCTGGGAGCTCGAGCCCTGGAACGACGGCCTGGCGCAGCGCTACCGGCGCGCCGCCCGCCTGCTGAGCGCGGCCGCGCTGAGCGACCTGGCGCGCCTGTCCTTCGTGGTCGGCATGGTCTGCCCGGGGCTGCAATCGGTGTTCTCTTCGCTGCGCTTCGGCGGTGGGGGACCCGGTGCAGCCCAAGCGCTGCGGGTCCAGGTGCTGAGCTTCGACGAACGCTTCCAGCTTTTCGTCGTCGGCTTCCAGGGCGCGCTGCAGGGTCAGCTGCGGGCGTTCCGGCGGCCGCCGCCGCAGCCGCAGCCACGCGCCGCCGAACTGGTGCCGCAGGTGGCGACCGGCCGCTGGGTCGGCCGGCGCGCGCTGGTGGTGGGCGGTTCCCGCGGCCTGGGCGAGACCCTTGCCAAGCTGCTGGCGGCCGCCTCGTGCGACGTCACCGTCACCTACGCCAGCGGCCGAACCGATGCCGAAGCGGTGGCGGCCGACATCCGCACGCTGGGCCGCGGCGCCTGCACGACGCTGCCGCTGGACCTGTCGCAGCCCTTCCGGGCGCCGGCGGATCTGACGCCGCCGGATGCCGTCTTCTACTTCGCGACGCCGCGCATCGCCGGCAAGCGCGCCCAGGCCTTCCAGCGCGCCGCCTTCGACGAGTTCGTCTCGTTCTACGTCGAACGCTTCCAGGAACTGTGCCTCTGGCTGGAGTCCGGCGGCCGGCCGGTGGTGGTGTACCTGCCGTCGACCGTGTTCATCGACGAACGGCCCAAGGGCATGACCGAGTACGCGATGGCCAAGGTGGCGGCCGAGCTGCTGGCCGACGAACTGAACCGCACATTGCGCCACGTGCGCGTGGTGCACAGCCGCCTGCCGAGGATGGCGACCGACCAGACGGCGGCGATCCAGCCGCTGGCGGTGGCCGACACCGTGCAGACGCTGCTGGGCGTCCTGCGACAGGTGGAGGAATCGGGTTGGTCGGGGTGAAAGGTTTCGAACCTTCGACCCGCTGCTCCGAAAGACTTGGGTCCTGGGTTTCGCGACCTTTCGCGGCTGTTCGGTGCCTGCCTGCTCCCAGGCGAACCGGTGCCCTTTGCGGGTTGGCTCACTGCTCTCGATCACTCGAGACTTCGGCAGCCTGCTACCCCAGGGCAACCCGCGAAGGGGCGGATCGACTGGCGCGACAGCAGAACACCAGGCCTGTAGTTCAGGGTGTCGGCGAACGGCGCGAAGGGCTTCTCGTGCCTGGGGCGACCAAAAGGCTCGTCTCGGATGGTCAGAACGACCATCGGCCCTTGCCAAGTCTTTCTGCCGGACGAGGCAAAGCGCCAGGCCAGATTCAGGGCCGGGACCCTGGCGAGTGGGCGGGACGGCAATGATGCGCTGCGCGCGAAGCGTGCCGAGTTGACTCTGACGGAGCTGGCGGAGAAGTACTTCGTGAGCCTGGAGTCGGCGGGGAGGAGGTCGGACTTGAAGCGTTCTCTCTGGCGCCTTCACCCCGCAGATCCATTCGGAAGCAGGAGACCGTCCGAGGTGACCCACGACGACGTCGGGCGTTGGCGTCTGCGGGCGCCAAAGGTCATCCACGGCCGGATCCAGCAGCGCTCGATGGAATCGTCCCGAAGGGCGGAGGACCGGCAGAAGGCCATTGCCCTGTGGCAGTCAGTTCGGAGCCGCGGTCCGTTGCCGGCACTCAAGCAGCAGCCCGTGCGCAAGAGAACTGCGACCGGCGAGCGAAGCGCCAACTTGTGCATCTAATTGCTTCGCGCGCTCTGCAACTGGGCGTCGAACGCAAGTCGAGGCTACTTCTCGGGCGCCAATCCTGCGGCAGAACATGCGAAGTTCCGGCAACACTCGCGCGAGCGTTTCATGCGCACAGCGGAGACGAGCGCCTCATCCTCGCGCTGGCCATGCTGCCCAGCCCGACGATGAAAGACTGCTTCCTGCTGGCCGTTCTGACGGGTGCGCGCCGCTCGAACGTCTGCGCGATGAGGTGGCGCGATCCGGAGTCCGGAGTCCGGACCGATCCAGCATCGGATGCAAAGGGAAAGAAGACACAGACCATCGCACTGGCGCCCGAAGTTCTTTCCCTTCTGCGAGCGCGAAAGAAGGCCGCAACGTCCGTCTGGGGCTTCTCATCAGAGCGTTCCCGGACCGGCCACATCGCGAAAACGCGCAATGCCTGGGCTCGTATCCTTGGCGTGGCCGGGCTCGACGACCTTCTAGAGCACGATCTGCGGCGTACTCTCGGAAGTTGGCTCGCGAAGACGCGTGCGCCCTTGCTGGTCGTCGGCAAGGCCCTGAATCACACAGACCTGCGATCGACTGCCATTCGCGCCCGCCTCGATCTCGACCCGGTGCTTGAGTGCGTTGAGACGGCGACCTCAGCGATGTGGACGGCCGCAGGCCCCACGGCACGAGGGGTGCTGTTGCCGCCCGGTTTGGAGTTGCATCCCGCGTGCACGAGCGGCCACCAGCGTCTCGGCCCGGGATCAGCGGGCCTACCATCGCCTCACCAAGCTCGTCGAGATGCCGATGCCCGACCACCGCGCCCTGTTGCACCAGACGGCAGACCTGGCCGCCGATTACCTGGCCGGCATCGAGCAGCGCCACGTCGGCACGCTGGCCACTCGAGAGGCGCTGGCCTCCGCGCTGGGCGGGGCCCTGCCCGCGCACGGCGAGGCTCCCGCGGACGTTGTCGCCCGGCTCGCACGCGACGCCGACCCCGGCATCGTCGCCAGCGCAGGGCCGCGCTACTTCGGCTTCGTCACCGGCGGCTCACTGCCGGCGGCGCTGGCCGCCGACTGGCTGACCAGCGCGTGGGACCAGAACGGCTTCGCGTGGGTGATGTCGCCGGCCGCAGCGGTGGTCGAGGAGATTGCCGCTGCCTGGCTCGTCGACCTGTTCGGCCTGCCGCCGTCGTCGTCGGTCGGCTTCACCACCGGAGCGACGATGGCCAACCTGACCGGCCTGCTGGCCGGGCGCCACCGTGTCCTGGCCCGTGCGGGGTGGGACGTCGAGCGCGACGGCCTGCAGGGGGCGCCGTCGCTGCGCGTGGTGGTGGGTGCCGAGGCCCATGCCACCGTGCTGGCCGCGCTGCAGATGGCCGGCCTCGGCGCAGGCCGCGCGCTGCGGATCGAGGCGGACGCCCAAGGCCGGACGCGGCCCGACCGCCTGCTGGAGCTGCTGTCGACGCTTCACGGCTCGCCGGTGATCGTCTTCGCGCAGGCCGGCAACGTGAACACCGGTGCCGTCGACCCGCTGCGCGCAATCGTCGACGCGGTGCGCACCCATCCCAATGCCTGGCTGCACGTCGACGGCGCCTTCGGACTGTGGGCCGCCGCGTCGCCCACGCTGCGCCCGCTGTGCGACGGCTGCGCCGGTGCCGACTCCTGGGCCACCGACGCGCACAAGTGGCTGAACGTGCCCTATGACTGCGGCGTGGCGATCGTGAGCGACCCGCAGGCGCACCGCGCGGCGGTGAGCCACGGCGCCGCCTACTACGCCGCCAGCGGCGGCGAACTGCGCGAACCGGGGTCGTGGGTGCCGGACTCGTCGCGGCGGTCGCGTGCCTTCGCCGTCTACGCCGCGTTGCGCCAGCTGGGCCGGGACGGCGTGGCCGACCTGGTGGACCGCTGCTGCCGGCTCGCGCGCCGCATCGCCGACGGTCTGCGCGGCGCGCCCGGCGTGGCGATCCTCAACGAGGTCGTGCTGAACCAGGTGCTCGTGCGCTTCGTCCCGCCGGGCGCAGCGGCCGGCGACGCCGCGACCGTCGACGCCCACACGAGGGAGGTGATCGCGGCCCTCCAGCGCGACGGCACCTGCTGGGCCGGCGGGACGACCTGGCGCGGCATGGCGGCCCTGCGCGTGTCGGTCTCGAACTGGTCGACCACGGAGCACGACGCCGACCTGTGCATTGCGGCCATCCGTGGGTGCGCGCGCAAAGGGGCCTGAACCCTAGGGCAGGTCCGTCCGCCCGTCCGGATGGCGGGCAAAGCGTGCCCGTTCCTTGCCGTGCACCGGCGCAGCGCTGTCCCAGGGCCAGCCGCCGAACTGGGTGCGTTGGTAGTCCTGGTAGGCCTGGGCGATCTCGGCCCGGGTGTTCATCACGAAGGGGCCTTGTTGCGCCACGGGCTCGCCGATCGGCCGGCCTTGCAGCAAGAGGAGCTCCGCTCCCGGGTCGCCCGCGACCAGCTCGACGGCGATGCCTGGCGCGAGCTGCAGCCCCGTGGGTGCGTCGACCGGCTCGCCGGCGACGCGCGCCCGCCCGGCGAAGAGGTAGAGCATGCGCTGCGTCGAATCCTGGCGTGCCGCCGGCACGACCCAGCGCGCGTGCGGCTCCATCCGAAGGGTCCAGATGGCCAGGTCGGCATCTGCTCGCGATGCCCACGAGTCCCTGGGCGGCGACAGCGGAGGCGCAGCACCGTCGAGGCCGCCTGCAATGACGCGCACCACGGTCCAGCGCCCGCCGTTGTCTCGCGCCTCGAGTTGCGGAACCCGCTCGGACCAGAACATGGTGAAGGCGGGCTCGGCGATCTTCGACGCCGCAGGCAGGTTGAGCCAGATCTGGAACAGCTCGGCCGGATTGCCTTCGTCCTCGCGCAGCAGCGGGAACATCTCCGAATGCACGACGCCGCGACCGGCCGTCAGCCATTGCACGTCACCGTGGCCGTATCGCGCGGCGGCCCCCAGCGAGTCGGCGTGGTCCACCAGGCCGCGACGCATCACGGTCACCGTCTCGAACCCCCGGTGCGGATGGCCCGGGAAGCCGGGCACGTCCTCGCCGTGGTACATGCTCCACCCGTCCTTGCCGCTGAAGTCGGCGCCGAGGGAACGCCCCTCGAGCGACGCACGCGGCCCCAGCCGACCGTTGCCGGCCGGGTACTGGTCGACGTGGTGCACGCAGAACAGGAACGGGTCGAGGGTCGGCCAGACGAAGCCGAGCGGGGCTTGGCGGAGGATCGGCGAGGTGTTCATGTCGGCTCGGATGATGCCGGACCGCCGCCGCGCACGGGGCCGTGGTCGATCGGCAGCCTCACGCGCGCAGCGCTGACCGAGGCTGGTTCGCGGCCTCGGCGGTGTGGGCGACGATGGCCGCATGGGCCTGCGCGATCGCCTTCGCTCGCATGTCGTCGCCCAGCGCAAGGCCTTCGGCGCGCACGATCCGCACGTCGGTGATCCCGAGGAAGCCGAACACGGCCTTCAGGTAGCTCTCCTGGTGTTCGAGCGCTTCCATGGCCGGATTCCCTGCGTACTGCCCGCCTCGTGTGGACACGACGATCACGGTCTTGCCGCCGGCCAGACCTTCGGGTCCGTTCGCCGTGTAGCGGAAGGTGCGTCCGGCCTGCGCGACGCGGTCGATCCAGGCCTTCAGCTGGCTCGGCACGCTGAAGTTGTACAGCGGAGCTCCGACGACAACGACGTCGGCGTCGAGGAACTGCTGCACCAGGCGCTCGGAGACGGCGTTCTCGCGGCGCTGCGCGTCGGTCAGCTGCGGCGCATCGGGCGCCAGGCGGAAGGCCAGCGAATCGGCGTCCAGATGCGAGGGCGCGTCGACCGCCAGGTCCAGGTACTCGACGGTGGTGCCCGCGTGGGCCGCGTGCCAGCGCTCCACGGTGCGGCGGGTCAGTTCACGCGAGACGGACGCGGCCGCCAGCGGGCTGGAATCGATGTGCAGCAGTTTCATGCTCAGGTCCTCGTCAGTCGCGGGCCACCGTGGCTCGCTTGAGATCAAGTCTGCTAGCAGGACGTCAACAAGATAAGTCGGCAGAATCGCTTTTCACCGTTCCATTGGCAGGACGATCAATGCAGGACCTGAACGACATGCTGTTCTTCGCGGAGGTGGTCGACCGCGGTGGCTTCGCCGCCGCTGGCCGCGCGCTGCACGTCCCCAAGTCCCGCCTGTCGCGCCGCATCGCCGAACTGGAAGACCGCCTGGGCGTGCGCCTGCTGCACCGGACGACCAGGAAACTGTCGCTGACCGAGGCGGGCCAGATCTACCACGGTCACTGCGTGGCGATGCGCGAGCAGGCCCAGGCCGCCGACGAGGCGCTGGCGACGGTGCGGGCCGAACCCCGCGGCACGGTGCGCATCACCTGCCCGGTGACGCTGGCGCAGACCACGGTGGGCCCGCTGCTGCCGCGCTTCCTCGCCGCGCATCCGCGGGTCCGCATCGACATGCAGGTCAGCAATCGGGTGGTCGACCTGGTGCAGGAGGGAGTCGACGTCGCGCTGCGGGTCCGCAGCAGCGTCGAGGACAGCGGATCGCTGATCGTGAAGAACCTCGGCCCGACGCGCGGCCTTCTGGCCGGAAGCCCGACTTTGCTGCAGCGGCTGGGCGCCCCGGTGCGGCCCGACGATCTGCGTGGCCTGCCGACGGTCGCGATGTCGGCGGCCGACGGCGCGGCGCGCTGGTCACTGGTGGGGCCCCGCGGCGAGGCGTTCGAGTGGGTCCACCGGCCGGTGTTCACGGCCGACGACCTGCTCACGCTGAAGAGCGCCGTGCTCGCGGGCACGGGCGTCAGCGTGCTGCCCGACTACCTGTGTGCGGACGAACTGGCGTCGGGCCGCCTCGTGCCGGTGCTGCCCGGCTGGGAGCCGCCCGAGGCGCGCGTGCTGGCGGTGTTTCCGTCGCGCCGCGGCATGGTGCCCGCGGTGCGCAGCCTGCTGGACTTCCTGGGGGAGAACGTGTGCGGCGAGCGCATTCTTCCTTCGGGGCTCGAATTTGCCAAAGGATCCAGGTCCAGCGACCCGAAGCGCGCTGCAGGCGGCCGTCGCGTGCTGGGTTCGCCCGAGGCATCGAGACGAGTGCCTGCAGGGAAGAAGGGGCGCGGCGCCTGATCGAGCTTGCGCCGTGAGGCACGGGTGAACCGCCGTATGGCTTGCGGTCATGGCCGCTTGCTTAGCAGCGATTGCCGTCGTTGATTCTGATCAGTTCGATAGCCGGCAACCGGCCACTAGAAGTCCTTCCCAAGCGGGGCTGACAGATGCCGTTCGCCGCGTCCATCCACCTCACTTGACTGCTCGAACAGCTCAAGCAGCCGGCGCGCCGCCGGCGAAAGAAAACCGTTGGCCCGGTAGGTCACCACCAGGCGCCGGCGCATGGCCGCGCCCTTGACCGGCACCTCCTGCAGGCCGAGGATCCGTGCCTGCCCTTGCAGGTGATGACGCGAGATGAAGCTCAGCAGGCCGGTCTGCACGATGAGCGTCGGCAGCATCAACAGCATCGTCGTCTCGACCTGCACTCGCGGGCGAGGCAACCGCTGGCGGTCGAAGGTGTGATCGAGCCAGTCACGCGTCGGCGCGCCGGGCGGCTGCAGGGCCCAGGCGTATGCCGTCAGGTCCCTGAGCGACGGCTGTGACCGGAAGACCGGGTGCTTGTCGCTGGCGGCCACCACGATCATGTCCTCGGCCAGCTTCTTCGAGATCCAGCCCGGCTCGGCGGCACTCTCGGTGCCCACCATCAAGTCGAGCTCTCCGGCGCGCAGCAGCGGTTTCAAGGTGTCGATCAGTCCGACCACCGTGCGCAAGGTGACCGCGGGCGCCTCCTGCAGGAGCCGGCGCGCCACCGGCGGCAGCAGGAACTGCGCCGCCGTCGGCACGATGCCGATGCGCACGTTGCCCGTCAGCCCGGCGCCGATGGACTGCAGCTCCCGCTTCGCGTCCTCCTCGTCGAAGCGCAGGCGCTGCGCCCACTTGAGCAGCACCCTGCCGGCCTCCGTGAGCCGGATGCCCCGGCCCGACTTCTCGAACAGCGCCGCCCCGCAGTCCGCCTCCAGCCGGCGGATGCTGCTGGTGAGCGCGGGTTGCGTGCGGTGCAGCCGGGCCGACGCGCGCCCCAGGTGCTGCAGCTCGGCAATGGTCTCGAAGTAGCGCAGGTCGCGAAGGTCCATCGCAAAAGTCCCGTTGATGGATCACAAGAAACTATCGATTGGACTCTACGCCAGCACGGACCAATACTGCTTCCCATACCCGGCGCTCGCGATGAACGAGTGCCTGCAGGCTGCAACGGAGACAAGATGACCTTCACTCGACGCCTCGTGCTGGCGCTCGCCACCGCCACCCTCGGCGGCAGCGCCTTCGCGCAGGCCTGGCCTTCCAAGCCGATCCGCATCGTCGTGCCGTTCCCGCCCGGCGGCGGCACCGACATCATCGCCCGCGAGACCAGCCAGCGCGTCGCCAAGGCGACCGGCTGGACCTTCGTGATCGACAACAAGCCCGGCGCCGGCGGCAACCTCGGCGTCGACGCCGTGGCCAAGGCGCCCGCCGACGGCTACACCATCGTGCTCGGCCAGACCAGCAACCTGGCGATCAACCCGACGCTGTACGCCAAGCTGCCGTACGACCCGCAGAAGGACCTGGTGCCCATCGTGCTGCTGGCCAACGCGCCGCTGGTCATGGTGACCGGCACGCCGACGCCCTACAAGACGCTGGCCGACGCGGTGAACGCGGCCAGGGCCAAGCCCGGCCACGTGAACTTCGCGTCGCCGGGCAACGGTACCGTGGCCCACCTGACGAGCGAACTGTTCCAGAAGGCGGCCGGCGTGAAGACGCAGCATGTGCCGTACAAGGGCGCGGCGCAGGCCATGACCGACGTCATCAGCGGCAACGTCGACCTCTACATGTCGTCGGTGCCCACCCTGCTGGGCCACATCAAGCAGGGCAAGGTGCGGGCGCTGGCGGTGACCTCGGCCCGGCGCGTCGACGACCTGCCCGACGTGCCGACCATCAACGAGTCGGGCTACAAGGGCTTCGACGCCGTCACCTGGTTCGGCCTGCTGGCTCCCGCCGGCACCCCGAAGGACGTGGTGGCGAAGCTGAACGCCGAGTTCGACAAGGCGCTGAAGCAGCCCGAACTGGCGAAGCGGCTCGGCGACGAAGGCGCCGACCCGGCAGGGGGCACGCCCGAGCAGTTCGCCGCCCTCATCAAGGACGAGATCCCGCGCTGGGGCAAGGTCGTCAAGGAATCCGGCGCCAAGGTCGACTGACCGCCGCCGCACCCAAACGCTCCAGGAGATTCGCATGAGTCAAGCCGCTGCATTGGCGCCCGACGTGATCAGGACCTTCGAGCGCGTCGACCCCGCGGTCGTCGAGCAGGCCGCCACCTTCGCCTCGTCCATCCTGGCCGACGTGGCCGGCCGCCGCGGCGCACTGAGCGGCCGCATCGCCGCCCTGGCACCTTCGATGCGCGTGGCCGGCCCGGCCCTCACGGTCGAGGTGCGGCCGGGCGACAACCTGATGATCCATGCCGCGCTGGCCCTCGCCCGGCCCGGCGACGTGATCGTGGTCGACGGCAAGGGCGACCTCACGAGCGCGCTGATGGGCGAGATCATGTGCCAGCAGGCGAAGGCGCTGGGCATCGCCGGCGTGGTGATCGACGGCGCCGTGCGCGACAGCGAGGCGATCCGCGAACTGGGCTTCCCCATGTACGCGGCGGGCCTCAACCCCAACGGCCCGACCAAGTCGGTGCCGGGCCGCGTGAACCACCCGGTCTCGATCGGCGGCGTCACGGTGAACCCGGGCGACCTGGTGGTCGGCGACGCCGACGGCATCACCGTGATCGAGCGCGAGAAGGCCGCCGCGATGCTGCCGCTGGCGGCCGAGAAACTGGCCGCCGAGACGAAGCGCATCGCCGACATCAAGAGCCGCAAGGCGCTGCGACCGGGCTGGCTGGACGGCGCGCTGCGCGCCGCCGGCGTGCTGAAGGAAGGCGAGACGCTGTGAGCCAGCCGGTCTTCCTGGTCACCGGCAACGACCTCGCGGCGCCGGCACTGGCCCTGCTGGACGGCTACGAGGTGATCTACGCCGGCAAGGCGCCGACCGAGGACGACATCGTCGCGCTGTGCCGGCGCCACGACCCGGTGGCGATCATCGTGCGCTACGGCAAGGTGGGCGACGCCGCGATGGCCGCCGCGCCCAGCCTGAAGGTGATCTCCAAGCATGGCAGCGGCACCGACACGATCGACAAGACGGCGGCCGCCGCGCGTGGCATCCAGGTCGTGGCCGCGGTCGGCGCCAATGCTGCCGCGGTGGCGGAACACGCGCTGGCGCTGCTGCTGGCCTGCGCGAAGTCGGTCGTCGCGCTCAACGAGCGCATGCACGCCGGCCACTGGGACAAGGCCACGCACAAGAGCGTGGAACTCGAAGGCCGCACGGTCGGCCTCGTCGGGCTGGGCGCGATCGGGCTGCGCTTCGCGCGCTTGGCCGACGCGATGGGCATGCGCGTGATCGGCTTCGACCCGTTCGCGAAGAACCTGCCCGCCTACGTTCAGCCGGTGGACCTGGCGACGGTCTGGCGCGAGTCCGACGCCATCTCGCTGCACTGCCCGCTGACGGCCGACAACGCGAAGCTGCTCAACGCGCAGACCCTCGCGGCGTGCCGGAAGGGCGTGATCGTCGTCAACACCGCCCGCGGCGGGCTGGTCGACGAAGCGGCGCTGCTGGAAGCCATCCGCAGCGGGCAGGTGGCGAGTGCCGGCCTCGACAGCTTCGCGGTCGAACCGATGACGGCGCCGCACCCGTTCCACGGCGAGCCGCGCATCACGCTCAGCCCGCACATCGGCGGCGTGACGGCCGACGCCTACGTGAAGATGGGCGTGGGCGCGGCGCAGAACGCGCTGGCGGTGCTGCGGGGCTGAGGGCGGCATGGTTCAGCGCTGGGTCCGCGCGCCGGAAGGCAGCCACTGGGGCGAGTTCGGTCCCGACGACCAGCGCGGCCGCATGAACCTGGTCACGCCCGAGAAGGTGCTGCAGGGCGTGGCCGAGGTGAAGACCGGCCGCAGCTTCGTGCTGAGCCTGCCGCTGGACGTGCCGGGCGAGCAGCGGATGAACCCGCGCCGCATTCCGCCGCGGCGCTATGCCGTCGTGCGTGACGGCCAGAGCGCAGGACAGCAGGGCTTCTGCTGGTCCTACGACGCCGAGGACCCCGACCTCACCGACGTCGTCAACGACGACGTGGTGCTGATGAGCCTGCAGTACTCGACCCAGTGGGACAGCCTGGCCCACGTGGGCAGCCGCTTCGACGCCGACAGCGACGGCGTGGCCGAGGCGGTGTTCTACAACGGCTTCCGCGCCGGCGAGCACATCCGCCCCGGCCGCGAGGACGCGCAGGCGAGCGAACCGCATGCGCGCTACCCGCAGCCGGAGGCCGGGGCGCTGGGCATCGAACGCCTGGCCGAACACGGCGTGCAGGGCCGCGGCGTGCTGATCGACCTGGCGCACCACCTGGGCCGCAAGCGGCAGGCGGTGGGCTACGACGCGCTGATGCGAATCCTCGAGGCCGACCGCGTCGAGGTCGAGCCGGGCGACATGGTGTGCCTGCACACCGGCTTCGCCGACACGCTGCTGGCGATGAACCGGCAGCCCGACGTGGAGACGCTGCACGCCACCGGCAGCGGCCTCGACGGCTGGGACGAGCGGCTGCTGCGCTGGATCGTCGACGTGCGCCTGGCCTGCCTGGTGGCCGACAACCCGGCGGTGGAACTGGTCGTGCCGAAGCTGCAGCGACCGCAGCCGCTGCGCCAGCCGCGCCTGCCGCTGCACGAGCACTGCCTGTTCAAGAACGGCATTCCCCTCGGCGAGCTCTGGTACCTCACCGAACTGGCGCAATGGCTGCGCGCGCACGGCCGCTCGCGCTTCCTGCTCACCGCGCCGCCCTTGCGCCTGCCCGGCGCGGTCGGCTCGCCGGTCACGCCGATCGCCACCACCTGAGCTGCGCCTTCCCCCGCTTCGAACGACCCAGGAGACACGAAGACCATGCAACGCCGTCCCTTCATCGCCGCCGCCGCGCTGGCGCTCGGCCTCTTCGCCGCAGTGCCCGCCTTCGCGGCCTGGCCGACCGACCGGCCGATCCAGCTGGTGGTGCCGTACGCGCCCGGCGGCACCGCCGACGCGCTGTCGCGCCTGATCGCCGAACAGCTGGGACCGAAGCTCGGCACCACGGTGATCGTGGTCAACAAGCCGGGCGCCAGTGGCGTGATCGGGCAGACCGCGGTGGCGCAGTCGCCCGGCGACGGCTACACCGTGCTCTACGACGCGACGCCGTACTCGATCAACCCGCACCTGCAGAAGCTGCCGTACGACCCGCAGAAGGACCTGCAGCCGGTGACGCTGGTCGGCCTGACGCCGATGCTGTTCGCGGTGCCGAAGAACTCGCCCTTCAAGTCGCTGCAGGACTTCGTGAAGGCGGCGAAGGCGGCGCCGGGCAAGTACACCTTCGGCTCCGGCGGCCAGGGCACCGTTCAGTACATGGGCGCGGAGCTGTTCCTGCAGGGCGCCGGCGTCAAGGGCCTGCACGTCCCCTACAAGAGCGGCGGCCCGGCGCTGCAGGCCGTGATGGCCGGCGAGGTGGACTTCGGCTTCGGCAACCTGCCGGCGCTTTCGCCGCACGTGAAAAGCGGTACGCTGCGGCCGCTGGCCATCACGTCGGCCACGCGCGACCCCAACTACCCCGACGTGCCCACGATCGCCGAGACCGTGGTCAAGGGCTACGAGGTCTACGAGTGGAACGGCATCCTGGCGCCCGCCGCCACGCCGCCTGACGTGGTGCGGCGCCTGAACGTCGCGCTGCGCGACGTGCTCCAGAGCACGCAGCTGAAGGCGCGGATCTATGCGCTGGGTTCGCGCGTCGTCGCCTCGTCGCCTGAGGACTTCGGCAAGTTCCTCGTGCAACAGGACTCGCGCTGGTCGGCCACCGTCAAGTCCGCGGGCATCAAGAAGGAATGAGGTGAGCCGGGCATGAGCCTGTCGATGGACATCGGCGCGCTGCCGCTGCGCTCGGGCGCGGTGCTGCCGCAGGTGCAGGTGGCCTACACCTGCCGCGGCCGGCTCGCGCCGAAGGGCGACAACGCGATCCTCGTGACGCACGGCTTCACCAGCGCGCACACGATGATCGAGCCCGGGCACCTCGTCGCCGAAGGCTCGTGGGCCGACCTCGTCGGGCCCGGCCGGCCGCTGGACACCGACCGCCACTTCGTCGTCTGCAGCAACATGCTGGGCTCTTCGTTCGGGACCACTGGGCCGCGCGACATCGAACCCGCCACCGGCAAGCCCTGGGGCCTGCGTTTCCCCGACATCACGCTGGCCGACATCGTCGAGGTGCAGCACCGGCTGCTCGTCGCGCTGGGCGTGACGCGGCTGCGCGCGGTCATCGGGCCCTCGTACGGCGGCTTCCAGGCGCTGCAGTGGGCGCTGGACAATCCCGACCGCGTCGACGCGATCGGCGTCATCTCGTCGGACCTGCACAGCCCGCCCGGCATGGGCAAGGCGCAGCAGATCGCGCGGCTGGCCACCAGCGCGCAGTGGCACGACGGCCGCTACCACGACCGCGGCGGCATGGTCGAGACCCTCTTCGCCCTGCGCCGCCAGACGCTGCAGGCCTACGGCCTGGAGCGTCTGTTCGCGGCGCGCGGCCTGTCGGAGCAGGAAGGCCGCGAGCGGCTGGACGCCGCCTGCCGCCAGTGGGCGCAGCACTTCGACGCCAACAGCCTGCCGGTGCTGGCCGGCGCCGCCGAACACTTCGACGTGCACGACCGCCTGCACGAGATCCATGCCCGCGTGCTGATGGTGCAGACGACCACCGACGCGGTCTTCCCGGCCAACGACGCCACGCGCGAAGCCCTCGCGCGCATCCCGGCGCCGACCCGCTACGTCGCGCTCGACAGTCCCTTCGGCCACATGGCCGCCAGCGTCGAGGCCGCGCGCTGGCAGCACGAGATCGCGTGGCTGCTGGCGGCCGACGCTCCCACGGCAAAGGAGGCTCGATGATCTTCGTCCTCGAAGCGCCGCGCGTGCGCGAGACCGAGGTGTTCACGCGCCTGCCGGATCGCTTCCGCCGCACCGGCGTTCGCTCCGCCTGGGCCGACGCGAACCGCGGCGGCCAGCCGACCGATTCCTTCCTCGAAGGGCCGGTGTTCGACCGCGCCGGCAACCTCTACGTCACCGACATCCCGTTCGGCCGCATCTTCCGCATCGACCCGCAGGGCGAGTGGACGCAGGTCGCCGAGTGGGACGGCGAGCCCAACGGCGCGAAGTTCCTGAACGACCGCGAACTGCTGGTGACCGACTACCGCAACGGCCTGATGGCCGTCGACGTCGAAACCGGTGCGGTGCGGCCCTTCCTGGACCGCCGCAACAGCGAGCGCTTCAAGGGGGTCAACGACCTCGTCTTCGACAGCCGCGGCAACCTCTACTTCACCGACCAGGGCCAGACCGGCCTGCACGACCCGACCGGCCGGCTCTACCGGCTGCGGCCCGACGGGCAGCTCGACCTGCTGCTGGCCAACGTGCCGAGCCCGAACGGCGTGGCGCTGTCGCCCGACGAACGCGTGCTGTTCCTGGCCGTGACGCGCGGCAACCAGGTGTGGCGCGTGCCGCTGCTGCCCGACGGCAGCGTCTCCAAGGTGAGCCCGTTCTTCACGTCCTACGGGCCCAGCGGCCCGGACGGCCTGGCGGTGGACGAGGCCGGCCGCGTGATCGTGGCCAACCCCGGGCTGGGTTACGCCTGGGTGCTGAACCACCGCGCCGAGCCCGAGATCGTGCTGCGCAGCAGCGCCGGCATGTCGCTCACCAACCTCGCGTTCGGCGGGCCCGACCGCAAGACGCTGTACTGCACCGAGTCCGTCAGCGGCTCGGTGCTGCGCGCCACGCTGGAGACGGCCGGCCTGCCGATCCACCGCGCCCGCGCCTGAAACCTGCCAGGAGAAGACTTCATGCACCATGCCTTGTGCGCGCTGGCTTTCGTGGCCACCGCCGCCGGCGCCCAGAGTGGCGCCTACCCCAGCCAGCCGGTCAGGCTGGTGGTGGGCTTCGCCGCCGGCGGACCTTCGGACATCGTCGCCCGCGCCTTCGGCGACCACGCGGCCAAGCCGCTGGGGCAGCCGGTCATCGTCGAGAACAAGCCGGGCGCGAACGCGGTGCTGGCGACCGAGGCGGTCGCCGCCGCGAAGCCCGACGGCCTGACCCTGCTGGCCGCGGCCACCAACCACACGATGATCCCGGCGCTCTACGGCGGCCGCATCAAGTTCGACGCCGCGAAGTCCTTCGTGCCCGTGTGCACGCTGGCCAGCAGCGCCACCGTGCTGGTGGTGGGCCCGTCGCTGCCGGTGAAGTCGGTGGCCGAGTTCGTCGAACGCGCGAAGGCGAAGCCCGACGCGTTGACCTACGCGACGCCGGGCCAGGGCAGCTCGCCGCACCTGGCGACCGAGCAGTTCCGCAAGCTCGCCGGCGTGAGCCTGGTGCACGTGCCCTACAAGGGCGCGGCGCCGGCGGTCACCGACCTGCTGGGCGGCCAGGTCGACCTGTCTTTCGCCACCGTGGGCTCGGTGCTGCCGCACCTGAAGGCCGGCCGGCTGAAGGCCCTGGCCGTGGCCTCGCGCCAGCGCTCGGCCCTGCTGCCCGACGTGCCCACCTTCGAGGAGGCCGGCGTCAAGGGCTTCGTGGTCGACACCTGGTACGGCCTGCTGGCACCGGCCGGCACGCCGCCCGAGGCGGTTCGACTGCTCACCCGCGAGGCGACCGAGTTCTCGCGTTCGCCGGCGATGCGCGAGCGGCTGGCCGGGGCCGGGCTGGAACCGTCCAGCATCTGCGGCGACGCCTTCGCGGCGCAGATCGTGCGCGAGCTCGACGTCAATGCCCGCATCGCGCGGGAACTCAACCTCAAGGCCGAATGAGACCGACATGCCCAAGTTCAACCGCCGACTCCTGGCACTGGCACTCGCCGCGCTACCGCTCGCCCTGCACGCGCAGGGTGTCGTGCCGAACAAGCCCATCAAGCTGATCGTGCCCTTCCCGCCCGGCGGCAACGTGGACCTGAGCGCCCGCATCCTGGCCCCCGAGCTGGCGAAGGAACTGGGCCAGCCGGTGATCGTCGAGAACAAGGCCGGCGCGAGCGGCACGCTGGGTCTGGACGCGGTGGCCAAGTCGGCGCCCGACGGCAGCACGCTGGGCATCGCGTCGCCGGTGAACCACCTGGCCGCGCCTTCGCTGTACCCGAAGCTGCCCTACGACTCGATCAAGGACTTCACGCCGGTCGGCCTGATCGCCAGCGTGCCGATGGTGCTGGTGGTCGGACCGTCGTCCCCGGTGAAGTCGGTGCAGGAGCTGCTGGCGCTGGCGCGCAGCCGCAAGGGCGCCATGACGATGGCCTCGGCCGGCAGCGGAAGCGGCAACCACATCGTCGGCGAGCTGTTCCAGGACGCGACCGGCGTGCAGTTCGTGCACGTGCCGTACAAGGGCAGCGCTCCGGCCAACACCGATCTCGCCGGCGGCCACGTCGACCTCCATTTCGACCAGCTGTCGTCGGTGCTGCCGCTGGTGCAGGGCGGCAAGCTGCGTCCGCTGGCGGTCACCACGGCGAAGCGCTCTGCCCTGCTGCCGGACGTGCCGACGCTGGCCGAGGCCGGCGTGCCGAAGTTCGACGCCTCCACCACGCTGGGCCTGGTGCTGCCGGGCAAGGCCGCGCCCGAACTGGCCACCCGACTGAACCAGGCGCTCGACAAGGTGCTGCAGCAGCCGGCCGTGAAGGAACAGTTCGCGCGGCTGGGTGCCGAGGTCAAGCCCGGCACGCCGGCCGAGTACGCCGAGTTCATCCGCAGCGAGATCGCCCGCACCGCGAAGATCGTGAAGGACGCGAAGATCACGCTCGACTGAGGCCATGGTCATGGGCATCGTCGACTGCCACTTCCACGTCGTCGCGCCGCTGGACCGCGCCCCGATGACGGCGGGGCGAAGCTACACGCCCGCGCCGGCCTCGGTCGATGAATGGCGTGCAACCCTGGCGCCGCTGGGCGTGACACATGGGGTCGTGGTGCAGCCCAGCTTCTACGGCACGGACAACCGTGTCCTGCTCGAGGCGCTTGCCGGATCAAAGGGCAGGCTGGTCGGCATCGCGGCCATCGATGCCGATGTCTCTGACGCGGAACTCGATCGCCTGGTCGATGCGGGCGTCCGCGGTGTGCGAGTCGCCCACTTCGAGCCGGGCGATCCGCGGGCGATGGGCGGCTTCGTGCGCTGGGAAGCGTTCGACGCACTCGAGCCATGCCTGGCCGAACGGGGCCTGCACCTGCAACTGTTCACCGACAGCCGGCTCCTGCCGCAACTCGCCTCGCGAATCCTCCGATCGCGCGTGCCGGTGGTCGTCGACCACATGGGGCGCACGCCAGCCTCGCTGGGCACGGACCATGAGGGCATGCGCGCGCTGGTCGGACTGATGCGCGACGGACCGGTGTGGGTCAAGCTCTCGGGCATCGCCAACGTGTCGGCCTCCGCGCCGGACTACGAGGATGCGCGCGCGATCCACGAAGCGCTGGTGTCCGCGGCGCCCGAGCGTGTGGTCTGGGGCTCGGACTGGCCCCACACCAAGCCGGCCGGCGAACGGCCCCGGACGGCGACACTGATGGAGTTGTTTCGCGCCTGGACACCGGCGGCGATTCGAGATCAGATCGGATGGCGCAATGCTGTGCGGCTGTACCGCATTCCCGCCCATTGAGTCGACCCGTTTGGCGAGCCGCCGTCGGGCAGTGCCATGAAGGACGGCCCTCAACAAGGGCCAGGGACTGCCGTGGGTCGATACCGCCCGTCCCCCCTGGTGCCCCAACCGAACTTCGACTCCCGCCTGCCGTCGCAGCGTGAAGTCCGAAGGCGGTGCGAACGACCGCGCACAAGCGCCGCTCAGGCCGTGTCGCGCGCCGGCGCCAGGCCGGTGCGGCGCCCGGACCGTGCCCGCACCGCCTCTTCCAGCAGCTTCAGCATCTGCGGACCGCCGTCGAGGTTCGGATTGACCTCCAGCGCCCGCTCGTAGGTCTTCAGGGCCCGTTCGACTTCGCCGCGGCGCAGGTAGATCTGCGTCATGCCCGACAGCGCGCCGAAGTGGTGGCGGTTGCGCTTGAGCACCTCTTCGCAGTCCTTCAGCGAGGCATCTTCGCGCCCCATCAGGTACAGCACCGTGGCGCGCTTGTTCCAACCCTCCGCGAAGTCGGGCTTGCGATGGACGATCTGGTCGAACACGCCCAGCGCGCTTTCCCACTCGGCGGCATTCATGAGTTCGACGCCGCGCTGGAATTGCCGGTCCACCGCCTTGTCGCCCGAGCGACTCCACACCGACCACATCGCGCCGGCGGCGGCGGCACGCACCGTCTCGTCCTCGTCGCGAAGGCGCTTCGCCAGGGCGTCGTTGTCGGCCATCGTGCCGACCTCGGCCAGCCGCTCGATGCCGGACAGCCGTCGCATGGGTTCGGCGTGGAGCAGCGCCTGCAGCGCCTGGGCACGCGACATTGCGGGCTCGGCACGCAGCGGCGCGACGGCCTGCGGCAACGCCAGCAGGAAGCCGGCGCAGACGAAGCGCCGACGCGACATGGCCGATCGACCAGAGCCCATGCACCGGATTCTGATCCCGGCAGCCCGGCCGTGCGCGCGACAGGCCCTGCGCGCCCGGGGTCGGGTGGCCGTCGAGGACCGCCGGCGCGCAGGCATGACGGCCGCGCCGACGCTGGCCTGCCGCCGAATAGGCTCGAGGCGCAGGCCGGGCGCTCGATGGTTGTGGTCGGGGTGAAAGGATTCGAACCTTCGACCCACTGCTCCCAAAGCAGTTGCGCTACCAGGCTGCGCTACACCCCGATGGCGGCATTGTAGGCGTCAGCCCCGTCTCAGGCCGACCACGGCCGCGCGAAGAGCGTGTCCCAGGCCGCCAGCGCCGGCTTGGGATTGAAGTCGCTGTCGGTGAAGCCGATGTTCACGAACAGCGGCAGGTTGGCGGGAATCGGCGGCGGCAGCGAAGCGATGTCGATGTCGGCGAAGACCAGCTGCAGCCAGGCCTGGGCCGCGGCGGCGTCGAGCAGCTGCGCATGGCGCGCCAGGTAGCGGGCCTGCTTCTCCGGCGTGGACACGATGCTGCCGGCGCCCGTGCTGGTCCAGCCGCCCTCCACCACCATCACCGGCAGGTCTCGCCCGGCCCGCAGGCGGGTGTAGTAGTCCAGCGGCAGGTCTTCGGGCTCGCTCCAGCCGAAGTACGGGTACGACGACAGGCCCAGCACCTGCATGAAGGGGAAGTCGGCGAAGTCGGTTTCCACGCCTTCGTAGGCGGTGGTGCTGCCCTGCAGCCGCCCCCAGGCCACGTCGACCTGCACGCTGGCCATTAAGGGTGTGCTGCTGCCGGCGGCGCGCAGCGCGCTGGCGGTGTCGTTGGCGGTCTTCTTCACCGCCGGGTAGAGGGTGGGCGCCGCGGCGCGAATGAGATTGCTCTCGGCCACCAGCCCCAGCTGGACGGGCTTGAGCTTGCGGTCCACGGCCAGGAGGTAGTCGCGGTAGAGCCGCTGCACCGCGGGCTGGGTGATGCTGCGGCCGGCGGCACGCAGCCTGGGCGCCTCCTGCGTGCGGTCCAGTCCGTCGTTGAGGTCGCCCATGAACACCAGCTGCATCCCCCTGGCGCGGATGTAGGCCACCAGTTCGACCTTGTCGCGGTCCAGGATGGCATCGGGGCTCATGCCCGCCAGCAGGTCGGTCCAGGGCAGTTCCTCGTGGATGATGCAGAGCTCGGCCCGGCTGCTGAAGGTGTCGATGCCCTTCAGCACCGCTTCCACCGTCAGGCGTGGCGGGTTGGGCGAGAAGCCCATGCGCCAGCTGCGGGGCGCAGGCGGACTGGGCGAAGGGGATGGTGACGGAGAGGGCGAAGACGACGGCGAAGGGGTCGGGGAAGGCGATGGCGACGGCGTCTCGCCGCTGCCCCCGCAGGCGGCCAGCGGCGCCGCGGCGCCGGCCAGCACGGCCGCGAGCCAGCGCCGGCGCGCCGCTTCAGCGCCTGGCGAGCGCAGCGTCGCGAATGGCCGTGAGCGTGGTGCGCGAGGTGATGACATCGGTGTCCAGTCGCAGGTGCAGCAGCGCCGGCCTGCCGGCCGCCAGGGCTTCCTTCAACGCCGGTTCAAAGGCCTCGGTGGACTCCACCCGTGCTGCGTGCCAGCCGAAGGCGCGCGCCAGCGCCGCGAAGTCCGGGTTGAAGAGGTCGCTGCCGCTGGTCCGGCCCGGGAATTCGCGTTCCTGGTGCATGCGGATGGTGCCGTAGCTGCTGTTGTCCACCAGCACGCTGAGCAGCTTTTTCGCGCCATAGCCGGTGGCGGTGGCCAGCTCCTGGCCCGTCATCAGGAAGTCGCCGTCGCCGGCGATGTTCACCGCCCAGCGCTGCGGCTGCAGCAGCGCCGCCGCCA
This sequence comes from Rubrivivax sp., assembly GCA_044224175.1. Lineage (GTDB taxonomy): Bacteria > Pseudomonadota > Gammaproteobacteria > Burkholderiales > Burkholderiaceae_C > Rubrivivax. The sequence continues at coordinate 22,198 of JBGAKY010000038.1, read as the reverse complement.
CCGCCGCCGGCACGCCGTAGCCCATGGCGCCCGAGGTCGGCGCCAGCTGGGTGCGGCCGTGGTGCTGCAAGCCGGGGTACTGCACGTAGCGGTGCAGCCAGCCGCTGTAGTTGCCGGCGCCGTTGGTCCAGACCGTGTCTTCGGGCAGCAGGCGCTGCAATGTCTTCATCACCACCGCCAGGTCCAGCGGCTCGACGTGCGGTGCCACCAGGTTGGTGCGGTAGTCCGCGTTCGCGGCTTGCGCCAGCGCGGCCCACGGCAGCTGCGGCGGCGCGGTGAGCGACTCCAGCGCCTTCGCGGCGCTGGCCATCGAAGACTGCAGCAGCAGGTCGGCCGCATAGACACGGCCCAGTTCCTCGGCCCCCGCGTGCACGTGGACCAGGCGCTGGCGCGGTTGCGGCGCCTGCAGCAGCGTGTAGCCGCCGGTGGTCATCTCGCCCAGGCGGATGCCGAGCGCGATCACGAGGTCGGCTTCGCGCACGCGCGCCGCCAGCTTAGGGTTGATGCCGATGCCCACGTCGCCGGCGTACAGCGGGTGCCGGTTGTCGAAGGTGTCCTGGAACCGGAAGCCGCAGCCCACCGGCAGCTGCCAGTTCTCGGCAAACCGCTGCAAGGCCGCGGCGGATTCGGCGTCCCAGCCGCTGCCGCCGGCAATGACGATCGGCCGTTCGGATGCCAGCAGCAGCCGGCGCACGTCGCGCAGCGCACCCGGCGCGGGCCACGCGTGCGCCGGTTCCACGCGCGGCAGCACGGGTGCCGACGTGGCGGTGGTCAGCATGTCTTCCGGCAGCGAAAGCACCACCGGCCCGGGCCGGCCCTGCAGCGCGGTGTGGAAGGCACGCGCCACGTATTCGGGCAGGCGGTCGGCGTCTTCCACCTCGGCCGCCCACTTCGCCATGCCCAGCGTGCCGGGACCGAACATCTGGCGGTAGTCCACCTCCTGGAAGGCTTCGCGGTCGCGCTGGTCGCTGGCCACCTGGCCGATGAACAGCACCATCGGCGTCGAGTCCTGGAAGGCGGTGTGCAGCCCGATGGCGGCGTTGCTGGCCCCTGGCCCGCGCGTCACGAAGCAGATGCCGGGGCGGCCCGTCAGCTTGCCCTGCGCGTCGGCCATGAAGGCGGCGCCGCCTTCCTGCCGGCAGGCGACGAAGCGGATGCGGTCGCGGTGCTCGTGGAAGCCGTCCAGCACCGCCAGGTAGCTTTCGCCGGGCACGCCGAAGCAGGTGTCCACGCCTTGCGCGACCAGGGCTTCGACGAGCGCGTGGCCCGCCAGGCGGGCCGGAGTCTTTGCGTTCATGCCCGCAATGTAGCGGGCGCGGGAGCTCAGGCGGCCAGCGCCGGGCCGCCGCGCCGGCGTACCGAGACGGCGACCAGCCCTGCCGAGGCGACGCCCAGGGCCAGCAGCAAGGCGGCGCCGGCGAACACGGCGCTCGGCCGGCCATGGTCCAGCAGCCAGCCGAACATCGGCGCTGCAAGCGCGAAGCCGACGTCCAGGCCCGAATAGACCGTGCCGTAGACGCGGCCGGTGGCTCCGGGCGGCGCGGCGCGCTTGATGAGCATGTCGCGCGAAGGCCCGGCCAGCCCGGTGCCGAACCCGGCCAGCGAGGCGGCCGCCGCCGCCAGCCAGGGGCCGAGCCAGGCGGTGGACACCAGCAGCAGCAGCAGCCCCGACCAGGCCATCGCCAGCGCGATGGTCCGTTCCAGCCGCTCGGCGCGGCCGGCGACGAAACCGCCCGCCACCATGCCGGCGGCGCCGCACAGCATGTAGCCCGTGACGACGAAGGCGGTGGCCTCGATCGGCAGCCCGTACATGCGGCCCAGCGCCGGGCTGGCGAAGCTCTGGATGGCCGACAGCGCCGCCGTGGTCCAGAAGAAGAACGAGAAGCACAGCCACACGCTGGGCAGCTTCAGGAAGGCGAGCGCGTGCTCGTCCGCCGCGGGCTGCGGCGCGCCCCCCTTCTCGTGCGCCCACTGGCCCTGGCGGTCGTCGACCGCGTCGCGGTTCAGCACCAGCAGGATCAGCACCGCCAGCGCCCACAACGCCGTGCCCAGGTAGGCCGCGCGCCAGGTGCCGGCCAGGCCGGTGACGCCGATCAGGAACACCGGCGCGAAGGCCCAGCCCAGATTGCCGCTGATGCCGTGGGCGCTGAACGCATGCCCCAGCCGCGCCGGCGAGACGCGCTTGTTGAGAATGGTGAAGTCGGCCGGGTGGAACGGGCAGTTGCCCAGCCCCGCCAGCGCCGAAGTCAGCATCAGCCCGCCATAGCCCTGTGCCGTGGCCGCCGCCAGCGAAGCGGCGACGAAGCAGCCCAGCGCGCCGAACAGCACCGGCCGCGCGCCGACGCGGTCCACCAGGAAGCCCGCCAGCGCCTGGCCGATGCCGGAGATCACGAAGAACAGCGACACCAGCAGCCCGAGTTCCGAGTAGCTGAGCCCGAAGTCGCGGATGAAGGCCGGGAACATGGGCGGCAGCAGCATGTGAAAGAAGTGCGACGTGCCATGCGCCAGCCCGATGAGGCCGATGGTCGTGAAGTCGCGCCGCGCGTCGACAGCGGCGGCCGGAACGGTGGAACTCATGGCCCCGAGGGTAGTGCCGGCACTCCCGGCCGGGTTACGATAGCCGGACAAGTTCTGTCGAATTCATGCCACAGCGCCCCGCCCTTCAGCATCTGCTGCCGGCCGACCCGCTGCGCTACGCGCCGACGGCCGAACGGCCGGTGCGCGTGAAGGCGCGCCGTCTGAAGGCCGATTCGCGCATCCTGCCGCACAGCCACGCCTGGGCGCAGGTGGCCTTCTCCAACACCGGCGTGCTGCGCGTCACCGCGGCCGACCACACCTACATCGTGCCGCCCAGCCGCGCGGTCTGGGTGCCGCCGGGCGTGGAGCACGTGGTCACGGTGGTGGAGGAAGCCGAGTTGCGCACGCTGTACCTGCACCAGCCGGGCGCGCAGGCGGGCCCGGTGCCACTGGCGGGCAGCGCGGCGCCCGTGGCCTGGCAGCGCTGCCGGGTGCTCGAAGTCTCGGCGCTGATGCGCGAACTGGCACAGCAGCTGGACGACGAGCCCCTGCCCGATGCGCGCGAACGCTGCATCGCCGCCCTGCTGCAGGACGAACTGGCGCGCGCGCGCCCGCTGCCGCTGGGCGTGGGCCTGCCGGCCGACAAGCGCCTGCGCGCGCTGTGCGAAGCGGTGCTGGACGAGCCCACCCGCCACGCCACGCTGGAAGGCTGGGCCGGCGAAGCCGGCGCCAGCGTGCGCACGGTGGCGCGCCTGTTCCGCCAGGAACTGGGCACCACCTTTGCCGAATGGCGCCAGCAGGTGCTGCTGGCCAAGGCCCTGTCGATGGCCGCGCGCAAGCGGCCCATGAGCCATATCGCGAGCGAGCTGGGCTACGCCAGCGCGAGCGCCTTCACGGCGATGGTGCGCCGCTCGGTCGGCATGCCCCCGAGCCGCTTCTTTGCCGCTCATTGAGACTGCCATGACCGAGACCGTCGAATACGACTACACCCGGCAGGACGCCAGCGGCACCAGCTGCGTGGCCCACGCCTGGGCCAAGGTGCCGCCGAGACTTTCCGGTGCCGAGCGCGAGGCCGCCAAGGCCAGGGCCGCCGCGCTGCTGAAGCGGCACGACGCCGTGCTGGTGGCGCACTACTACGTGGAAGGCGACCTGCAGGACCTGGCGCTGGCCACCGGCGGCATCGTCGCCGATTCGCTGGAGATGGCGCGCTTCGGCCGCGACCACGCGGCGAAGACGCTGGTGGTGGCCGGGGTGCGCTTCATGGGCGAGTCGGCGAAGATCCTGTCGCCGGCCAAGCGGGTGCTGATGCCCGATCTTGACGCCACCTGCTCGCTGGACCTGGGCTGCCCGCCGGACGACTTCGCCGCCTTCTGCGACGCCCACCCCGACCGCCAGGTGGTGGTCTACGCGAACACCAGCGCCGCGGTGAAGGCCCGCGCCGACTGGATGGTGACCAGCTCGTGCGCGCTGGCCATCGTTCAGCACCTGAAGTCGCAAGGGCAGAAGGTGCTCTGGGCACCCGACCGCCACCTGGGCCGCTACATCCAGGAGCAGACCGGCGCCGACATGGTGATGTGGAACGGCGCCTGCATCGTGCATGACGAGTTCCGCGGGCTGGAACTGGAGCTGCTGCGCAAGGAACACCCGCAGGCGCAGGTGCTGGTGCACCCCGAATCGCCGCAGGGCGTGGTGCTGCAGGCTGACGTGGTGGGCAGCACTTCGCAGCTGCTCGATGCCGTCGTCAAGGGCGCGGCGAAGGAGTACATCGTCGCCACCGACAACGGCCTCATGCACCGCATGCGCCAGCTGGCGCCGGGCAAGGTGCTGATCGAAGCGCCCACCGCCGGCCGCAGCGCCACGTGCAAGAGCTGCGCGCACTGCCCCTGGATGGCGATGAACGCGTTGCCGGGGCTCATCGAGTGCCTTCAGACCGGCAGCGGCGAGATCACCATCGAGGAAACCGTGCGCCGCAGGGCGCTGGGCTGCATCGAGCGCATGCTCGACTTCGTGAAGGCCCACCCGGACGCGATCGCGAAGCCGGCCGCCGGCTTCGTTCCCAACATCGGCAGCGCATGAACGAGACCCTGGCTTCCGCGCGCGAGCGCAACATCCGCGACGCCCTGGCCGAAGACATCGGCGACGGCGACTGGACCGGCCTGCTGGTGCCCGCCGGCGAGCGCGTGCGCGCCCAGGTGCTGGCACGCGAAGCGGCCGTGCTGTGCGGCCGCGACTGGTTCGAAGGCGTGGTGAAGGCGATCGACGCGAACGCGTCGCTGGACTGGCAGGTCGCCGAAGGCGCCTGGATGGAGCCGAACCGGCCGGTGCTCTTCGTCGAGGCCGAGGCGCGCGCGCTGCTGGCGGCCGAACGGCCGGCGCTGAACTTCATCCAGCTGCTGTCGGCCACCGCCACCGAGACCCGGCGCCACGTGGACGCGGTGGCCGGCGCCTCGCCGCTGCCGCGCGGCTGCGCCATCCTGGACACGCGCAAGACCGTGCCCGGGCTGCGCCAGGCGCAGAAGTACGCGGTGCGCGTGGGCGGCGGCCAGAACCAGCGGCTGGCGCTGTGGCACGGCATCCTGATCAAGGAGAACCACATCGCCGCCGCCGGCGGCGTGGCGCAGGTGCTGGCCAACGCGCGCGCGCTGAACGCAGGCGTCGAGATCCAGATCGAGGTGGAGACCCTCGCCCAGCTGGAAGAGGCGCTGGCCCATGGCGCGAAGAGCGTGCTGCTGGACAACTTCGACCTGCCGCGCATGCGCGACGCGGTGGCACTCACGCGCGGCCGCGCGCTGCTGGAAGTGTCGGGCAGCGTGCAGCTGGAGCAGCTGCGCGCCATCGCCGCCACCGGGGTGGACCGCATCAGCATCGGCCACCTGACCAAGGACGTGAAGGCGGTGGACTTCTCGATGCGCGTGTTGCAGCGCCTGTAGCCGGCTCAAGCGGGGCCCGTGGCGGCCGATATGGCGGTAGCCGAGTCCTTCGCCGGAGCCACCCGCATGAGCGTCGATTTCACGTCGATCCGCAACCACAACGAACGCGCCGTCTACCAGTCGGTGGTGAACACCGCGCCGCGCTTCCCCGGCATCGCCGACAACGAGGAGCTGCTGGCCGACGTGGCCTGCGTCGCGCTGAACCGGCTGCAGCCGCGCTACATCCGCCACGAGGTGGACTTCGCCTTCTACCTGAGCGAACGCGAACGCAACGAGAGCGAGCGCCAGGTGTGCGACGCGGTCGAATACGCCTTCGGCTTCGTGCAGGCGCGCGCGGCGATGCGCGCCCGCGCCTGACGCGGCCTCAGCGCTTCGCGCTGCGCGCTTCGCGCGTCAGCACGGTCGGGAAGCTGACCGGCAAGGTGTCCGGGAAGTCGCGGCTGTAGTGCAGGCCGCGGCTCTCGTGCCGGCGCAGGGCCGAACGCACGATGAGCTCGGCGCACACCACCAGGTTGCGCAGTTCCAGCAGGTCGCGGGTGACGCGGAAGTTGGCGTAGTAGTCGTCGATCTCGCCCCGCAGCAGCTCGATGCGGTGCAGGGCCCGCTCCAGCCTGCGCGTCGTGCGCACGATGCCGACGTAGTTCCACATCAGCAGCCGCAGCTCGTCCCAGTTGTGGGCGATGACGACCTGCTCGTCGGCGTCTTCCACCTGGCTTTCGTCCCAGGTCGGCACCGAGCTCTCGGCCGCCAGCCCGCTGGCCTGGATGCGTTCGGCGCAGGTGCGGCCCAGCACCACGCATTCCAGCAGCGAGTTGCTGGCCAGCCGGTTGGCGCCGTGCAGGCCGGTGTAGGTGGTCTCGCCGACGGCGAACAGCCCGGGCAGGTCGGTGCGGCCTTCCAGGTCGGTGACGACGCCGCCGCAGGTGTAGTGCGCCGCCGGCACCACCGGGATGGGCTGGCGCGCGATGTCCAGCCCCAGCGCCAGGCAGCGCGCGTGGATGGTGGGGAAGTGCGACTTCAGGAAGTCCTCGCCCATGTGGCGCGCGTCCAGCCAGACATGGTCCAGGCCGTGCTTCTTCATCTCGAAGTCGATCGCACGGGCCACGATGTCGCGCGGCGCCAGTTCGCCGCGTTCGTCGTGCGCGGTCATGAAGCGGGTGCCGTCCGGCAGGGTGAGGCGCGCGCCTTCGCCGCGCAGCGCCTCGGTGATGAGGAAGCTGCGCGCTTCCGGGTGGTACAGGCAGGTCGGGTGGAACTGGATGAACTCCATGTTCGCCACCCGGCAGCCAGCGCGCCAGGCCATCGCGATGCCGTCGCCGGTGGAGGTCTCGGGGTTCGTGGTGTAGCGGTACACCTTTCCGGCGCCGCCGGACGCCAGCACCACCGCGGCGGCGGGCAGGGTCTCGACGCGCCGGCGGTCGATGTCCAGCGCATAGACGCCGTAGCAGCGCGGCGCTTCTTCTCGCTTCAGGTGGCGAGAAGTGATCAGGTCCACCGCCATCCAGCGTTCGCGCAGGCTGATGTTGGGGTGGGCCGCGGCGCGCGCCAGCAGCGCGTCGTGGATGGCCTTGCCGGTGGCGTCGGCGGCGTGGGCGATGCGCCGCACCGCGTGGCCGCCTTCGCGCGTGAGGTGCAGCCCCAGCGGTCCGGCCGGGTCTTCGGAGAAGGGCACCCCGGATTCGACGAGCCACTCGATCGCCGCCGCGCTGTGTTCGGCGATGAAGCGCGCCGTCTGCTCGTCCACCAGGCCGGCGCCGGCGTCCTGGGTGTCGCGCACGTGCGACTCGATGCTGTCGTCGCTGCCCAGCACGCCCACGATGCCGCCCTGCGCCCAGGCGGTGGCCGCCTCGTCCAGCCCGCGCTTGGCCAGCACCACCACCGGCCGGTCGGCCGCCAGGTGCAGGGCCACCGCCAGGCCCGCCAGCCCGGCCCCGATGACGACCACGGGGGCGGTGGGTGTCGCTTCTGCGCTCATGTTTGCCCGGGGCTGGCCGATAGCCGTGAAATGCGCCATTCTACGAACCGTATTTATCCGTTCCCGGAGGGACCTGGGACGCCCCGCCCCACCGTACCATCCAACGGTTCGCCAACCGCACCCGCAGGACCTTCGTTCCGCCCCTCCATGGCCCGCAAAGAAGAAGACGACCTGCCCTGGCCGCCGCCGCAAAGGCCGGCCCGGCGCGAGACCGTGCCGCTCACGCAGCGCACGGGCGTCTTCGACACCGGCGTGCACCGGCCCTTCAGTGCGCCGGAACCCGGGCCTGCCGCGCGTCCGAACCTCAACGACCTGGCCGACCCCGCGACGCAGATCGTGCGCGACCGCGAGGACTACCTCGGCCAGGGCCAGCACGACGTGGGGCGCCGCATCTCCGACGACAAGGTCGAGCTGTTCGTCAGCATCGACCCCGCGAGCGCGCTGCTGCAGCAGTTCGAAAGGCTGGCACCCGACTTCATCGCCCTGCACGACGTGGGCACCAGCGCCACGCTGCGCCTGCTGGGTGCGCTGGCCAGCGCCGCCGGCGGCCGCGTGCAGCAGCTGGCCGTGCGGCGCCAGGGCCAGGGCGTGGCGCTGGCGGTGGTGCAGTTCGTCGAGATTCCGCTCGCCGGCGGCAATACGCTGCGCCTGTACAGCACCGACATCAGCGCCGACAGCCAGACCCGCCAGTCGCTGGCGCAGGTGCTGCTGTCGCGCGCCCGCCTGGGCGTGCTGATGGTGGGCGAGCTGCCCGCCCACGTGCTGGCCACTGCGCTCAAGCCCTTGCGCGAAGCCATCCAGCGCGGCCCCTGGCCCAACCGCGACCTGCTTCTGCTGCCGCTGGGCTCGGCCACCACGCTGGCCACCCAGGGCGGCCAGCTCGCGGGCGCCAGCGGCGTGGTGGTGCGCGTCACCCCGCAGGCCACGCGCCCGAATGACGCCTGGTCCTTCATCAGCGGTGTCTGGAACCGTCTGCAGGGCATCGACCTGCAAGGCGGCGTGCTCGAGACCGACATCCGACGCGCCTTGCCGCGCCCGCAGGTCCCCAAGCCCGAAGCGCCCACGCAGCCGATGCCGCTGGCGCCCGCGCCGGCCCCGGCCCCTTCACCGCAGCAGGTGTGGGCCGAATACGCCCAGCGTTGCGCCGCGGTGAAGGGCGTGGTGGGCTGCTGCGTGTTCGACATGGGCACCCGCCGCGCGCTGGCGTATTCGGGCCAGATCGCGCCCGACCTGCTGGCGATGCACGGCGCGCTGCTGATGCAGGTGATGGCCGAGTCGGCCACCGCGCTGGGCATGTCGCCGGCCCAGCCCGAGGCCGCCATCACGGTGGGTTCGCAGCACCTGCTGCTGAAGCCCGTGCCGGGCCATGACGGTGTCGTGGTGCACCTCGTGCTGCAGGCCAGTGCCAGCAACCTGACGCTGGCGCGCATGCAGCTCGAGCGCGTCGTCGCACCGCAGTAGCGGGCCCCGCCTCCGTCGCGGCGGTGCCGGTTCCGGCACCGCCGTTTTTCCTTGCGCGAATGAATCAGCGCGCCGGCAGCGGGGATCGAATTTCCAATTGAATATGGGTCGAAATTCGAATAACCGAATTCGACCCGTCTCGGATATATATCGGCCGGAAATTGAGGAACTTGAGGCCATCGTGATGCGATCCGGGTGTCGGCGCGCAGGATTCACGCAAGGGCCTGCAAGTCATTGATTTATCAGGGACCGGTTGCTCGCCGTCGGCGCACTGCCGACACTGAAGCCCGGAAAAGGAAGGCTTTTGCCGGCCAGTTGTCGAAATTCACGCTCGCGCCCTCCATTACGCTTTCGTCTGCAACATTTGGATGCGAGTTCTCTTTAGCATTCCGTCATCACCCCACGCACCGGATATTCCAGTGCCAGCCCGGACGGATCGAATGAAAAGAATCCTTCACTTCGCGCGCCAGAGTCTCGTCGCCGCCCTTTTCGGTGGCGCGGCGGCGATGGTCGCGGTCACCGCCGCTCTTTCACCGCTCCAGGCGCAGGCGCGGACGATGGATCCAGCGCTGCAGGTGCAGCAGAAGGGCCACATTGCCACCGACCTGATGGCCGAGCTCCTGAGCCCGGGCCACAAGAAGGCCAAGTGGTCCAAGAAGTCCAAGAAGGGCCAGCACAAGGTGCAGGTCGTGGTGCTGAGCGACAGCACCGACCCGCAGATGGCCGACCTGCGTGCCGGCATCGAAGCCCTGGGCGGCGTGGTGCAGGTGGTGCACCCGGCGCTGAAGTCGTTGACGGCCGCGGTGCCCATCGGCGCCGTCAAGCGCATGGCGAAGCTGCCCGACGTGGTCTCCGTGGCGCCGAACCGCGACACCGCCAGCTCCACCAGCACGCAGGAAGCGATCGCCGGCGCGACCACTTCGGCGGTTCGCACCTATTCGTCTTCCACCGCCTACAGCGGCTACGACGGCAGCGGCGTCGGCATCGCGATCCTGGATTCGGGCGTCATGAAGGCGCACCGCAATTTCCGCAATGCCGCCAACACCGGCTCGCGCGTGATGCGCAACGTGTCGATGCTGAAGGCCGACGCCGCCAACTGGGCCGATGCGTGGAACAGCACCGCCTCTTCGCCGATGCCCGGCAGCGCCGCGCTGGCCAGCTACGAAGCCGCCATCGCGGCCGACAACGACCTCTTCCAGGACCCGTACGGCCACGGCACCCACGTCGCCTCGGTGGCTGCGGGCCGCGGCTTCTACCAGAGCCCCGATTCCACCGGCATCGCCCCGGGGGCCAACCTGTACGACGTGCGGGTGCTCGCCGCCGACGGATCGGGCACGATCAGCGACGCGCTCGAAGGCATCAACTGGGTCATGTACCACGCGCGTGAGTACAACATCAAGGTGATGAACCTGAGCCTGGCGGCGTCGTCCACCGACCCCTGGGACTTCGACCCGCTGTGCGCCGCCGTGCGCGCGGCCGCGTCGATGGGCATCACGGTGGTGGTGGCCGGCGGCAACTTCGGCCTCAACAGCGGCAACCAGAAGGCCTTCGGCACCATCTCCTCGCCCGGCAACGACCCCACGGTCATCACCGTCGGCGCGCTGAACTACAAGGCCTCGCAGGGGCGCGGCGACGACGTCGTCACCAATTTCAGCTCCCGCGGGCCGACCCGTGCCTACCTCGACATGGGCACCTGGAAGTGGTACGACAACGTCATCAAGCCCGACCTGGTGGCCGCCGGCAACAAGGTGATCGGTGCCAGTTCGACCGCGGCATCGCCGATCAGCCCGACGAAGAACCTGCTGGCCACGACCTACCCGCAGCTGGTCACCAATGCCGGCAGCATCGGCACCTACGCCCAGGGCCAGATCGAGCTGAGCGGCACCTCGGTGGCCGCGCCCGCCGTGGCCGGTGCGGCGGCGGTGCTGCTGCAGGTGAACCCCGGCCTGACGCCCCCCCTGGTGAAGGCGATCCTTCAGTACACGGCGCAGCCGATGGCCGGCTACGGACTGGTCGAGCAGGGCGCCGGGCACCTGAACCTGGAAGGCGCCGTTCGCCTGGCGCAGTCGCTGCGCACCGACCTGATGGACGCCTCGCAGGCCGGCACGCTGGTGGGTGGTTCGACCGGCATCCTGGCCGCGGGCAAGGTGCTGCCTTCCACGCGCAGCAGCACGGTGGCCGGCACCACCTTCAACTGGTCGCGCATCGTCACCGTCGGCGGCAGCCACGTCGCCACCGGCGACAAGCTCTTCAACACCTGGCAGCCGGTCTGGGACCCGCGCCTGGCCTGGGCCTCGAAGTTCGCGATGTGGACGCAGCCCTGGTTCTGGTCGGGCACCGGCATCGCCGCGAACACCTACCCGCAACGCTTCAGCACCAACTACGTCGGCACTGGCACCGTGCCCATGCTGAGCTCCGGCGTGGTGATGGCCGACGCCCTGACCGGCAGCAGTTCGCTGCTGGGCAAGACGGGCCTGTTCATGCCTTCGTCGACCTTGTCCTCATGGCTGGTGTCCGGCAGCGGCGCCGTGCTGGCCAACGGCGTGGTCATGAGCGAAGGCGTCGTGATGAGCGAAGGCGTCGTCATGAGCGAAGGCGTCGTGATGAGCGAAGGCGTCGTCATGAGCGAAGGCATCGTGATGAGCGAAGGCGTCGTCATGAGCGAAGGCGTCGTCATGAGCGAAAGCACCGGTAGTCTCACCGGCTTCAACACCACCGGCGCGCTGTGGGGGGAGTGAGAACATGACCGCCTTCATGCTGCTCCTCGCCGCCACCCTGTGCACCGCCTTCGCGCCCGAAGGCGCGAAGGCCCGGCCCCTGCCCTACACCGTGCTCATCGAACGCCGGCTGCGGCTCAGTGCACGACGCGCTCGAAGCTGAACTCGCCCTTCTCCACGTTCACCGGGATCACGTCCTTGGGGCCGAAACGGCCCAGAAGGATGAGCTTCGAGACCGGGTTCTCGATGCGCTGCTGGATCGCCCGCTTCAGCGGCCGCGCGCCGAACACCGGGTCGAAGCCCACCTTGGCCAGTTCGGCCAGCGCGGCCGGCGACACGTCGAGCTTCATCTCCAGCTTCTCGAGCCGGGCCTCAAGCAGCCTGAGCTGGATCCTGGCGATGTCGCGGATGTTCTTCTCGTCGAGCGCGTGGAACACCACCGTCTCGTCGATGCGGTTCAGGAACTCGGGGCGGAAGTGGCTCTTGACCTCGGCCCAGACCGCGTCCTTGATGTCCTCGGTGTTCTGGCCGGCCATCTGCATGATGAGGTGCGACCCCAGGTTGCTGGTCATCACGATCACGGTGTTCTTGAAGTCCACCGTGCGGCCCTGGCCGTCGGTCAGGCGGCCGTCGTCCAGCACCTGCAGCAGCACGTTGAAGACGTCGGGGTGGGCCTTCTCCACCTCGTCGAGCAGCAGCACGCTGTAGGGCTTGCGGCGCACGGCCTCGGTCAGCGCGCCGCCTTCGTCGTAGCCCACGTAGCCCGGAGGCGCGCCGATCAGGCGGCTCACCGAGTGCTTCTCCATGTATTCCGACATGTCGACCCGGATCATGTGGTCTTCGCTGTCGAACAGGAAGCCGGCCAGCGCCTTGCAGAGTTCGGTCTTGCCGACGCCGGTGGGGCCCAGGAACAGGAAACTGCCCAGCGGGCGGTTCGGGTCGGACAGGCCCGCGCGTGAACGGCGGATCGCGTCGGCCACCGCCACGATGGCCTCGTCCTGGCCGACCACGCGTTCGTGGAGCTTCGTCTCCATCTGCAGCAGCTTGTCGCGCTCGCCCTGCATCAGCTTGCTCACCGGGATGCCGGTGGCGCGCGACACGACTTCGGCGATCTCTTCCGCGCCCACCATGGTGCGCAGCAGCTGCGGCTTGCCGCCGCCCTTCTTGCCGCTTTCCTTGGCCTGGGCTTCCTTCAGGCGCTTCTCCAGTTCGGGCAGCTTGCCGTACTGCAGTTCGGCCACCTTGTTGAAGTCGCCCTTGCGCTTGAGCTCCTCGATCTGCTGGCGGATGCGGTCGATCTCTTCCTTCACGTGCGCCGAACCCTGGGCCTGAGCCTTCTCGGCCTTCCAGATCTCTTCCAGGTCGACGTACTCGCGCTCCAGCTTGGCGATCTCGTCCTCGATCAGGCCCATGCGCTTGATGGAGGCCTCGTCCTTCTCCTTGCGCACCGCCTCGCGTTCGATCTTCAGCTGGATGAGCCGGCGGTCGAGCCGGTCCATCGCCTCCGGCTTGGAGTCGATCTCGATCTTGATCTTCGCCGCCGCCTCGTCGATGAGGTCGATCGCCTTGTCGGGCAGGAAGCGGTCGGTGATGTAGCGATGGCTCAGTTCGGCCGCGGCCACGATGGCCGGGTCGGTGATCTCCACGCCGTGGTGCACCTCGTACTTCTCCTGCAGGCCGCGCAGGATGGCCACCGTGGCCTCGACGCTGGGCTCGTCGACCAGCACCTTCTGGAAGCGGCGCTCGAGCGCGGCGTCCTTCTCCACGTACTTGCGGTACTCGTCCAGCGTGGTGGCGCCGATGCAGTGCAGTTCGCCGCGCGCCAGCGCGGGCTTCAGCATGTTGCCGGCGTCGATGGCGCCTTCGGCCTTGCCGGCCCCCACCATCGTGTGCAGCTCGTCGATGAAGAGGATGATGCGGCCCTCGTCGGCGGCCACCTCCTTCAGCACGGCCTTGAGCCGTTCCTCGAACTCGCCGCGGTACTTGGCGCCGGCCAGCAGGCCCGCCATGTCCAGCACCAGCACGCGCTTGTCCTTCAGGCTGTCGGGCACCTCGCCGTTGACGATGCGCTGCGCCAGGCCTTCGACGATGGCGGTCTTGCCGACACCGGGTTCGCCGATCAGCACCGGGTTGTTCTTGCTGCGCCGCTGCAGCACCTGGATGGCGCGGCGGATCTCGTCGTCGCGGCCGATCACCGGGTCCAGCTTGCCCTGGCGGGCGCGCTCGGTCAGGTCCAGGGTGTACTTCTTCAGCGCCTCGCGCTGGCCTTCGGCTTCGGCCGAGTCCACCTTCTGGCCGCCACGCACCGCTTCCACCGCCGCTTCCAGCGCCTTGCGCGTGAGGCCGTGGCCGCGCACGATGCCGCCGAAGTCGCTTTTCGAATCGGCCGCGGCCAGCAGGAACATCTCGCTGGCGATGAACTGGTCGCCGCGCTTGCCGGCTTCCTTGTCGGCCGCCTGCAGCAGGCTCAGCAGGTCGCGCCCGGGCTGCACCGGCTGGCCGCCGCCCTGCACCTGCGGCAGGTTGCGGATGGCCGTTTCCATGGCCGTGGCCAGCGCCGCCGTGTTGGCGCCGGCGCGGTCCAGCAGGGCCTTGGGGCCGTCGGGTTGCTGCAGCATCGCCGCCAGCACGTGGGCGGGCTCGATGTACGGGTTGTCGCGCGCCACGGCCAGGCTCTGGGCGTCGCCCAGGGCCTGCTGGAAGGCGGTGGTGAGTTTGTCCAGACGCATGAGAAAACCTCCGATTGCGTCGGAAATGGGGCGCTGCGCCGGGGATTCAAGCCCGCCGGCGCTTGCGCAGGGTCAAGGGCCGCCGCCGCTTCATTCGTCGATCGCCTCGTCCTGCTCGGCCGGGTCGTAGAGGCATTCGCGGCCCAGGCGGTCCATGCACAGCTCGGCGGTCCAGGGCAGCATCATGCTGCCGCAGCGGCTGTCGCGGTACAGACGCTCCAGCGGCAGCGTCTTCAGCATGCTCTGGCCGCCGCAGGTGCGCAGCGCCAGCCGGCAGAGCTCGTTCGCGTTCTCCATCACCGTGTAGTGGGCGGCGTACAGGCGCATGCGGGTGTCGGCGTCGGGGTCGATGCGGGCGTCGCGCGCGTTCTGCAGGAAGAGCGCGCGCGTGGCCTCCACGCGCACGCGCATCTCGGCCACCGCGTGCTGCTTGGTGGGGTACATGCGGCGCCGCGTCGGCGGCATGCCGGGCACCTCGGCGCGCAGGTACTGCACCGTGAAGTCGTAGGCCGCCTGCCCGATGCCCATGTAGGCCGCCGAGAGGGTGGCGAACATGTGCGGGAAGCGGCTGGCGGCCTGGAAGTACAGACCTTCCGGCAACAAGCGCGACTCGTCGGGAACGAACACGTCCTGGAACAGGAGGTTGCGGCTGACGCTGCCGCGCATGCCCAGCGGGTCCCAGTCGCCATGCACCGTGACGCCGGGGGCCTGGGCCGGTACCGCCAGGTACAGCGCGTCGCGCCGCGTGCCGCGGCCTTCCTGGCCCGGCCGCTCCAGCGTGCAGAGCACGCCGTACCAGTCGGCCGCGCCGGCCATCGAGACGAAGATCTTGCGGCCGCTCACCAGGTAGCCGCCTTCCACCTTCCGGGCCACCGTGCTCCAGGGCACGCTGCCGGCGGCGGCGGCGCCGCCTTCGCTGAACGGCTGCGCGAACAGCTGGCCGGCGCCGACGATGCGTGCGTGGTGCAGCGCGCGGATGCGCTCGTGGTCGGCGCGCTGCGTCGGCGTCATCTCCAGCGCGTCGGCGATGGGCCCCGACCACAGGCAGGCGCAGACGTGCATGTTGAAGCACAGCGCCGTGGTGCCGCACCAGCGGCCCATCTCGGCGGCCACCATGGCGTAGGTGGCGAAGTCGGCACCGAGGCCGCCGTTGGCCTTCGGCACGCACAGGCCCAGCAGGCCGGCGCGGCGCATGTCGTCGAAGTTCTCGACCGGAAAGGTGGCGTCGCGGTCGTAGCGGGCGGCGCGGGCCGACCAGGCCGGCCCCAGTTCGGCCACGCGGCCGATCAGTTCGCGCTGAAGCGGCGTCAGCGCCCCGGGGTGGCCGGCAATGTGCGAAGGGACGTAGCGCGCGGGGGCGGCGGGCATGGCATGTCTCCTCGAACGGATGGGGGCGGCCTCACAGCGCTTCTCCCAGCATGCGGTAGTGGCCGCTGTGGAACAGCAGCGGCGCCACGGCCAGGTCGCTGAGCCGGCGCACGCGGCCCACGAACAGCCGGTGGTCGCCGCCGTCGTGCACCGCATGGCGCTCGCATTCGAACACGGCCGCCGCGCCGGCCAGCACCGGGGCGCCGCCCAGGCCCTGGGTCCAGTGGCCTTCGGCGAACTTCTCGGGCGTGGCCGAAGCGAAGCGGCGCGAGAGCTCGACCTGGTCTTCGGCCAGCACGTTCACGGCCCAGTGCACGGTGCCCTCGAAGGCCGGCAGGCTGGGGCTGTGCCTTCGCAGCGACCACAGCACGAGCGGCGGCTCCAGCGACAGCGCGTTGAACGAGTTGGCGGTCAGGCCGACACGCTGGCCGCCCGCGTCCAGGCAGGTGACGATGGTCACGCCGGTGGCGAACCGGCCCAGCGCGGCGCGCAGCTCGCGTGGCGTGATGGGCGCGCCGGAAGCGTCGGCGTCTTCGGCCATGCGCGACGCTGCCTCAGGCGGCCGGCCCGGCGGCATTGGCCGAGGCCAGGCCCCAGCGCGCCGCGGCGGCGTCGTCGGCCACGCGGGCGTCGACCCAGCGCGCGCCTTCGGGCGTGTGCTCCTTCTTCCAGAACGGCGCCTGGGTCTTCAGGTAGTCCATCAGGAACTCGCAGGCCTGGAAGGCCTGGCCACGGTGCGCCGAGGTCACGGCCACCAGCACGATCTGGTCCGGCGGCTGGAGCCGGCCCACGCGGTGCACCACGCGCGCGGCGCGGATCTGGAAGCGCGCGAAGGCTGCGTCGACCATGGCCTCGATGGCGCGCTCGGTCATGCCGGGGTAGTGCTCGAGCTCCATCTCGCTGACGCCCAGGCCTTCGTTGCGGTCGCGCACCGTGCCCACGAAGGCGGTCACCGCGCCCACCCCCAGGTCGCCCGCGCGCAGTGCGGCCACCTCGGCGGTGAGGTCGAAGTCTTCGGTCTGGATCGTCACGCGCGCCATGAGGCTGGATTGTCCCACCGCTAGAATGGATCCGTGGCCACCCTGCTGAAAGCGAAAAAGCGCCTGCTCGTCTGAACGGAGCAGTGGCTGTTCCGTCGCCGGACGAGCGACGGAACGCAGGTGGCACCCTCCCCTTCACGCCCAACCTTTCCGCACGCTCGCCGGCTCCCCCACCCAAGGAGCGTGTGAATGGATTTCTCCGGCATCTGGATCCCCCTGGTGACGCCGTTTCGCGGCGGCGCGGTCGACACCGACGCGCTGGCGAAACTGGTGCGCCACCTGGCCGCGCAAGGCGTGGCCGGTTTCGTGCCCTGCGGCAGCACGGGCGAAGCGGCGATGCTCGAACCCGGGGAACAGCAGCGCGTGCTGGCCACCACGGTGGCCGCGGCGGGCGGTCTGCCGGTGCTCGCCGGCCTTTCCGGTGCGCGGCCCGAGCGCGTCGCCGCACGGGCCCAGGCGCTGGCGGCGGCGCTGCCGCTGTCGGGTTTCCTGCTCACCGCGCCGGCCTACGTGAAGCCTTCGCAGGCCGGCATTGCCGACTACTTCCTTCAAGTGGCCGAAGCCTCGCCGCTGCCGCTGGTGGCCTACGACATTCCTGCTCGCACTGGGGTGCGCATCGAGGCGAACACACTGCTGGCGCTGGCCGGGCACCCGCGCATCGTGGCGCTGAAGGACTGCAGCGGCGACCGCGCCGCCGCCGAAGCCGTGCTGGCCGACGGCCGGCTGGCGTTGCTGGCCGGCAACGACGACGAGCTGTTCGACCAGCTCGCGCGCGGCGCGGCCGGCGGCATCACCGCTTCGGCCCATCTGGCGACGGCACGCTTCGTGGCCTTGCATCGTGCGGTCGCCGGGTCCCGGCTGGACGAAGCCCGCAAGCTCTGGCGCGGCCTTCTGCCGCTGGTGCGCGGCGCCTTCGCCGAGCCCAACCCGGCCCCGCTGAAGGCCGCCCTGGCGCGCGAGGGCTGGATGGCCGACGAGCTGCGCGCGCCGATGGTGCGCGCGGCGCCCGCCACCGCGGAAGCGTTGCTGGCTCTCAGCCGCCCGTGACGGGCGGGAAGAAAGCGACCTCGGCGCCGTCCTCGACACGCGCCGATTCGTCGGCCATCGCCTGGTTCAGGGCGCAGCGCACGGCGCGCGTGCGCGCCAGCGCCTCGGCATGGCGGCCGCCGCGCGCCAGCAGCAGTTCGCGCAACCCGCCCAGCGTGGTGGCGGCCGGCAGTTCGACCGTCTCGCCCGGCCCCAGTGCCTCGCGTAGCGAAGCGAAATAGCGCACCTGCACCTTCATCAGCGCGCCACCAGTTCCGACAGCGGCAGGAAACGCACCAGGTCGCCGCGACGGACGGCCTGCCCCGGCGGGTTGTCGACCAGGCCGTCGGCCCAGACGGCCGAGGTCAGCACGCCGGAGCTCTGGTTGTCGAACAGCTCCAGACCGCCTGCCTCGTTGAGCCGCGCGCGCAGGAATTCGCGCCGCTTGTCCGGCCTGGGAAGGTCGAAGTCGGCGCGCAGTGGCAACGCCTTCGGCAGCCCCCAGGGCATGCCCTGCAGCGCCCGCAGCACGGTGCTCACGCACAGCAGGTAGGTCACGAAGCTGGACACCGGGTTGCCCGGCAGGCCCAGGATCAGCGCCGCGCTGCCGTCGGGCCGGCGCACGGTGCCGAAGGCGAGCGGCCGGCCCGGCTTGATGGCCATCTGCCAGGTCTCCAGCGTGCCTTCGGCCAGGATGGCCGGCTTCAGGTGGTCTTCCTCGCCCACCGAGACGCCGCCGCTGGTGATGATGAGGTCGTTCTTCTCGGCCGCCGCGCGCAGCGTGGCGCGCGTGGCGTCGAGCCGGTCGGGCACGATGCCGAAGTCGTTCGCCTCGCAGCCGCCGGCCTGCAGCAGTCCGCGCAAGGTGAAGCGGTTGCTGTTGTAGATGGCGCCGGGCTTCAGCGGCTCGCCCGGCATCATCAGCTCGTCGCCGGTGGAGAACACCGCCACGCGCGGCCGCCGCAGCACGGCCAGCGACGCCGACCCGACCGAAGCGGCCAGCCCCAGCGCCTGCGGCGTGAGGCGGCCGCCGGCGTCCAGCACCACCGACCCGGCGCGCACGTCCTCGCCGCGGCGGCGGATCCAGGCGCCGGATTCAGGCACCAGGTTCACGCGCACGCTGCCCAGGCCTTCGCCGGGCTGGGCTTCGCACTGCTCCTGCATCACGACGGCGTCAGCGCCCGCCGGCACCTGGGCGCCGGTGAAGATGCGGGCCGCGGTACCGGCGGCCAGCGGCTGGCCCACCACGCCGGCCGGGATGCGCTGCGACACCGGCAGCACGGTGCCGGCGGCGGGCACGTCGGCGGCGCGCATCGCGTAGCCGTCCATCGAGGTGTTGTCCTGCGGCGGCACGTCCAGCGTGGAGACCACGCCGGCGGCCAGCACGCGGCCCAGCGCTTCGAAGGTGGACACCACCTCCATCTGCGTGATGCGGTGCGGGGCCGCGCCTTCGGCCAGGCGCGCCAGGGCCTCGTCGAGGCTCAACACGTTGCGCGGGGCGTTCATGCGTCGTGGGTCTCGATGTAGCGTTTCACCGCCGCCACGTCGGGCGGCATCACGGTGAAGCGGCGCGGCAGCTTCTCGATGCCGGCCAGCGTGGCCGGCGGCTCGGGGTCGCGGCCGATCGCTTCGCGGATGGTGGCGCCGAACTTGGCTGGCAGCGCCGTCTCCAGCACGATCATCGGCACGCCGGGATCCAGGTGCTCGCGCGCCACCTTCAAACCGTCGGCGGTGTGGGTGTCGATGAGCACGCCGAAACGCTCCCAGGTGTCGCGGATGGTGGCCAGGCGGTCGGCATGGGTGCTCTTGCCGGAGACGAAGCCGAAGCCTTCGATGCGCGCGAACTCGTCGCGCGTGACGGTGAAGCCGCCGTCGCGGGTCAGCGCTTCGCCGAAGAGCTGCTTCGTGCGCGCGCCGTCCCGGCCCAGCAGGTCGAAGACGAAGCGCTCGAAGTTGCTCGCCTTGCTGATGTCCATCGAAGGGCTGCTGGTCTCCCAGGTCTCGGCGCTGGCGCGCACGCGGTAGGTGCCGGTGCGGAAGAATTCGTCGAGCACGTCGTTCTCGTTGGTGGCCAGCACCAGGCGCTGCACGGGCAGGCCCATCATGCGCGCCACGTGGCCGGCGCAGATGTTGCCGAAGTTGCCCGAGGGCACGGCGAAGCTCACGCGCTCGGTGTTCGACTGGGTCGCCTGGAAATACCCCGCGAAGTAGTACACCACCTGCGCCACCAGGCGTGCCCAGTTGATCGAGTTGACGGTGCCGATCTTGTGGCGGCGCTTGAAGTCCAGGTCGTTGCTGACCGCCTTCACGATGTCCTGGCAGTCGTCGAACACGCCCTCGACCGCCAGGTTGTGGATGTTGGCGTCCTGAAGGCTGAACATCTGCGCCTGCTGGAACGGGCTCATGCGGCCGTGCGGGCTGAGCATGAAGACGCGCACGCCCTTCTTGCCGCGCATCGCGTATTCGGCCGCGCTGCCGGTGTCGCCCGAGGTGGCGCCCAGGATGTTGAGCTGCTCGCCGCGGCGGCCCAGCTCGTATTCGAACAGCTGGCCCAGCAGCTGCATCGCCATGTCCTTGAAGGCGAGCGTGGGGCCGTTGGACAGCGCTTCGAGCGCCAGGCCCGGCTCCAGGGCCTTCAGCGGCACGATGGCCTTCGTGCCGAACGCCGCTTCGGTGTAGGTGGCGGCGAGCAGGCGCTTCAGGTCGGCGGCGGGGATGTCGTCGATGAAGAGCGAGAGGATCTCGTGGGCCAGCTCGGCATAGGGCAGCGGGCGCCAGCGCGCCAGCGTGGGCGCGTCGACCTTTGGGTACGAAGCCGGCAGGTACAGGCCGCCATCTGGCGCCAGGCCTTCGAGCAGGATGTCGGAGAAGCCGCGCAGCGTCTTGTCGCCGCGCGTGCTGAGGTACTTCAATTCAGCTCTTCCTTGCGGATCTTGACGATCGGCGCCAGCACCGTCGGCAGGGCCTGCATCTGCGCCAGCGCGGCCTTCATGCGCCCTTCCACCGTGTCGTGCGTCAGGATGATGAGGTCGGTCTGCTTCTCGCCTTCGGCGCTTTCCCTCTGCAGCACGGCGTCGATCGAGATGTCGTTCCCGGCCAGGATGCCGGTGATGCGCGCCAGCACGCCGGCCTTGTCGGCCACCACCAGGCGCAGGTAGAACGCGGTCACCACCTCGTCGATGGGCAGGATCGGCGTGGCCTGCAGCTCTCCCGGCTGGAAGGCCAGGTGCGGCACGCGGTGGTGCGGGTCGGCGGTGTGCAGGCGCGTGATGTCCACCAGGTCGGCCACCACTGCGCTGGCGGTGGGCTCGGAGCCGGCACCCTTGCCGTAGTAGAGCGTGGTGCCGACGGCGTCGCCCTGCACCACCACTGCGTTCATCGCGCCTTCGACGTTGGCGATCAGGCGCGTCGACGGCACCAGGGTCGGGTGGACGCGCAGCTCGATGCCCTTCTCGCGACGGCGCGTGATGCCCAGCAGCTTGATGCGGTAGCCCAGTTGCTCGGCATAGCGGATGTCCGCGGCCTGCAGCGCCGTGATGCCTTCGACATGCGCCTTGTCGAACTGCACCGGCACGCCGAACGCGATGGCGCTCATGATGGTGGCCTTGTGCGCGGCGTCCACGCCTTCGATGTCGAAGGTGGGGTCGGCCTCCGCGTAGCCCAGGCGTTGCGCTTCCTTCAGCACGACGCCGAAGTCCAGCCCCTTGCTGCGCATCTCCGAGAGGATGAAGTTGGTGGTGCCGTTGATGATGCCGGCCACCCACTCGATGCGATTCGCGGTGAGCCCTTCGCGCAGCGCCTTGATGATGGGAATGCCGCCGGCCACCGCCGCCTCGAAGGCGACGATGACGCCCTTCTCGCGCGCGGCGGCGAAGATCTCGTTGCCGTGCACGGCCAGCAGCGCCTTGTTGGCGGTGACCACGTGCTTGCCGGCCGCAATGGCTTCCAGCACCAGGGCCTTGGCGATGCCGTAGCCGCCGATCAGCTCGACGACGATGTCGATCGCCGGGTCGGCGATCACCGCGCGGGCGTCGTTGACCACCTGGGCCTGGTCGCCGACCACCGCCCGGGCGCGCGCCGTGTCCAGGTCGGCCACGGTGGTGATGCGGATCTCGCGCCCGGCGCGGCGGCGGATCTCTTCCTGGTTGCGCTGCAGCACCTTGAAGGTGCCGCTGCCGACGGTGCCGATGCCGAGCAGGCCGACCTGGATGGGGTGGCTGTTGGCCTCGGGCTGTTCTGCGGCCGGGCTCGGTGCCGCAACACTTCGGGTGGTCATGGGCGCAATCAAACGCTGTGGCGTTTGCGGTAGTGGGACAGGAAACGCTCGATGCGGCCGACGGCCTCGGTGAGGTCGTCGGAGTTCGGCAGGAAGACGATGCGGAAGTGATCCGGCGCCCCCCAGTTGAAGCCGGTGCCCTGCACGATCAGCACCTTC
>JBGAKY010000037.1:0-55449 GCA_044224175.1 Rubrivivax sp. | reverse complement strand
AGGTCGAGCGCGATGATCGAGTCGAACCAGTCGTCGGCCGCCCGGCCGCCCGCCGGGCTGCCGCCGCCCAGCGCGCAGGCCTGCACCGCGTCCGGGACCCAGGTGTTGGTGCCGGTGGCCATGAAGACGAGACCGCGGTTCAGGTCGACCGCGCCGGTGCTGCCCCAGACCGCGCCCCCGTAGTAGCCCGCCGGGACGGTGTAGGTGCGCCAGACCACGGCTCCGGTGCGCACGTCCAGCGCGACCACGCTGCCGCGGAAGTTCCACTGCCAGCCGTAGGCCGCCGGCACGAAGCCGGCGACGAGTTCCTCGTTCGAGGCGATGCCGACGATCGCCAGCCCGTTGGCGACGATCGCCGAGTGGGTGATGAAGGACATCGACTGCCGGAAGCCGTTGCTGTCCGGCCCCGCGATGTCGCCGTCGATGCGGGTGCGCCACAGCGTGGCGCCCGTGTTCTTGTCGACGCCGACGACCACGGCGCCGCCCGGCGTCGGCAGCTTGCCCGCCTGGTTGCCCAGGATCAGCGTGTCGCCCGACACCGCGGGCGTGGCGCGCGCAAAGTCGCCGGGGATGCCGGTGAGGGTGCCGACCGACAGCTTCCAGACCAGCGCGCCGCTGAGCTTGTCGACCTTGTACAGCCAGCCGGCCGAGTCGGGGAAGAAGACGAAGTCGCCGTCCACCGCCGGGTTGGCGGTCACGTCGCCTGCGGTGTCGAAGGCCCATTTGACCGTCAGGCCGGCCACCGTTTTCGGGCTGATCTTCTTCTCGTTGGCCTGGTAGCGCGAGTTCTTCAGGTCGCGTCCGGCGCTGGGCCAGTCGGCGGCGGCGGCGCTGCCGCCCAGGCATGCCGCGGAGATCGCGGCCACGATCCATCTGCCAGTCTTGCTGTTCATTGCGCTGTCTCCTGTGTGGGCTCGCGCACGGCGCCCAGAGGACAGGAGGGGGCACCGCATCACGGCACGCCGTGTGGCGGCGCGGACCCATCATTTACCGGTAGCGGTATGCGTCGCAATGCACTCGCTTGGCACGCCAGCGCCGCGTGCGCGATGACGGGCGGCTGCACCGGCAGCGCGGACGCCATGATCGACTGGCGCACTGATGACAGCCTGCCCCCTACGCATGCAGGTTCATTCAGCGTGCGGATCTCGTCGAAGAGCTGCTGTGCCGCCGGGAAGCGCCGCCGCAGCATGTTCAGCCACTGCTTCAGCCGCCCGGCGCGATGGCGCGGCGCCACGTGGCCTTCGATGCGCCGCCAGTAATGCTGGACCAGCGGCAGCAGGTGATCCCATTCGGGAGCCGACTCGCCGCGCACGGCCCGCGCCAGGCCGGGGTCGGCGACCATGCCGCGGCCCAGCATCAACGCGCTGCAACCGCTTTCGGCCAGGCACTGGCGGGCGTCTTCCACGGTCCAGACCTCGCCGTTGGCCACCACTGGCAGCTTCACCTCGGCGCGGATCTCGGCGATCCGGTGCCAGTAGGCCGGCGGACGGTAGCCGTGGGCCTTGGTGCGTGCATGCACCGTCAGCTCGCCGGCGCCGCCGTCTTCGATGGCGCGCGCGTTGTCCAGCATGCGGTCCCAGTCACGGTGGCCCAGGCGCATCTTGGCGCTCACCGGCATCTCCGGCGGCACCGCGCGCCGCACCGCGCGCACGATGCGCCAGACCAGTTCGGGTTCGTCCAGCAGCACCGCGCCGCCGCGGTGCCGGTTCACGGTGGGCGCGGGGCAGCCGAAGTTGAGGTCGACGCCGGCCGGCCCCAGCGCCGCCAGCGCGGCGGCGTTGTCGGCCAGGCATTCGGGGTCGCTGCCCAGCAGCTGCGCGCGCACCGGCGTGCCGGCCGGCGTGCGGCCGCCTTCCAGCAGCTCGGGCACGATGCGCGTGAACACGCGGTCGGGCAGCAACTGGTCGGTGATGCGGATGAACTCCGAAACGCACAGGTCCACGCCGCCCACGCGCGTGAGCGTGTCGCGCAGGCTGTGGTCGAGCAGCCCCTCCATCGGGGCGAGCAGCAGTCTCACGTGAGGCGGTAGAAATGCAGCAGCACCGCGCGCGCCTCGCGCTGGCCGACCGCGATGGCCATCTGCTTGTTCAGGTGCAGCCATGGCGGCGCGCCGGTGGTGAAGCGCACCAGCGTGCGGAAGAAATACTCGTGCGCGGCCACCGGCTCGCCGCGCGCCAGGCGCGCCATCACCTCCGGCGGGCCATGGCGCATGCCTTCGCTCTGCACTTCCACCAGCGCGCCGTCCGTGGTGCGGATCACGTAGTGGGCGGCGATGTCCAGCGCGCCGTCGGCGCGCGCCACCTGCCAGTCGACGCCGCCTTCGACCAGCGTGCCATTGAGTTCCGGGCCCTGCACCGTGCCGCCGCCCAGCGGCACGTAGCGCCTCTCTCCATACTTTGCGGGGCCCAGCGTGACCAGCGCACCGACCTCGCAGCGAACGAAGCACATCGGCACCAGGGCGGGCGGGGTCGGGAAGCTGTCGTGCATGGGCGTCGTCCTCAGGTGAAAACCGATGGGCGGCCTGCGCCCGGCCGGTGATGATGCCGCAGCCTGAAGCACGAGGAGACGATGAAGCACACCACCACCACCCTGGCCGCGGCCGCGCTGCTGGCCGCCTGCGCGCCGATGAGCCCCGGCGTGCGCTCCAGCCAGGTGGTCGACGCCGCCGGCGCCTGCGCCGCGCTGGCGAACACCGCGCTGCCGGGCGTGCGCATCACCGAGGCGCAACGCGTGCTCGCCGGCGCGCAGCGCGCGAAGGACCCCGGGCAGCAGAACCGCGAGGTGGGCGAAGCGCTGCCCGAGCATTGCCTGGTGCGCGGCCGCATCGACGAACGCACCGGCGCCGACGGCAAGCCCTACCACACCGGCTTCGAACTGCGCCTGCCCAGCGCCTTCAGCGGCCGGCTGGCCTACCAGGGCGGCGGCGGCAACGACGGCATCGTCTTCAACGCCGTCGGCCGCAACACGGGTGCCCACAGCTGGGCGAACAACGCGCTGCTGCGCGGCTTCGCGGCGGTGTCCACCGACGCCGGCCACCAGGGCCCGACACCCGAGTTCGGGCTCGACCCGCAGGCGCGCGTCGAACATGCCTACCGTGCCCACCAGCGCACCGCCGAAACGGCGAAGGCCCTGCTGGCGCGTTACTACGGCCGGCCGGCCGACCGCAGCTACTTCGTCGGCTGCTCGGGCGGCGGGCGCCAGGGCATGATGTTCACGCAGCGCTTCCCGGAGCTGTTCGACGGCGTGGTCGCGGTGGCGCCGGCGATGCGCGTCTCCGAAGGCGCCACCATCGCCGCCGCCTGGACGGTGCAGCGCTTCGGCGCCGTGGCCCCCGCCGGTGCCGACGGCAAGCCCGTGCTGGCGAAGGCGCTGTCCGACGCGCAGTTGAAGCGCGTCGCGCGCGAGGTGCTGGACCGCTGCGACGCCGCCGACGGCCTGAAGGACGGCCTGGTGCAGGACCCTTCCTGCCGCATCGACCCCGCGGTGCTGCAATGCCCGGCCGGCGGCGAAGGCTGCCTGAGCGCGCCGCAGGTGAAGGCGCTGGGCGAGATGATGGCCGGCCCGCGCAATTCGAAGGGCGCGCTCTACTTCGGCTGGCCGTGGGACCCCGGCATCGCCGAACCCGGCTGGCGCGCGTGGACCCTGGGCACGGCGCAGGAAGGTGCGCCCAACGCGCGCCACGTCACGCTGATGGCCGGCGCGCTGGGGCACGAGTTCGTGACGCCGCCGGACCCGACGCTCTCGACGCTCAACTTCGACTTCGAACGCGACCCGCTGCGCATGCAGGCCTTCCACAAGGTCTACGACACCGCCGACGACGTGCAGCTGGCGGGCTTCCGCCGGCGCGCCGGCAAGCTGCTGATGGTGCACGGCATGGCCGACCCCATCTTCTCGGCCTTCGAGTCGATCGACTACATCCGCCGTGTGCAGGCCGCGAATGCGGGCGCCGACGCCTTCGCGCGGCTGTTCCTGGTGCCGGGCATGAACCACTGCGCCGGCGGCGTCGCGACCGACGACTACGACGCCCTCTCGGCCCTGGTGCGCTGGGTGGAAGAGGGCCAGGCGCCGGACCGCATCGACGCGCGCGGCAGCAGCGGCGCCTTCGTCGGCGTGTCGCGCCCGCTGTGCCCGTTCCCGAAGGTGGCGCGCTACGTCGGCGGCGACCCGAAGGCGGCGGCCAGCTTCGAGTGCCGATGAAGGCGGCGGCGGCACAATCCGCCGCATGACCGTCGAACTCAAGACAAGACCCGCCGCCGGCGCGGTGCCGCTGCACGCGGTGGACCGCGCCTCGTTCGAAGCCCACCTGAAGGCCGCGCCCGCGGCGACGAAGCGCTGGCTCAAGGCCACCGGCTTCAGCGCGGCGCCCGACAGCTTCGCCCTCGTGCCGGCCGCCGACGGCGCGCTGGCCGAGGTGTGGGCCGGCGTGCGCGGCGCCGACCACCCGTGGGCGCTGGCCGCGCTGCCGAAGGCGCTGCCGGCCGGGCGCTACCGGCTGGCCCAGGAAGGGCTGGCCCTGGACCCGACCGCGGCGGCCATGTCGTGGGAGCTGGGCGCCTACACCTTCGACCTCTACAAGCCCGCCAAGCGCGAGCCGGCCGTGCTGCAGCTCGCGCCGGGCGCGGCGGCCGAGCGCGGGCTGCTGTACGCCGCCGCCATCGCGTCGACGCGCGACCTGGTCAACACGCCGGCCGAACACATGGGGCCTGCCGAACTGGCCGAGGCGGTGAAGCTGGTCGCGAAGCAGCATGGCGCGAAGTTCCGCCAGACCGTGGGCGACGACCTGCTGAAGGCCGGCTTCCCGGCGATCCACGCCGTGGGCCGCGCGGCGGCGCGCGCGCCGCGCCTGATCGAGCTGGACTGGGGGCAGGCGAAGCACCCGCTCGTCACGCTGGTGGGCAAGGGCGTGTGCTTCGACACCGGCGGCCTGGACATCAAGGGCGCCGACGGCATGCGCCTGATGAAGAAGGACATGGGCGGTGCCGCCAACGCGCTGGGGCTGGCGCAGCTGATCATGGCGCTGCGGCTGCCGGTGCGGCTGCAGCTGCTGATCCCCGCGGTGGAGAACGCGATCGCCGGCAACGCCTACCGGCCGGGCGACGTGTTCAAGACGCGCAAGGGCCTGCACATCGAGATCGGCAACACCGACGCCGAGGGCCGCGTGATCCTTTGCGACGCGCTGGCCTACGGCGCGGAAGCCGATCCGGCACTGATGATCGACATGGCCACGCTCACCGGCGCCGCGCGCGTGGCACTGGGCTCGCAGCTGCCGGCGCTGTTCTGCCGCGACATGGCGCTGGCGCGCACCCTGGTCGACCGCGGCCTGGACGTGCACGACCCGCTGTGGCACCTGCCGCTGTGGCGCGACTATCACGGCGGCATCGAAAGCGAGATCGCCGACATCGTGAACACCGGGCGCGGCACGCTGGCCGGCGCCATCAACGCCGCGATCTTCCTGGATGACTTCGTGCCCGAGACGCTGCCCTGGCTGCACATCGACCTGTTCGCGTGGAACGACAGCGCACGGCCGGGCCGGCCGCCGGGCGGCGAGGCGCAGACGCTGCGCACGCTGATCGGCTGGCTCGAGGAGCGTTTCGCCGGCTAGCGCGGCATCGATCCCAGCAAGCGGCTTTCTTCTTCCGCCTCCAGCGCCGCTTCGGTGCAGGCGGCCGGCGGACCGGCTTCGCACCACAGCAGGCGGCCGCTGCCGACGACCACGCGGACTGCGCCGACGCGCCTTTCACGCCCGCCGGGGATCGCGGTCGCGCTGCTGGCCTGCCAGCGGCCCTGCGCGATGCGGCGCACCTCGGCCAGCCAGCGCGTGTCTTCGGCACTGACCGGCGTGCCGGCGCCGGGCGCGATCTGCAGCGTCCCGCTCGCGCGCCCGAGCGCAGCGCCCGCGGGGCCGGCCGCCAGCCGCGAAGCCTCCAGGCGCGCGGGCGCCGGGGTCCGCGCGGGGGACACGGCTTCGAGCGAGGCCGTCGCGACGGGGGCGGCGGGTGCCGCTGGTGAGGCCGGTGCCGCGGTGGTCGCCGGTGCGGTGGGCAGGGCGGTCGGAACAGTGGCGGGTGCCTCCGCCGCGTCCTTGGCCTTCGCCGCCGGTGCCGCGGCCGCCGGTGCGGCCGCCGTTTCGGGGGCCGGACAGGCGGCGCTGCCGCCGCCACGTCGTTGGCGGCCGCCTTGCGGGCTTCGGCCGCCACCCGCGGGAGCGCGGCTTCGCGCAGGCGGGCCGGCGCTGCCTTGGCGGTGCTTTCGCGGCGTTCTTCCACCTGCAGGCTCGGCGTGGCGGAGGTCGCGTCGGGCTGCAAGGCCGCCGGCGCTGCGGGGACCGGGATCGACCTTTGAAATTCAGCCGGGGGTGCCACCGGCGGCGGTGGCGGCTCGTCATGCCAGAGCAGGGCGATGACGCCGCCCAGGGCGAGCGTGGCGAAAGCGCCCGAAGCGCCCAGTCCCGCGGGCGTTGTCGGCCACAGGCCCTGCCACCAGCGCTTCTTCGGCGCCAGGGCGGCGCGGTCGGCGGCCAGCGCGGCGCGCGCGGCGGCGACGATGCTGTCGCGCAGCGCATCTGGCGCCTGCACCCCCGCGTCGGGCGCGTGGCGCAGCGCGGCCTGAAGGTGGCGGTCGGGGCGGTCGTCAGGAGTCACGAAGCCACTCCATGGGGCAGGTAGGCGCCCATGCAGCTGCGCAGCTTGCTCATCGCATAGCGCAGGCGGGTCTTGGCGGTCTCGAAGCCCACTTCCAGCGCGCTGGCGAGTTCGGCCACGCCCAGGCCGTCTTCATGGTGCATCAGGAAGGCGGTCTTCTGTGCCGGCGGCAGGCCTTCCAGGCAGTCGAGCAGGCGCTGGCCGGCGGCGCGCCAGAAGGCGCGATCTTCCGTTTCGGGGGTCGGCCAGTCGCGCCAGGCGTCGCCTTCGGGCTGCCAGGGCTCGGCCTCGTCTTCGTCGTCGCCGCGGGTGGTGCTGACTTCGCGGCCGCCGGTGCGCAGCACGTCGACCGCGCGGTGGTGCGCCATCGTGAACAGCCAGGTGCGGAAGGTGGCGCCCTGCGGCTGCCAGCGCGCGCGCGCCTGGATCAGGCGCATCCAGGTGTCCTGGAAGACCTCGTCGACGTGGCCGCTGCCGGCGCTGCCCAGCAGCCGGCGCACGAAGCGGTACAGCGGCGCCTGGTGGCGGGCGTAGAGCGATTCGAAGGCGCGCAGGTCGCCGGCGGCGAAGGCGCGCATCAGGTCGTCGTCGGAAGGTTCGGCG
The DNA here is from genome assembly GCA_044224175.1 of Rubrivivax sp. Classification (GTDB taxonomy): domain Bacteria; phylum Pseudomonadota; class Gammaproteobacteria; order Burkholderiales; family Burkholderiaceae_C; genus Rubrivivax. Next base: position 48,205 of record JBGAKY010000037.1, on the reverse strand, counting down.
CTCATCTCAGGGCTTGTACGGATCGTAGGGGTTTTCGGGGTGAACCTAGAATTCGCCGACCGATCGGTCGAATAACCTATCCTCTGGAGACGCCTGTGTCCGATGCGCCGGTCCTCGTGACCCGCAGCGGGGCGGTCTGCACCGTCACGCTGAACCGTCCTGCCACGCTGAACAGCTTCACCGCCGCGATGCACGGCGAACTGCTGCCGGCGCTGAACGCCGCCGCCGAAGACGCTTCGGTGCGCGCGGTGGTCGTCACCGGCGCCGGGCGCGGCTTCTGCGCCGGGCAGGACCTGAACGACCCCGCCATCAAGCCCGACGCCGACGTCGGCGACACCATCGAGCGCTTCTACCGGCCGCTGGCCATGCGCGTGCGCTCGATGCCGGTGCCGGTGATCGCCGCCGTCAACGGCGTGGCCGCCGGCGCGGGGGCCAACTTCGCACTGTGCTGCGACTTCGTGGTGGCGGCGAAGAGCGCCAGCTTCATCCAGGCCTTCAGCAAGATCGGCCTCGTGCCCGACTGCGGCGGCACCTGGCTGCTGCCGCGCCTGCTGGGCCGCGCGCGTGCGCTGGGCTACGCGATGACGGGCGACAAGCTGCCGGCCGAGGAGGCGGTGCGCATCGGCCTGATCTGGCAATGCGTGGAAGACGCGGCGCTGGCCGACACCGTGGCCGCGCTGGCCAACCGGCTGGCCGCGATGCCCAGCCGCGCGCTGGCCGAGACGCGCCGCGCACTGGACAGCGCGATGGCGATGGACTTCGCCGACGCCATCACGCTGGAGGCGGATGCCCAGCGCACACTGGGCCGTGCGCACGACTTCGCCGAAGGCGTGGCGGCGTTCCTGGCCAAGCGCCCGGCCGTGTTCAAGGACCGCTGATGCCGCAACTGCAGACGGCCACTCCGCAGCAGGTGGCCGAGGCCACGCGCGACGCCATGTGGCCCGACGACCGCGCCTCGCAGATGCTGGGCATGGAGGTCACCGCCATCGGCCCCGGCAGCGCCACGCTGGCGATGACGGTGCGCGAGGACATGCTCAACGGCCACGACACCTGCCACGGCGGGCTGATCACCACGCTGGCCGACAGCGCGTTCGCCTTCGCGTGCAACAGCTACAACGAGATCACGGTGGCGGCCGGCTTCGACGTCAACCTGGTCGCCGCCGCCCACCTGGGCGACCGGCTGACCGCGGTGGCCACCGAGGTGAGCAAGAGCGGCCGCACCGGGGTGTACGACATCGTCGTCACCAACCAGAAGGGCGCCACCGTGGCCGTGTTTCGCGGCCGTTCCTACACGATGAAGGGCAAGCCGCTGCTGGCCCACCTGCCGCAGGGCAAGCCAAGGTAGCAAGGAGACAAGCCATGCCGGTCAAGACACCCGCCCCGGGCGATCTCGAGCCGATCGAGACCGCCAGCCGCGACGAGTTGCAGGCGCTGCAGCTGAAGCGCCTGCAGTGGACGCTGCAGCACGCCTACGACCACGTGCCCCACTACCGAAAGGCCTTCGAGCGGAAGGGCGTGCACCCCTCGGACTGCAAGTCGCTGGCCGACCTGGCGAAGTTCCCGTTCACCGCCAAGGGCGACCTGCGCGAGAACTACCCCTTCGGCATGTTCGCGGTGCCGCGCGGGAAGGTGGTGCGTGTGCACGCCAGCAGCGGCACGACCGGCAAGCCCACCGTGGTGGGCTACACGCAGGGCGACATCGACCGCTGGTCCGACCTGGTGGCGCGTTCCATCCGCGCCGCCGGCGGCCGCCCGGGCGACATGGTGCACGTGGCCTATGGCTACGGACTGTTCACGGGCGGCCTGGGCGCGCACTACGGCGCCGAGCGCCTGGGCTGCACCGTGATCCCCATGTCCGGCGGCAACACCGAAAAGCAGGTGCAGCTGATCACCGACTTCCGGCCCGACATCATCATGGTCACGCCCAGCTACATGCAGGTGATCATCGAGGAGATGGCGCGCCAGGGCATCGACCCGCGCAGCAGTTCGCTGAAGATCGGCATCTTCGGCGCCGAGCCCTGGACCGAGGCGATGCGCCACGACATCGAGGTGCGCGCCGGCATGGACGCGGTGGACATCTACGGCCTGAGCGAGGTCATGGGCCCGGGCGTGGCGTGCGAGTGCATCGAGACCAAGGACGGCCCGGTGATCTGGGAAGACCACTTCTACCCCGAGATCATCAATCCCGAGACCGGCGAGGTGGTGCCCGACGGCGAAGAAGGCGAACTCGTCTTCACCACGCTCACGAAAGAGGCGCTGCCGGTCATCCGCTACCGCACGCGCGACCTCACGCGCCTGCTGCCGCCCACCGCGCGCAGCATGCGCCGCATGGGCAAGATCGTCGGCCGCAGCGACGACATGCTCATCATCCGCGGCGTCAACGTGTTCCCGACGCAGATCGAGGAACTGGTGCTGCAGCACGGCCAGCTCTCGGGCCAGTACCAGCTGGTCGTGACGCGTTCGGGCGCCCTGGACGAACTGCAGGTGCTGGTGGAACTGCAACCCGAACACGCCTACGCCGAACGCGACGCGGTGGCCGGCGCTTTGGGCAACCGCATCAAGAACCTGATCGGCGTGTCCGCCACCGTGAGCGTGGGCGCGCCGGATTCGATCGAACGCACGCTGGTGGGCAAGGCCCGCCGCGTCATTGACAAGCGACCCCGCTAGGAGAAGCGCATGTACACCCAAGCGATGGACCTGGCTCCGAAGGAAGAGCGCAAGACCGTGCGCAGCGCCGAGGAGGCCGCGCTCGAAGCGCGCTTCGAGGCGCGCATCGACGACGGCGCCTTCATCGAGGCCAAGGACTGGATGCCCGAACACTACCGCAAGACCCTGGTGCGCCAGATCAGCCAGCACGCGCATTCGGAAATCGTGGGCATGCTGCCCGAAGGCAACTGGATCACGCGCGCGCCCACGCTCAAGCGCAAGGCCATCCTGCTGGCCAAGGTGCAGGACGAGGGCGGCCACGGCCTGTACCTGTACGCCGCCGCCGAGACGCTGGGCACCAGCCGCGACCAGCTGGTCGACGCACTGCACAGCGGCAAGGCCAAGTACAGCAGCATCTTCAACTACCCGACGCTGAACTGGGCCGACATCGGCACCATCGGCTGGCTGGTGGACGGCGCGGCGATCATGAACCAGGTGCCGCTCACGCGCTGCAGCTACGCGCCCTACGCGCGCGCCATGGTGCGCATCTGCCGCGAGGAGAGCTTCCACCAGCGCCAGGGCTTCGACAGCCTGTACGTGATGATGAAGGAAGGCACCGCCGACCAGCGCGCGATGGTGCAGGACGCGGTGAACCGCTGGTGGTGGCCCAGCCTGATGATGTTCGGCCCGCCCGATGCCGAGAGCCCCAACACCGCGCAGAGCACGCGCTGGGGCATCAAGCGCATCAGCAACGACAACCTGCGGCAGAAGTTCATCGACGCCACCGCCGAGCAGGCCAAGGTGCTGGGCGTGAGCCTGCCCGACCCCGAACTGAAGTGGAACGCCGAGCGCGGCCACTACGACTTCGGCCCCATCGACTGGGCCGAGTTCTGGCGCGTGGTCGGTGGCCACGGCCCCTGCAACAAGGAACGCCTGGCCGCCCGGGTCAGGGCCTGGGACGAAGGCGCCTGGGTGCGCGACGCGGCACTGGCCCACGCGCGCAAGCAGGCCACCAAGGAGCAAGCAGCATGAGTGACGCCAGGACCGACGTGAAGAACGAATGGCCCCTGTGGGAAGTGTTCGTGCGCCCGAAGGCGGGCCTGGACCACAAGCACTGCGGCAGCATCCACGCCGCCGACGCGGCGATGGCGGTGCAGCTGGCGCGCGAGGTCTACACCCGGCGCCAGGAAGGCACCAGCGTGTGGGTGGTGAAGAGCAGCGACATCACCGCCAGCGACCCCGGCGACAAGGACATGTACTTCGACCCGATGGAAGACAAGGTCTACCGGCACCCGACCTTCTACGAGCTGCCGGACTCCGTGAACCACATGTGACCCCGCCATGACCGCGTCCATCCGACTCAAGCTCACGCCGCGCGTCGAATACCTGCTGCGCGTGGCCGACACCTGCCTCATCCACGCCCAGCGGCTGGGCGAATGGTGCGGCCACGGCCCGGTGATCGAGGAAGACATCGCGCTCACCAACCTCTCGCTGGACCTGCTGGGGCAGGCGCGAGCGCTGCTCACGCATGCCGGGAAGACCGAAGGCCAAGGGTTCGACGAGGACCAGCTCGCCTTCCTGCGCGACGAGCCCGACTACCGCAACCTCACGCTGGTGGAACAGCCGATGCGCAAGGCCAGCGCGCACAGCCCGGGCGGCGACTTCGCCGACACGGTGCTGCGCAACCTGCTGGTCGCCACCTGGCTGAAGCTGCTGTGGGAAAGGCTGCAGAAGTCTTCCGACGCTGAACTGGCGGGCATCGCCGGCAAGGCGCTGAAGGAAGCGCGCTACCACCAGCAGCATGCCGCCGACTGGGTGGTGCGGCTGGGCGACGGCACGGAAGAGTCGGCGCGCCGCATGAAGGCCGCACTCGAACGCGCCTGGCCCTACACGAGCGAGATGTTCTCGGCCGACGCGGTGGACGCCGAGGCCGAAGCCAGCGGCCTGGGCCCTTCGCGCGCCGCGCTGCGCGAAGCCTGGGAAGCCGAAGTCGCCGAAGTGCTGTCCGAAGCGCAGCTGCCGCCGCCGGCGGCCACGCCCTTCGTCAGCACCGGCACCCTGGGCCGCCACAGCGAGCACATGGGCTTCATCCTGGCCGAGATGCAGTCGCTGCAGCGCGCCCACCCCGGGGGCCGCTGGTGAACCTGCAGGCCGCCTGGGACGTGCTCGACCGCGTGCCCGACCCCGAGGTGCCGGCGCTGTCGCTGCGCGACCTGGGCATCGTGCGCGACGTGCGCGAAGCCGAAGGCGGCCTGGAAGTGGTGCTCACGCCCACCTACAGCGGCTGCCCGGCGACCGAAGTCATCGCCGAGAGTGTGCGCCAGGCGCTGGACGCCGCCGGCTTCGGCACGATCACCGTGCGCCACCAGCTGGCACCGGCCTGGACCACCGACTGGATCAGCGAGGCCGGCCGCCGCAAGCTGCGCGACTACGGCATCGCACCGCCGTGCAGCACGGCGGAGACCACCATCCGCATCCGCGGCCGCAATGTCCCCTGCCCACGCTGCGGCAGTGCCGAGACCGAGCGCCTCTCGGCCTTCGGCGCCACCGCCTGCAAGGCGCTGTACCGCTGCCTGGCCTGCCGCGAACCCTTCGAACACTTCAAGCCGATCTGAGCCACCCCATGAGCGGACTGCACTTCCACCCCTTGACCGTCCGCGACGTGCGGCCCGACACCGAGGACGCGCTGGCCGTCACCTTCGACGTGCCGCCTTCGCTGGCCGACAGCTTCCGCTTCGAGCCCGGCCAGTACCTGACGCTGCGTGCCCGGGTGGACGGCGAGGAACTGCGGCGTTCCTATTCGATCTGCGCCGCCCCCGGCGACGCGCTGCGCGTGGGCGTGCGCAAGGTCGAGGGCGGGCTCTTCACCGGCTGGCTGCACGCCACGCTGAAGGCCGGCGACCGGCTCGACGTGATGGAGCCGCAGGGCCGTTTCGGCGCCGCGCTGGCCGCGAAACCGCGCCACCTGCTCGCGGTGGCCGGCGGCAGCGGCATCACGCCCATCCTCTCGCTGCTGAAGACGGCGCTGGCGCGCGGCATCCGCTGCACGCTGCTGTACGGCAACCGCAACGCCGCCAGCACCATGTTCAAGGAAGAGATCGAGGACCTGAAGAACCGCCACCTCACCCAGCTGGCGGTGCACCCGGTGTTCTCGCGCGAGGCGGTCGACTCGCCGCTCAACAGCGGCCGCATCGACGCCGCCAAGCTGGCCGACTTCCTGCGCCTGTGCGGTCCGGTCGACGAAACCTTCGTCTGCGGGCCGCACGCGATGAACGACGAGGTCGAAGCCGCGCTGCTGGCCGCCGGCATCGCCCGCGAGCACGTGCACGTCGAACGCTTCGGCGTGCCGCCCTCGGCGGCCGACGCCACGCTGCACGCACCCAAGCCGGGCGACGCCGCCACGGCGCGCATCACCGTCGTGCGCGACGGCCTCACGCGCGAGGTGCCGTTCGGCGAAGGCGACGAGAGCATCCTGGCCGCCGCGTCTCGCGCCGGGCTGGACGTGCCGTATTCGTGCAAGTCCGGTGTCTGCGCCACCTGCCGCGCCAAGCTGATCGAAGGCAAGGTGCGCATGGACCGCAACTTCGCGCTCGAGAAGGCCGACCTGGACGCCGGCTTCGTGCTCACCTGCCAGAGCCACCCGCTGACCGAGCGCGTGACGGTCTCGTTCGACGAACGATAGAGACCCGCCCGTGGCCCGGCCGCGCTCTCCCGGCTTCGACGACCAGCGCGAGCAGATCCTGGCTGCGGCGGCGCAGCTGTTCGCCACCCGCGGCTACCCGGGCACCTCGATGAACGAGGTGGCCGCCGCCTGTGGCGTGAGCAAGGCCACCCTGTACCACTACGTGCGCGACAAGCACGACCTGCTGGCGCAGATCACGCGCGGCCACATGGCGCAACTGGAAGCGCTGGTGGACGACGTCGCCGCGCTGCACCTGCCGGCGGCGCAGCGCCTGCCCGAACTGGTGACACGTTTCATGCGCGCCTACGCCAGCGCCGAGTACCGCCACCGCGTGCTGACCGAGGACGTGAAGTTCCTCGACGAACCCGAACGCAGCCAGGTGCTGGAAGCCGAGCGGCGCGTGACGGCGGCCTTCGCCGACGCCATCGCCGCCCAGCGGCCGGACCTGAAGGCGGCCCACCTGGCGAAGCCGCTGGCGATGCTGCTCTTCGGCATGATCAACTGGACCTTCACCTGGCTGAAGGCCGGTGGCACGCTCAGCCACGAGGCGCTGGCGCCGGTGGTGATCGCGCTGCTAGAAGGCGGCCTGCCGGCGGTGCGGCTGCCCGAGCCCGCCGTCGCCTGAACGCGCCGGCTGCGCGCGCCGGCGGCGCGGCACCAGCACCCGGCCCCGCGAGGCGAGCGACCAGCCTTCGGTGGCCTGCGCGGGCTCGTGCACCAGCGTGCGCACGCCGGCCACGCCGGCTTCGGCCACGCGCGACAGCAGCCTCTCCGTGCCCTGTTCGCCCAGCGCCAGCACGAACACCTGCCAGCGGCGCGCCACGCGTTCGCAGGCCCAGGCGTCTTCCAGCGCGTGCCGGGTGGCCAGAGCGTCGGCGCCCGCGGCCGGCAGGCGCGCCGCGAAGGCGCCCACGAAGAGCTGGAAGTCGTGCCGCAGCGCGGGGTCGGTCGCAGGCAGCCGGTCGGCCAGTTCGCGCAGGCGCGTGCTCCAGCCGGCACTTTCGAACAGGCGCGTCACCAGCAGCTGCAGACCCTGCACGGCATTGAGCAGGCGCACCCGGTTCGGCGGCAGCACGCGCAGCGGTACGCGCGCCGCCTCGGCGAAGGGCAGGGGGGTGGCGAAGCTCATCAGCACCGCCAGCCGGCAGCAGTCGGCCACCGACAGGCCTTCCAGCGGCGATTCGATGCCGGCTTCGATGCGCGCCGCGCGCGCCAGCGCCTCGCGCGGGTCGCCCAGCGCGGCCTTCGCGTCGGCGACGGCGGCGCTCAGCACCGCCAGGTGGCCGGCCGCGTAGGCGGCCTGGGTGTTCAGGCGCTCCACCACCGGTGCGCTGGCGTGGCAGCCGCCCAGCGGCTGGCGCGTGACGGGGCAGTGGGTGGCCTCGATCTGGCCCAGGTAGTGCGCCGTGACCTGCACCGTCTCGAACGCGATGCCGCGCCGCCAGGCCTGGGTGCGCAGCGCCAGCCACTGGCGCACGTGGCGCGTGGCGGCCAGCGTGCGGCCGCCGAAGACGGCGCGGCCGGCGCGCCAGCCCTGGCCCACCGGCGTGCCTTCCAGCAGCAGCCCGGGCGGCGGCACCAGGCCGTGGTGGGCATGGTCCCAGCCGATCTGGAAGCCTGCGTCGTCGCAAGCCTCGGCGCTGCGGGGGTCGAAGGCGAAGGTGGCCTGGTCCATGGTGCTCGCTCCTGGCGGTTCTCTGCGGCAGCGCCCCATGCGCCGCCGATGGACCCGAATGTGACAAGGGGGTGGCTCACAGCGTGAGCCACCCCCTGGCCGGAAGCGAGAATGTCCGCAAAAAGGCCGCTTCAGCGGTCCTTGCGCAACACGCCGGTGGGCGTGGCGTTGCCGCCCAGCATGAACACCGTGTACACGCCGAAGGGCTGCAGGCTGATGTCGGTGGCGCTGAACAGCGAATCGACGCCGGAGCTGGAGGTGACGTCCAGCCGCGCGGTCGCCGCGGTGTTGGCGGTGCCGATCGCGAAGCTGGAGGCGGTGCCCACCGGCACGTCGCTCACCAGCGCCGCGAAGTCGACCGACAGCGTCAGCGGGTCGGCCGTGGAAGCCGCGTTGACCAGCCGGATGCGGAAGCGGCCGGCGGCGGCCAGCCGGTTGTCGTCGGCCACCACCTGCACCGAAGGCAGGGCGTCGGTGCCGTAGGCCAGCAGCGTGTAGTCGCCGCCGGCGGCCAGCGTGCGGGTGGCGTTGCTGACGCTGGTGCCGTTGAGCAGCACGTTCACCGTGTGGTCGCCGCTGTCCAGCAGCAGGTACGGCCCGATGGTGGGCGAACGCAGACCGGCGGCGACGGTGTTGCCGTCCAGCTGGACCGAGACCGTGCCGCGGCTCTCGGCGCTGGCCACCACGCGCAGCCGGGCCTGCGTGTTGGGCAGCGAGGTCAGCGGGCCCTGCTGCACCAGGTGCGAGGCGTTCACCAGCACGCCGCCGGTGCCGGCGGTGATGACCAGGGTGGAGAACTGCTGCGAGGCGAAGTCGATCGAAGGAACGTCCAGCCGCACGTCGCTGCTGTCGCCGGTGCCGGTGATGCGCAGGCGGTAGTTGCCGGCGCTGAGGTCGCGGTAGCCCGAAAGCTGCGCGGCCGTCACGTTGGTGGCCGTGGGCGTCTGGTCGGTGAGGTCGGTGACGCCGGGCGCGGTGATGTAGATGTCGAACGCGCCTGCATCGGTGGTCGCGTTGTAGATCCGGACCTTGGCGTTGCCCGAGGTGATGTTGTTGGTGTCGTCGTCCTCGGGCAGGGTGATCATCTTCACCGAACCCGAACGGCCGGTGACGATGCCCGTGTAGTGCTTGTCCTTGGACAGCGAGAAGGTCTGCTGCAGCAGCGCGGTGGGGTTGCCGGTGCTGGTGATCTTGACGGCGTAGCTGTTGGCGTCGATCGACTTGTAGCCGCCCGAAAGGGTGCCGGTGGCGACGGCGCCGAACTGCAGGTCGTTGCCGGTGTAGACGTCGACCGACGACACCTCGGGGTTCAGGTTCAGCACGCGCCACTGCGCGGTACCGCCGCCGCTGCCGCCGCTGCCGCCGCAGCCGGCCAGGAGCAGGGAGCCGGCAGCCAGCACGACGGCAAGCAGGCGTCGTGCGATGAGGGAACTGGTCATTCGTCTTCCTTGGGATCTGGGGCGCGTGCCGGCCCCGGCGCCGGGGCCGCGAAAGGCGGCGTCCTCGACGGGCGGCGCCATTCTATGTGAGGCTGCGCGGGGTCCCGTTCACACCCGGAAGCACCGCCTTCACCTACGGCAAACCCTGTGCTGCAGCGGGGCATGCCGGCCCGTAGACTGGCCCCTGCCCCCTTTGCCCGACGACACCTTCCCGACATGGCCACCGGCGCCGACCCCACCCCTCCCGCCGCGGCGGACCGCGACCCGCAGGAAACGCAGGAATGGCTCGACGCGCTGCAGGCCGTGGTGGCCCAGGCCGGCCCCGAACGCGGCCTGTTCCTGCTGGAACAGCTGGAAGAGCAGGCGCAGGGGCTGGGCATCGTGCCGCACGTGCCGCCGTTCTCGGCCTACCGCAACACGATTCCCGTCGACCGCCAGGGCGCCTACCCGGGCGACCTGCGGGTCGAAGAGCGGCTCACGGCCATCATGCGCTGGAACGCGCTGGTGATGGTGGTGCGCGCCAACCAGGCCTACGGCGAACTGGGCGGCCACATCGCCAGCTATGCGTCGGCGGCCGAGATCTTCGAAGTGGGCTTCAACCACTTCTTCCGCGCCAGCGAAGACGGGCAGGCGGGCGACCTGGTGTATTTCCAGCCCCATTCGGCGCCCGGCGTGTATTCGCGCGCCTTCCTGGAAGGCCGCCTCAGCGAGGAACAGCTGTCGCGGTACCGGCAGGAACTGGCCGGCGGCGCCGGCGGCGGCCTGTGCTCGTACCCGCACCCCTGGCTGATGCCGGACTTCTGGCAGTTCCCCACCGGCTCCATGGGGCTGGGACCGCTGAACGCCGTCTACCAGGCGCGCTTCATGCGGTACCTGGCGCACCGCGGGCTGCTGGCCACCGAAGGACGCCATGTCTGGGGCGTGTTCGGCGACGGTGAGATGGACGAGCCGGAATCGATCGCCGGCCTCACGCTGGCCGCGCGCGAGCAGCTGGACAACCTGAGCTTCGTCATCAACTGCAACCTGCAGCGTCTCGACGGGCCGGTGCGCGGCAACGGCCAGATCATCCAGGAGCTGGAATCGCTGTTCAACGGCGCCGGCTGGAACGTGGTGAAGGTGCTGTGGGGCAGCGACTGGGACGCGCTGTTCGCGCGCGACACCCGCCACGTGCTGCTGCGTGCGCTTTCGCGCACGGTCGACGGCCAGTACCAGACGCTGGGCGCGAACGACGGCGCCTACAACATCGAGCACTTCTTCCGCCAGGACCCCGAGGTGCAGAAGCTCGTGGCCCACATGAGCGAAGCCGAGATCGACGCGCTCAAGCGCGGCGGCCACGACTTCCGCAAGCTGCACGCGGCCTTCGCCGCCGCGAAGGCGCACCGCGGGCGGCCGACGGTGATCCTGGCGAAGACCAAGAAGGGCTTCGGCATGGGCGGGGCGGGTGAAAGCCGCATGACCTCGCACCAGGCCAAGAAGCTGGACCTGGAAGCGCTGGTCGCCTTCCGAGACCGCTTTGCGCTGCCCCTGTCCGACGCCGACTGCGACGCGCTGCGCTTCTACAAGCCGCCCGATGACAGCGCCGAGATGCGCTACCTGCACGAGCGCCGCGCCGCGCTGGGCGGCTCGCTGCCGCGCCGCAACGCGGCCGCGCCGACATTGCCGGTGCCGCCGCTGGCGGGCTGGGGCGAGTTCGCGGTGAATGCCGCCGGCAAGGAGATGAGCACCACGATGGCCGCGGTGCGCCTGCTGGGCAACCTGCTGAAGGACCCCACGCTGGGCCCGCGCATCGTGCCCATCGTGGCCGACGAGGCGCGCACCTTCGGCATGGCCAGCCTGTTCCGCCAGATCGGCATCTACGCCCCCGGCGGCCAGCGCTACGAGCCCGAGGACGCGGGCTCCATGCTCTGGTACCGCGAGTCGAAGGACGGCCAGCTGCTGGAAGAAGGCATCAACGAGGCCGGCGCGATGAGCAGCTGGATTGCCGCCGCCACCAGCTACAGCGTGCACGGGCTGCCCATGCTGCCGGTGTACATCTACTACTCGATGTTCGGCTTCCAGCGCGTGGGCGACCTCATCTGGGCCGCCGCCGACCAACGCGCGCGCGGCATCCTCTTCGGCGCCACCGCGGGCCGCACCACGCTGGGCGGCGAAGGCCTGCAGCACCAGGACGGCAGCAGCCTGCTGGTGGCTTCCACCGTGCCCACCTGCCGGGCCTGGGACCCGGCGTTCGCCGGCGAGGCGGCGGTGATCCTGGACCACGCGATGCGCCGCATGCTGGAAGACCAGCACGACGAATTCCACTACGTCGCGCTGATGAACGAGAACTACGCCATGCCCAGCCTGCCGGAGACGGCGCACGCCGACCTGCTGCGCGGCATGTACCGGCTGCGCACCTACGAACCGCGGGAAGCCGCAGGCCGCGTGCGCCTGCTGGGCAGCGGCGCCATCCTGCGCGAGGTGCTGGCCGCCGCCGGCCAGCTGGTCGACCAGCACCGGCTGGCGGTGGAAGTCTTCAGCGTCACCAGCTTCAGCGAACTGGCGCGCGAGGCGGCCGAACTTCAGCGCCAGGACCGCAGCGACCCGCAGGCCGCGCCGCGCCCGAGCCACGTGGCGCGCCTGCTGGCAGGCGATGCGCCGGTGGTGGCCGCCACCGACTACGTGCGCGCCTGGCCGCAGCTCATCGCCGAGTACGTGGACGCGCGCTACGTCACGCTGGGCACCGACGGTTTCGGCCGCAGCGACACGCGTGAACGATTGCGCCGCCACTTCGAAGTGGACGCGGCCAGCATCGTGGCCGCGGCCCTGCAGGCCGTCCGGCGCCCCCGGCACTGATAGAATGCCGGGCTTCGCCGGTGTAGCTCAGTTGGTAGAGCAGCGCATTCGTAATGCGAAGGTCGGGAGTTCGACTCTCTTCACCGGCACCACTCCCCTGCAGGGCCCGCTTCATGGCGGGCCCTGTTGCCTTGCAGCCCCGTGAACCCGCCGCCGCGCAGCCGCATCCCGCCCGGCGTCTGGGTGCTGGGCTTCACCAGCCTGCTGATGGACGTCTCCTCCGAGATGATCCACAGCCTGCTGCCGCTGTTCCTGGTGGGTCCCCTGGGCGTCAGCGTGGCCGCGGTGGGCTGGATCGAAGGCATCGCCGAGTCGACCGCGCTCGTGACCAAGGTGTTCTCCGGCGCCTTCAGCGACTGGCTGGGCCGACGCAAGGGCCTGGCGGTGGCGGGCTACGCGCTCGGCGCCTTCACCAAGCCGGTGTTCGCGCTGGCGCAAGGGGCCGGCATGGTGGTGGCGGCGCGCTTCGTCGACCGCGTCGGCAAGGGCATTCGCGGCGCGCCGCGCGACGCGCTGCTGGCCGACATCACCCCGCCCGACGTGCGCGGCGCCGCATTCGGCCTGCGACAGTCGCTGGACACGGTGGGGGCCTTCGTCGGCCCGCTGCTGGCCACCGCGCTGATGCTGCTGTGGGCGGGCGACTTCCGCGCCGTCTTCTGGGTCGCGGTGGTGCCCGGGCTGCTCTCGGTGGCGCTGCTGGGGCTGGGCCTGCGCGAACCCGAAGGCAAGCGTCGCACGGGCGCCGTGAACCCGATCCGGCGCGAATCGCTGGCCCGCCTGGGCCCGGCCTACTGGTGGGTGGTGGCGGTGGGCGCGGTGTTCACGCTGGCGCGCTTCAGTGAAGCCTTTCTCGTGCTGCGCGCTTCCAGCCTGGGCGTGGCGGCGGCCTGGGTGCCACTCGTGATGGTGGCGATGAACCTGGTGTATTCCACCACCGCCTACCCCTTCGGCGCGCTGTCCGACCGCATGGACCACGGCCGGCTGCTGGCCGCCGGGCTGGTGGTGCTGATCGTGGCCGACCTCGTGCTGGCGACGGCGTCGAACCTGGCGCTGCTGGGCCTGGGTGTCGCGCTCTGGGGCGTGCACATGGGCATGACGCAGGGCCTGCTGGCGGCCATGGTGGCCGACTGCGCACCCGAAGACCTGCGCGGCACCGCCTACGGCATGTTCAACCTGGCCAGCGGGCTGGCACTGCTCGCATCGAGCGCCATCGCTGGCGTGCTGTGGCAGGCGATGGGGCCGGCCGCCACCTTCGGCGCCGGGGCCGCGTTCTGTGCGCTCACGCTCGCCGGCATCGCCCTGCGTCGGCGGCCGGCGGCGGGCTGAATCCTCCGGGTCACTTCCCGGGCGGCACGCAGCGGAACTTCAGCGTCGCGCTGCCCGGGCTCAGCAGGACCGTGCGCTCCTGGTTCAGGCTCACGGTTTCGACGGCCAGCCCCTGCGAACGGCAATGGTCGCCCGCCTCGCGGTACAGGTCCACCACCACACCGTCGGCCGAGCCGAAGAGCGGCTGGGCGCTCTTCTTGTGCACGAGGTAGACGTCGTGGTCGATGGTGACGATGCCGGTGCTCATGCAGCCGGCCAGCGCCATGGCGGCCACCGGTGCGAGCGGCTTCAATGCAGCAGCCCCTGGCGGCGCACGTCCTGCGACTCGCGCATCGTCATCTTGCTCACGGTGCCGGCGGCGTCGAACATCACCACCAGTTCCTTCGTCGCCACGTCGTAGCCGCGCGAGGCGTGTGCTGCTGCAGCTTCTCGTTGCCCGCGGTGGCGCAGGCGCCCAGCAGCACGACCAGCGGCAGGGTCGCGAGCAGGCGGATGGCGGCTGTCATGGTTCCTCCTCGTCGTTTCGACGGAAGGCACTCTGGCCGGTGACCGAAGGGGCCGAGGGCGCTTTGCGACGAAGGGTCGGCGCCCGGCGCAAGCGGTTCAGGCGCCCGACCGGGCGGCGCTACATCGGCCGGTACAGGTGCGCGAAGGCGCGGCTCACCTTCACCGGTCGCGCCAGGCCGCGCAGGTGCACGCTCCAGTGGCCCAGCGCGTCCTTCTGCGCGTGCGTCACGCGTTCGGCGTTCACCAGCGTGGCGCGGTGCACCTGCTCGAAACGAACGCCTTCCAGGCGAGCGGCCAGTTCGCGCAGGCTCAGGCGCACCAGGCCTTCGCCGCTTTCAGTGACCACGTTGACGTACTTGTCCACCGCCTCCAGGCACAGCACGTCGGCCAGCGGCACGATGCGCACGGTGTCGCCGAAGCCGACACGCAGCACGCGGATCGGTGAACGGTCCTCGACTCCGGCGCCAGGAGCAGCGGACTGCGCCGCCAGCGCCTGCAGGCGCCGCACCTCGCCGGCGGCGGCCGCGGGCGCAGGCGCCGCGCGCTGGCGCAGCCGCTCCTGCAGGCGTGCGACGCAGGCGCCCAGGCGCTCGGGGGTGACGGGCTTGAGCAGGTAGTCGGCCGCCGCGCGTTCGAAAGCTGCCAGCGCGAACTGCTCGAACGCGGTGACGAACACCGCCAGCGGCAAGGGCCCGGCCTCGTCCGGCCATTCGTCGGCGATCTCGGCGGCGATCTCCAGCCCGGTGCGGCCGGGCATCTGGATGTCCAGGAACAGCAGGTCGGGGCGCAGCGCCAGCGCCTGCTGCAGTGCGGCTTCGCCTTCTTCGGCGACCGCGCAGACCTCGAGTTCGGGCCAGGCCTCGCGCAGCGCGCGCACCAGGGCACGCGCCAGGCGCGGTTCGTCGTCGGCCACCAGGGCGCGTGGACCCGGGCTCATGCGGGCAGGTGAAGGGTGACGCAGACTTCCGGCGCGGCGGTCTCCTCCACCGTGCACCTTGCGGCGTTGCCGTGCAATGCAGCCAGGCGCTCCCGTACGTGCTGCAGCCCGTAGCCGCCGCCGGACCCGGCGTCCTTGCGCAGGCGGCCGCTGTTGCGGACCTGCACCACCAGGGCCGGTCCTTCGCGACGCGCCGCCACCATCACCGTGCCCGGCCCAGGCTGTGCCGCGACGCCGTGCTGGACGGCGTTTTCCACCAGCGGCTGCAGCAGCATGGCAGGCAGCTTCATGGCGCGCAGGTCGGCCGGCAGGTCGAGACGCCAGTCGAGGCGCGGGCCCATGCGCAGCGCCATCAGCTCCAGGTAGTGGCGCAGGCGTTCGAACTCCTGCTGCAGCGTGCCCGATTCGCTGCGCGCGCCATCGAGCGTGCCGCGCAGGTAGGGGATCAGGCGGTCGATCATGCGAAGCGCCGCCGGCGGTTCCTCTTCGATCAGCGCACGCAGGTGGGCGAGGGTGTTGAACAGCAGGTGCGGGTGCAGCTGGGCACGCAGGGCGCGCAGCTCGGATTCGGCGGCCAGCCGCTGGGCGTTGGCGCGCGCGGTGGCTTCGGTCTGCAGGCGGCTGTGGTTCCAGGCCATCACGCCCACCGCCAGCGAGCCCAGCGCGGTGGCCACCAGCCCGGCCGGGTGGCTGCCGGCGCGCCCCGACGCCTGCTCGGGCCGCGCGCAGTCGCACAGCAGGCGCGCGAGCGTGATGCCCCCGCTGTAGCCCAGCGGCGTGGCCACCGCGAGGGTCAGCGCCATCTGCCAGCGCCGCAGCGGCTCCGGCCAGGGCATCAGGTGGTCCATCAGCAGCGAGCAGACGGCGATGCCCAGGCCGATGGACAGCGAGTAGATCAGGTTGATCCGGAGCGAAGGCATGTCGGGCACCGCCAGGGCCAGGCCGGCGGCGATGGACACGCACAGCGTCACCGTCAGCCCCAGGGTCAGCGCGACTCGTTTCGCCGGCGGCAGGCTGCTGTAGGCGGAAGGGCGGGGCATCTTCGAGTCGTGCGGTGCGATGCCCGCATTCTCGCCTTCGCTCGCACCGGCGCCTTCGGCTACCCTCGGGGGCGAGGGAGGCGTGCGAGAGAACCGATGGAACTGCAGCCGCGTCATCTGGCGCGCCGCCGTCTGCTGGCCGCGGCCGCCGCCGCAGGGCTGGGCGAGGCGCTGGCCGCCGGCCCGGCGCCGGTCCAGGACCAGCGCGACCTGGACTGGCAGGACGGCGCACGCGCGCGCGCCGTGCCCGTGCGCCTCTACTGGCCCGCGAACGCCGGGCCCTCGGTCCCGCTGGTGCTGTTCTCGCACGGTTTCGGCGGCGACCGCAGCGACGCCGCGTGGCTGGGCCCGATGCTGGCCGACCGCGGCTTCGCCTGCGCCCATGTGCAGCACGTGGGCAGCGACCGCAGGTCCTGGCTGATGGGGCCGCTGGACTGGCTGCTGCGCCAGTGGCGCGGCGACTTCGTGCGCGAAAGGCTGGCACGCACGCAGGACCTGCGCTTCGTGCTCGACCGGCTGCTCGCCGGCGAATGGGCGGCCGCGATCGACCGCCGCCGCATCGCCGCGGTGGGCCACAGCCTGGGCGCGCAGACGACGCTGCTGCTGGGGGGCGCGCGGCTGGCCGGCGGCGAACGCCTGCGCGACGAACGCATCTCGGCCGTCGGCGTGTTCGGGCTGGCGTCGTTCGCCGGCGAAGACACGGCGCGCGTGCTGCGTTCGCTGGAAGTGCCCTCGCTGCACGTCACCACCGAGGACGACCGCACCGTGATGCCCGGCTACGCGGCGAGCCCGGACGACCGCGTGCACTGGTTCCGCGGCGCCGGCGGGGCACCGCGGGCGATGGCGGTGTTCGCGCACGGGCGGCACGCGATCTTCAACGACGTGGACCGCCACGACCCCGTGGGCGCGGCCGCGGCCGAGCTGGTGCAAGCCTTCCTGGAAGCCTGCTGGCAGCCGCAGAAGGCACCGGGCCTGGCCGCCTGGCGCGCCCGCCACGGCGGCCTGGTGAGCCGCTTCGAAACGCTGGGCGGTGCGGCCTGATCAGCTTTCCAGCGCCGCCACCTCGCGCGTGAGCTGCAGCGTGGTGCCGGCACTGGCCTTCAGCAGGTTGTGCAGCAGCCGGATCGCGAGCGCGGGGCGTTCGCGTTCCATCGCCGCGAAGGTGGCGCGGTCCAGCGCCAGGCACTCCACCGGCGTGTCGGCGCGCACGTCGGCCGAACGGCGGCCGCCGGTGACGAAGGCCAGTTCGCCGAAGCTCATGCCGGCCGTCAGCGTGGACAGCCGCTTGTGGCCGCCGTCGGCCAGGTCCACCACCACGCTCACCTGGCCCTGCACCAGCAGGTACAGCGCGTCGGCCGTCTCGCCGCGGCGCAGCAGCAGCGCGCCGGGTTCGTGCGACTGGCGCTGCAGGCGCGGCGCCAGCCAGGCCACGTCTTCGGCGCTGGCGCCTTCGCACAGCCCGTGGTCGGCCAGCCGGGCCGCCGCGGGTGGCGCCGCGGCGCCGGACCTGGAACGCAGCAGCATGCGTTCGCACCACTCGAGCCCCAGGTCCAGCTGCGGCTGGTACACCAGCGCGGCGGCGGCGTGCGGCGCCAGTTCGGTGTCCAGCGCGGCCAGCAGGTCGCCGCGGCGCACGCGCGTCAGCACCACGTGCTGGCCGCGTTCGGCGCAGCGCGCCACCAGCGCCGCCAGCAGGCGTGCGGCGGCGCGGTCGACCTGGCCCACGCGCTTGAAGTCCAGCACCGCGAAGGCGAGCGGGCGGGTGGCGTCGTCCAGGTCGTGCAGCACGGGTTCGATGGTGGCGAAGCGCAGGTCGCCCTGCAGTTCGTGCACGCGCACGCGCTCGCCATGCTCGGCCAGGTGGCGCGCCTCGGCGGCCGGCCGCTGGCGCTTGCTGCGCACGCTGGCCAGCGTGTAGCTGGCGCGGATGCTGGAGACCGAGGCGCGCGGCGGCTGCAGGAAGTGCAGCCCCAGGTCGCGCGAGATGGCTTCGCAGGCGCGCACGCCGCGCACGCTGTTGCCGCGTTCGTCCAGTGCCGGCGAGAAGACGCCGATGCCCAGCTGCCCCGGCAGCACCGCCACGATGCCGCCGCCGACGCCACTCTTGGCCGGCAGGCCGACGCGGTAGACCCATTCGCCGGTGAAGTCGTAGACGCCGCTGGTGGCCATCACGCTGAGGATGGGGCCGGTGCAGTCGGCGTTCACCGCGCGTTCGCCCGTCACCGGGTTGACACCGCCGTTGGCCAGCGTGGCGCCCACCAGCGCGAGGTCGTGGCAGTCCACGCGCACGGAACACTGGCGGAAGTACAGGTCCAGCGCGTCCTCGGGGTCGGCGGTGAGGATGTCGTAGTTGCGCAGCAGGTGGCCGATGGCGCGGTTGCGATGCCCGGTGTCGCGTTCGCTGGCGAACACGGCCTCGTCGATGTCCAGCGGCCGGCCGGCGTAGGCCGACATGGCGGAGAGCGCGCGCGTGAGCCGCTCCTCGCGCGTGGCGCCGGCCACCAGCGAACTGGTGGCAATGGCGCCGGCGTTGATCATCGGGTTCAGCGGCCGGCCGCTGCCGGGTTCCAGGCTGATCGAGTTGAAGGCTTCGCCCGACGGCTCCACGCCCACCGCCCGGCGTACGCGCTCGACACCGCGGTCTTCCAGCGCCACGCCGTAGACCAGCGGCTTGCTGATCGACTGGATGGTGAACGGCACCCGCGTGTCGCCCACTTCGTAGACGCGGCCGTCCACGGTGGCGATGGCGATGCCGAAGTGCGCCGGGTCGGCCTTGGCCAGTTCGGGAATGTAGGTGGCGACCTGGCCGGCCGTCACGGCCACCAGTTCGCGGTGCAGGCGTTCCAGGTAGTCCTGGATGGCCGAGGCGGCCGCGGGCTTCGATTTAGGTGCGGGCATGGTGCACCCATTCGCAAGTAGCGTGCACGCGCCCAGGCTGGTGCCGCCGTTCGATGCTGGTGCGCGCCGCGCCGGCGCGCACCAGCATCGGGAATGGGCTGCCCCGTCAGATCACTTCGGGCCACTCGGTATGGAAGAAGCGGCCTTCGGGCTGGTCGACGCGTTCGTAGGTGTGGGCGCCGAAGAAGTCGCGCTGGGCCTGCAGCAGGTTGGCCGGCAGGCGTGCGCTGCGCAGGCTGTCGTAGTACGCAAGGGACGCGCCGAAGGCCGGCACCGGCAGGCCCTGGGTCACGGCCAGCGCCACCACTTCGCGCCAGGCGGCCTGGCTGCGCGTGAGCACGTCGTTGAAGAAGGGCGCCAGCATCAGGTTGGAGAGCCCGGAGTCGGCGCGGCAGGCTTCGGTGATGCGTTCCAGGAAGCGCGCGCGGATGATGCAGCCACCGCGCCACAGCGCCGCGATGCGGCCCAGGTCCAGGCCCCAGCCCTTCTTGGCGCCCATGGTGCGCATCAGGTCCAGGCCCTGGGCGTAGCTTACGATCTTGCTGGCGTAGAGCGCGTCGTGCACCTTGGCGACCAGCGCTTCGCGGTCACCGCCGATCGCGGGCAGGGGACCGGTCAGCCTGAGGCTGGCGGCCACCCGTTCGGCCTTCTTCGAAGACAGCACGCGGGCTTCGACGGCGGCGTTGATGGTGCTCACCACCACCGCGTTCTCGGCCGCGTTGACCAGGGTCCACATGCCGGTGCCCTTCTGGCCGGCCTTGTCCAGGATCATCTCCACCAGCGGCCCGCCGGTCTGCGGGTCGACTTCGGCCAGCGCCTTGGCGGTGATCTGGATCAGGTAGCTCTGCAGCGCGCCTTCGTTCCAGCGCTCGAAGATGCCGGCCATTTCGGCGGCGCCGATGCCGGCCGCCTTGAAGAGGGCGTAGGCCTCGCAGATGAGCTGCATGTCGCCGTACTCGATGCCGTTGTGCACCATCTTCACGTAGTGGCCGGCCCCGCCGGGGCCGATGTGCGCCACGCAGGGCTCGCCGCCCACGCGCGCGGCGATGCTCTCGAACAGCGGCTGCACCGCCTGCCAGCCCGCGGCGGTGCCGCCGGGCATGATGGCCGGGCCCTTGCGCGCGCCTTCCTCGCCGCCAGACACGCCGGTGCCCAGGTAGTGCAGGCCACGCGCTTCCAGTGCGGCGGCACGGCGTTCGGTGTCGGTGTAGAGGCTGTTGCCGCCGTCGATCAGCACGTCGCCCGGTTCCAGCAGCGGCAGCAGCTGGGCGATGACCTCGTCCACCGGCGCGCCGGCCTTCACCATCAGCATCACCTTGCGCGGGCGGGCCAGGCCGGCCACGAAGGCGGCCAGCGTGTCGGCGCCCTGCAGCGCGGCGCCGGGGTGGCGGGCGGTGAACTCGCGCGTCACCTCGGTGTGGCGGTTGAACACGCTCACGCGCCAGCCGCGCGACAGCAGGTTGAGCACGAGGTTCTGCCCCATCACCGCCAGCCCGATGAGGCCGATGTCGCTGCCGTCTGCCATGTCATGTTCCTTGTACGAGTGCACCATTCTCGCGCAGGGTACCGCTAACATCGGCCGCGCAAGATGATGCGGCTGCCCTTCGATCCGTTCACCACGATCTTCTCGATCGGGTTGCTCTACACGCTCATGCCGGTGGCCGTGTGGACCGTGCTGCGCGGTCGCCACGACGCGCGCCTCACCGGGCTGTGGTGCGGCGGCGCGGCGCTCTCGGGCTCGGCCTACCTGCTGTTCGGCCTGCGGCCGAACGCGCCCGAACTGCTGACCTACGAAGTGGCCAACCTGGCCAGCTACGCCGGCTACGCCATGCGCTGGGCAGCGCTGCGGCGCGAACGCGACCGGCCGGCGCCACCGGCGCTGTCGGTGGGGGCGGTGGTGCTGGCCTTCGGGGTCTACGAAGCGGCCGGTCCGGTCAGCCCCGGCCTGCGCGTGGGCCTGAACGTGATGCTCGTGGCGGTGGCCTCGGCGCTGCTGGCCTACGAGGCCTTCGGGCTGGCGCGCGAACGCGACAGCCGTTCGGCGCGCATGGTGGCCATCACCTACGGGCTGCTGGCGCTGGCGCTGCTGGTGCGGCTGGGCACGCAGCTCAACGGCGTGGTGGGCGCCACGCAGGGACAGCTGGGGCTGGACATCGCCTTCGTGCTCATCTCCGGCCTGCTGGCCGCGTTGTGGGGCAACGTGGGCTACCTGGGCTACGCGATGGAACGGCTGCAGCGGCAGGAATCCGAGCGCAGCGCGCAGCTCGCGGCCGCCACCGCGCGTTCCGAACTGGCCGAACGCCAGGCCGCCGAGCTGAAGAAGCTGTCCGACGAACGGCAGGAGCTGCTGCACGTGATCTCGCACGAGGTGCGGCAGCCGCTGCACAACGCGCAGGCGGTGCTGCAGGGCGTGGAAGGGGCGCTGCGCACCGAGCTGGCCGAAGGCGAGGCGGCGCGCACGCGCATCGACCGCGCGCGCGGCGTGCTGCGCCAGATCACCGGTTCGCTGGACAACCTGCTGGCCGCTTCCACGCTGCTGGTGGGCCGGCGCCCGACGCCGCTGCGCGACACCGACATCGACATGCTGCTGCAGCTGTGCCTGGGCGACCTGCCGCCCGACGGCCGTTCCCGCGTGCAGGTGGCGCGCGAAAGCCGGGTGCGCACGGCGGCGATGGACGTGGGCCTGATGCGGCTGGCGCTGCGCAACCTGCTCAACAACGCGCTCGCCTACAGCCTGCCGGGATCGACCGTGATGCTGCGCGTGGTCGACAGCGACGACCCGCTGGCGCTGGTGTTCGAGGTGGCCGACGCCGGCCCCGGCATCCCGCCCGAGCTGCTGGGCACGCTGTTCGAACGCGGCACCCGCGGCCGCACCGACATGCCCGGGCAGGGCCTGGGCCTGTACATCGTGCGGGTGGCGATGCGCCTGCAGGGCGGCAGCGCGGTGGTGCGCAGCTCGCCCGAGGGCACCACCTTCACCCTGAGCCTGCCCCAGGGTGTCGAACCCGCCTGAATCCTAGAGGGATTTCAGCGGCGCGCGGAAGATGTAGCCGATGCGCGGCTCGGACTGCAGCGGCACCAGGCTGTTGCTGGCTTTCTCGATGCGCCGGCGCAGGCGGTAGATGGTGGCGTGCAAGGTGTTGTCCAGCGTGCTGGCGTCGTCGCGGCCCAGGCGCTGGATGAGCGTCTCGCGGGTGACGATACCGCCTTCGGCGTCGAGGAAGGCGCGCATCACGGTCATGTCGGTGTCGCTCAGGTCGACCTTGGCGCCGTCCGGCGCCAGCAGCTGGCTGGCGCGCAGGTCCACCGTCCAGCCTTGTTCACGCTGGCCGCGCAGCACGGCGCGACGGTGCAGGGCCTTCACGACCAGCAGGATCTGCTCCAGGCTGACCGGCTTTTCCAGGTACATGTCCGCGCCGGCGTCGATGACGGCCTCGAACACCGAGGGGCCCACCTTGCCGCTGACCACCAGCACGCCGGCGTCGGTGCGGCGGCGCAGGATGCGGATCATCTCGTCGCCGTCCACGCCGGGCAGCATGAGGTCGACGACGTAGAACTCGTAGCCGAAGGGCGATTCGCTGGCCAGCAGGTCGCTGCTGTCGCCGAAGGCGCTGACCTCCACGCCCTGTTCGCGCAGGAAGGCCGAGAACGAGTCGGTGAAGTCGGTGTCGTCGTCAATGATGGCCAGCGTCTTGGGCCGCATCGAAGCCTCCATCTTGCGGTCGTCTCCGGCATCGGGTCGCCCGCCGGGCAGGCGGGCGGCGGGTGGGCCGTCCATCAGGCTGCTGGCGATGTGTGAATGAGTTTGAATATGCGTATTGAGTGATGCGGTCATGGGCTGATCTCGCGGTTCAGAAACGACCGAACGGGGCCTTCATTCCTGATGATAAGAGGTGACGCGCTCGACTTCGTTCCGCGAGCCTAGCATCACACTGACGCGTTCGTGCAATCGCTTGGGCACGATGTCCAGGATGCGTTCACGGCCATTGGTGGCCACGCCGCCGGCCTGTTCCACCAGGAAGGCCATCGGGTTGGCCTCGTACATGAGGCGCAGTTTGCCGGGCTTGTCGGGCTCGCGCTGGTCCCAGGGGTAGAGGAAGACGCCGCCGCGCATCAGGATGCGGTGCACGTCGGCCACCATGCTGCCCACCCAGCGCATGTTGAAGTCCTTGCCGCGCGCGCCGGTCCTGCCGGCCAGGCATTCGTCGATGTAGCGGCGCATCGGCGGCGCCCAGTGGCGCAGGTTGGACATGTTGACCGAGAACTCCCTGGTGTCCTCGGGGATCGAGAGCTTGTCCTGCGTGAGCACCCAGGAGCCGGTCTCGCGGTCGAGCGTGAACATCGCCACCCCGTTGCCCACCGTCAGCACCAGCGTGCTCTGCGGGCCGTAGACGCAATAGCCGGCGGCGGCCTGCTGCTTGCCGGGCTGCAGGAAGTCCTCTTCGGCAACGCCGCGCGCGTGGCCGATCTTGCGCAGCACGCTGAAGATGGTGCCGATGGAGACATTGACGTCGATGTTGCTGCTGCCGTCCAGCGGGTCGAACAGCAGCATGTACTCGCCCTGCGGGTAGCGGTTGGGCACCACGTGGATGGAATCCATCTCCTCGCTGGCCATCGCCGCAAGGTGGCCGCCCCATTCGTTGGCCTCGATGAGCACCTCGTTGCTGATGACGTCCAGCTTCTTCTGCACCTCGCCCTGGACGTTCTCGCTGCCGGCGGTGCCCAGCACGTCGCCCAGGGCGCCCTTGTTGACGGCGATCGCGATGTGCTTGCACGCCCGCGCGACCACTTCGATGAGCAGGCGCAACTCGGGCGGGATGCGGCCGTGCTCGCGCTGCTGCTCGACCAGGTACTGCGTCAGGCTGATGTGTCTCATGCTTGTCCGCTTTCCAGCGCGCGGGCCAGCACTTCGGCCACGTCGTCGCTCAGGTCGTTGCGGGCCGCCACGCGCACGATGGCCTCGCGCGCGGCGCTGCGGTAGGGTTCGACCAGCACGCTCCAGCGGTCCATGGCGCGCGCCAGGCGGGCCGCCAGCTGCGGGTTCAGCGCGTCCAGTTCCACCAGGCGCTCGGCCCAGAACACGTAGCCGCCGGCGTCGCCCCGGTGGAAGGCGGCCGGGTTGCTCATCGCCAGCGGGAACAGCAGGCTGCGCGCGCGGTTCGGGTTGCGCAAGGTGAAGTCGGGGTGCTTGAGCAGCGCCTTCACGCGTGCGAAGGCGCGGCCGCCGTGTTCGGGCTCGTCGGCGCCGGCCTGCACCGCAAACCACTTGTCGATGACCAGCGCCTCGCCGCCGGCGGCGGCGTGGAAGCGTTCCAGCGCGGCGTCGGCCAGTTCGGCATTGGCGTCGACCAGCGCGATCAGCGCGCCCAGGCGCTCGGTCATGTTGGCGGCGTCCTTCACGCGCTGGTAGGCGCGGCCTGGCCACACCGGGTTGCCGCTGCGCGCCGCGTGCAGGCACAGCATGGCCAGCGCCTGGTTGGCCAACGCGCGGCGCCCCTTCTGTTCAGGCGTGGGGGCGTAGCCTTCCTTCACCTGGTGGGCGTCGAAGGCCCAGGCCCAGTCGTCGTGCAGGCGGGTGGCCAGTTCCTGGCGCAGGTGGCGGCGCACGCCGTGGATGCGCTGCGGGTCGACCAGCGCCACCTGTTCGGCGATGTACGTCTCCGAAGGCGGCGTCAGCACCAGTTCCTTGAAGGCCGGGTCCAGCGCCGGGTGGCGCAGCACGGCGCGCATGGCGGCCACGAAGGGCTCGTCCAGCGGCGGCGGCGTCTCTTCGGCCAGCGCCGCCAGCAGGCGGCGCAACGTCAGGCGCTGGCCGGCTTCCCAGCGGTTGAAGGGATCGCGGTCGGGCGCCCGCAGCACCAGCAGTTCGGCGTCGGGCAGACCGTCGTCCAGGATCACCGGCGCCGAGAAGCCGCGCAGCAGCGAAGGCACGGGCGCGCTTTCGATCCCTTCGAAGACGAAGGTCTGGCCGGGCTGGTCCAGCACCAGGGTGCGTTCGGCCAGCAGTTCGCGGCCGTCGTGGCCCACCAGGCCCATCACCACCGGGATCAGCACCGGTTCCTTCGAGGGCTGGCCGGGCGAGGGCTGGCCATGCTGCGCCAGCACCAGCGTGTAGCGCTTCGCGTCGGCGTCGTAGTGGCCGCGTGCCGACAGGTGCGGCGTGCCGGCCTGCGAGTACCAGCGCTTGAAGGTGGCCAGCCCGCCGGCGAGCGCACTGCCGGGGTTGGCGTCGGCCACCGCCTGGGCGAAGTCGTCGCAGGTGACGGCCTGGCCGTCGTGGCGCTGGAAGTACAGCGCCATGCCGCGCGCGAAGCCTTCGCGGCCCACCAGCGTCTGCATCATGCGCACGAGCTCGGCGCCCTTCTCGTAGACGGTGGCGGTGTAGAAGTTGTCGATGGCCGAGTAGCTGTCGGGCCGCACCGGGTGCGCCATCGCGCCGGCGTCCTCGGCGAACTGCACCGACCGCAGCCAGCGCACGGCTTCGATGCGGATGGTGGCGCGCGCCGTCGGGCTGGCCACCATGTCCATCGAGAACTCCTGGTCGCGGAAGACCGTGAGGCCTTCCTTCAGCGAAAGCTGGAACCAGTCGCGGCAGGTGACGCGGTTGCCTGTCCAGTTGTGGAAGTACTCGTGCCCGACCACGCTCTCGACGCCGGCGAAGTCGTCGTCCGTCGCGGTGGCGGGGCTGGCCAGCACGTACTTGGTGTTGAAGACGTTGAGGCCCTTGTTCTCCATCGCCCCCATGTTGAAGTCCTCGACGGCGACGATCATGAAGCGCTCGAGGTCCAGCGCCAGGCCGAAGCGGGCTTCGTCCCACACCACGCTGGCCACCAGCGAGGCCATCGCGTGCTCGGTCTTGCCCAGGTCGCCGCGTCGCACGTACACCTGCAGCAGGTGGTCGCGGCCGCCGCGCGTGCGCACCTTCTGCTCCCGGCACACCAGGTCGGCGGCCACCAGCGCGAACAGGTAGCTCGGCTTGGGGAAGGGGTCGTGCCAGGTGGCGAAGTGGCGGCCGTTGTCCAGCGCCCCCTGCTCCAGCAGGTTGCCGTTGGACAGCAGCACCGGGTACTTCGCCTTGTCGGCGCGCAGCGTGACGGTGTAGACCGCCATCACGTCGGGCCGGTCCAGGAAGTAGGTGATGCGGCGGAAGCCTTCGGCCTCGCACTGGGTGAAGAAGCCGCCGCCCGAGGTGTACAGCCCCGAGAGCTGGCTGTTCTTCTCCGGTGCCACCGTGTTGCGGATCTCGAGCACGAAGCTGTCGGCCGCCGGCGGGTTGTCGATGACGAGCAGTCCGCCTTCCTGGCGGAAGGAGACGCTCTCGCCGCCGGCCATCACGCGCAGCAGGTTCAGGTCTTCGCCGTGCAGCGTGAGCGGTTGCGGCGCCAGCGCCGGGTTGCGTTCGATGTGCAGCTTGCTGGCGACGATGGTCTTCGCGGGGTCGAGGTCGAACGTGAGCTCGACCTTGCGGATCCAGAACGCCGGCGGCGCGTAGTCCTGGCGGCGGATGACGGTGGCGGGGCCTTCACGCATGGTGGGTCTCTTCCGGGGTCAGGGTGTCGGGGTCGAAGCCGACGAAGTCGGCCATCGCGTGGCGCAGGTTGTCGTAGGCGGAAAACGCGGCGGCCGGCAGCGTGGTGGTGAGCGCCACCGCGTGCATGCCGGCGCGGCGCGCCGCTTCCACGCCCAGCGGCGCGTCTTCGAAGACCAGGCAGCGCGCGGGCGCCACGCCCAGGCGGCGCGCCGCCTCCTCGAAGATGTCGGGGTGGGGCTTGCCGCGCAGGCCGTCTTCCGGGCTGGTGACGGTGGCCACCAGGCGGTCGAGGCCGAAGCGTTCGAACGCGACCGCGATGTTGCCTGCAGCGAACGCCGCGCCTCTTCACGGTACAGCGCTTCCTTCTGTTCGGCCATCTGCGCGCGGTGGCCGGCGTCGCTGCCCGGGTACAGGTCGCGCAGGATCTCGTCGTTGGTGCGGCCGGCGGTGGCTTCGAAGAAGCCTTCCTCGTCGAAGGGCAGGCCCTGCTGCGAGAACCAGCGCGCCCAGGCCGCATGGTGCAGCGGCATGCTGTCGATGAGCGTGCCGTCCAGGTCGAACAGCAGCGCGTCGTAGCGGCGCGAGCTCACAGGCCCTGCTTCAGGCTGGCTTCGATGAAGGCATCGAGGTCGCCGTCCAGCACCTTCTGCGTGTTGCTGATCTCGACGCCGGTGCGCAGGTCCTTGATGCGGCTCTGGTCGAGCACGTAGCTGCGGATCTGGTGGCCCCAGCCGACGTCGGTCTTGCTGTCTTCCAGCTTCTGCTGCGCTTCGCGCTGCTTGCGCATCTCGTGCTCGTAGAGGCGGCTCTTGAGCATCTGCCAGGCCTCGTCGCGGTTGCGGTGCTGGCTGCGGTCGTTCTGGCACTGCACCACGATGCCGGTGGGAATGTGGGTGAGCCGCACCGCGGAATCGGTCTTGTTGATGTGCTGGCCGCCGGCGCCGCTGGCGCGGAAGGTGTCGGTGCGCACGTCGGCCGGGTTGATCTCGATCTCGATCGACTCGTCCACCTCGGGGTAGACGAACAGGCTGGCGAAGCTGGTGTGGCGCCCGCCCGAGCTGTCGAACGGGCTCTTGCGCACCAGGCGGTGCACGCCGGTCTCGGTGCGCAGCTGGCCGAAGGCGTAGTCACCTTCGATCTTGATCGTCGCGCTGCGGATGCCGGCGACGTCGCCTTCGGTCTCTTCCATCACCTCGGCCTTGAAGCCCTTGCGTTCGCAGTACTTCAGGTACTGGCGCAGCAGCATGGCGGCCCAGTCGCAGGCTTCGGTGCCGCCGGCGCCGGCCTGGATGTCGACGAAGCAGTTCAGCGGGTCGGCCGGGTTGCTGAACATGCGGCGGAATTCCAGCTGCTCCACCGTCTCGCGCAGCTTGTGGGCGTCGGCCTCGATCGCGGCGAGGCCGGCCTCGTCGCCTTCGGCCTTGCTCATCTCGTAGAGCTCGGTGTTGTCGGCGAGATTGCCGTGCAGGTGGTCGATGGTCTCGACCACGGTCTCCAGGCTCTTCTTCTCGCGCCCCAGTTCCTGGGCGCGCTTGGGCTCGTTCCAGACGCTGGGGTTCTCCAGCGCCGCCTTGACCTCGTTCAGCCGCAGCGCTTTGCGGTCGTAGTCAAAGATACCCCCGGAGCTGCTCGGTGCGCGCGCTCAGGTCGGCGAGCAGCGTGCCGATCGAGTTGATGTGTTCGATGTCCATGGGCTTGGGGTGCTGGGGTAAACGGCGGATTTTCTCATGCCAGGAAGGCGGACAGGCGGCGCGCCAGCGCCTGCGGCTGGTCGTGGTGCAGCATGTGGCCGCTGGGCGCGAGCACCTCGCGTTCGACCTTCGGCACCACGGCCAGTCGGGCTTCGAAGTCGGCGCGCGGGTAGCGGTGGCCCCACCATTTCTCGATGTCGGTCAGGTTGCCTTCCATCCAGAGCAGCGGCGCGCTGATCAGCCGCCACGCGGCCAGCGCCTCGGCCTTGCGGTAGAGCACCGGGTTCACGCGCTTGTGCGCCGGGTCGCCCAGCAGGTGCCAGCGGCCGTCCTCGCCCTGGCGCGCCCAGTGCGGGGCCAGCCAGGCGGCCTTGTCGGCCGGCAGCAGCGGGTTGGTCTTGCGCAGCCGGTCCGCCACTTCGGGCAGGCTGGCGTAGGTCTTCAGCGCCATCGGCGACTTCAGCTCGTCCAGCCACTGCACCAGGCGCTGCGGCGCCTGCTCGGGCTGGGTCTCGGGCATGCCGAAGCCTTCCAGGTTGACCAGCCGGCGGATGCGCTGCGGCCGCAGGCCGGCGTAGGTCATCGCGATGTTGCCGCCCATGCTGTGGCCCAACAGGTCGACCGGTCCTTCGGGTGCCAGGCGGTCGAGCAGGGCGTCCAGGTCGGCCAGGTAGTCGGGGAACCAGTAGCTGTCGGCCGCGGGCGTCTCGGTGAGGCCGAAGCCGCGCCAGTCGGGGGCCAGCACCGGCCGGCCGGCGCCTTCGGTCTCGGCCAGCGCGTCGACCACGAACTGCCACGAGGCGGCCACGTCCATCCAACCGTGAAGCAGCACCAGGGGCGGACGCTCCGCGTTCGCGCTGCCCCAGCGCAGCACGTGGTAGCGCAGGCCGCGCACCGGCAGCCATTCGTCGGTCCAGGCGCAGCGGGCCTGGTAGACGGTGTCGTTCGGGGATTCCATCGGCCGCGACTTTAGGGCCGCGGCGAGAATCCCGCCCATGAACACCCCACCCGCCTTCACGCTGCGAGCCGCCGAGCCGCGCGACCTGCCGGCCATCAGCGGCCTGATCTTCGAGCTGGCCGAGTTCGAGAAACTGACGCACCTGGTGCAGACCACGCCGGAGAAACTGCACCCGCACCTGTTCGGCGAACGGCCCGTGGCCGAAGCGCTGGTGGCCGAAGTCGAAGGCGCGGTGGTCGCCTTCGCGCTCTTCTTCACCAACTTCTCGACGTTCCTGGCCAGGCCCGGGCTGTACCTGGAAGACCTGTACGTGCAGCCGGCGCACCGTCGCGCCGGCATCGGCCGCGCGCTGCTGCGAAAGCTGGTTGCGCTGGCGGTGGAACGCGGCTGCGGCCGCTTCGAATGGAGCGTGCTGGACTGGAACGCGAACGCGATCGCGTTCTACGAAGGCATGGGCGCGACGGTGATGCCCGACTGGCGCATCTGCCGCGTCGCCGGCACAGCGCTGGAGCGTTTCAGCGCGGCGTGACCACGCCGGCGCTTCTCAGCGCGGCTTGGCCGCGCTGGCAAGCTTCAGCGCGGCGCCGCCGCCATCAGCTTCTCGGCCGTGATGCGCACGTTGACGTTGCGCTCGCCGACGATGGCCACCACGCGGTGGCGTGCCTCGCTGGTGTCGTGGCGCATCGGCAGCGGCAGCGCGGCGCCGTCGGGCCCGGTCAGGCAGGCCACCACCGGCGTCGTCACCGTCGGGCCGCGTTCGACCACGATGCCCACTGCGCCCGACGCCAGCCGCACGCAGCAGCCCGGCGGGTAGATGCCGAACTCCTTCACCAGCGCCGCCGTCATCGGATGGCCAGGGTCCTGCATGAAGATCTGGCGGCCGGCGATGTCGGCCGAAAGCGCTTCGCGGTAGTTGCGCGACGCCAGCTTGGCGGTGTAGACGTCGGCGCGCCGCGCCAGCGAGGCGAGGTCGCCGACGTCGGTGCAGCCGCTGGGGTAGCCGCTGCCGTCTTCAAGTTCGTGGTGGCGCGTCACGGCCAGCAGCCAGTCGGCGTCGGAGACGCCGGCGGCTTCCAGCATCTGGCGGCTGCGCAGCGGGTGCGACTGCAGCAGCGCGCGCTGCGCCGAAGTGGGCGGTGTCCGCTGGTGCGCCAGGTCGCCCTGCAGGTCCAGCATCGAGAGGTTCATCGTCAGCGCGACCTTGAACACACGCGTCATCGCGTCGTTGTCCCAGGCCAGGCGCTGCGCGACCAGGTACGCCGTGGTGGCGCTGGCGACCGAACGTCGCACGCCGTAGGCCGTGGTGGCGCCGCCTTCGTTGCGCAGGATCTGGAAGATCGCGAGATCGGGGTCGCGCGCGATGAGCGCCAGCACCGGCGTGGCGGCGTCGTCCAGCGCGCTCTGGAAGTCCTCGTGCGGCGCGTGGCGCAGTGCGTTCGAGACCCGGCTCAGGCACTGCTTCCAGCGCTGCGGCAGCGCTTCGCGCGGCAGGTGGTCCACGGTCTCGGGCGCCGGCGCCAGCTCGGCCAGGTCGACCAGGGCGCCGCGCTCGAACAGCTGCTGCAGCTGGGCTTCGTCCTGCACGCGCTGGCCGGCCGCGAGCAGCAGCGTGCGGTCGGCGTTGCGCACGTTGAAGGGCAGCGGCGCGCCGACCTGCAGCCGGTGCCGGACCACCGAAAGCGCAGTGAGGTTCATGGAGTGGTTTCTTCGCCAGGAGTCAGGGGAACTGATGCCTATTTCGGCGCCCCGGCGCTGGAACTTGAAGGCTGCAGCCCGGCCGCGTCCGCACCGCAGAAGCGAAATGGCCGCCCGGGACCAGCAGTCCCGGGCGGCCTTCGGTGCGGTTCGGGGCCTCAGTTCCAGACGATCTGGTTGACCTGCAGCGCCGTCCACGGCGCGCTGCCGCTGGTGCGGTAGAACCAGGTCCGCACCTGGGTGCCGTCGACCACGGTGCCGTTGACGGTGCTGGTGCCGGGGACCAGGTTCATCGTGATCGTGCCGACCGTCAGCGACGTGGCGCTCACGTCGTGCGCGATGCCGTGGTTGCCGAAGATCTGCACGCCTGGCGGCAGGTTGGTCGGCACCGGGTCGGCCACCATGCGCTTCACGAGCAGCCGGCCGTCGGTCAGCACCGCGCGCAGCCCCACGCGCAGACCGCTGGACAAGGTGGCGCCGGTGAGGCCGTTGCCGAACACGCTGTCGTCGTCCCAGGTCAGCGTGTAGTCCTTGTAGGCGCCTTCGGTCAGGTTGAAGGTCTTCGCCGTGGTGTCCACGTTGAGCAGGCCACCGAAGATGTCCAGCGTGGTGCCGTCGGTCAAGGCCAGGCAGTCGATGCGCGTGGCCATCACGCGCGACGACTCCACGTGCCCCTTCACGCCCACGATTTGCCCTGGCGCCACCGTGCAGCCGGCCGCCACCGTGGTGCCGCCGCCGGTGCCGACGGACACGCCGCGCACCGTGAAGTCGGTGCCGCTCACGTAGTCGGCAACCAGGCCGATGAGCGTCACCTCTCCGGCCGTGCTGTCGTGCTGGCGCACCGCGGCCTTGGTGGCCGCCACATGGCCCTTGGCGGCGTCCCAGGTGCCTTCGACCCGCAGGGCCACGCCGTTGGCGACGTCGGCCGCCACGCCGGCGCTGAAGCTGGCGCCGTCCAGGTCGACCGCCAGGCCGTCCACCAGCGGCGTGCCGCAGGGGCTGGCGCTGCAGCCGGACACCGGGCCTTCGATGCGCACCGCCTGGCCGTCGGCCAGCGAACGCTGCGCCAGCCGGATCGCGCGCGCCGTGACGCTGCCGTCGCCGGCCACCGCGCCGGTGCTCCAGACCACCACGGTCTGGCCGTCGGCCAGCGTGCTGCCGGCGGGGTCGATCGTGGTGCCGCCGTCGCGCTTGACGGTCAGGCCGCCCAGCGCGAACTGGCTGGCCGAGAGGCCGGCGATGGTGCCCTTCACGCGCACCCAGGTGTCGGTGGCGGGCTTGCGCTCGATGCGGCTGGCCTGCAGGCCGCCGGCGGCGAGCGCGCTGCCGTGCACTTCGACGCGGTCGCCCACCTTCAGCGCGCTGGCATCGGCCACGCCTTCGAAGACGGTGGGCGGGGCCAGGGCGGCGTCTGTGTTCACCAGCACCGCCTGGCCGGCCACGACGAGCGGCGAGACGCTGGACACCAGGCCGACGATGTCGGGGTCGACATAGGCTTGAAGAATCCTGCAGCTGGCGCTGGCGGGGTCGAACACGATCTCCACGTGCTGGCCCAGTTTCACGTCGGGGGTGCCGGCGTCGGGCGCGCCGCTGCCGGTGGAATAGCCCACCTTGGCGCGCGTGTCGTCGCAGCGCACGCCGCCGACGAAGATGCTGCCGAAGCCTTCGACCGTGCCCACCGCCAGGCCATTGCCGGGCGTGGGGTTGGAATTGCCGGTGCCGCCGGAGCCGATGCCGCCGCCACCGCCGCCGCAGGCCGCCATCAGGGCGGCGCTGGCCAGCAGGGCGAGGGCCATGCCGGCGCGGAATCTGTTCGTGTTCATGGAAGGACTCCCGTATGGGGGTGCGCGCTGGGCGCAGGGTGTTTATCGGTCGCGCTGATCCGGGGGATCAGGCGCCACGGGCTCCTGGCCATCGTCTGCGACGGTGTCGTCGTCTGGTTCTGAGAAGAAATAGGCGCCGAAGCGCATGCGCATGCGCGCTTCGGTGCCGCTGCCGCGGTCGTGCTCGAAGCGGGTGGTGGCTTCGCGCACCATCTGCTCGAAGGCAGCCGCCCACAGTTCGCGCGCCGTCTCGGCCAGTTCCAGCACCGAGCGTTCCGACAGCCCGCTGCCGAACACCGCCTGTTCCAGGAAGCGGCTCTCGTCGGCGCCCAGGTTGTGCGCCGCGGCGGCGATGTGGTCGGCCACGTTGGCGGCGAAGGTGCCGGCCCGCTCGGGAAAGTCATGCTGGGGCACGAAGGCGGTCTGCGCCAGGCGCACCGTTTCGCCTTCGACTTCCACCAGTTCCAGCCGCTGCATCTCGGCCAGCAGGGTGCGCGGGTGCACGTCGCTGGAGACGCGGCGTGCCAGGATGTCGAACGAAGGCGCCGGGCCCAGCTTGGGCAGCGCCAGCGGGCGCTGGTCAGGGCCGCGGAATTCGGCGTCGGTGACCCAGCGCGTGAAGACCTGCGACGCGACCGAGGGCGTCTTCGGCTGCGAACCATGCTCGGGCTGCTGGCCGAAGGCACGGATGTCGCGCCGGTGCACGCCCGAGAGCACCGACAGCGATGAATCGGTGATGCGGGCCCCGGCCGCCGCCAGTTCGCGCCGCGCCGCTTCCACGAACACCGTCTTCAGTGCCGGCGCGAAGCTGGCGTAGGGCACGCCGTTCTTCACCAGCCAGCGCGCCAGCGGCACAAGCATGGCCAGCGCGGTGCGCAGGGCCACGCGTGCCCGCTGGTCGGTGGGGTCGGCGTCCAGCAGTTCCGGAGTGGTGGGCGTGTCCATGGAATTTCTGTCCATTCGATGGGATGGACTTTATTTCCATGTGGGTCCCCGAAACAAGGGGGTGGGCGCGCCGGCCAGCAGTACTCGTGAAGGACTGCGCGCAGATCAGCAGGTGCGGGCCAGGCGCGGCTTGTGGGTGACGCTCTGGTTGAAGGGGTCCAGGCCGACGTCGCGCGTCTCGTGCACCTCCACGCAGGCGCGGCCGCGGCGGAAGCGCACCACACCTTCGCCCAGGCGTTCCTCGGTCCAGGGACCTTCGCCGCCCAGCGCGGCGGCGATCTGCGCTTCGAATGTGGGCCGCGTGGCGTTGGCGCGCGGGTCACTCAGGGCCGGGTTGCGCGAGATCGCCGCGCGCGGCAGGTCCAGCCGCACGGGCGCGGCCGGCGGGGCAGGTGGCTCGGCGGCGCGGGCCGGTGCGGCGGGCCGGGCGACGGGTGACGCGGCGGGGTCGGCCGGCAGCGCCGCGGCGGCCGGGACTTCGATCGCCGTTGCGGGCGGCGGCCGCGGCCGTGGACGCGGCAGCGGCAGCGCTCCGGGCGCAGGCGCCGGTGCGGCGGTGGCGGGCACGCGCACGGGCGGCGGCAGCAGCAGCGTCACCTGCAGCGGCGGCTTGGGCTGAGGTGGCCGGCCGCGGTCGCGCCACACGCCGGCCTGCAGCAGAAGGAACAGCACCAGCGTGTGCAGCGCCGCCACGGCTGCCAGCGGCAGCCCGCGGCGACGGTCACGCTTCGCCATCGTCCGCGACGGCGGCGTCCCCAGGGCCGGGCTGCCACGAGAGCAGGTCGCCCGGCTGGCACTGCAGCACCTCGCAGATGCGCGACAGCGTCGCGAAGCGCACCCCGCGCACCTTGCCGCTCTTCAGCAGCGAGACGTTGGCTTCGGTGATGCCCAGCTTCTCGGCCAGTTCGCGCGAACGCATCTTGCGCCGCGCCAGCATCAGGTCCAGGTGGACGACGATGGCCATCAGACGAAGGCGCGGTTCTCTTCCGCCGCCAGCACCGCCTGCCGCATGACGGTGGCCACCGCCAGCAGCACGCCGCCGAGCAGCAGCCCGAGGTAGTCGTCGCTGCCGAAGCCCAGCGCCAGGTGGCGCTGCCCGGGCGGGTTCATCCAGGTCAGCGCCACCGAGAGCGCCCCCCGGTACAGCGGCCCCACCAGCGCTGCCGCCAGCAGGACCAGCGCCACCTGCTGCAGCAAGCGCTGCGCGCCGGCGGTGAGCGCCTGGCCGCGGCCGTAGAGCCCGAACAGCTGCCACAGCCGCTGCGCCAGCAGCAGCCACAGTGCGGCCGGCAGCAGGGAGGCGGCGGCGCCCATCGCGCGCGTCGTGGCGTCGGTGTTGACGCTGCCGCAAGGCATGCCGGCCATGATCGGGCCCAGGTCGGTCACGACCTCGGGAGAGGTCCAGATCCAGGCCATCGCGCCCACCAGGGCCGCCGCCCCCAGCGCGGCGCCGCCGCGCACCAGCCAGCACAGCCGGCGCAAGCCGGCGGAGACCATGGGGATATTGTCTTGCTTTATGTTTTTATCGTAAAACGATATTTATGTCGAGGCAAGCCACTCCGGCACACTTCGGGGCTTCGAAACGAAGCGATCCCTGTCCATGGAAACGACGCGCCTGGGTGGCAGCGAGCTTTCGGTGACCCGCATCGGGCTGGGCACCATGACCTTCGGCGAGCAAGTCGGTGAACGCGAGGCGCACGCGGTGCTGGACCGCGCGCTGGAACTGGGCATCAACCTGGTCGACACGGCCGAGATCTACGCCGTGCCGACCCGGCGCGAGACCTATGGCGCCACCGAGACCATCATCGGCCGCTGGTTCGCGGCCCGTCCCGGCGCACGCCGACGCGTGGTGCTGGCGACGAAAGTGGCCGGACCCTCGCGCAACATGGACTGGGTGCGCAACGGCAGCACCAACCTGACCGCGGCCGAGATCGCGCAGGCCTGCGAAGCCAGCCTGCGGCGCCTGCAGACCGACGTGATCGACCTCTACCAGATCCACTGGCCGAACCGCAACGTGCCGCTCTTCGGCCCGCTGTACCTGGACCCTTCGAAGGACCGTGCCTACAGCAGCGTCGCCGAGCAGCTGCAGGCGCTCGCCTTGCTGGTGAAGGCGGGCAAGGTGCGCCACATCGGCCTGTCGAACGAGACGCCCTGGGGCCTGGCCGAATTCCTGCGCGTGGCCGAACGCGAAGGCCTGCCGCGCGTGGTGAGCGTGCAGAACCCGTACACGCTGGTCAACCGCACGGTGGACAACGGGCTCGACGAAGTGCTGCACCACACCGGGGTCTCGCTGCTGGCCTATTCGCCGCTGGGCTTCGGCAGCCTGACGGGCAAGTACGACGCCGCCGGCTTCGAGGACTCGCCCGAAGCGACCGGCCGCATGGCCGCCTTCGCCAGCATGCGCCTGCAACGCTGGGGACGCGAAGAGACCCTGGCCGCGGCACGCCAGTACAACGCGCTGGCGCGCGAGCACGGGCTCACCCCCGTGCGCATGGCGCTGGCCTTCTGCTACGGCAACTGGCGCGTGGCCAGCACGCTGCTGGGCGTGACCACGGTGGCGCAGCTGGAAGAGAACGTCGCCGCCTGGGGCACGAAGCTGGCGCCCGAACTGCTGGCGGCCATCGACGCCATCCGCTGGCGCCACCGCGACCCGGCTCAATAGGCCCGATGGCGAAGAAGGACCGCCACGTCAGCGAGACCCCGGCCACGCAGATGCTGCGTGCGGCCGGCGTGACGTACACCGAGCATCCGTACGACTACGTCGACCGCGGCGGCACCGCCGAGTCGGCACGCCAGCTGGGCGTCGACGAGCACGGCGTGGTGAAGACGCTGGTGATGCAGGACGACCGCCGCCAGCCGCTGATCGTGCTGATGCACGGCGACCGCGAAGTCAGCCTGAAGGCGCTGGCCCGCGAAATCGGCGCCCGGTCGGTCGAGCCCTGCAAGCCCGACGACGCGCAGCGCGCCAGCGGCTACCTGGTGGGCGGCACCTCGCCCTTCGGCACCCGCAAGGCGATGCCGGTGTACGTGGAAGCCGGTGTGCTGGAACTGCCGCGCATCCTGATCAACGGCGGCCGCCGCGGCTACCTGGTGGGCATCGAACCGGCGGTGCTGCTGCGGCTTCTGGATGCGAAGGCTGTGCACTGCGCCAACGGCTGATCACGTAAAG
The DNA here is from genome assembly GCA_044224175.1 of Rubrivivax sp. GTDB lineage: Bacteria > Pseudomonadota > Gammaproteobacteria > Burkholderiales > Burkholderiaceae_C > Rubrivivax. Next base: position 11,411 of record JBGAKY010000037.1, on the reverse strand, counting down.
TCACAACTTCCTGGAGGCTTCTGCAGGGAGGCGCGCTTGGCCTGGTGGTGCTGGTGCTGGCGGCGGTTCCTGGCGGGGCTGGTGCTCGCCTCGCTGGCCCTGGCGGCCAGCGCCGCGCAAGACCCGTTGGAGCGGCCGGTGGTCGTGGGCCTGCTGTCCGAGTTTCCGCCCTACCAGGTCTGGCCCGAAGGCGGCGACCCCAGCGGCGTGGACCTGCATGTGCTGGACCACCTGCAGTCGCGCGTCGGTCTGCGCTACGGGCTGCGGCGCTTCGTGCGCTTCGCCGACCTGCGCGCCGCGCTGGAACGCGGCGACATCGACCTGGCGATGTCCACCGCGCGCACGGCCGAGCGCGAACGCAGCCTGGTCTTCAGCAGCCCCTATGCCCAGGTGCGGCAGGCGCTGGTGGCACGCGCCGACGAGACCGCGGCCACGCTGGCGCCCGATCTCTCCGGGCGCCGGCTCGGCGTCTCGCGCGGAGAGGTGAGCGAAGCGCGTGCGCGCGAGCTCTTCCCCGGCGCGCTGGTGGTCGTCAGTGAAAGCCTGCCGGCGGTGCTGGAGTCGCTGGTGGAGCGCCGCGTCGACTACGTGCTCGACGCGCTGCCGGCCGTGCGGCGCGTCGTCGAGTCGCGCCGCATGCCGGGCCTGCGCGTGCTGGAGACCTACTCGCGCCCCGAAGGCGCGCTCAGCCTGGCCATGCGGCGCGGCGACGAGGCGCGTCTGGCCGCCCTGCAGCGCGGCCTGTCCCTGCTGGGCCCGCAGGACGTGCTGAACTGGCAACGCGAGTCGCTCGCCCCTTCCACCTTCCTGCAGGTGGCCGGCGAGTTCCATGCCACCGAATCCGAGCGTGCGGCCCTGCGCGACGGCGGGCCGTGGCGCGTGGGCTTCGTGGCCGAAGACCGCCCCTTCTCGTTCATCGACGCCCAGGGCCAGCCCGCGGGCCTGAACCTGGACATGCTGCGCGCCCTGCAGGAACGCCTGGGCCTGGTCATCGAGAGCCTGAGACCGATGGGCGCGGCCGAAGCCCTGCGTGCCGCCGAGGCAGGTGAAGTCGACCTGCTGCTGGGCATTTCGGAGACGGCTGCGCGGCGCCGCTGGCTGGCCTTCGTGGGCCCCTTCAGGCGCGAGCCGCTGGCGCTGCTGTCGCTGCGCCAGTCCGGTGTGGCCACGCTGGCGCAGTGTGCCGGCGGGCGCCTGGCACTGCCGGCGCGCCACTGGGGCCGCGTGCTCGTCGAGGCGCGCTACCCCAACATCGAGGTCGTCGACTGCGGCGACGAGCGCGACTGCGCGCAGAAGGTGCTGGCCGGCGAAGCGGTCGCCACGCTGGTGCAGCTGTCACGGCGCATGGCGGCCGGGCAGGGCGCCGAACCGGCCGGCCTGGCCGTCACCGGCGTGGCCGAGGAACTGCGGGCCGAGGAGTACGTGGCCCTGGGCAACGCGCGGCGCGACCTGGCGCCCCTGGTGCGGCGCGCGCTCGAGGACGTGATGTTCAACGACCTGCCCTCGATCGAACGCAAGTGGCTGCGCGCGCCGTTGGCGGCGCCCGAAGGCGTGGACCCGGCGCTGGTGCGCCGCTGGGGCCAGGCGGCGGTGCTGCTGCTGGCGGCGGCGCTCGGCGGCTGGCTGCTGCACTCGAACAGCCTGCGCCGCGTGCTGGACCAGCGCAAGGCGGCGCAGGCCGAGGCCGAGGCGGCTTCGACGGCGCGCGCGCGCTACCTCTCGTTCCTGGCCCACGAGGTGCGCAACACGCTGGGCGGCATCACCGGCGCGGTGCGGTTGATGCAGGAGCGGCGCGATCCCGACTTCGCCGACCGCCTGCTGCCTTCGCTGCACCAGTCCGCCGCCGGTACGCTGCAGCTGCTGAACGACCTGCTCGATCAGGGGCGCCTGGACGCCGGCCACCTGCACCTGCTTCCATCGCCGACCGACTTCGGCGCGCTGGCGGGCGCGGTGGTCGAGGAGATGCAGCCGGCCGCTGCCGCCAAGGGCCTGCGCCTGGGCCTGCGCAACGACGCGGGCGCCGGCGCGCGGCGCCACGAGCTGGACCCGCTGCGGGTGAGCCAGGTCATGCGCAACCTGGTGGCCAACGCCATCAAGTACACGCCCGCCGGCGAGGTGGAGGTGATCGTCGACTGCACGCCGCGTGGCGAGGGCCAGGACGAACTGCGGCTGGTGGTGCGCGACACCGGCATCGGCATCGCGCCCGAGGACCGCGAGAGCCTGTTCCGCGCCTATTCGCAGGCCGGCCGCGGCCACCCGGGCGGCACCGGGCTGGGCCTGGCGCTGTCGCGCCAGCTGGCCGAGCTGATGGGCGGCAGCATCGGCTTCGACAGCGAGCCCGGCAAGGGCTCGGTGTTCCGCTTCGTCGTCACCGCGCCGCGCAGCGCCACGGCCTGAGCGGCCGCCGCGTTCAGGCCGGCTGGACGCGGAACACCGCGATCGAGTCGACCATGCGCGCCGCCTGCGAAGACAGGCTCTGCGCCGCCGCCGCCGTTTCTTCCACCAGCGCGGCGTTCTGCTGCGTCATGTGGTCGATCTGCGTCACCGCGATGTTCACTTCCTCGATGCCGCGCGACTGTTCGCCGGCGGCATTGGCGATCTCGCCCACCAGGCGCGCCATCTCGCCGACGCTTTCGCGCACGGTGGCCATCGCGCGGCCGGCGTTCGCGGTCTGGTCCACGCCGGCGGCCACGTGCTCGACCGCACCGTCGATGAGGTTGCGGATCTCGTGCGCCGCGTTCGCGCTGCGGGCGGCGAGCGCGCGCACGTCGCCCGCCACCACCGCGAAGCCGCGCCCGTGGGCGCCGGCACGCGCCGCTTCGACCGCCGCGTTCAGCGCCAGCAGGTTGGTCTGGAAGGCGATGCCGTCGATCATGCCGGCGATCTCGCCGATGTTGCGGCTGGAACTGGCGATGCGGTCCATCGTCAGCGTCACCGCCTGGAAGCGATCGGCGCCGTCGCGCGCGGTGTCCTGCGCCTGTTCGGCCACTTCGAGCGCGCGCCTGGCGTGCTGGGCCGACTGCGCCACGGTGGCCGTGATCTGCGCCATCGCGCTGGCGGTCTGCTCGAGCGAACTGGCCTGTTGCTCGGTGCGCGCCGAAAGGTCGTGGTTGCCGCTGGCGATCTGCTGGCTGGCCTGGGCCACCGCCTCCACCCGCTGGCGCACGTCGCCCACCATGTGCGCGAGCTGGCCCATCGCATGGCCCATGGAGCGCGTCATCGCGCCCAGCTCGTCGCCGCCTTCGGCGCGCACGGTGTGCGTGAGGTCGCCTTCGGCCAGCGCGTCGGCCGCGTGGCCGGCTTCGCGCACCGAGCCCACCACGCCATGCGCCACCGCCACCATGAGGCCGGCGCCGGCCGCCAGGGCCAGCGCCATCAGCGCCATCGTGACCACAAGCTCGTTGCGGGCGTCGGCGGCCCGCGCCTTCAGCCGTTCGCCCACCAGCGCCAGGCCGGCTTCGGCCAGTGCGAACTGGGCGTCGATGGCGGCGGTGGCGACCTTGAAGTAGTCGGCCGCCGCGCCGCTGGGCCCGCCGGGACTGACCAGGTCACGCTCGATGCGGGCCATCAGCAGATCGTGCTGTTGCACGGCGGCCTGCAGCGCCGGCGCCAGGGCCTTGCCGATCTCGGCGTCGGCCGCACCCGCCTTCTGCAGCGCCGCACGCGCCTCGGCGTGACGCGTGCGCGCCTGGGCCATGGTCGAGGCCAGCGCCAGCCGGTCCTCGTCGGGCAACGACTGGCGGGTCAGGGCGAGGGCGCCGCGAGCGCGCAGCTGGCCCAGCAGTTCGGTCAGCCAGGGCGCCTTGTCCAGGCTGGCCAGGATCGTGTAGTAGGTGCCGGCGGCGGGGTCGAGCGCCATCGTCGAGCGGTCGACCACGTTCTCCAGCCAGCGCAGCTGCTGCGCCACCAGCGCGGTGTGGCGGGCAAAGCTCTCGGCGGGCTGCCAGCGCCGCCCGGCCACGGCCTGGGCCACCGCCTCCCATTCCGACTGGATGGCGGCCGCCTGGCCGGGGTCGGCGTAGCCGGGGGCGCTGGCCTGAGCGCGCGCCAGGGCCTGCTTCACTTCGGCCTGTGCGGTGTCGCGCGCGGCGACCATGCCGGTGTTGCCTCCCAGCACCGCATGAGACAGGCCGCGGTGCTGCTGGGTCAGGCGGATCAGCTGCAGCAGGTCGGCGGCCGGCCCGAGGCCGGCGCTTTCCTGGCGCGCCACCGACACTTCACCTGCCTTGGCGCGCACCAGCATCACCGCCGGCGGCAAGGCCATGGAGGCCGCCGCCACGCCCATGAGGACGAACTTCTGCCAGATGCCGAGATTTGCAATCAAGCGCATGGGGCCCTCCAGGCTCCTACTACTAGATTGCGAAAATATAGATTAGAGCGCTTTGTGTATTACAGGAAACAGACAGGCGAAGTGCCGTCAGTTTTGCGCTGCAGCATGCCCCTCAGCCGCCGAGCGCTTCGTTCAGCGACTCGCTGGACACCGGTTTGTGCAGCAGAGGCACGCCTTCCGGCACGGCGCCGAAGCGGGCCACTTCCTCGGCCGTGTGGGTGGTGACGAGCACGATGCGCATCGCCTGCGTGGCCGGGTTCTCGCGCAGCTGCCGGATCATGGCCAGCCCGTCCAGGCCGGGCAGGTCGATGTCGGTGATCAGGTAGTCAGGCACGTCGCGACCGGCGTCCAGCAGAGCCGAGAAGCCGTCCGCGAAGATGCGCACGCGCGCCCCCGGGCGCAGCTCACCCAGCTGCGCTTCCAGCACCGAGGCGGTGATGGGGTTGTCTTCCACCAGCAGGATGGACAGCGGCCGCGCTTCGGGCACGCCGCCGCTTCGCCGGTTGGCGACCATGCGTTCCACGGCGTCGGCATCCAGCCGGCGGTGTCCGCCAACCGTCTTCCAGGCCGGCAGGTAGCCGGCGTCCACCCACTTCTGCACCGTCTGCGGCGAGACTCCCAGGCGCTTCGCGGCCTGGGCGGTGGTCATGGTCTTGTTCTCCATTGCGTCGCTGTCCGGCATGCTCCGTCCCATCCCCGGTCTTGGCCGCCCTCTCTCTTTATGACATTGATTGTCAGGGACAAACCATGGCCCTGACTCATGGTTTGCGCTGTTTCTTCACCTCTGTTGCGTCGGCTCGGGTCGACAGGTGGCTCGGTGGCGCCGCTTACACTTGTCGCATGTCAGTCCTGGCCCTCGTCGTCGCAGTGCTGGCGTCCTACCTGGTGGGGTCGCTGTCATTCGCCGTCATCATCAGCCGCGTCATGGGTCTGGCCGACCCGCGCAGCTACGGCTCGAAGAACCCGGGCGCCACCAACGTGCTGCGCTCCGGCAACCGCGCCGCGGCGCTGCTGACGCTGGCCTTCGACGCGCTCAAGGGCTTCGTGCCGGTGCTGCTGGTGCTGGCCTTCGGTGCGCGCTGGGGCCTGGGCGAGTCGGAAGCCGCCTTCGCCGGCCTGGCGGCTTTCGTGGGCCACCTTTGGCCCGTGTTCTTCCGGTTCCAGGGCGGCAAGGGCGTCGCCACGGCGGCTGGCGTGCTCATGGCGCTGAACCCCTGGCCGTTGGGCCTTCTGACGCTCGCTTCCTGGGTGCTCGTGGCCGCCTTCTTCCGCTACTCGTCGCTGGCATCGCTGGTGGCGGCGGCGTTCGCCCCCTTCTGCTTTGCACTCGCCTTCGGGGCAGAGCCGGCGCTGCTGGCCGTTGCCGCGATGAGCCTGCTCCTGGTCTGGCGTCACGAAGGCAACATCCGCAAGCTGCTGGCGGGCACCGAGTCGCGGCTGGGGCAGAAGGCGGCGCCGCACGGCCATTCGCACGCGCATCCGCATTCGCACCGCAAGGGAAAACACTGAAATGGTTCAACGTTTCGACGTCGGCACCCGCCTGTCGGAGATGGCCGTCCACAATGGCGTCTGCTACCTGGCCGGCCAGGTGGCGAGCGACGGCAGCCAGGACATCACCGGCCAGACGAAGCAGGTGCTGGCCGCCATCGACGCCCTGCTGGCGCGTGCCGGCACCGACAAGGGAAAGATCCTGATGTGCCAGATCTTCCTGGCCGACCTGGCCGACTTCCCGGCCATGAACGCGGTCTGGGAAGCCTGGCTGCCGGCCGGCAACGCGCCGCCGCGCGCCACCGTGAAGGCGCAGCTGGCCAAGCCGGAGTGGAAGGTCGAGATGGTGGTGACCGCCGCCCTCTAGAGGCCCAGGCGCGCCAGGTCGCCGCGGCCCTGGCGCACCAGCACCGGCTCGTCTTCGTTCGTGAGGTCGACCACCGTCGTCGGCTCCATCGGACAGGCGCCGGCGTCCACCACCGCCTGCAGCGTCTTCGGGAAGCGCTCGCAGATCTCGTCGGGGTCGTTCAGCGGCTCGCGTTCGCCGGGCGGGATCAGCGTGGTGGCCAGCAGCGGCTCGCCGAACAGCGCCAGCAGTTCCTGCGTCACCTTGTGGTCGGGCACGCGCAGGCCGATGGTGCGGCGCGACGGGTGCGACAGCCGACGCGGCACTTCCTTCGTCGCTTCCAGGATGAAGGTGTAAGGCCCCGGCGTGCCCAGCTTCAGCAGCCGGTACTGCCGGTTGTCCACGCGCGCGAAGCGCGCCAGCTCCGACAGGTCGCGGCACAGCAGCGTGAGGTGGTGCTTGTCGTCCACCTGGCGCAGCCGGCGCAGGTTCTCCGCCGCCGGCTTGTCGTCGAGCCGGCACACGAGCGCATAGCTCGAATCGGTGGGAATGGCGGCGATGCCGCCGTTGCCCAGGATCTGCGCCGCCTGCTTCAGCAGGCGGGGCTGCGGGTTCTGCGGGTGGACCTCGAAACGTTGGGACACTGAAGCTCGTCAGGCCACGCTGACCGGGATCTTGCCGATCTTCGCCTGCCATTCCCTGGGGCCGGTCTCGTGCACGCTGGTGCCGGAGGCGTCGACCGCCACCGTGACCGGCATGTCGCGCACGTCGAACTCGTAGATGGCTTCCATGCCCAGGTCGCCGAAGCCCACCACCTTGGCGCCCTTGATCGCCTTGGCCACCAGGTAGGCGGCGCCGCCCACGGCCATGAGGTAGGCGCTCCTGTGCCTGCGGATGGCGTCGATCGCGGCCGGCCCGCGCTCGGCCTTGCCGACCATCGCGATGAGGCCGGTCTGCGCCAGCATCATCTCGGTGAACTTGTCCATGCGGGTGGCGGTGGTGGGGCCGGCGGGGCCGACCACCTCGTCGCGCACCGGGTCCACCGGGCCCACGTAGTAGATGACGCGGTTCGTGAAGTCCACCGGCAGCTTCTCGCCCTTGGCCAGCATGTCCTGGATGCGCTTGTGCGCGGCGTCGCGGCCGGTGAGCATGCGGCCCGACAGCAGCAGCGTGTCGCCGGGCTTCCAGCTCGCCACTTCGGCGGGGGTGAGCTTGTCGAGGTCGACGCGCTTGCTCTTCTGGTGGTCGGGCTGCCAGCGCACGTTCGGCCACAGGTCGAGCGACGGCGGTTCGAGGTACGCGGGGCCCGAGCCGTCCATCACCAGGTGCGCGTGGCGCGTGGCGGCGCAGTTGGGGATCATCGCCACCGGCTTGCTCGCCGCGTGCGTGGGGTAGGTGGCGATCTTGACGTCGAGCACCGTGGTCAGGCCGCCCAGGCCCTGCGCGCCGATGCCCAGCGCGTTGACCTTGCCGTACAGCTCGATGCGCAGCTCCTCGAGCTTGCTGGCCGGGCCGCGCGCGAGCAGCTCGTGCATGTCGATCGGGTCCATCAGCGCTTCCTTGGCCAGCAGCATCGCCTTCTCGGCCGTGCCACCGACGCCGATGCCCAGCATGCCCGGCGGGCACCAGCCGGCGCCCATCGTCGGCACCGTCTCGAGCACCCAGTCCACCAGCGAATCGCTGGGGTTCATCATCTTGAACTTGCTCTTGTTCTCGCTGCCGCCGCCCTTGGCCGCGACCGTGACCTCGAGCGTGTCGCCGGGCACCACGGTCATGTGCACCACCGCCGGCGTGTTGTCCTTCGTGTTGCGCCGCTCGAAGATCGGGTCGGCCAGCACCGAGGCGCGCAGCTTGTTGTCGGGGTCGAGATAGCCGCGCCGCACGCCCTCGTTGACGGCGTCCTCGATCGAGCCGGCGAAACCCTCGAAGCGCACGCCCATGCCGATCTTCAGGAACACGTTGACGATGCCGGTGTCCTGGCAGATCGGGCGCCGCCCCTCGGCGCACATGCGCGAGTTGGTGAGGATCTGCGCGATCGCGTCCTTGGCCGCCGCGCTCTGCTCGCGCTCGTAGGCGCGCGCCAGGTGCGCGATGTAGTCGGCCGGGTGGTAGTAGCTGATGTACTGCAGCGCGGCGGCGACGGTCTCGACCAGGTCGCCGTGTCGGATGGTGGTGGTCACGGTGTAGGGCCTCGTTGGATCGACGGATTATCGGCACGGGCCCGGGCCGCCATCGAGCCAGGCCGCGCCGCCTGCCGCCGCGTCAGTGCTCCGGCGCGTGGTGTCCGTGGACGGGCCGGCCGCCCTCGAGCAGCCGGTCGGAGAACGCCAGAGCCAGAGACGACAGCAGGAAGCCCACGTGGATCGCGAGCTGGAAGATGATGACCCGGTCATCGACCTTGTCGGCGTTGATGAAGGTCTTCAGCAGGTGGATCGAGCTGATGCCGATCAGCGCCATCGCCAGCTTGACCTTCAGCACCGAGGCGTTGACGTGGCTCAGCCACTCGGGCTCGTCGGGGTGGCCTTCGAGGTTCATGCGGCTGACGAAGGTGTCGTAGCCGCCGACGATCACCATGATCAGCAGGTTGCTGATCATCACCACGTCGATCATGCCCAGCAGCACGAGCATGATGATGGTCTCGTTCAGGTTGGCCACCGCCTCGTAACCGATGCGCACGCCGTCGGCATTGAGGATCGGGTTGGCCTTGTAGCCCAGCCCCTCGACCAGCGCGGCCAGCGCCTTGGTGCTGCCGAAGGCCGCCTCCACCAGGTGCAGCAGCTCGGTGCAGAAGCGGTAGACGTACACCGCCTGCGCCAGGATCAGGCCGAGGTACAGGGGCAGCTGCAGCCAGCGGCTGAGGAAGATCAGGTTCTGCAACGGACTCATCCGGATCGGCCCGTCGGGCCTGGGGGGTCTTGTCGCCATGGGTTCCTCGCCTCTTCCGGGTGTTCCGGTGGGGGCATTCTAGGAAGGCCGGCACATGCGAAGATCGTGGGCTCCGAGACGCTGCGTCAGCGCTTCGTAAGAGCACCGGCCTAGCGTTGCACCCGGCTCGAATCGACAGACAGGAGACAGCGCCGTGAGCACCCCGCATCTGTACCCGCCCCCGAAGTCCGCCGTCGAAGGCGCCCATGTCTCCGGCCGCGAGGCCTACGACAAGCTCTGCGCCGAGGCCGAGGCCGACTACGAAGGCTACTGGGCGCGCCAGGCGCGCGAGCTGGTCAGCTGGAAGACGCCGTTCACCAAGGTGCTCGACGAGAGCCAGGCGCCGTTCTTCAAGTGGTTCGAGGACGGCACGCTCAACGTCTCGTACAACTGCCTGGACCGCAACATCGAGCGCGGCCTGGGCGGCAAGACGGCGATCATCTTCGAGGCCGACGACGGCACCGTCGCGACCGTCACCTACCAGGACCTGCTGGCGCGCACCTGCCGCATGGCCAACGCGCTGAAGGCGCAGGGCGTGCAGAAGGGCGACCGCGTCGTCATCTACATGCCGATGAGCGTCGAGGGCGTGGTGGCCATGCAGGCCTGCGCGCGCATCGGCGCCACGCACTCGGTGGTGTTCGGCGGCTTCTCGGCGCAGAGCCTGCGCGACCGCATCGAGGACGCCGGCGCGGTGCTCGTGATCACCGCCGACGAGCAGATGCGCGGCGGCAAGGCGCTGCCGCTGAAGGCCATCGTCGACGAGGCGCTGGCGATGCCCGGCACGCAGAGCATCCGCAGCGTCATCGTCTACCGCCGCACCGGCGGCACGAGCGTGGCCTGGAACGGGCTGCGCGACCGCTGGATGCACGAGCTCACCGCCAAGGCCGCCGACACCTGCGAGCCCGAGTGGGTGGGTGCCGAGCACCCGCTGTTCCTGCTGTACACGAGCGGCTCCACCGGCAAGCCCAAGGGCGTGCAGCACTCGACCGGCGGCTACCTCGTGCACGCGGCGCTGACGACGAAGTGGACCTTCGACCTGAAGCCCGATGACGTGTTCTGGTGCACCGCCGACATCGGCTGGGTGACCGGCCACACCTACATCACCTACGGCCCGCTGGCGCTGGGCGGCACCGAGATCGTCTTCGAGGGCGTGCCCACCTTCCCGGCAGCCGACCGCTTCTGGAAGACGATCGAGAAGCACAAGGTCACGATATTCTACCCGGCGCCCACCGCGATCCGCTCGCTGATCAAGGCCGCCGAGACGAACGACGCCGTGCACCCCAAGCACAGCAACCTGTCGAGCCTGCGCATCCTGGGCTCGGTGGGCGAGCCGATCAACCCGGCCGCCTGGGAGTGGTACCACCTGAACGTGGGCGGCGGCCGCTGCCCGATCGTCGACACCTTCTGGCAGACCGAGACCGGCGGCCACGTGATCACGCCGCTGCCCGGCGCCACCACGCTGGTGCCCGGCTCGTGCACGCTGCCGTTCCCCGGCATCCAGGCTGCGGTGGTCGACGAGACCGGCAAGGACGTGCCGTGGGGCCAGGGCGGCATCCTGGTCATCAAGAAGCCCTGGCCGAGCATGATCCGCAACATCTGGGGCGACCCCGAGCGCTTCAAGAAGAGCTACTACCCGGCGGACTTCCAGGGCAAGTACTACCTGGCCGGCGATGGCGCGATCCGCGACAAGGACACCGGCTACTTCACCATCACCGGCCGCATCGACGACGTGCTGAACGTCAGCGGCCACCGCATGGGCACGATGGAGATCGAGTCGGCGCTGGTCTCGCACACCGAACTGGTGGCCGAGGCCGCGGTGGTCGGCCGGCCCGACGACACCACCGGCGAGGCGATCTGCGCGTTCGTGGTGCTGAAGCGCCCTCGGCCCACCGGCGACGAGGCCAAGAAGCTCGCCAACGAGCTGCGCAACTGGGTGGCCAAGGAGATCGGCCCGATCGCCAAGCCCAAGGACATCCGCTTCGGCGACAACCTGCCGAAGACCCGCTCGGGCAAGATCATGCGCCGCCTGCTGCGCTCGATCGCCAAGGGCGAAGCCATCACCCAGGACACCTCGACGCTGGAGAACCCGGCGATCCTGGACCAGCTGTCGCAGACCAATTGACCGAGGCACCCGCGGGGCTCGCGCCCCGGGGGCCGTGTCGTCACGACACGATGTAGGTGCCGCAGCCGCTGGCGAGCAGGCGGCCGTCGGCGCCGAGGAATTCCATGCGCGTCGAGGCCACGCGCGATCCCAGGCGCAGCGTGTGCGCGGTCAGCACGAAGCGCTCGCCGATGGCCGGGCACAGGTAGTCCACGCGCAGA
>JBGAKY010000036.1:0-57371 GCA_044224175.1 Rubrivivax sp. | reverse complement strand
GGTGGAGCGTTTCGACCATCGGTGGGGCGCGGGCCGGCGGCCCGCGCGGGGGTTCAGACGCCGGCCAGCACCCGCACGTGCGCCGCCACGCTGCGGGCCAGCGCGCTCAGGTTGTAGCCGCCTTCCAGGCAGGAGACCAGGCGCCCGCCGGCATGGCGGTCGGCCAGTTCCACCATCTGGCGCGTGATCCATTCGTAGTCGGCTTCCACCAGGCCCAGCTGGCCCAGGTCGTCTTCCCGGTGGGCGTCGAAGCCGGCGGAGATGAAGATCATCTGCGGGCGGAAATCGTCCAGCCTGGGCAGCCACATCGCGGCCAGCGTCTCGCGAATCTCGGGGCCGCGCGTGTAGGGCGCGATCGGCACGTTGACCATGTTGGTGCCCTTGGGCACCGCGCCGCTGTAGGGGTACAGCGGGTGCTGGAAGAAGCTGCACATCAGCACCCGTTCGTCGCCGGCGATGATGTCCTCGGTGCCGTTGCCGTGGTGGACGTCGAAGTCGATGATGGCCACCCGCTCCAGCCCGTGCACGTCCAGCGCATGGCGCGCCGCGATGGCCACGTTGTTGAAGAAGCAGAAGCCCATGGTCTCGTCGCGCGTGGCGTGGTGGCCGGGCGGGCGCACGGCGCAGAACGCGTTCACGGCACGGCCGGTGATCACGTCGTCGGTGGCTGCCACCGCAGCGCCGGCGGCGCGCAGCGCGGCGCGCCAGGTGCCGGCGCAGGCCACGGTGTCGGGATCCAGCGCGCGCGGCTGGCCCTCGGCCTGGACCTGCTCCAGCACGTCCTTGAGCTGCATCACGTAGTTGGCGCTGTGGGCGCGCTCGATCTGCTCCAGCGTGGCGTGCGGCGCGTCCTTGAAGTCGAGCGCGATGTCCAGGCCCTGCGCGAGCAGGTGGTCGGAGATGGCATCCAGCCTCTGAGGGCATTCCGGGTGGCCCGGACCCATATCGTGCAAACGGCACTCGGCATGGCTGTAGAACGCGGTGGTCATGAGAAGGCGGCGGGTTTTCGGGTAAGGTGCCGCGGATGGATCCAGGCCTTCCGCGCCAGTTGTCTCGGCTGGCCGATCAGATTAGCACGATCATCGTCGGCAAACGGCCGCAGATCGAAGACTGCGTGGCCTGCCTGCTGGCCGGCGGCCACCTCCTGATCGAAGACGTGCCCGGCGTCGGCAAGACCACGCTGGCCCATGCGCTGGCGGTTTCGCTGGGGCTGCGCTTCTCGCGCGTGCAGTTCACCGCCGACCTGATGCCTTCCGACCTGGTCGGCGTGAGCGTCTTCGAACGCGCCCGCGACGGCTTCGTCTTCCACCCCGGCCCGCTGTTCGCCCAGGTGCTGCTGGCCGACGAGATCAACCGCGCCGGCCCGAAGACGCAGAGCGCGCTGCTGGAGGCGATGGAGGAGCACCAGGTCTCGGTCGACAACGAGACGCGCGCGCTGCCGGCGCCCTTCTTCGTCATCGCGACCCAGAACCCGACCGACCAGCTGGGCACCTACCCGCTGCCCGAAAGCCAGCTCGACCGTTTCCTGCTGCGCATCACGCTGGGCTACCCCGACCGCGTCTCGGAACGCGCGCTGCTCGCCGGCGAGGACCGGCGCGACGCGCTGCTCAAGCTGGCGCCGGTGATGGACCCCGCCGGCCTGATGGCCGCGCAGCGCGCGGTGCTCCAGGTCACGGCCTCCGAGGCGCTGCTCGACTACCTGCAGGCGCTGATCGCCGCCACCCGCGACGGGCGCTGGTTCATCGAAGGCCTCTCGCCGCGCGCCGGCATCGCGGTGCTGCGCGTGGCCAAGGCGCGCGCGCTGATGGCCGAACGCCGCTACGTCGCCCCGGACGACATCCAGGCCGTCTTCGCGCAGGCGGTGGCGCACCGGCTGCAGCCGCTGGCCGGCGCCGGCCGTGGCGCGATCGAGCAGGTGCGGGCGATGGTCGAGGCGACGCCGATCCCCTGAGACCGTGCTGAAGCGGCTCTTCGAAGGCTGGCTGGTCAAGCGCCTGCACGCGAGCGACAGCACGCGGCTGGCGCAGCACAACATCTACATCGTGCCCACCAAGGCCGGCCTCGCGTTCGCGGTGACGCTGCTGATCATGCTGGTGGCGTCCATCAACTACCAGCTCAACCTGGGCTACGTGCTGACCTTCCTGCTGGCGGGCGCTGGCGGGGTCTCCATGCACCTGACGCACGGCACCCTGCGCGGGCTGACGCTGCACCTGAAGCCGCCGCAGGCGGTGTTCGCGGGCGAGCTGGCGGCGCTGGAGATCGTGCTCACCAACCCGGGCCGCGAGCGCAACGCGATCGCGGTGCAGTTCCGCCGTCGCGACACCGAAGGCCCGCGCTTCGCCTGGTGCGACGTCCCGGCGCAGGGCCAGGCCGCGGTGAAGCTGGCCTTCACCCCCGCGCACAGAGGCTGGCACGAAGTGCCGCTGCTGAAGGTGGAGACCGTCTTCCCCTTCGGCCTGTTTCGCGCCTGGACGGTGTGGCGCCCGGCCTCGCGCGTGCTGGCGTGGCCGCGGCCCGAGCAGCCGCTGCCGCCGCTGCCGATGGCGATGCCCGCCACCGGCCAGGCCGCTGCCGCCCTGCGCAGTGCCGGCAGCGAACTCGACGGCGTGCGGGGCTACCGCCGCGGCGATTCCATGCGCCTGGTGGTCTGGAAGAAGGTGGCCAAGAGCGGCCAGCTGGTGAGCCGCGAGACCGCCGCCACCGGCGCGCGCCAGCTCTGGCTGGAGTGGCCCGCCGCCGCCGGCCGCGGCCACGAACAGCGCCTCTCCCGCCTGGCGGCCTGGGTGCAGGCCGCCGAACGCGAGGGCGTGGCCTGGGGCCTGCGCCTGCCCGGCCACGAACTGCCGCCGGCGCTGGGCGAAGGCCACCGGCGTGCCGCGCTGGACCTGCTGGCCACGTTCTGACCGCGATGACCCGCCTCACCGACACCTGGGCCCGCCTGCCGCGCGACGCGCGCGACACGCTGTTCCAGCTGGCGGTGATCGGCTGGACCCTGCTGCCGCATGCCGGCCACGTGCCGGCCTGGTGCATGGCGCTCACCGCCAGCATGCTGGCCTGGCGCGGCTGGCTGGCGCTGCGCGGCCGCGCCCTGCCCAGCCGCTGGGTGGTGGCGGGCGTGCTCGCGCTGGCCGCCGCGCTGACGCTGTGGAGCGAACGCACGCTGCTGGGCAAGGAGGCCGGCGTCACCATGCTGGTGGTGCTGATGACGCTGAAGACGCTGGAACTGCGCGCCCGGCGCGACGCGCTGGTCGTCTTCTTCCTCGGCTTCTTCCTCGTGCTCACCAACTTCCTGTATTCGCAGTCGCTGGCGGTGGCGGTGTCCATGCTGCTGTCGGTCTGGGGCCTGCTCACCGCGCTGGTGCTGGCGCACATGCCGGTGGGCCGGCCCTCGCTGGCACGCGCCGGCGCGCTCTCGGCGCGGGCGGCGCTGCTGGGCGCGCCGCTGATGGTGCTGCTGTTCCTGCTGTTCCCGCGCCTGCCGCCGCTGTGGGGCATGCCTCAGGACGCCACCGGCCGCACCGGACTTTCCGGCACGCTGCGCCTGGGCGGCGTGGCGCAGATCGCCAACGACGACACCATCGCGCTGCGCGTGCGCTTCATGGGGCCGGTGCCGCCGCCTTCGGCGATGTATTTCCGCGGCCCGGTGCTGTCCAGCTTCAACGGCACCGACTGGACCCGCCTGGCCAGCGGCTTCCCGGCCGGCGTGCGCCTGCGCAACGACCTGGAGGTGCGCGGTTCGCCGGTGTCCTACGAGATCACGATCGAACCCAGCCGCCTGCCGATGCTGCCGCTGCTGGAAGCCACCCCCGACCGCCCCGGCACGGCGCCGGTGCTGGAAGGCTGGCCCGCTTCGCAGACGGCCGACCTGCAGTGGCTGCTGGACCGCCCGCTCACCGAACGGCTGCGCTTCGAGACCGGCGCCTGGACGAGCTTCCGCCATGGACCGCGCACGCAGCGCATCGGCCTGCGCGACTACGTGACGCTGCCGCCCGGCTACAACGCGCGCACGCTGGCCTGGGCCTGGGGCCTGCGCAACGAAGCCGGCCTGGCCGAGGCCGACGCCCGCACCCTGGCCGACCGCGTGCTGCGCGAGATCCGCCAGGGCGAGTACAGCTACACGCTGGAGCCCGGTCCCTACGGCCGCGACGCCATCGACGAGTTCTGGCTCGACCGCAAGGCCGGCTTCTGCGAACACTTCGCGGCCGCCTTCGTGGTGATCATGCGGGCGCTGGACGTGCCGGCGCGCATCGTCACCGGCTACCAGGGCACCGACCCGGCGCCGGTGGACGGCTACTGGATCGTGCGCCAGAGCAACGCCCACGCCTGGGCCGAGATCTGGCAACCCGGCGAAGGCTGGATCCGCGTCGACCCCACGTCCGCGGTCGCGCCCGAACGCATCCTGCAGAGCGGCCGCAGCCTGGTGCCGCGCAGCGGTCTGGTGGCGGGCGCCATCGTCGGCATGAACCCGGCGCTGGCGGCCACCCTGCGCGACGCCTGGGAGGCCGTGAACAACCGCTGGAACCAGTGGGTGCTGAGCTATTCGCGCAAGGAGCAGTTCGAACTGCTGCGCGGCCTGGGGTTCGACACCCCCGCCTGGCAGGACCTGACCTCGGTGCTGGTGGGGCTGCTCACCGCGGGCAGCCTGGCCGGCGCCGTCTGGGCCTGGTGGGACCGCCGCCGGCAGGACCCCTGGCAGCGCCTGCAGCGCCGCGTGAAGCAACGCCTGGCCGCGCTGGGCGTGGCGGTGGAGGTGCACCACCCGCCGCGCGAACGCGCGGCGCGCGTGCGCGCCGCCCTGGGCGAACGCGGCGAAGCGCTGGCGCAGGCGCTGGAGGCGCTGGACCGGCAGCGTTATGCGCAGCCCGGAACGCCGCAGCGCGACCGCGCTTGGTGGCCGCACTTCGCCGCCGCCGCGCGCGCCACGGCCGCCTCGCGCGGCCCCTGATAATCGGGCGCATGACGCGCCGACGCCTGATCGCCGCGGCCGGCTGCGCCGTGCTGCTGGCCGCCACCGAAACGCTGGCCGCCAGGCGCAGGAAGACCGCCGCCGCCAAGCCCGCCCCGGCGCCCACCTATTCGCTGCGCGACGACCTGCTGGCCTTCGCGGCTGAAGTGGCGCAGCGGCGCGGGCTGGAAGCGGCGTGGATCGTCAAGCAGCTGGCGCAGGCCCGCAAGATCGACACCGTGCAGCGGCTGATGATGCCGGCGCCCGCCGGCACGGCCAAGAACTGGGGCGCCTACCGCGACCGTTTCGTCGAACCGCGGCGCGTGGCCGCCGGGGCCGCGTTCTGGCAGGCCAACGCCGCCTGGCTTTCGAAGGCCGAGGCGCGCTTCGGCGTGCCGGCCCAGGTGGTGGTGGCCATCATCGGCGTGGAGACCTTCTACGGCCGCATGAACGGCGGCTTCCGCGTCATCGACGCCTTGGCCACGCTGGCCTTCGACTTCCCCACCGGCCGCAGCGACCGCAGCCCCTTCTTCCGCAGCGAGCTCGAGGAGTTCCTGGTCTGGTGTTCGCGCGACGGCGTGGACCCGCAGGTCCCGAAGGGCAGCTTCGCCGGCGCCATGGGCATGGCGCAGTTCATGCCCGGCAGCCTGAACCGCTTCGCGATCGACTTCGACGGCGACGGCCACGTCGACCTGGCCGGCAGCCCGGCCGACGCCGTGGGCAGCGTGGCCAACTACCTGGCGCAGAACGGCTGGCAGCGCGGCGTGGCCACGCACTTCGAAGTGGCACCCCCGGCCGACGAGGCGAACCGCCGCCTGCTGCTGGAACCCGACATCAAGCCCACCTTCAGCGCCGCCCAGTTCAGCGACCAGGGGGCGCAGCTGCCGCTGGCCGCGCGCAACGACCCCGGCCCGCTGGCGCTGGTGATGCTGGAAAACGGCGGCGAGAGGCCGCCCACCTACGTGGCGGGCACGCGCAACTTCTACGCCATCACGCGCTACAACTGGTCGGCCTACTACGCGATGGCCGTCATCGCGCTGGGCGAAGCGCTGGCGCAGGCGATGCCAGACTGGCAAAGCGCGGTGGGCGAGGCGGTGGCCGAGGCACCCCCGCCGGCGCCGGCCCCGGCGGCGTCCGCACCGGCGGCCCCGGAACCCGAGCCCGCGGCCCCGGCCGCCGGCGAACCCGCCGCCGACCCGCCCGCCGCACCCGAAGCCGCGGCTTCGGCGCCGGCCTGAAGCGCTACTCCTTCACCCCTGCCAGGTCGAAGAAGAAGGCGTACTCGCGCGCCCATTCCTTCAGCCGCTCGAAGCGACCCGAAGCGCCGCCGTGGCCGGCCGCGGTGTTGATGTGGAACAGCAGCGGGTGGCGGTCGGTCTTCTTCGCGCGCAGCCGCGCCACGTACTTGGCGGGCTCGTAGTACTGCACCTGCGAGTCCCACAGCCCGGTGGTCACCAGCATCGGCGGGTAGTCCTTGGCGGCGATGTTGTCGTAGGGCGAGTACGACAGCATGTACGCGTACGCGTCCTTCTGGCGCGGGTCGCCCCACTGCGTCCATTCGTTGGCGGTGAGCGGGATCGATTCGTCCAGCATCGTCGTCACCACGTCGACGAAGGGCACGTGCAGCGCGATGCCGCGGTACTTCATGCCCGCCTCGTTGGCCACCACGCCCATCAGCAGGCCGCCGGCCGAGCCGCCGCTGGCGAACACGCGGCCGGGGTCGCCCCAGCGTTCCTTCACCAGGAAGTCCGTGACTTCCACGAAGTCGTTGAAGCTGTTCTTCTTGTGCATCAGGCGGCCGGCCTCGTACCAGCTCTCGCCCAGGTCGGCGCCGCCGCGCACGTGGGCGATGGCGTAGACGAAGCCGCGGTCCAGCAGCGACAGGTGCACGCTGGAGAACTCGGGGTCCGACGACAGGCCGTAGGCGCCGTAGCCTTCGATGTACAGCGGCGCCTTGCCGTCCTGCGCCGCGCGGTCGCGCCGCCAGGCCAGCGTGACGGGCACCTTCGCACCGTCACGCGCCGGGGCCCACACCCGTTCGGTGGCGTACAGGCGCTTGTCGTAGCCCGGCACCGGCTTTTCCTTGCGCAGCACGCTCTGGCCGCTGCCCAGGTGCAGGTCCCAGGTGGCCGCCGGCTGGACAAGCGAGCTGACCACGTAGCGCAGGTGCGCGGCGCTCGCGTCGGCGCGGTCGCCCAGGGCGACGATGCTGGCGGCGTCGGCTTCGATGGTGCGCTCGCCGCGGCCGATGAGACGCACGCGCGAGAGACCCTTCACGCGCTCCTGCACCGCCACGCCGCCGTCGTAGAGGGCGAACGACTCGACGGTGGCGTCTTCGCGCGCCGGCACCACGTCGCGCCAGCCGGTGCGGTCTTCGGGCAGCGTGGCTTCCACGAGGCGGAAGTTGGGCGCGCCTTCGTTCGTGCGCACCACCCAGCGGCCGCCCAGTTCGTCGGCATAGCTGCGCACGCCCGGCTTGCGCGCCAGCACCACCACCGGCGTGCGCGCCTCGCCGCCGGCGGGCAGCGCCAGCGTCTCGGTCTGGTCGTAGCCGTCGAGCTGGATGATCACGCGCGAACGGGAAGACGACAGCCCGATGCCCAGGTACAGCGTCTTGTCCGGTTCCTTGAAGACCAACAGGTTCTTCGCATCGCCCAGGCGGTGGCGCATCACGGCGTCGGCCTGCAGCGTGGTCTTGTCCTGGCGCAGGTAGTAGACGGTGCGGTTGTCGTTGGCCCAGACCACGCTGCTCAGCACGCCCGGGATGCGGTCGGGCAGCACCTTGCCGGTCTTCAGGTCCTTGAAGCGAAGCGTGTAGATGCGCCGTCCGCTGGTGTCCTCGGCCCAGGCCAGGTAGCGGCCGTCGGGGCTCTGCTCGGCGGCGGCCACCTTGTAGTAGGCGTGGCCCTTGGCGAGCCTGGCCTCGTCGAGCATCAGCTCTTCGGGTGCGGCTTCGTCGGGTGCCTCGGGGCCGCCCTGGCGGCGCATGAACTGGCCGTACTCGGCGCCAGTGTCGAAGCGGCGCCAGAGCCACCAGCCGTGGTCGTACACCGGCACCGTGCTGTCGTCTTCCTTGATGTGCGAACGCATCTCGGCGACCAGCTTGTCCTGCAGCGGCTGCAGCGGCGCCAGCTGCGCCTTGGTGTAGGCGTTCTCGGCCTCCAGGTAGCGCATCACCTCGGGGCGCTTGACCTTGGGGTTGTCGTCGCGCAGCCAGTGGTATTCGTCGATGCGGTCGCCTTGCGGACTCTTGACGACGAAGGGCACCTTGGGTGCGACCGGGGGTGCGACAGTGGCCGCCGCAGCCCCCAGCGCAGCCCCCGCCAGCGCGGCCGCAGCCGAACGCGCAATGTGATGGTTGCTCATGGGGCGATCATAGGCGGGGCCCTTCTTTCGGCGACACAATGGCCGCCAAAGAGCAGGACTGCAGGAGGATCTCCATGGCCCCGCCGCCCGACCACGCCGCGGCCGCCGCCCGCCCGCGGCTGGCGCTGCAAGACATCCGCGTCGTCAAGGCGGACAGCACCGCCCCCGCGCGGCGCGTGCCGCCGCCGCTGCCGCCCCTCAAACCCCCATCCGGCCAGCCCTACCAGGCCTATGCGGCGCGCCCCTTCACACGCGATGAACGCAGTCGCGTCACGGTGCTCTACGGCGGCCTGCACTGGCGCGCCGAACGCGTGTTCCAGGGCGTGTTCGAGAACCTGGGCTACCAGGCCCGCCCGCTGCCGCCGGCCACGCTGGCCGACCTGCTGAAGGGGCGCGAGGTGGCCGACATCGGCCAGTGCTGCCCCACCAGCTTCACCGCCGGCAACCTGGCCAACTTCCTGGCCGGCGAGGCGGCGCGCATCGGCCCCGCGGCGGTGGTCGAGAACTACGTCTACCTGACCGCCGGCGCCTGCGGCTCCTGCCGCTTCGGCCAGTACCACCAGAGCTACGAACTGGCGCTGCGCAACGGCGGGCTCGAAGCCTTCCGCATGTTCCTGATGGGCCAGGGCGGGCTGGACCAGGGTGCAGCACCCGGCGGCGGGCTGGACCTCAATGCGCCGCTGCTGCTGGGCGCGGTGTGGGCGCTGATGCTCACCGACGTGGTGCAGGACCTGGAATACCGCGTCCGCCCCTACGAGAAGAACGCCGGCGACACCGACCGCGCCGTGCAGGCCGCGGTGGAGCTGCTCTACCAGGCGATGAAGACGCGCCCCGAGCGCGGCACCGGCGCGCGCGTGGCGCTGTGGCACCTGGGCAGCCGCCACTTCACCACCGCGCTGCGCGAGGTGAAGCGCCTGTTCGACGCTATCGAACTGGACCGCCTGCGCGTGAAGCCGGTGGTGAAGATCACCGGCGAGTTCTACCTGCAGACCGTGGAAGGCGAACCCAACCACCACATCCACCGCTGGCTGGAAGGCGAAGGCGCCGAGGTCTACCCGGCCGCCGTGACGGTGTGGCTGGACTACCTGATGCGCCTGGCCATCCAGCGCCACGAAGACCGCGCCGGCCTGCGCCCCGGCGCGCGCCGCAAGGCGCTGCTGATCGGCGCCGGCCAGCGCGTGCTGGGAGGGCGTCGCACGGCCGCCTGCGCCACGCGCTGGGCGGCGCCGCGCGCGAACTGCCGCTGCAGCGCGAGCTGCGCGACCTGGCCGCGCCCTGGTTCCACAGCCGGCTCACCGGCGGCGAAGGCGACATGCTGGTCGGCAAGGCACTTTGGGCCTTCAAGCACCACAAGGCGCACATGGTGTGCGAGCTGTCGCCCTACTCGTGCATGCCCAACACCATGAGCATCGGCGCCATGGCGGCGGTGCAGGACAGGCACCCCGAGCTGCTGTACGCGCCGATCGAGATCAAGGGCGACAGCGAGGTGCACGCACTCTCGCGCTGCCAGATGATCCTGACCGAAGCGAAGCAGCGCGCCCGGCGCGAGTACGAAGCCGTGCTGGCGCGCATCGGCCGCGGCGAAGCCGAGCTTCGCGCCGCCGCCGCAAGGCGGCCCGAACTGGCGCGCGCATCGGCCGCCATCCCGCACCATGGCGTGGCCGGCACGGCGGCCAACTTCGCCCTCCACCTGGCGAAGCTGGAAGGCTGGGCATGACGCTGACGGTCGGGCTGGACGTCGGCTCCACCACCGTCAAGGCCGCAGCCTGGCGCGGCGGCACGCTGGTGTGGCGCGACTACCAGCGCCACCACACGAAGCAGGCCGAGAAGGTGCTGGAATTCCTGCAGCGCCTGGAGGCCGAGGCCGGCTTCGCGCCGGGGGCCGACCGCGTGCTCGTCACCGGCTCCGGCGGCGGCCTGGTCGCGCCGCTGGTGGGCGGCCGATTCGTGCAGGAAGTGGTGGCGGTGGCCGCCGCCGTGGAGAAGCTCCACCCCGAGGTGAACTTCGTCAGCGAGATCGGCGGCGAGGACATGAAGACCCTGTTCTTCGCCCCCGCCGGCGAAGGCAAGACCAAGCAGGTGTTCATGCAGTCGGCCTGCAGCGGCGGCACCGGCACCTTCATCGAGAAGACGGCGCGCAAGCTTCACGTGACGCCCGAGCAGCTGGCGACCATTTCCTACGCCGGCAGCACGCTGCACAAGATCAGCAGCAAGTGCGGCATCTTCGCCGAGACCGACGCCAACACGCTGGTCAAGAGCGGCGTGCCCACCGGGGAAATCATCGCCAGCCTGTTCGAAGCGGTGGTCTACCAGAACCTGGCCACGCTGACCAAGGGCAACACCCCCAAGCCGGGCGTGCTGCTGCTGGGCGGGCCCAACCTGTTCTTCCGCGGCCTGCAGGAAGCCTGGCGCCACCACCTGGCATTGCTGTGGGCCGAGCGCGGCGTCGACCTGCAGGGCCCGCCCGAAGCGCTGATCCAGGTGCCGGCCGACGCCGTGTACTACGCCTGCCTGGGCTGCATCGAGATCGGGCTGGCCGACCCTCAGGGCGCGGTCTATGCCGGCACCGAACGGCTGCGCCACTGGGTGGAACAAGGCCAGTGGGAGCAGAAGGCGAAGGACGGTGCGCAAGGGCTGGTGCGCGGCGAAGACGAACTCGCAGGCTTCCTGCAGCGCTACGGCCGCAGCGAACGCCCGCCGGTGCCGCCGCGGCGCGAAGGCCCGGCAATCGTCGGCTGCGACTTCGGCAGCACCACCGCGAAGGCGGTCGTCATCGACACCGAAGGCCGGCTGCTCGCCGACGTGTACACGCCTTCGGCCGGCAACCCGATCGAAGACGCGAAGCTGCTGTTCCGCCGCCTGCGCGAAGCCGGCTTCGAGCAGATCGGCGCGCTCGGCCTCACCGGCTACGGCAAGGACCTGCTGAACGACGTGGTCGGCGCCGACGTCGCGGTGGTGGAGACCGTGGCCCACGCCACCGCCGCGCTGCACTGCGTGCCGGACGCCGACGTCATCTGCGACGTCGGCGGCACCGACGTGAAGATCATGATCCTGCGCCAGGGCACGGTGGCCGACTTCAGGCTCAACTCGCAGTGCTCGTCGGGCAACGGTGCCTTCCTGCAGGGCGTGGCCGAACGCTACGACGTGCCGCTGGAGCAGTACGCCGACCGCGCCTTCCAGGCCCGCGCCGTGCCGACGCTGGCGATGGGCTGCGGCGTGTTCCTGCAGTCGGACATCGTCAACCAGCAGCGCAAGGGCTGGAGCGCCGAGGAGATCATGGCCTCGCTGGCCGCGGTGCTGCCGCTCAACGTGTGGGTCTACGCCGGCCAGCTGCAGAACCTGGCCGCCGCCGGCCGCAAGTTCGTGCTGCAGGGCGGCACCCACCGCAACCTGGCGGTCGTGAAGGCGCAGTCCGACTTCATCCGCAGCAAGGTGCCCGACGCCGAGGTCGTGGTGCACCCGTACAGCGGCGAGGCGGGGGCCATCGGCGCCGCGTTGGTGGCACGGGACGCGCGCGTCGGGGCGGGCGGTGCGCCATCGCGCTTCCGCGGCCACGACGTGATCGCCTCGCTCGAACACGTGACGACGACCAGCGAACACACGGTGTGCCACTGGTGCGCCGTCAACTGCAAGCGCAGCTTCATCGACGTGAAGATCGAAGGCGGTCGCGGCCGCCCCTGGAGCCAGGTGCCGCTGGCCGCCGGCTGGGAACGCGTGATCAGCGGCAACACCTGCTCCAAGGGGCTGGTGGAAGACGTGGAAGAGATGAAGGTCGTGAAGGCCAACCTGGAGGACGCACGGCGTGCGAATCCCAATATTGCCGAACTGGTTCGAGACCAGGCTTTCAGGCCCCGGCGACAGCCGGCCTGAGGTCGGCGCCGGCGTCATCGCCAAGCCGCGGGAGCTCATCCGCGTCGGGTTGCCGCGGGTGCTGAACCTGTGGTCGACGCACCAGTTCTGGATCGGCTTCCTCACGGCGCTGGGCTTCGACGCGCGCCGCATCGAGTTCTCTTCCGACACTTCGGAAGACCAGGGGCGCGAGCACGGCAAGGGCCGCGGCACGGTGGACTGCTGCTACCCGGTGAAGTGCATGTCGGGCCACTACGGCGAGCTGCTGGCGCGCGAGAAGCGGCCGATCGACCTGCTGCTGTCGCCGATGATCCAGACCCTGCCCTCGTTCCTGGGCGGCCATGTGCAGGCCTCGCTGGCCTGCCCGCGCGTGATGGCGGCGCCGGAGAACATCAAGGCCGGCTTCCTGAAGGGCGGCGACGCCTTCGCCGCCCACCACGTGCGGGTGCTGGCGCCGCTGGTCACGCTGGACGAACCCGACCTGGCGGCGCGCCAGCTGCACGCGGCGCTGAAGGAGGTCATCGCCGGCGTCGGCGCGGCCGAGGTGCAACGCGCGGTGCAGGTGGGCCTGGCGGAGCTGGAGGCCTTCAACCGGCAGATGCGCCAGGCGAGCCGCGAGATCCTGGCGCATTGCGCGCGCGAAGGCAGCCCGGCGCTGCTGGTGCTGGCGCGGCCGTACCACATGGACCCCGGCATCGGCCACGAGATCGAAGTCGACCTGCAGGGCCACGGTGTGCCGGTGCTGTGGTCGCAGTACCTGCCGCTGGACGACGACCTGCTGCAGTGGATGTACGGCGCCGACATCGCCGCCGGGCGCCTGAAGTCGCCGTTCGACCTGGCCGACGTCTGGCCTTCGTCGTACAGCGCGAACACGAACGAGATCCTCTGGGGCGCGAAGTTCGCCGCCCGCATGCCCTGGGTGGCCTGCGCGGTGCGCCTGTCCAGCTACGAATGCGGCATGGACCAGCCCACCTACACGCCGGTGCAGCGCATCGTGGAAGGCTCGGGCACGCTGTTCTTCAGTTTCCAGGACCTGGACAGCACCAAGCCGGGCGGCAGCGTGAAGATCCGCGTCGAGACGATCGCGATGTACCTCAAGACTCGTGCGCAGGACATCATGGCGCGCAAGCGGACGGCGGCACCGCCCGGCTGCCCGCTCTGAGGCCACGAGGAGCCCCGTCACGATCGAGCGGCGGCAGCCCGGGCCCGGTCGGCGCGTGGTTCCCGGCCCGCGGCCGGGCCGGGACCCGCTTCGACCCGGAAGCAACACCGGTGTGCTGCCAGGCCGGCATACGGCTGCAGGATTGTTCGCCGCCGCTGTTCAGCCGCGGCGGAAAGTGGCAGGCTGGCAGGCGACGCTTCACGAACCGCCGGGAACCGACATGAAGATCTCCGCCTCCGCCACCACCTTCGCCCTGCTCGCCTTCACGCCGGGCTGGGCCCTGGCCGCCGGACCCCTGGCGCCGCACCAGCTGTGGGTGAGCCACCTGCTGGCCGGCTGCATCGCCGCGCTGGTGGGCTACATCGCCGGCAGCAACTGGTCGTGGGCCGGCATCGTGACGACGGCCGCCGTCGCCTACGCGGTGGTCCGGATCCAGGCCCCCGCCGACCTGCCCGAACTGCTGGCGCGTTTCGGCGACCGCTACCCGTTCCACGTGAAGGCGACCGCCTTCCTGGTGCCGCTGATGGTGGCGGTGGGCATCGGTTCGCGGCGCAATGCCGAAAGCCGCGCGCGGGCGGCGCCGGCGTTCTAGTGGTCGAGTTCCAGGCGCTTGCTCACGGCCTCGTGCCGGCGTCCCCAGGGCTGATGAAGACCGCGGATTCACAAACGGCCGCACGGCACTGACAATCCGGCCCCGTTACCGAAGGGGCAGGTTGCGTGGGCTCGCCAGGCGGAAACGACGATCCGTTCGATGCTGCTTCGGCGCACACCCGCCGGCGCAGCGCGGTGCTGTTCGCCGATCTGGTCGAGTCGGTGGTGCTGTTCCACGCCGACGAATCCAGCGTCATCCAGCGCTGGCACGCCTTCACCTCGCAGGTGGACTGCGAGATCGCGCCGCGCCATCGCGGCCGCCTGGTGCGCACCACGGGCGACGGCCTGCTGCTCGAGTTCGGGGCCGCCCCCGACGCCGCGATGGCGGCACAGGCGATGCATGCGGCGCTGGCCCGCTTCAACGAAGGCCAGCCCGCCCCCTTGTGCTTCTGGTTGCGCATCGGGATCCATGTCGCCGACGTGGTGCCCTTTCCGCGCGAGATCTACGGCGCCGGCGTGAACCTCGCCGCCCGGCTGGCCGCGCTGGCGCAGCCGGGCCAGACCCTGGCCTCCACCCAGGCGCGGCAGGGCCTGGCCGATGGCGTGCATGCCCGCGTGCACGACCTGGGCGAGAAGTTCGTCAAGCACCTCGAGGAGCCGCTGCGGGTCTTCCGCCTGGAGGCGCCGCAGCCCGACGCCGCGTCGCGCACCGGTGCCCTGAACACCGCCGACTTGCGCCCGACGGTGGCGGTGGTGCCCTTCGCGGCCCTCACGCACGACCCGGAGCACGACGCGCTGGGCCACGCCATGGCCGACGACGTGATCGCGTCGCTGGCCCGCCACCCGGCGCTGCGCGTGCTGTCGCGCGTGAGCACGGCGCTGCTGCAATGGCCGCTGCCCGAACCGGCGGCCTTGCGCAAGGCGCTGCAGGCGAGCTTCCTGCTGACGGGCCGCTACCACGTGCAGGGCGAGCGGGTCCGGCTGTCCTTCGAGCTGTGCGAACTGGACAAGGGCGTGGTGCTGTGGACCGGACGCACCTTCGGCAACGTGAACGACCTGTTCGAGGGCACCGACGACCTGGTGCCGCACATCGTGACCCAGGTCTCGCAGCAGATCCTGGGGCACGAGCTCGCGCGCGCGCGCAGCCTGCCGGTGGACACGCTGTCGTCCTACAGCCTCTACATGGGCGCCAGCGGGCTGATGACGAGCCCGGTGAAGAGCGACTTCGACCAGGCGCACCAGGTGCTGGAGCACCTGGCGGAACGCCACCCGCGCCATGCCGCGCCGGTGGCGCTGCTGGCCCGGTGGCAGATCTTCGCGCTCGAACAGGGTTGGCTGACCGACCGCAGGCGTGCCGGCGAACTGGCACGCGACCTGTGCGAGCGCGCGCTCGAGCGCGATCCGGCCAGCGCCGGCGCGCATGCCGTGCTTGCGCTGGTGCGATCCAACTTCGAATCGAACCTGCAGCAGGGACGCGAACTCAACGAACGCGCGATCGAGCTGGATCCCGCCAACGCCGTGGCCTGGGCGCAGTTGTCGGGCACGCTGGCGTTCCTGGGCGAGTCCGAAGCCGCCTGCGAGGCGGTCCGGGAATGCCTGCGGCTGTCGCCGCTGGACCCGTACCGCTACGAATTCGAGGCCTTCGCCGCGATGGCCTGCATCGCCGCCGGCCAGTACGCGCGCGCCGCGGCCCATGCCACCAGCTCGGTGCGCCAGCACAGCCTGCACGCGCCTGGTCTGCACCTGCTGGTGGGTGCGCTCTGGCTGGACGGCCAGCACGACGCCGCGCGCCGCACCGCCGAACGCTACCTCTCGCTGTTTCCGCGCGCCAGCGCCGGGCGCAACAGCAGCCGCCGCCTCGGCTGGGGCCTGGCGTGGCGCGACACCTTCGAACGGGCGCTCGTGAGCGCCGGCATTCCACCCTGAAGCAGGACATCGATGGCAACCTACGTGCTCCCCCCCGGCGCCTGGCTGAGCGGCGAACTGATCCCCGGCATCGGCGGCAACAGCGCGCTGATCCCCGGCATTGGCGGCAACAGCCCGCTCATCCCGGGCATCGGGGGCAACAGCCGCCTGATTCCCGGCATCGGCGGCAACAGCCCGCTCATTCCCGGCATCGGCGGCAACAGCCCGCTGATTCCCGGTATCGGTGGCAACAGCCCCCTCATTCCCGGCATCGGCCGCCGGTCGGCCTGGAATCCGGCCATCGGAGAAGGGCTGCCGGCGGACCGGCTGGCTGCCGCCGCCGCCCGGCTGGCGGTCGCCACCCCCTGGCGCGGCGAGGTGCCCGAGTGGGCCTACGACACCGAAGCGCAGGCCCTGCTGTCGGTGGCGCTGAACCGCACCCAGGCGCGGCTGGTGCGCGCCACCGACCCGCGCCGCGAGGCCCGCAAGGCGCCGGTGGTGGCGCCCCGGCGTGACGACGTCGCCGCCAACGCGACACTCTGGCGCTGGGGCAGCGAGCCTCGCATCCTGGCCGTGCTGGCGGACCTGAACTGGCGCTTCGCCGTCAGCGGCGCCTGCCTCTGGTATCTCATCCGCAACAGCGCCGATGGCCGCCAGGTGACGTTCGAGCCCAGCATCAGCTTCAAGGCGGTGCCGAACAGCGACGCCTGGTACGCCACCCAGGTGGACAAGGTCCTGAGGGCCGCGATCCAGCGCGAGGAACGCCTGCCCGAGATCCTGAGCCAGGCCGAGGACTTCGGGGCCTTCTTCTGGCGCCAGGTCGGGCTCGACCCGACGATGGCGCCGATCACCGCCGAAGTGCTGGCCATTGCCCAGCGCTGGGCCACGCCGCTGGTGCTGGCGATGAAGAACCAGATCGCGGCGCGCCGGCCCGACGCCGCGTCGTCGCGCGTGGTGCCGGTGATCCCGACGCCGCCGCACGGTTCGCTGCCCAGCGGCCACGCCACCATTTCGGCGCTGCTCTCCCGCGTGCTGGGCATGCTGGCGTATGGCAAGCAGGGTCTCGATCATCCGAAGGTCGTTCAGCTCGACCGCCTGGCCCGGCGCATCGCGTTCAACCGCGTGGTGGCGGGCGTGCACTTCCCGATCGACAGCCGGGCCGGGCACGCCCTGGGCCTGCAGATGGCGGCCCACTTCATCGGCCTGGCCATGCGGACGCCGCAGCCGAAGGAGTTCAGCATCGACTTCGAAAGCCCGAAGGAAGTGGAACTGCGCGAGGAAGGCCGTCCCCAGCCGGTGAAGCTGCGCCCGGCCCGGAAGGCGAAGCTGGGCGTCGACCGCAGCCGGCCGCTGACCCAGGTCTGGAACGCGGCCTGCCGCGAACTGCGCCACCTGGGCTTCGATGGGGTGCCGACGTGAAGTGGGCACGCAAGAAGGGGCTGGACTGGCCGAACGGCGACCCCTACCACGCCTGGGCCGAGGCCACGCACTGGCGCGGCTTCCGGCGCCTGCTGGGCCAGCAGCTGGGCACGGGCAGCGAAGGCATCGACACGGTGCGCCTGCTGGTGCAGGCGCGCGACCCGGCGGCCGCGAAGAAGGCGATGGCCTGGACCGACCTGTGGTCCGTGGCCGACCTCTACCGCAAGAGCGCACTCGAGACGCGTCACTTCGTCGCCGAACTGTCGCCGCTGCAGTTGCCCGAGCTGCGGCGCCGCGCCGGCGACGACTACCGCTGGGAGCTGTCGATTCCGTTCCGCGACGCCGAAACCGTGGCCCGCGCCGAGGACATCGGCGCCTACGGCCCGACCCGCAGCGCGACCGACTTTCGGCCGGCGGATGGCATCGCGATCGACGGCACGAGCCTGAAGCCCGGTTCGGTCGACGAACCGTTGATGGCCGTGATCGACTTCGGATGCCCGTTCCTGAACGAGGCCTTCGACAGGGAGAAGAAGGGCGGCACCCGCATCGCCGCGATCTGGGACCAGGGCGCGGCCTGGTCGCCCCCCGTCGACGGCCAGGGCCGGCCGCAGCCCTGGCCCTGGGCCGACGCAAGCCCGCGCCTGGGTTACGGCCGGACACTGGACAAGCGGACGATGGACAGCATCCGCGACCGCTGCCGCGAAGAGGCCATCGACGAGGGCGAGGCCTACCGCCGCATCGACTACCTGATCAACTACGACGACGCGCGCCGCCGCGTCTGGAACGCCACCCACGGCAGCCACGTCACGTCGGTCGCCGCGGGCTGGCCCGACCCGCTGGACCCCGGCGCCGACCAGCGCGACGTCGCCGGCAAGGCGCCCATCGTGTTCGTCCAGCTGCCGGCCCTCACGGCAGCCGACAGCGGCGGCGGGTCGCTTTCGGCTCAGGTGCTGGACGCGCTTCGCTTCGTGCTGGACATGGCCAGGCCGCGTCAGCCGGTGGTCGTCAACCTCAGCTACGGCAGCTTCGCCGGGCCGCACGACGGCAGCTCTCTCATCGAGCAGGCGATGGACGAACTGGTGAAACTGTGGGAAGACAGCCTGGCCATCGTCATCGGCGCCGGCAACGGCCGCCTGGCGGGCTGCCATGTCGCGCGCACGGCGCGGCCGGAGCGCAGCGCGTTGCTGCGCGTGTGCCTGGAACCGGGCGACTTCACCGACACCTACGTGGAGACCTGGTTCAAGGCCGCCGAGCCGCGCCTGCCGCGCATGCGCGCGCGGGTTCGCACCGCGGGTCGCGACTGGAGCCCGTGGATCGGCAGCGGCGAATGCGTGGAGTTTCGCGACGTCGGCGAGGTGCGCCCGCTGGCGCGCCTGAGCTTCCAGCGGCAGGTGCCCAACGGCGCCGGGTCGCTGCTGCTGCTGGCCCTGGCGCCCACCGAGCGCCCGGCCGACGACGACGGGCCGCTGGCCCCGGACGGCGAGTGGCAGTTGGAACTGACGCTCGAGCCGGACCCCGCCGACACGGAGGAGGAGCAGACCGTCGCGTTCGAATCCTGGGTGGAACGCGACGACCCGGGCTGGCTGGGCCAGGGTGCGCAGCCGCGCTTCGGCGAGCAGCGGCACGGCGAGACCGTCGGCACGCTCAACAGCCTGGCGACCGGCCGCTACACGATCGTCGCCGGCGGGTTCCGGCTGTCCGACGGCGCACCGGCCGACTACTCGGCCACCGGCCCGCGCCGGGGCGCTGCCTTCGTGTACGGCGCCTGCGAGGAAAGCGCGGACCTGCCGCACATCCTGGGCGCGGCGGTGCGCAACGGCGACGGCATGCGCATGAACGGCACCAGCGTCGCCTCGCCCGTGGTGGCCCGCCGCATCCTGAACCACGTGGCCCGTCCGGATCAGCGCGTGCAGTACAACGGGTGGCCGGCAGCGCTCAGGCGCATCGTCGAAGCAGAGTTCAGGCGCGCCGGCCGCCCTGCCGGTGCCGCCGACGTGTCGACGGCCCCGAAGGCCAGGGGCCGGGTGGTGCTTCGCCTCCCGGAACAGGACCCCGCGTAGTCCCGGCCGAAGGCCCGCGCGGGGCCGGGCCGGCTTGCCGCCCTGCGATGGTCGTGCTGCAATCCTCCGCCCGACCATTCCCGGAGGAGTTGCGCGATGACCGATTTCAAGGGCAAGCATGTCTGGTTCGAGCTGAACACCACCGACCTGAAGGCGGCCGAGGCCTTCTACGCCAGCGTCATCGGCTGGGTGCCGCGGGATTCGGGCATGCCGGGCATGCAGTACACGATGGTCGGCCCGGCCGACCATGCGGTGGGCGGCATGATGGTGCTGACCGAGGAGATGAAGGCCGGCGGCGCGTGCCCGGGCTGGACCGGCTACGTGGCGGTGGACGACGTGGACGCCGCTGCCGCACAGACGAAGCGCATGGGCGGCCAGGTGTTCGTGCCGCCGCAGGACATCCCGGGCGTCGGCCGCTTCTCGATCGTGTGCGACCCGCAGGGCGCGGTGCTGTCGCTGTTCAAGGGCACGCCGTCCGAGGGCATGGAGCCGCCGCCGCCGCCCGCGCCCGGAACGCCCGGGCACTTCGGGTGGCATGAACTCCACACCACCAGCCTCGAAGGCGCGCTGACCTTCTACGGTGAACTGTTCGGCTGGCGCAAGGGCGAGACCATGGACATGGGCCCGAACGGCGTCTACCAGCTGTTCGCCACCGGCGCCCAGGGCGACAACGCCGATGGCGGCATGGTGCTGAAGCAGCCCGGCGAGCCGCGGCCGTACTGGCTGTACTACGTCAACGTGGCCAGCGTGGACACGTCGACGGCGCGCATCGGCGCCGGCGGCGGGCAGGTGCTGATGGGCCCGCACCAGGTGCCCGGCGGCAGCTGGATCGTGATCGGCCAGGACCCGCAGGGCGCCGCCTTCGCGGTGGTGGGACCCCGCTGAACGCGGGCTGGGCGGCGGCGGACCGCCCCGAGCGCCAGGATTCCTGAGCGGGCGGCGGTCCGCCGGTGCCGGGTCATCCGTTGACCCGGGTCAATCGGGGCGTGACGGTGGGGCAGATCATGAGGCGCGGAGGCGCCCATGCGAGTCCTGACGATCTACGCCCACCACAACCCGAGGTCGTTCTGTCACGCGATCCTGGAACGTTTCACCGAGGGCCTGCGCGACGCCGGGCATACCAGCGAGGTGGTCGACCTGCATGCGATCGGCTTCGATCCGGTCGTGCACGACCGGGACGGTCCGGACTGGATCGACGACAGCGTGCCCGACGACGTGCTGGCACACATGCACGTCAGGCGCTCGCTGATGGAAGCCGCCGGCAACCCGCTGCGGCGGATGCTGGTGAAGCGCTGGATCGGCGATCGCGACGACCGCGAGACCGCGCGCCGCCTCCATGCGCTGGGCCCGCCGCCCGACGTGGCCGAGCAGCAGGCGAAGGTGGCGCAGGCCGATGCGCTGGCCTTCGTGGCGCCGGTGTACTTCGTGGGTTTCCCCGCCATCCTGAAGGGCTGGATCGAGCGCGTCTTCAGCCTCGGCTTCGCCTTCGGAATGACGCCCGAGTCCTGGCGCGGCCAGGTCGGTGCGCGCATCCCGCTGCTCACGCACGAGAAGGCCCTGATCATCCAGACGACGATCTGGGACGAGGCTTCGTACGACGCCGGCCTGAAAGCCGCGATGAAGGTGGTGATCGACGAGTACGCGTTCCGATTTCCGGGCATCCAGCGGGTCGAGCACGTGTACTTCCACGCCGTGCACGGCGCGGACGACGCCGCCCGCGGCGTCTGGCTCGAACGCGCGTACCGGCTCGGCCTCGAGTTCTGACCATGCCACCGTCGCCCGCCGCGCCGCCGCCGGCGATGCCGGCGACCTTCGGTGCGTCATCGCTGCGCCGGCGCAGCTTGACCAACCTGTTTCGCATGGGGCATTGCGCGCCGGCGGTGATGCAGACGCTGATCGGGCCGGCCTGGCCCGCCACCCGCTGGCTGGTCGAGCTGAGCGCGGGACTGCCGGGCGGCATCGGCAACTCGGGGGGCGAATGCGGTGGCCTCACGGCGCCGCTCATCCTGCTGGGCCTTCGGCACGGGCTCGCGACCGACGACGAGGGCGTGCCGCGGGTCGCGGCCCGTGGGCACGAACTGCTGCGTCGCTTCGAGGCCCTGCACGGCTCGGCGTCGTGCCGCGAGATCCGGGGCGACGCGCGGGTTCCGTGGCGCTGCATCGAAGTCGTCCGCGAATCTGCCGTGCTGTGCCGACGGGTCATGGACGATGAAGGCGCGGGCAGCATGACGATCGCGCAGCGGCGGGCCTGCGCGCGCCTGCATGCACACTGGGTGGCGCGCGACTTCCACTGCGCCAGGACGGTCTTCCGCCTCCTGGGGAACGCTGTTGCCACCCCCGGACAGGTGCCGGCCGCCGCTTCCGCGTTCATGGGCGGGACGGTGTTCGCCGGCAGGACCTGCGGTGCGCTCGTCGCCGGCGTGATGGCGCTGGGCCTGAGCCGGGGCGAGATCGAGCACAGCCCGCTTCGGGTGGCCCGCATGCTCGCGAAGATGGCCGTGGGCGGCGACGCCTTCGCGGACGGCGTGAATGCCTTCAACCGGAGCATGAACCTCGGCCATGCGCTGGCGCGCTGGTTCGCCGGCGAGTACGGCAGCACCCAGTGCCGCGTCGTCACGGGGTGCGACTTCTCGACCGCGGAGGGTGTGGCGCGGTACCTGGAAGACGACGTGTGCGCGCGCTGCGAAGGCATCGCGCGCGGCGTCGCCGGCAGGGTCGCGGCCATGGTCGACTCGGCGGGCGCCCGCCCCTAGCGCCCACCTTCCAGCGCCTGCAGCCGCTGCGCCGCACGCGTGTCACCCATGCGTGCCGCGATGGCGTAGTGGCGCTTCGCTTCGGCCAGGTCGCGCTTCAGACCGCCGGTGCCGTTCTCGTGGTATTCACCCAGCAGCCAGGCCACGTCGGGCATGCCTTCGGGCAGCAGCCGCTGAAGCAAGGGCACCGCTTCATCATGGCGCCCCAGCGCGCGCAGGGCCAGCGCCCGGCTGCGCGTCGCGGCATGGCCGCCCGGCACGACGGCCAGCGCGGCGTCGGCAGCGGCAAGCGCTTCCTTGAAGCGGCCCTGCTCCATGCGGATGTCGGCCACCGCGATGAGCGGCTGGTTGACGCGGCATTCGCGCGAGGCTGCCTCGTAGCCGCGCGCGGCTTCGTCCAGCCGGCGGTGGAAGCGGTGGTCGGAGGCGATCTCGGCCAGCGCCGCATATCGCACGGCGGCCGCACGGTCCGCCGGCAGCCCGGCCAGCGACTCGGGTCCGGCCTGGGCTTCCAGCGCTTCGTGGCTGCCGCCCCAGCGCGGCGCCAGCACCGTGGCATAGGCCACGCGCACCACGGTGTTGTCGGGCTGCACGCGCAGGCTCTGCCGCAGCAGGGGCAGCACGTCGGGGCGCGGGTTGCGGGGCGTGGGCCTCACACCGGCGGGCGCGGGGCCGTCGGCACCCGGCAGCGCCACGTCCAGGTGCAAAGCCTTGGCATTGGTCATCAACAACTGGTAGGCCAGGATCGGTTTCGGGTGAAGCGCCATCGAGCGAAAGAGCCAGTCGCGCGCACTGCGCAGGCCGGCGTCGAACTCGGTGAACTGCTGGCGCGAGGTCTCGCTGGCGACGCGCCCGCCGCGCGCCTGCCAGGCCACCGCGCTGGTGTGCAGGGCCATCGCGTGATGGGCCGCGTAAGAACGCGGGAAGCTCGCCACCCACTCCCGGAATATCGGCGTCAGCTGCGGCGACCAGCGGTCGAAGGCGCCGAATTCGAAGAACAGTTCCTCGTCGGTCACGCTGCCCGCCGTGTAGCCGTCGAGCAGGCGGTCCATGCGCGCCTGCAGGGCCGGGAAGTCGCGTCCCCGCAGCAGCACCAGCGTGTCTTCCTGGCGCAGGTCGATCTGGCGCTGAAGCAGCCGCCCTTCGCATCGCGGCGTGGCCGGCGCTGCGCAGGCCAGGCAGGCCATGAGGCCGCCCACGACGAAGTGCAGGATGCGCATCGACCTTCCCTCCCTGCGCGTCCGGGTCGCCCGGCAGGACAGCGCCGGCGCGGACTAGGCCGCCACGGGCACCAGGAAGTCGCGCCCGATGCCGGCGCCGAGGTCGTTCACGCGGTCGAGGAAGGTGGTCAGGAAGGCGTGCAGGCCGTTCTGCAGGATCTCGTCGATGCGGCCGTACTGCAGGTCGCTGCGCAGCTTGCCGGCGCGGCGCAGCGTCTCGCCGCTCTGCTGGTTGGCCACCAGTTCCAGGTTGGCCACCACCTCGTTCAGGCAGGCGGCCAGCGACCGCGGCATGTCCGGGCGCAGGATCAGCAGTTCGGCCACCTTCTCGGGCCGGATCACGTTGCGGTAGACCTTGCGGTAGATCTCGAACCCGGAGACGGAGCGCAGGATCGCGCTCCAGTGATAGAAGTCGACCTCCTGGCCTTCCTTGCCGTTGGTGGGGCCGAACCAGTCGCCGCCGGCCAGGGCCTGGAACTTCACGTCCAGCAGGCGCGCCGTGTTGTCGGCGCGTTCGAGGAAGGTGCCCACGCGCAGGAAGTGCAGCGCCTCGTCCATCAGCATGGTGCCCACGGTGACGCCGCGGCTCAGGTGCGAGCGGAACTTCACCCATTCGAAGAAGGTGCCGGGGTCGCGCTCGAAGGCGCCTTCCTTGAGCATGCGGTTGAATTCGAGCCAGGTCTGGTTCTGCGTCTCCCAGACTTCGGTGGTCAGCGCGCCGCGCACCGCGCGCGCGTTCTCGCGCGCCGCGTGCAGGCAGCAGAAGATGGACGACGGGTTCGCCTCGTCGCGCACCATGAAGTCCATGACGTTGCGCGAACTCACCGACTGGTACTTCTGCGAGAAGGCCCAGGTCAGCTCGCTGATGGACAGCAGGCCGCGCCAGCCCTGTTCGGCCATGTCCTCGCTCTGCGGCAGCAGCGAAGTCTCGTAGCTGACGTTGAGCATGCGCGCGGTGTTCTCGGCCCGCTCCATGTAGCGGGCCATCCAGTACAGGTGGTCGGCGGTGCGTGAGAGCATCGTTCAGTCCTCCCTCAGTCCTCGAGGACCCAGGTGTCCTTCGTCCCCCCGCCCTGCGACGAGTTGACGACCAGCGAACCTTCCTTCAGCGCCACGCGCGTCAGCCCGCCGGGCACCATCTGCACCTGCTTGCCCGACAGCACGAAGGGCCGCAGGTCGATGTGGCGCGGCGCGATGCCGCTTTCCACGTAGGTGGGGCAGGTGGACAGCGACAGCGTCGGCTGCGCGATGTAGTTGCTGGGGTTGGCTTCCAGCACCTTGCGGAACTCGGCGATCTCGGCCTTGGTGGCCGCCGGCCCCACCAGCATGCCGTAGCCGCCGGCACCGTGCACTTCCTTGACCACCAGTTCCGACAGGTGCGCCAGCACGTACTTCAGGTCCTCGGCGTCGCGGCACAGGTAGGTGGGCACGTTGTGCAGGATGGGCTTCTCGCCCAGGTAGAACTCCACCATCTTGGGCACGTAGGGATAGATGCTCTTGTCGTCGGCGATGCCGGTGCCGATGGCGTTGCACAGCGCGATGTTGCCGGCGCGGTACACGTCCAGCAGGCCGGCGCAGCCGAGCGTCGAATCGGGGCGGAAGGCCTTGGGGTCGAGGAAGTCGTCGTCGACCCGGCGGTAGACCACGTCCACCCGGCGCGGGCCCTGCGTGGTGCGCATGTAGACGAAGCCGTCCTTGACGAACAGGTCCTGGCCCTCGACCAGTTCCACGCCCATCTGCTGCGCCAGGAAGGCATGCTCGAAGTAGGCGCTGTTGTACATGCCCGGCGTCAGCACGACGACGGTGGGCTCGTTCACGGCGGCCGGCGCGACCGCGCGCAGCGTCTCCAGCAGCAGGTCGGGGTAATGGGCGACCGGCGCCACGCGGTGGCGGCTGAACAGGTCGGGGAAGAGCCGCATCATCATCTTGCGGTTCTCCAGCATGTAGCTCACGCCGCTGGGCACGCGCAGGTTGTCTTCCAGCACGTAGTAGCTGCCGGATCCGTCGGCATTGCCGGCGCGCACGATGTCGATGCCGGCGATGTGCGAATACACGTTGCCCGGCACGTCCACGCCCATCATCTCGGCGCGGAACTGGCTGTTCCTCAGCACCTGCTCGGCCGGCACCACGCCCGCCTTCAGGATCTCCTGGCCGTGGTAGACGTCGTGGATGAAACGGTTCAGCGCCGTCACCCGCTGCGCCAGCCCGGCCTCCATCTCCTGCCATTCGTGGCGCGGGATCACGCGCGGGATCAGGTCGAAGGGGATCAGCCGTTCGGTGCCGGCGCCGTCCTCGTCCTTCGCGCCGTAGACGGCGAAGGTGATGCCGACGCGGCGGAAGATCATCTCCGCTTCGCTGCGGCGCGACTGCATGGCGTCGGCCGCCTGCGCCTTCAGCCACGCGTCGTAGGTGCGGTAGTGCTCGCGCACCGCCTGGCTGGCGGTGTGCATCTCGTCGAATCGGGCCTGCATGAAAGTCTCCGCTCAGGCGTTAGCAACAACCGGGCCCGCGAGGCGGGTGGTGACGGCCACGCTCAGCGTGTGGCGGCCGCCGCCGCGGATCACGCCCTTGAGCGGCGTCACGTCGCCGAAGTCGCGCCCCACCGCCACGCGCACGTGGCTGGCGCCGGGCACCAGGTCGTTGGTGGGGTCCAGGTCCAGCCAGCCGTCGGCCGGCACGCCAGGGGTGCCGGGGCAGTAGACCTGCACCCAGGCGTGGCTGGCATCGGCGCCCAGCATCGCGGCGCCGCCTTCAGGCGCGCGCGTCAGCAGGTAGCCGCTGACGTAGCGCACCGGCAGGCCCGCCATGCGCAGCACGCCGGCCATCAGGTGGGCGAAGTCCTGGCAGACGCCGCGCTTCTGCTCGAAGGCCTTCTCCAGCGGGGTGTCGACCTCGGTGCTGCGGCTTTCGTAGCGGAAGTCGGCGTGGAGGCGGTGCATCAGCTCGATCGCCGCCTCGGCCACCGGGCGCGCGGGCGCCAGGCTGCGCTGCCCGTAGTGGCGCAGCGCCTCCAGGCGCGGCACGAAGGGCGAAGGCAGGGTGAATTCCACCGCGGGGTCGAAAGGTGCCCGCGCCACGTAGCGCAGGCGCGCCGCCAGTTCGCCGCAGCGGGGCGAAGCGGCCGGCTCCAGGCCGGTGAACCGCGCCGTCAGCCGCAAGCGGCTGGCGGCGCGCACGGTCAGGGTCTCGTGGGGCGCCAGCAGGCTGAAGTGGCCCACCGCGTTGCCGAAGCTGTCGGTGCCTTCGCGCTGCTGCTCCGGCGCGGGGGCGATCTGCAGTTCGAAGCCCAGCCGTCGCTGCGCCGCGTCTTCCAGCGGCTTCAGGTGCGCCCGGTGGTGCGCCAGCGAGACCGGCGCCGCGTAGTCGTAGCGCGTCTCGTGGATCACCTCCAGATCCGAGGTCACACCCGCTGCTCCGGGGCCAGGGTGAAATAGCGCAGGCCGATGTCCTCGGCCAGCCGTGCGGCGGCGGTGGCCAGCTGCTCCGAAAGCGCCTGCAGCCGGCGCGCGATGTCGGCTTCGCTGGCGCCACGCAGTTCGTCCAGCGTGAGGCCGGCGCCTTCGGCGGGCAGGCGCGCCAGGAACGCGGCGAGCGACTCCTCGTTGCCCGGCAGCTTCTTCAGCTCGGTGCGCAGGCGGCGCAGCACGCCGCCGTAGGCACGCGGGTTGGAGGTGTCCAGCACCAGCATGTCGGTCAGCGCCAGCAGGTCTTCGTGGCGCTGGTAGCGGGCGCGGAAGGTGATGACGCTGTCGAAGAGTTCCAGCAGCAGGTCGATGCCGGCGGCGCTGCCGAGCGCACCGTTGTCCAGGAAGGCCTGCATGCGCGTGGACAGCCCGATCAGCCGTTCCAGCAGCCGGCCCACGGTGAGCAGGCGCCAGCCGTGGTCGCGCGTCATGCGGTCGGTCTGCGTGCCCGTTACGGCCGCCAGCTGCAGCGCCAGCCGGTCCAGCGCCGGCAGCACCTGGGGCAGCGTGGGCAGCGTGCCTTCGGGCACGGCGAGCGCTTCCTCGAAGCGTTCGCCCATGGTGCGGATCAGGCCCCACTGTTCGGAAGACAGCCGTTCGCGCAGCGCCAGCGAGGCGCGTTCCAGCGCGCGCAGGTTGTAGGCCACGCTGGTGGCGCCTTTTGCGTCGGCCAGGTCGGCCAGCAGCGCGCGTTCGAAGACCTGCGGCGACTTCACCAGCGTGGGCACGCCCCAGGGCGCCAGGCCGTTGGCCACCGCCATGGCCGACACCGCGCGCAGCACCGGTTCGCCGGCGTCGCTGTCGGCGTCGATCAGGCCCAGCGTGGCGCGCGCCAGCCGCACCAGCTGTTCGGTGCGTTCGGTGTAGCGGCCCAGCCAGAACAGGTTCTCGCCGGTGCGGCTGCTCACCGGGCGGCCGCGGGCGGCGATGTCCTCCACCCGCAGGCGCTGCGGCAGCATGCTGAAGGTGTCGACCGCGCCTTCGGTGAGCACCCAGGTGTCCAGGCTGGAGCCGCCGCGCTGCATGCTGAGGCTGGCGTCTTCGCGCTGGGACACGCGCGTCATGCCGCCGGGCAGCACGTGCCAGCGGCCGCCGCCGTCGGCGATGGCGTAGACCCGCACCATCGAAGGGCGCGGCGCCAGCGTGCCTTCGCCCCAGATAGGGGCGCGGCTGAAGCGCAGACGGCCCTGCACCGTCCAGGCTTCGGGGTCCAGCTCCACCCGCAGCGTGTGCCGGTCCTGCACTTGCGAGGTGCGGCCGGCGCGTGGGAAGGTGCTGCGCACGACCTTGTCCTGCAGGTGTCCGCGCACGTCCATCCAGGCCGCCTGCTCGCCGCACCACCAGGTGGGCAGCGAAGGCAGGGCCAGCGGTTGTTGCAGCAGCCGTTCGGCGATGCCGGGCAGGAAGCCCTGCACCGCGGGCGATTCGAGGAAGGCGCTGCCCAGCGCGTTGGCCATCACCACGCTGCCGGCGCGTGCCGCCTGCAGCAGGCCGGGCACGCCCAGCTGCGAGTCGGGGCGCAGTTCCAGCGGGTCGCACCAGTCGTCGTCCACCCGGCGCAGCAGCGCATGCACCGGCTCCAGGCCTTCCACCGTCTTCAGGAACAGGCGGTCGTCGCGCACGGTGAGGTCGCCGCCTTCCACCAGCGGCAGGCCCAGGTAGCGCGCCAGGTAGGCGTGTTCGAAGTAGGTCTCGCTGTAGGGGCCGGGGGTGAGCAGCACCACGCGCGGCGTGGCGCCGCCGGAGACTTCGCGCGCGCTGGCTTCCAGCGTGTCCAGAAGACGGCGGTAGCTGCTGGCGATGTGCTGCACGCGAAGGTCGCGGAAGGCGTCGGGGAACTGGCGCGAGATGACCAGCCGGTTGTGCAGCACGTAGCCCAGGCCCGAAGGCCCCTGCGTGCGCTGCGCCACCACCCACCATTGCCCCTGCACGTCGCGCACGAGGTCGAAGGCGACGATGTGCAGGCGCAGTCCGCCCGGCGGCGTGACGCCCAGCATGGGCCGCAGGTAGCCGGGGTGGCGCAGCGCCAGCGCCGGCGGCAGCAGGCCTTCGGTGAACAGGGTGCGCGGCCCGTACAGGTCGGCCAGC
This sequence comes from Rubrivivax sp., assembly GCA_044224175.1. Lineage (GTDB taxonomy): Bacteria > Pseudomonadota > Gammaproteobacteria > Burkholderiales > Burkholderiaceae_C > Rubrivivax. The sequence goes on along the minus strand of JBGAKY010000036.1, from coordinate 28,549 downwards.
ATGGCTTCCAGCAGGCTCGCGCGCTGCGTCACGCCGGCCTCGATGGCGGCCCAGTCGCCGGGCGTGATGAGCAGCGGCAGCAGCTCCAGCGACCAGGGGCGGCTGGCCGCGCCCTGGTCGTCGAACACGTTGTGCGTGACGCCGTCCTGGCGGATCTGCGCCGCCACCTGCGCCACGCGGCGGTCCAGTTCACCTGCCAGGTTGCCGCGCACCGGCGCGGGCAGCAGTTCGGCGAATTGCTTCCAGTGCGCGCGCGGCACGCCGCCGGCGCCGCGCAGTTCGTCCCACACGCCGGGCTCGGGCGGCAGCGCGTGGCGCAGCAGCGTGTCCAGCGCCGCGTCGCGGCCGGGGGCGGTGCCGGCGCCTTCGAAGGGCAGCGAGCCTTGCGTGGGGGTCAAGCGGGAGTGCTCCTCAACCCAGCCTCATGTCCAGCGTGAACGGGAATTCGCGGCTCGGCTGCGCCGGGGCCACGTCCATCGCGCCCGGCGTGTGGCCGAAGCGGAAGAAGCGTGCCAGGCGGCGGCTTTCGGCTTCGTAGGCGTTGACCGGGAACACCTCGTAGTTGCGCCCGCCCGGGTGCGCCACGTGGTAGCGGCAGCCGCCGATGGAACGCGACAGCCAGCGGTCGACGATGTCGAACGTGAGCGGTGCGTGGGCAGGAATCGAAGGGTGCAGCGCCGAAGGCGGCTGCCAGGCCCGGTAACGCACGCCGCAGACGAATTCGCCCACGCGCCCGGTGGGCTGCAGCGGCGCCGACTGGCCATTGACCGTGATGACGTGGCGGTTGTCGTTCAGCCCCGTGACCTTGAGTTCCAGCCGTTCGAGCGATGAGTCGACGTAGCGCACCGTGCCGCCGGGCGCGCCTTCCTCGCCCATCACGTGCCAGGGTTCGAGCGCGTTGCGCAGCGTGAGGCCGATGCCCAGCGTGGCCACTTCGCCGATGAGCGGGAAGCGGAACTCGAAATGCGGCGCGAACCAGGCGCCGTCGAAAGCGAAGCCGGCGCGCTGCAGTTCGGCCATCACGTCGTCGAAGTCCATCTGCACGAAGCTGGGCAGCAGGAAGCGGTCGTGCAGGCCGGTGTGCCAGCGCGTGAGCCGGGTGTTGCCGGCGGGCTTGTACGGTTCGCGCCAGAACCAGGCCACCAGCGCGCGCAGCAGCAGCTGCTGCGCCAGGCTCATGCGCGCGTGCGGCGGCATCTCGAAGGCGCGCAGCTCCAGCAGGCCCAGCCGGCCGGTGGGGCCGTCGGGCGAGTAGAGCTTGTCGATGCAGAACTCGCTGCGGTGGGTGTTGCCGGTGACGTCGACCAGCAGGTTGCGCAGCGTGCGGTCCACCAGCCACGGCGGGACCTGGCCGAGCCCGACCTGGCGTTCCAGTTCGCGCAGGCCGATCTCGAGTTCGTAGACCTGGTCGTTGCGCGCCTCGTCGATGCGCGGCGCCTGGCTGGTGGGGCCGATGAACAGGCCGCTGAACAGGTAGCTCAGCGAGGGGTGGTTGGTCCAGTAGGCCAGCAGGCTGGCCAGCAGGTCGGGGCGGCGCAGGAAGGGGCTGTCGGCCGGGGTGGCGCCGCCCAGCACGAAGTGGTTGCCGCCGCCGGTGCCGGTGTGGCGGCCGTCGAGCATGAACTTCTCGGTCGACAGCCGCGTGCGGTGCGCCGCGTCGTAGAGGAATTCGGTGTGGTCGACCAGCTCGGTCCAGTCGTGCGCGGGGTGGATGTTGACCTCGATGACGCCGGGGTCGGGCGTCACCGCCAGCGTCTTCAGGCGTGCGTCGCGCGGAGGCGGGTAGCCTTCGAGCACGATCTTCACGCCCTGCTCCACGCAGGTGGCCTCGATCGCGGCCAGCAGCTCCAGGTAGTCTTCCAGGTGCGCCAGCGGCGGCATAAAGACGTAGAGCACGCCGCTCTTGCCGCCGTGCCTGGCCTCGGCCTTGGGGCCGTTGGCGCGCTGCGGGTCGCGCACTTCCACGCACAGCGCGGTGCGCGTGATCCAGCCCGCCGATTCCTGGCGCGAGGGGAAGCTGTCCGGGTGCTGCGAAGGCGGGGTCACCGGGTGGTGCGGCGGCGTCGTGCCGTCGCCCGCCGGGCCCAGTCCGGCGGCGTCGCCCGGCAGCCGCTGGCCCTGCAGCGCGACGCTGCCGCCTTCGGCGAAGCCCTGCCCGCTGCGGTGCGGGTCGTAGCCCAGGTACTGGCGCCGCAGTTCGGCGGCGGCCGGCAGCGGCGCGCGCTGCGCGAAGGGGTCGGTCTCGATCAGCGCCTGGCGCTCACCCGTGGTGGCCCAGGGCAGCGAGTCCAGCGGCAGGCGGTAACCCATCGGCGAATCACCCGGGAACAGGTACAGGCGCTCGTCGCGGAAGAACCAGGGGCCGGTGATCCATTCGGGGCCGGCGGTGCCCTTGTGCCATTCGCGCCGCAGCGGCAGCAGGTAGCCGACCACGCTGTCCAGCCCCTGCTGGAACACGCGGCGCAGGCGCGCGCGTTCGAGTTCGTCGTCCAGCTTCGATTCGAACGGGTCCACGTTCACCGGCAGCCGGCGTTCGCGCCAGAGGTAGTACCAGGTGTCCTCGTAGCCGGGCTGCACGTACTTCGGGTCCAGCTTCAGCCGGCGCGTGAGCGCGCCGATGAAGGCGTGCGCGTCGGCGCTGGTGTAGCGGTGCACCTCGCGTTCGTCGGCGAAGAGCGAAGGGTCGTGCCAGCAGGGCTGGCCGTCGGCGCGCCAGCCGATCGTGAGCGCCCAGCGCGGCAGCTGCTCGCCCGGGTACCACTTGCCCTGGCCGAAGTGCAGGAAGCCGCCTTCGCCGTACTTGGCGCGCAGCCGGTGCACCAGTTCATTGGCGAAGCCGCGCTTGGTGGGGCCCAGCGCGTCGGTGTTCCACTCGGCGCCGTCGCGGTCGTCCACCGAGACGAAGGTGGGCTCGCCGCCCATCGTGAGGCGCACGTCGCCCTCGGTGAGCCGGCGGTCGACTTCGTGGCCCAGGTCCGTGATGGCCTGCCACTGCGCTTCGGTGTAGGGCTTGGTGACGCGCGGGCTTTCGTAGATGCGCGTGATCTGCATGTGGTGCGAGAACTCGACCTCGCTCTCGTCCACCGCCCCCGAGACCGGCGCCGCGCTGGAAGGCTCGGGTGTGCACGCCACCGGGATGTGGCCTTCGCCGGCCAGCAGGCCGCTGGTGGGGTCCAGGCCGATCCAGCCGGCGCCGGGCAGGAACACTTCGCACCAGGCGTGCAGGTCGGTGAAGTCCACCTCCGCGCCCGAAGGGCCGTCCAGGCTCTTCACGTCGGGCTTCAGCTGGATCAGGTAGCCGGAGACGAAACGCGCCGCCAGCCCCAGGTGGCGCAGCGTCTGCACCAGCAGCCAGCCGGTGTCGCGGCAGGAGCCCGACAGCGAGGTCAGCGTCTGTTCGGGCGTCTGCACGCCGGGTTCCAGCCGGATCAGGTAGCCGATCTCGCGCTGCAGGCGCTGGTTCAGGCCGACCAGGAAGTCGATGGTGCGCTGTTCCTTGCGGTCGATGCTGGCGACGAAGGCGCCGAACTTCGGCGTCAGCTTGTCCTTCACCAGGTAGGGCGCCAGGTCGTGCTTGAGCTCGGGCGCGTAGTGGAAGGGGAACTTCTCGGCTTCCGGCTCCAGGAAGAAGTCGAACGGGTTGTAGACCGACATCTCGGCCACCAGGTCGACCGTGACCTTGAACTCGGTCGTCATCTCCGGGAACACCAGGCGCGCCAGGTGGTTGGAGAACGGGTCCTGCTGCCAGTTGATGAAGTGCGTTGCCGACTCGATGCGCAGCGAATAGCTCAGGATGGGGGTGCGGCAGTGCGGGGCCGGCCGCAGGCGCACCACCTGGGGCGACAGCCCGACGCGGCGGTCGTACTTGTAGTGCGTGACGTGGTTCAGCGCGACGTGGATCGACACTTCAGGGGCTCCGGGATTCGTGGCCCGCGGTGGCTTGCAAGCTCCGGGCCACGCGGTTCAGGGCGCAGGCGCCGTCACGGCATGATGCCAGTAACGCCGCGCCGCCAGCCGCTCGCAAACCGCAGGGCCGTCGGCCGGCAGCGTCCAGGCGCCGCAGCGGTCGCTGCGCACGATCTCGATGCCGCGTTCGGCATAGCGCGCCACGACGTCCGGCGCCGGGTGGCCGAAGCGGCTGCGGTAGGCGGCCTGCACCACGGCCGTCCGCGGCGCCACCGCTTCAATGAAGGCGGGCGTGGACGAGGTGCGGCTGCCGTGGTGCGGCACCAGCAGCACCTGGCTGGCCAGCGCCGCGCCGCGCGCCAGCAGGGCCGCCTCCTGCGCCGCTTCGATGTCGCCGGTGAGCAGCAGGCTGGCGTCCGTGCCGGCCACGCGCAGCACGCAGCTCAGCGCGTTCGGCCTGCTGGCGCTGGCGTATTCGGCTTCGGTGGGGTGCAGCACCTCGAAGTGCACGCCGTCCCAGTCCCAGGACTGGCCGGCCCCGCAGCGCTGGTGCGGCAGCGGCCAGGCGCGCAGGCGGTGCTGGGGTTCGAGCGAGCTGCTCATCGCCTGCACCGGCGCCGCCGCCAGCAGCGAAGCCGCGCCGCCGACATGGTCGCTGTCGCGGTGGCTCAGCATCAGCAGGTCGACCTTCGCCTCGCCGCGCGTGCGCAGCAGCGGGAGCAGCACGCGCTGGCCGGCGTCGGCCTCGGGCGAATACTGCGGGCCGGCGTCGTAGACCAGCAGGTGGTTCGCGGTGCGCACCAGCACCGCGGTGCCCTGGCCGACGTCGGCGGCCAGCGCTTCGAAGCGGCCCGGCGGCGGCCGTTCCACCGCCGGCGCCAGCAGCGGCAGTAGCAGCGGCAGGCCCAGCAGGCGCCGGCGCCAGGGCAGCGGCAGCACCAGCAGCGCACCGCCCAGCAGGCCGGCGGCCATGGCCCAGCCGGGCGCGGCGGCGGCCGTCCACACGGCCAGCGGCAGCGAAGCCAGCGCCCGCAGCGCCGCCATCAGGCCCTGCACGACCCAGGCGTCCAGCGTCCACAGCGGCGGCAGCAGCACGCCCAGCAGCGCGAGCGGCGTGACGACGAAGGTGACGATCGGAATGGCGAACAGGTTGGCCACCAGGCCGGCGACGGACACCTGCTGGAAGAACACCATCGACAGCGGCGCCAGCCCGACGCTGGCGACCGCCTGCGTGCGCAGGCCGGCCCCGAGCGCGGCCTGCAGCTTCGCCCGGCGGCCTTCGGCGGGTGCGCTGGGCGGCGCGGCGCCTTCCGAGGCCGCCAGCATGGCCACCGCCACGAACGACAGCCAGAAGCCCGGCTGCAGCATCGCCCACGGGTCCAGCACCGTCACCACCACCGCGGCAGCCAGCAAGACCGCCAGCAGCGGCCAGCGCCGCCCGCTGGCGCGCAGCAGCACGACGGTGGCGATCATCCATACCGTGCGCTGCGCCGGCACGCCCCAGCCGGCCACCAGCGCGTAGGCCGCGGCCGCGACCAGCCCGCCCCAGCGCGCCGCGGAAGGTGCCGGCAGCGCGAGCATCAGGCGCGCACTGCGGCGCCAGAGCCGGCCCAGCAGCGCACCGGCCAGCCAGGCGAACATGGTGACGTGCAGGCCCGAGATGCTCATCAGGTGTGCGATGCCGGTCACGCGGAACAGGTCCCAGTCCTCGCGGTCGATGGCGGCCTGGTCGCCCACCGCCAGCGCCGCCAGCACGCCAGCCACGGTGGCATCGGGCACGCGCTGCGTGATGGCGTCGCGCACGCGCTGGCGGAAGCGTTCGAAGGGGTGCGCCACGCCTTCGGCCAGCAGCTTCGCCGGCGAGCCCGGGTTCGAACGCACGTAGCCGCCGGCGCGCAGGCCCTGCTCGAACAGCCAGAGCTCGAGATCGAAGCCGTTCGGGTTCATCGACCCGTGCGGCTGCTTCAGGCGCACCGTCAGGCGCCAGCGCTGCCCCGCCTTCAGCTCGCGCGCGGGGCCGTCGAGCCACGAGTCCATGTCGAAGCCACCGTACCAGCCCAGCGAGACCAGCGAGGGGATCCGGACCGCTTCACCGGCGGCGCGCGCCGATTCGACCTCGAACACGAAGCGCACCGCGTCGGGCCCCACGCGTGGCATCTGGGCGACGACGCCGACGAGTTCGAGGTCACGACCTTCCAAGGCCGGCGGCAGGCTTTCTGCCAGCCGCGCCGATGCGCGCAGGCCCACGGTGCCGAAGGCCAGCGCGGCGGCCGGCAGCAGCACCCACCAGCGCCGGTGCGCCAACCACGCCAGGCCCAGCAGCCCTGCCGTCACCAGCGCCAGATAGGCCTGGGTCTCCCACAGCGCCGGCTGCCGCAATTGCAGCGCACCGCCGGCCAGCCAGCCCATCGCCGCCCAGCCCCAACCCCCTGCGCCCGGCTGCCTTGGGCCCTGGCTCTCCATCGTGGCAGTGTAGGATGCCGCCGCCTCACATCCCCCCGCCCCGCACCATGTCCATCTCCGAACGCCTGCAGGCCCTGGGCATCACCCTGCCCCCGGTGGCCGTGCCCGCCGCCGCGTACGTGCCCTTCGTGAGGACCGGCCCGCTGGTCTTCCTGTCCGGCCACATCGCCAAGAAGGACGGCAAGCCCTGGGTGGGCCAGCTGGGCCTGACCCTGGGCACCGAAGACGGCAAGGCCGCCGCGCGCGCCGTCGCCATCGACCTGCTGGGCACGCTGCAGGCCGCCGCCGGCTCGCTGGACAACGTGGCGCGCATCGTCAAGGTGATGTCGCTGGTGAACAGCACGCCCACCTTCACCGAACAGCACCTGGTGACCAACGGCTGCAGCGAACTGCTGGCCCAGGTCTTCGGCCCCGAGGCCGGTGCCCACGCTCGCAGCGCCTTCGGCGTGGCGCAGATCCCGATGGGGGCCTGCGTGGAGATCGAACTCGTCGCCGAGCTGAAGTGATCCGCCCCGAACGGCTCTTCGCGGCCACCGCGCTGGTCGGTGTCGCCGCACTCGGCGCGGCGATGGTGTCGCAGTACGTCTACGACATCCAGCCCTGCGCCTGGTGCGTGCTGCAGCGGCTGATCTTCTGCTGCATCACCGTGGCCGCGATCGTCGGCCTGTTGTGGCGCGCGCGGCCGGGGCGCCTGCTGGCCGCCGGGCTGGCTTCGGTGCTGGCCTTCAGCGGCATGGCGGCGGCCCTGTACCAGCACTTCGTGGCGGTGCCGTCGAACAGCTGCAACCTGTCGCTGGCCGAAAGGATCATCAGCGCGCTCGCGCTCGACGAGATGCTGCCCCAGGTCTTCATGGCCCTGGCCAGCTGCGCCGACGCGGCCGTGAAGCTGCTCGGCGTGCCCTACGAGTTCTGGAGCCTGATGCTCTTCGTCGCGGTCGACGCGATGATGGCCCTGGTCTTCGTCAGCGCAGCCCGGCGTTGATCTTCTCGAGCAGCGCGCTGCCGGGGCACAGGTCGCCTTCGCCCAGGCGGTTCAGCGGCGCGGCCACGGTCTGCAGCGCCGCATGCAGGTCGGTCGCCTTGGGATCGATGTAGAGCAGGCCGGTCGGGATCTCGCCCTGTTCCTGCAGGCGCTGCACGTGGTTCATCGCCGCGCGGCGGTCGGTGGGGTCGTGCTCGGCGTCCAGCTTGCGCAGGCGCATCGTCGTGCCGTCGGGCTGCGGCAGCTCGATCGCGGCGCCCGGTTCCGGTTCGGCGAGCACTTCCTTGGCGAGGTCGATGAAGTCGACCCGGCTCACCGCTTCGTTGTGGGCGCGCACGAAATCGTAGCTGCGCGTGCTGCCGGCGTGGTTGTTGAAGGCCACGCAGGGGCTGATGACGTCGATGAAGGCGGCGCCGCCATGGCGGATGGCACCTTCGATCAGCGGCACCAGCTGCGCCTTGTCGCCCGAGAAGCCGCGCGCCACGTAGGTGGCACCCAGCTGCAGCGCGAGGCCGATCATGTCGACCGGCGCGTCGTGGTTCACCGCGCCCTTCTTGCTTTCGCTGCCGCGGTCGGCGGTGGCCGAGAACTGGCCCTTGGTGAGGCCGTAGACGCCGTTGTTTTCCACGATGTAGACCATGCGCACGCCGCGCCGCATGGCGTGCGCGAACTGGCCCAGGCCGATGGACGCCGAGTCGCCGTCGCCCGAGACGCCCAGGTACAGCAGGTCCTTGTTGGCCAGCGCGGCGCCGGTCAGCACGCTGGGCATGCGGCCGTGCACGGTGTTGAAGCCGTGGCTGGCGCCCAGGAAGTAGTCGGGCGTCTTGCTGCTGCAGCCGATGCCCGAGAGCTTGGCCACGCGGTGCGGTTCGATGTCCAGCTGCCAGCAGGCCTGGATGATGGCCGCCGAGATGCTGTCGTGCCCGCAGCCGGCGCACAGCGTGCTGACCTTGCCTTCGTAGTCGCGCCGCGTGTAGCCGACGCCGTTCTTCGCCAGCGTGGGGTGGTGCAGCTTGGGCTTGGCGATGTAGGTCATCGCGACTTCTCCTTGCTCGGGGCGACGGCGAAGGCATGGACCCGCCGGGTGATGGCCTGCGTGATGGCGCGCGCGGTGATCGGCGTGCCGTCGTAGTGCAGCACCGGGGCCAGCTTGGCGGGGTCGACTTCCAGCTCGTTGACGAGCAGGGTGCGCATCTGCGCGTCGCGGTTCTGTTCCACCACGAAGAGCTGGTCGTGTTCCTCGATGAACTCGGCCACCGAAGGCGGGAACGGGAAGGCGCGCAGGCGCATCGCGTCCAGGTGGATGCCCGACTGCGCCAGCGCCACCAGCGCCTCGTCCATGGCCGGGCTGGTGCTGCCGAAGTACAGCACGCCCAGGCGCGTCTTCTTCGCCGCCGCACGCACCTGCGGCTGCGGCACCAGCGTGGCGGCGAAGGCGACCTTCTTCAGCAGGCGCTGCACGTTGTACACGTAGTCGGCGCCGGCCTCGGAGTAGCGCGCGTGCGGGTCGCGCGTGGTGCCGCGCGTGAAGTACGAGCCCAGCGTGGGGTGGGTGCCGGGCAGCGTGCGCCAGGGAATGCCGTCGCCGTCCACGTCCTTGTAGCGCGCGAACTCGCGGCCGGCCTCCAGTTCCTCGGCCGTCATGACCTTGCCGCGGTCGTAGCGGCGTTCGTCGTCCCACGCGAAGGGTTCGCACAGGCGCTGGTTCATGCCGATGTCCAGGTCCGTCATCACGAACACCGGGGTCTGCAGCCGTTCGGCCAGGTCCAGCGCGGTGGCGCTGAACTCGAAGCACTCGTGCGGGTCCTGCGGCAGCAGCATCACGTGCTTGGTGTCGCCGTGGCTGGCGTAGGCGCTGCTCACCAGGTCGGCCTGCTGGGTGCGCGTGGGCATGCCGGTGGAAGGCCCGCCGCGCTGGACGTCGATGATGACGAAGGGGATCTCGGCGAAGTAGGCCAGGCCGATGAACTCGGTCATCAGGCTGACGCCGGGCCCGGACGTGGCGGTGAAGGCGCGCGCCCCGTTCCAGCCGGCGCCGGTGATCATGCCGACGGACGCGATCTCGTCCTCGGCCTGCACGATGGCGTAGCGCGCCTCGCCGGTGGCGGGGTCGCGGCGGAACTTCTCGCAGTACTTCTGGAAGGTCTCGGCGACCGACGACGAGGGCGTGATCGGGTACCAGGCGCACACGGTGGCGCCGCCGTAGACGCAGCCCAGCGCGGCGGCCGCGTTGCCGTCGACAAAGATGCGGTGACCCACCGCGTCGGCGCGCCTGACGCGCAGGCCGATGGGCGCGGCCAGGTGGTCCTTGGCGAAGCTGCGGCCGGCCTGCAGCGCGCGGATGTTCGACTCGAGCAGGCGTTCCTTGCCGCGGTACTGCTCGGTGAACAGCTTCTCTATCGCCTGCGGGTCCACTTCCATCAGCACCGAGAGCGCGCCCAGCACCATGATGTTCTTGAACAGCTGACGCTGGCGGGCGTCTTCGTAGGTGGCGTTGCAGATCGCGGTGACCGGCATGCCGATGACGGTGACGTCGTCGCGGAAGGCCGAAGGCGGCAGCGGCTTGGTGCTGTCGTAGAACAGGTAGCCGCCGGGTTCGACCTCGGCCACGTCCTGGGCCCAGGTCTGCGGGTTCATCGCCACCATCATGTCGATGCCGCCGCGCCGGCCCAGCCAGCCGCGTTCGGACACCCGCACCTCGTACCAGGTGGGCAGCCCCTGGATGTTGCTCGGGAAGATGTTGCGCGGGCTCACCGGCACGCCCATGCGCAGGATGGCCTTGGCGAACAGCTCGTTGGCCGAAGCCGAGCCCGAGCCATTGACGTTGGCGAACTTGACGACGAAGTCGTTGACGGCCTCGATGCGCTTCATGCGGTGACTCCCACGCGCTTGTCCTTGGGCTGGCTGTCGCGGCACTGCGGGCCCGCCTTGGTGGTGACGAGCAGGAACTTCTGCATGTCCCAGGCGCCGGTGGGGCAGCGCTCGGCGCACAGGCCGCAGTGCAGGCAGACGTCCTCGTCCTTCACCATCACGCGGCCGGTCTTCAGTTCCTTGCTGACGTAGAGGTCCTGCCCGGCGTTCGTCGCCGGCGCCTTCAGGCGGCCGCGCAGGTCGGCTTCGTCGCCGTTGCCGGTGAAGGTGATGCAGTCCATCGGGCAGATGTCGACGCAGGCGTCGCACTCGATGCACACCTTCTCGGTGAACACGGTCTGCACGTCGCAGTTCAGGCAGCGCTCGGCTTCCTTGAAGGCGGTGGCGGCGTCGAAGCCGAGTTCCACTTCCACCCGGATGCTGGCCAGCGCCTTCTCGGCCGCCGCCCAGGGCACCTTGTGGCGGATGTCGTTGCTGGGCGCGTTGTCGTAGCTCCACTCGTGGATGCCCATCTTCTGCGACATCAGGTTCACGTGCGGCGCCGGGCGCTGGTGCACGTCTTCCTGGTGGCAGAAGCGGTCGATGGAGACCGCCGCCTCATGGCCGTGGGCGACCGCGGTGATGATGTTCTTCGGGCCGAAGGCCGCATCGCCGCCGAAGAACACCTTCGGCTGGGTGGACTGCAGGCTCGACTTGTCCAGCACCGGCAGGCCCCACTTGTCGAAGTCGATGCCCGAGTCGCGCTCGATCCAGGGGAAGGCGTTCTCCTGGCCGACGGCGATGAGCACCTCGTCGCAGTCGAACACCGCGTCCGGCGCGCCGGTGGGCACCAGGCTGCGGCGGCCCTTCTCGTCGTAGACCGCCTTCACGATCTCGAAGCTCATGCCGGTGAGCTTGCCGCCTTCGTGCAGGAAGGCCTTGGGCACGTGGTAGTTGATGATGGGAATGCCCTCGTGCTGGGCGTCTTCCTTCTCCCACGGCGAGGCCTTCATTTCCTCGAAGCCGGAGCGCACGATCACCTTCACGTCGGTGGCGCCCATGCGGCGCGCCGAGCGGCAGCAGTCCATGGCCGTGTTGCCGCCACCGAGCACGATGACGCGCGGCGCCACCTTCGTGACGTGGCCGAACGAGACCGAGGCCAGCCAGTCGATGCCGATGCGGATGTGCGCCGCGGCTTCGGTGCGGCCGGGAATCTCCAGGTCGCGCCCGCGCGGTGCGCCGCAGCCCACGAAGACGGCGTCGTAAGGCTCGGCCAGCAGCGCCTTCATCGAGTCGATGCGCTGGCCCGACTTGAACTCGACGCCCAGGCCCAGGATGTAGCCCACCTCTTCGTCGATCACGCTCTCGGGCAGGCGGAAGCGCGGGATCTGGGTGCGGATGAAGCCGCCCGCCTTCTTCTCGCCGTCGTAGACCGTGACGTGGTAGCCCTGGTGCGCCAGGTCGCGCGCCACCGTGAGCGAAGCGGGACCGGCGCCGACGCAGGCCACGCGCTTGCCGTTGGCGGGCTTGGCGCGCGGGATCATCGCGCGCACTTCGCCGCCCTTGAAGTCGGCCGCCACCCGCTTCAGGCGGCAGATGGCCACCGGTTCGGGCTTCTCGGCGTTCTTCTCCTCGACGCGGCCACGTCGACAGGCGGGTTCGCAGGGGCGGTCGCAGGTGCGGCCCAGCACGCCGGGGAAGACGTTGCTGACCCAGTTGACCATGTAGGCCTCGTCGTAGCGACCCTGGGCGATGAGGCGGATGTATTCGGGGACGGGGGTGTGGGCCGGGCAGGCCCATTGGCAATCGACGACCTTGTGGAAGTAGGCCGGATCGCTGGCGTCGGTGGCTTGCAATGCTGTCTCCTGGCCGCGGGACGGTCCGTCGAGAGGTGGGCGGCCGTTCCGTCGGTGCGCGGCGCAGTCTACGCCCGGCACCAGCCCCCTCACAACGCGGGCCGACCCCTGGCGTGCGGGATGCCATGATCCGGGCCGCCATCGCGCCGGGGTATGCTCTTCGTCAAACGAACGACGAGTCTTCGCCGATGGGATTCCTCGACGACCTCAAGAAGCAGGCCGGGAACCTGCAGACGCAGCAGGACGACGCGCAGCGTGCGATCGTGCGCAACACGCAGCTGGTGGAAGCCGCCGCGAAGTCGGTGCGCGCCTATCTGCTGGAGCTGGCCACCAACCTGGAAGTGATCCGCCCGGCACCGCGCGTGCGCTATGCGCTGGACAAGCGGCTGGTGCTGGAAGGGCTGCCGCGCCAGGAATTCCGCTTCGACGCCCGCCGCAAGCTGCTGCGAGACGTGGAGGTGCACGACTACATGTTCGTGGTGGCGGTGGTGCACGGCCCGCGTGACCAGGTCATGGCCAAGGACTTCGTCAACGAGATGGAAGGCCTGGAGCGCCGGCTCGAACAGGCGGCCATCTTCTTCCGCAAGGAACCGGTGCGGCAGGCCTCCGACGGCCGCCTGCAGGCCATGCGATATGTCTTCGACGCCGACCTGCAGGTCAGCACCCGCGTGCTGTGCGACCACGACCGCGGCCGCCTGCGCTTCGCGCTGCGCAACCTGGACGGCCTGGAAAGCGTGGACTGCGAGTTCCCCGCCCACGAGATCTCGCAGGCCCGGCTGGACGACCTGGCTCGCTGGTGGGTGGGCGAACCCAACCGCTTCCTCGAAGGCGCGCTGGAGCTCAAGCGCAGCGAAGCGCGCTGAGCCGGCCGCGCGCTGGCTGAGGTGAATCTTCAGAAAGCCTCCATCCGTCGCCGCTACGATCCGTGAAGCACTTCACGAGGAGGACGGGGGATGGTCCCTGCGGACCCTTCGAGCCACCCCAGGCGTCGGCGGGTCCGTCGCGACCGTCGCGCCGGCCCTGAGGCGAGCGCACTTCTGCGCGCGTGGCGGCGGCTGCGCGGCCTGTTCGCGCGACCGCTGGCGCTGCAGCGCAGGGGCTGGCAATGGCACGTGGTGCTGCTCGAACGCCGCCACGCCGACCTCTACGTCTCGGAGCCTTCGGTGGCCGAAATCCGCCTCGAACTGCGCGACCACCTGCGTGCCGAAGGCGAAGAGCGGGCGCGCCAGTTCATGCGCCACCTGATGGTGGTGCAACGCGAACTGGGCCGCCTGGGCTGGGCCGGTGTGGGCCGGCTGCCCACCGTGGTGCTGCAGCGGGCGCTGCAGCAGGCCGAGCTGCTGCACGAACGACGCCCCGGCCGCCCGATGGCGCACCTGGTGGAGCGCCTGCGCAGGTTCGAGTCTGCCGCGCGCCGCCGCGATGCCAACCGATCGCTGCTGGCACACGGCGAGGCCGGCGCCATCGAGGTGAGCGAAGCGACGCCGGAAGACTTCGAACGCACCGAACGCAGCTGGTTCGACACCCTGCCCGAGGCGCCCGAGTTCAAGCCCGGCGGAAGCTAATCAGCCCAGCAGGCGCAGCGGTTTCTTGAAACCTTCCACCTTGTGGCCCTTGCGGGCGCGCTTGCCCGCGTGGCCGGCAAGCGCGGCGCCCTTCAGTTCCTCTTCCTTGGGCTTGTCGCCCCGGCCCAGGCCGGTCACCTTCAGCAGGCCCGCGCAGGTGGCCACCGAAACGAGCGGCGACCTGGCGTCCACGTCCATCAGCGTGAGACCGCGGCCGCCGTTGCCCTGCAGCTTGAGTTCATCGAGTGCGAAGACGAGCAGCCGTCCGTCCAGCGCCAGGCAGGCCACCTGCGTGTGGCCGGCGGCCACCGCCACCGGCGGCAGCAGGCGGTCCGCCGACTCCAGCGTGAGGAAGCTCTTGCCGCCGCGGTTGCGCCCGTGCATGTCGCCGGCCTTGGCCAGCAGGCCGAAGCCGCCGGTGTTGGCCAGCAGCAGCACCTGTTCGGCCGCGCCGGCCCAGTAGTGCGCCACCTGGCTGCCGGCTTCCAGGTCGATCAGGGTGGTGATGGGCACGCCGTCGCCGCGGCCGCCGGGCAGCGTGCTGGCGGCCACGCTGTAGACGCGGCCGCTGCTGCCCCACACCAGCAGCGTGTCCACGCTGCGACAGGGGAAGGTGCCGTAGAGGCTGTCGCCGGCCTTGAAGGCCAGCGCCGCGGGGTCGATCTCGTGGCCCTTCAGCGCCCGCACCCAGCCCTTCAGGCTGACGACCACGGTGACCGGCTCGTCGACGATCTTCACCTCGGCCACCGCGCGCCGGTCTTCCTGGATCAGCGTGCGGCGCGTGTCGCCGAACTGCTTGGCGTCGGCCTCGATCTCCTTGACGAGCGTGCGCTTGAGCGCCGCCGGGCTGCCCAGGATCTCTTCCAGCTTGCCCTGCTGTTCGCGCAGGTCCTTCAGCTCCTGCTCGATCTTGATCGCCTCCAGACGGGCCAGCTGGCGCAGCCGGATGTCGAGGATGTCGTCGGCCTGCCGTTCGCTGAGCTTGAAGCGCGCGATGAGCGCGGGCTTGGGCTCGTCGGCGTTGCGGATGATGCGGATGACCTCGTCGATGTTCAGCAGCACCAGCTGCCGGCCTTCCAGCACGTGGATGCGTTCGAGCACGCGGTCCAGCCGGTGCCGCGTGCGCCGCTGCACGGTGGCCTGGCGGAAGGCGATCCACTCGACGAGGATCTGGCGCAGCCCCTTCTGGACCGGGCGGCCGTCCAGGCCGACCATCGTCAGGTTCAGCGGCGCCGTGGTCTCCAGGCTGGTGTGGGCCAGCAGCGTGTTGGCCAGCTCCTGCTGGTCGACGGTGCGGCTCTTGGGTTCGAACACCAGGCGCACCGGCGCGTCCTTGTTCGACTCGTCGCGCGCCGCGTCCAGCACCGCCAGCAATGTCTGCTTGAGCTGCACCTGGTCCTGGCTGAGCGCCTTCTTGCCGGCCTTCACCTTCGGATTGGTGATCTCCTCGATCTCTTCCAGCACCTTCTGCGTGCTGGTGCCGGGCGGCAGCTCGTTCACCACCAGCTGCCACTGGCCGCGCGCCAGGTCTTCCACCGTCCAGCGCGCGCGCACTTTCAGGCTGCCGCGACCGCCGGCATAGGCGGTGCGGATCTCGGCCGTGCTGCTGATGAGCTGGCCGCCGCCGGGGAAGTCCGGCCCCGGCAGCAGCACGAACAGCTCGTCGTCGGTCAGCTTCTCGTTGCGGATCAGCGCCACCGCGGCGGCCGCCACCTCGCGCAGGTTGTGGCTGGGCACCTCGGTCGCCATGCCCACCGCGATGCCGGACGCGCCGTTCAGCAGCACGAAGGGCAGGCGCGCCGGCAGCTGCCTCGGTTCCTGTTCGCTGCCGTCGTAGTTGGGCTGGAAGTCGACCGTGCCTTCGTCGATCTCGTCGAGCAGCAGGCGCGAGATGGGACTCAGCCGCGCTTCGGTGTAGCGCATCGCCGCCGCACCGTCGCCGTCGCGGCTGCCGAAGTTGCCCTGGCCGTCGATCAGCGGGTAGCGCTGGCTGAAGTCCTGCGCCATGCGCACCAGCGCGTCGTAGGCGGCGATGTCGCCATGCGGGTGGTACTTGCCGAGCACGTCGCCGACGACGCGCGCGCTCTTCACGGGCTTGGCCCCTGCGGCCAGGCCCATGCGCTGCATCGAATACAGGATGCGCCGCTGCACCGGCTTGGCGCCGTCGCACACGTCGGGCAGCGCGCGGCCCTTGACGACCGAGAGCGCGTATTCCAGGTAGGCGCGCTCGGCGTAGTCGGCCAGCGCGATGGCGTCCGCCGGGTCCGGCGGCGGGGGGTCGAAGAGGTCGGTCATGGGAGCGGGAATCGCGAAGGGCGCGATTCTCGCTCAGCCGCGGGACCGGCCTATTTCGGGAAGCGCTCGCGCAGCTTGACCTTCCAGAACTTGCCGGTGCTGGTGCGCGGGATGGCGTCGATCACCTCGTAGCGGTCGGGCAGCTGCCACTTGGCGAAGCCGCGCGAGAGCAGCACCTCGTTCAGTTCGGTCGCCGGCGCTTCGGTGCCGGGCTTCAGCACGATGCAGGCCAGCGGCCTCTCGCTCCACTTCTCGTCGGGAATCGCGATCACCGCCGCTTCGGCCACCGAAGGGTGGCCCATGAGCGCGTTCTCCAGGTCGACCGAGCTGATCCATTCCCCGCCCGATTTCACCAGGTCCTTGGTACGGTCGGTGATGCGCATGAAGCCCAGGCCGTCGATCGAGGCCACGTCGCCGGTGCGAAGGAAGCCGTCGTCGGTGAACTTGTCGGGCGTCGGCTGCAGGCCGTGGTAGCTGCCGGTGATGAAAGGGCCGCGCACCTGGATCTCGCCCATGGTGGCGCCGTCGGGGGCCGCCTCGGTGCCATCGCCGGTGGTGATGCGCAGGTCCACCAGCGGCACCGGCACGCCGGCCATCGCGGCGCGGCGGTAACGTTCGTCGGGGCCGGCGTCCTTCAGTTCCACGCGCGGGTACGACACGGTGGCCAGCGGCGAGGTTTCGGTCATGCCCCAGCCCTGCTGGATCCACACGCCGTGGCGGTCGAAGGCACGGATCAGCGACTCCGGCACCGCCGCGCCGCCGACCAGCGAGCGCATGCCCTGCGGCAGCTTCCAGCGGCCGGGCTGTTCCTTGAGCGCCTTCTCGTAGGCCTGGATGAGGCCGAGCCAGATGGTGGGCACACCCAGGGCCAGCGTCGGCGGCTCGGCCTGCATCAGGTCGAGCAGATCGTCGGGGTGCAGGTGCGGGCCGGGGAAGACCAGCTTCACGCCCATCATCACCGCCGCGTACGGAATGCCCCAGGCGTTGGCGTGGAACATGGGCGTCACCGGCAGGATCACGTCCGTGCCCTTCAGGCCCCAGAAGTCGCCCAGGCCGCCCACCAGCGAGTGCAGGATGGTCGAGCGGTGCGAATAGACCACTCCCTTCGAAGCGCCGGTGGTGCCCGAGGTGTAGCACATGGCCACCGGGTCGTTCTCGTCGTGCTCGGGGTACTCGAAGCGGTCGGGGTCGACGCCGGCGAGCAGCGCTTCGTAGTCCTCGAATTCCGGCGGCACCTTGGCACCCGAGAAGGGGAACACGATCACGCGCTCGAAGCGGTGCAGCGGCGCGATCTGCCGGTACAGCGGCAGCAGCACGTCGTCGACGACGAGGAAGCGGTCCTCGGCGTCGTTCGCGATGGCACCGATCTCGGCCGGCGACAGGCGCAGGTTCAGCGTGTGCATCACGCCGCCGGCGGCCGGGATGCCGAAGTAGCACTCCAGGTGGGCGTGGTGGTTCCAGCAAAGCGTGGCCACGCGGTCACCCTTCTTCAGCCCCAGCCCTTGGAGCGCCGCCGCCAGTGCGCGCGTGCGGCGATGGATCTGGCCGTAGCGGTGGCGCACCAGTCGTTTGTCGGGCAGGCGCGAGACCACCTCGTTGGTGGCGAAGTAGCGGCCGGCGCGTTCGAGCAGGTCGTTCAGCGACAGGCGCCGTTGCATCATCGTGGTGGAGATCAATGCGGGCCCTCCTGGGCGAGCGCGACGCGCGCCTGGAATTCGCGGTCGAGCATGCTCATGACGATGAGCGAGTCGTAGCCGTCGGCGCCATCCGTGTTGATACGGACGCTCTCGCGCAAGCGGCCCTCTTCGACGAAGCCTTCGCTCGCGTACAGGGCGAGTGCACGCGTGTTCAGTTCCTTCACGTCGAGCCAGAAGCGGTGTGCCTTCAGGTCGCGGAACGCCATGCCCTTCAACATGCGCACGCAGGCCCGGCCCAGTCCCAGGCCCTTGGGCTGCAGCACGATGCGCTTCAACTCCACGCTGCGGTGCGGGTTGCGACAGCCCTGCAGGATGACGAAGCCGGCGCGCGCGTAGTCGTCGCCCGCCTCGACGATGAAGTGGCGGAAGTCCGGAAAGCGCACCGCGCCTTCGTGCTGGGTGCGCTCCCAGGGCGTGATGAAGGGCAGGTTGCGCGCGTCGTGCTCGACCGAGGTCACGAAGTCCAGGTCCGACAGCATGGTCGGGCGCATGCGCAGGCGCGAAGGGGCGGCTTCTTCCACGCCCAAAGAATAAGCCGCCGCGGCCCTGGCGGGACGCGGCGGCTTCGGGTGAAAACGCCTAGGGCGTCAGCACGTCAGTTGCCGCAGCCCAGCGTGGCGATGCGGTCGAAGGCGGCCTTGGCCTGGATGAGGCCGACGCCGGTCTTGTCGTCACGGCCCGGGTCGCCGATGTCCAGCGCCGACAGCTTCAGCGAGGTGCGGATCTGCTCGCCCGTGCAGTCCGGGTAGTAGCTCCACACCAGCCCGGCGATGCCGCTGACGTGCGGCGTGGCCATCGAGGTGCCGTTGAACGACGCGTACAGCGCCGGGTCGGGTACAACGGCCACCGAGGCCGACTGGCCCACCTGGGCGAGCATTGTCGCGCCGTCGGCCTGCAGGGCACCCACGGACGGGATCGTCGTCACCGTGGTGCCCAGCGTGCCGAACAGGTCGCCCGTGGTGTTGTTGTAGATGATGGCGCCGATGCCGCCGCTGGTCTGGCAGTTCAGCACCTTGTCGGCGAAGCTGATGTTGCCTCGGGAGATGAGGCACACCTTGCCGGTCATGGAGCCGGCCACCGGCGTGTCGCCGAAGCCGAAGTCGGCGAGCGGGCCCGTCGCCGACAGGCGCGGCGAGCCGGCCATGGCCTGCACGCTGTAGGCCGTGCCACCGACCGAGGCCGTGCCCAGGCTCTCGATGTTGGGCGGGATCGTGGATTCCACCGCCACACCCGGCGCCGCGATCTCGACGTCGGCGTTGAACTGCGAGAACGAGGCCCACTGCTTGTTGCTGTCCACCGCCGCGACCGACATCACGTTGGCCAGCGCCGCCGGATACGAGAGGCTGCTGTCGCCGGCATTGCCCGCGGCGGCGATGAGCAGCACACCCTTGGCATACGCGCTGTCGACGGCACGCTGCTGGGTGCGGCTGTTGCTCGGGCCGCCGAGCGACATCGAGATCACGTTGGCCTTCGCGCGGACACAGCCGGTGATGGCCCGGGAGATGACCGAGTTGGAAGCGCTGCCCGAGGCGTCGAAGACCTTCGCGATGTACAGGCTGACCTGCTTGTTGCCGTTCACGCCCACCACGCCCAGCGAGTTGTCCAGCGCCGCGACGGTGCCCGCGACGTGGGTGCCGTGCGCGTTCTCGTCGCTGTCCCAGGTGCCCGAGGCGGTGTAGTTCTTGCCTGCCAGCGTGTTGCCCGCCAGGTCTTCGTGACCGGCGAAGATGCCCGAGTCGATGATGCAGACCTTCGGCGTCCACTTGGGCGTGCCGGTGATCTGGTCGGCCTGCGTGAGCGTGATGCCGTAGGGCACGGTCTGGGTGCCTGCGGTCACCGCGGCAGTGCCAACCCGCGCCGCGGCGCGCGAACCCTGGATGGTGACGACGCCGTCCGGCTCGATGTAGTCGATCGCCGCATTGCGCGACAGGCGTTCGATCGCCGCCTTCGGCAGCGTGACGGCGAAGGCATCGAGGTCGTCGATGTCCACATGGATCCGGCCGCCCTGGCGCAGCGCCTCGGCGCGCACGGCGGCCCCGGTGCCGGCCTTGAAGGCGACGATGACGCGCTCGCGGTCGGCAGCGTTGGCCAGCGGCAGCGCGAACAGAAGTGTGGAAGCGGCGAGCGCGAAGACCGTGCGCCTGCCCAATCCGGAAGCTGAAGCCATGGAAGCGACCCCCTGGGGATGATGAAGTCGCCGACTATGGTCGGCCGGATTGCGCAGGGTCAACCCCCCAGACCCGGGTGTGGGGCGGGGGAAGCCCGGATGGCGATCAGACGTCCACCTCCACGGCGTCCCCTCGCAGTTCCATCAGCTCGCGCCGCGCCTGCGCCTCGCCCTTGCCCATCAATCGTGTCAGCGACGTAACCGTGGCATCGAAACCCTGCGGACCGAAGGCCACCGGCAGCAGGCGCCGCGTCTCGGGGTTGAGCGTGGTCTCCCACAGCTGCTCGGCGTTCATCTCGCCCAGGCCCTTGAAGCGGCTGATGCTCCACGAGCCTTCGCGCGCGCCTTCCTTGCGCAGCTTGTCCAGCGCCGCCTCCAGCTCGCCTTCGTCCAGCGCATAGAGCTTGGCCGCCGGCCGCTTGCCGCGCGCCGGCGCGTCGATGCGGTACAGCGGCGGCTTGGCGATGTAGACGTGGCCGCGCTCGATGAGCCTTGGGAAGTGGCGGAAGAACAGCGTCAGCAGCAGCACCTGGATGTGCGAGCCGTCGACGTCGGCATCGGAGAGGATGCAGACCTTGCCGTAGCGCAGGCCGGTGAAGTCCGGGTCGTCGTCGGGGCCATGCGGATCGACGCCGACGGCCACCGCGATGTCGTGGATCTCGGTGTTCGCGAACAGGCGGTCGCGTTCCACCTCCCAGGCATTGAGCACCTTGCCGCGCAGCGGCAGCACGGCCTGGGTCTCCTTGTCGCGCCCCATCTTGGCGCTGCCGCCGGCCGAGTCGCCTTCGACCAGGAAGACCTCGTTGTACGCGAGGTCGCGGCTCTCGCAGTCGGTCAGCTTGCCGGGCAGCACGGCCACGCCCGAGCCCTTGCGCTTTTCCACCTTCTGGCTGGCACGCTGGCGCGTCTGCGCCTGCCGGATCACCAGTTCGGCCAGCTTGCGGCCGTACTCCACGTGCTGGTTGAGCCACAGCTCGAGCGCCGGCTTCACGTAGGTGGACACCAGGCGCAGCGCGTCGCGGCTGTTCAGGCGTTCCTTGATCTGGCCCTGGAACTGCGGGTCCAGCACCTTGGCGCTGAGCACGAAGCTGGCGCGCGAGAACACGTCCTCGGGCATCAGCTTCACACCCTTGGGCTGCAGCGAATGCAGCTCGATGAAGCCCTTGATGGCGCCGAACAGGCCGTCCTTCAGCCCGCTCTCGTGCGTGCCGCCGGCCACCGTGGGGATCAGGTTGACGTAGCTCTCGCGCAGCGTGTTGCCGTCTTCGGTGAAGGCCACGCACCAGGCGGCGCCCTCGCCTTCGGCGAAGTTCTCGGTCTCGTTGGCGGTGGCGTGCTGCGCGCCCTCGAAGAGCGGGATCAGCGGGTCGGCCGGCAGGCTCTGCATCAGGTAGTCGCGCAGTCCGCCTTCGTACTTCCAGGTCTGGGTCTCGCCGCTCTTCTCGTGCGTGAGCGAGACCGTCACGCCCGGCATCAGCACCGCCTTGCTGCGCAGCAGGTGCACCAGTTCGTGGCGCGGCAGCTCGGCGCTTTCGAAGTACTTGGCGTCGGGCCACACGCGCACGCTGGTGCCGTGCTTGCGGTCGGCCGCTGCGGCCTTGCGCACGGCCAGCTTCTCGGCGACGTCGCCGCCGGCGAAGGTGATGGCGGCCACCTGCCCTTCGCGCCACACCGTCACCTGCAGCCGCTTCGCCAGCGCGTTGGTCACGCTGACCCCCACGCCGTGCAGGCCGCCGCTGAAGCTGTAGGCGCCGCCGGCCCCCTTGTCGAACTTGCCGCCGGCGTGCAGCCGGGTGTAGACGATCTCGATCACCGGCACCTTCTCTTCCGGGTGCAGGCCGATCGGGATGCCGCGGCCGTCGTCGTCGACGCTGACGCTGCCGTCGGCATGCAGGGTGACGGCGATGCGGCTGCCGAAGCCGGCCAGCGCCTCGTCGGCGGCGTTGTCGATCACCTCCTGCACGATGTGCAGCGGGTTGTCGGTGCGGGTGTACATGCCCGGCCGCTGCTTGACGGGCTCGAGGCCCTTGAGCACGCGGATCGAGCCCTCGGCGTAGTGCGCCGGGGAAACAGTCTTGCTCGGCATAGGCGCGGGATTGTAGGAAGCGCCCCGTGCGCCTCCGCTCGGTGGGGCAGGTCGCGCAGGCTCAGCGGCCGTAGCGCGCCATCGTCAGCCCGTCGATCGGGATCTCGGGCGTGCGACCGGAGATCAGGTCGGCGATCACGCGGCCGCTGCCGGCGGCCATGGTCCATCCGAGCGTGCCGTGGCCAGTGGACAGGTACAGGTTGGGGATCGGCGTCGGCCCGACGATGGGCGTGCCGTCGGGCGTCATCGGGCGCAGGCCGCACCAGAAGGTGGCCCGGGAGACATCGCCGCCGCGGGGGAACAGATCGGTCACCACGTGCTCCAGCGTCTTGCGCCTGGGCTCGCGCAGCGCGAGGCTGTAGCCCGCGAGTTCCGCGGTGCCGCCGACGCGGATGCGGTCGCCCAGCCGCGTCACCGCCACCTTGTGCGTCTCGTCCATGATGGTGGACTCCGGCGCGCCCGAGGCATCGGTGATCGGCACGGTGATCGAGTAGCCCTTGACCGGGTACACCGGGATGCGCAGGCCGAGCGGGGCCAGCATCTGCGGGGAAAAGCTGCCGAGCGCCAGCACCACGGCATCGGCCGCGAGCGGCCCGGCGCTGGTCTCCACCCGCGCGATGCGGCCGCCTTCGCGCACCAGCGCGCGGATCGCCGTGCCGAAACGGAAGCTCACGCCCAGGCCAAGCGCCATCTCCGCCAGGCGGTTGGTGAAGAGAAAGCAGTCGCCGGTCTCGTCGCCGGGCAGCCGCAAGGCACCGACGAACTTCTGCTGCGTGAGCTTCAGGGCCGGCTCGACGCGGCAGAAGCCGTCGCGATCGAGCACCTCATAGGGCACGCCGTAGGACTTCAGCACCTCGACGTCCTTGCCGATGCCGTCGAGCTGCTTCTGCGTGCGGAACAGCTGCAGCGTGCCCTGCATGCGCTCGTCGTAGGCGATGCCGGTCTCGGCCCGCAGCACCTTCATGCAGTCGCGGCTGTACTCGGCGATCGGCACCATGCGGCTCTTGTTCAGGTTGTAGGCGCGCTCGGTGCAGTTGGCGAGCATCGCCGCACCCCAGCGCCACATCGCCGGGTCGAGCAGCGGCCAGATCACCAGCGGGCTGTGGCGCATCAGCATCCACTTGATCGCCTTCACCGGGATGCCCGGCCCTGCCCATGGCGCCGAATAGCCGGGCGACACCTCGCCGGCGTTGCCGAAGCTCGTCTCCAGCGCGGGCCCCTCCTGCCGCTCGACGACCACGACCTCATGGCCCGCCCGGGCCAGGTAGTACGCCGCCGACGTGCCGATCACGCCGCTGCCGAGCACAAGGACTCTCATCGCTCACCTCCGCGCCGCACTGTAGCGGGGTGACTCAGGAGCCGCGGCGCGCAGGCGACGATCAGCGCCGGAGCAGTTCGATGTGACCGCCGGTCAGCGTCCGGTAGCCGTCGGAGGCCAGCCAGGCGATCGCCTCGGGCCGCTGCGAGACGACGGCATCGACGAACGCCTGGCCGAGTGCCCGTATCCACCGGCAGTGGAGCGCGCGCAACGCCCCGCTGCACTCGCTGATGTCCATCGTGCCGTGGACCGCGTCCTCCTTGGTGTCCCACGACAGGTACGGCGCCGACGTCAAGGCACCCGCTGCGTCTTGAAGAACTCCCAGATCTC
Source organism: Rubrivivax sp. (assembly GCA_044224175.1). Classification (GTDB taxonomy): domain Bacteria; phylum Pseudomonadota; class Gammaproteobacteria; order Burkholderiales; family Burkholderiaceae_C; genus Rubrivivax. The sequence continues at coordinate 5,034 of JBGAKY010000036.1, read as the reverse complement.
GTCGGCCATCACCACCGGGTGGTTCTTGCCGTTCGGGTACTCGTGGGCGAGACCGTCGATGATCACGGTGAGCAGGCTGTTCGAGGCGCCGACGGTGCTCGAGGCGAAGCGGAAGCGGCTGGTGGTGCGGCCCTGGGTCGGCACCTGCTGCCACGTGTAGGTCTGGCCCAGCTGCAACGCCTTCAGGAACGGCGCCACGATGCCTGTGGCGTACCGGCCGGTCGTCAGCACCGTCTCGTCGAGCGGGATGTTCACCTGGCCGGTGGCGCTGTTGTAGTAGCCGAGCGCCCGGCCCTGGTCGGGATCCTTGTTGCCCATCGAGTGCACGACGGCGATGGCGCGCGACGCCAGCGTGTCGACCGAGAGCGCGCTGGACGCGCAGTGCACGGCGGCGAACAGGTCGGCCGCCGTGGCCGCCAGGTTGCCGGCCATCTCGCAGCCGTTGGAAAAGCCGCTGACGTACACCTGCTTCGGGTCGACGGCATGGTTGACCCGCACGTGCTCGACCACGGCGCGGATGTAGGCCTCGTCGTTCATCAGCGGGTGGTCGGCACGGGCGCGGTTGGTGGCGGTCAGCGTCGCCAGCTGGTCCGCGTTGCACAGCGGGCGCTTCTCGGGATCGCCGAGCTTGCCGGCGGCCCACTTGGTGAACGCGTTGATGTCGGGCACGCCGTCGAAGTTCTCGTCCTGGACATAGCAGTAGAAGAGAGCCTGCGGGAAGACGGCGATGAAGCCTTCCCGGTCGGCCTTCTCGCGCCAGCCCGACCGCAGCAGGAACTCGGCGCCGGTGCCCGACGTGCCATGCAGCATCAGCACCGCCGGCAGGCCCTGGCGACCGCGCGCCTTGTAGGGCCGCCACACGATGAACTCGCGGGCGACGCCGTCGACGGTGATCGTCGTGTCGATGCGGTCGCCGCAGGCACCAGGCACGCGCTCGCAGGCGAAGTCGGACAGGCTGGCCACGGCCACCGGCGCGGCCGCTGCCGGCACGACCTTGCCGTACAGGTAGATCTGGCTGCCGGCGACGCCGATGTAGTTGCCCACCGCCGGGTAGGCGCGGTAGGTGTAGGGCGGCAGGGACTGGTTGGCGACATGGGTCGGGAAGTGCTGGTCGTAGGCCAGCTCGGCGTAGTCGAGCAGTTGCTGCGGGGTGGGCAGGTCCTCGGCGCGGGCCGAGCCCGCGGCCACGGAGAGCGCCACCAGAACGCTGGACAGGCAGCAGGACGCGTGGCGTGGCGACATGGACGGTCCCTTTCGGCGTGGTGCGATTCCGGTATGGACGCAGTCCGCCGCCGAAACCGGCCACAACGGCGCCGACTTCGCAAACGGCCCAGGCAGCGGCCGACGGCCCGCCGTGGGCAAGCGGGGCGCCTTCGGCGGCCGCCCGGGCCGGTTGGCTACAGTCCGGAGCATGTCCGAACGCCCCGCCGCGCCACTCTCGCTCACCCAGGTCCTGATCGCCGGCGCGCTGATCGTCACGCTCTCGATGGGCATCCGCCATGGCTTCGGGCTGTGGCTGCAGCCGATCACGATGGACCGCGGCTGGACGCGCGAGACCTTCGCCTTCGCGATCGCGATCCAGAACATCGCCTGGGGCCTGGCCGGCCCGGTGGCCGGCATGTTCGCCGACCGCTTCGGGGCCTTCCGGGTGCTGGTGGTCGGCGCGGTGCTGTATGCGTCGGGTCTCGTGCTGATGGGCCTGGCGACGACGGGCGCTGCCTTCATCGGCTCGACCGGCGTGCTGATCGGCCTCGCGCAGTCGGGCACCACCTACGCCATCGTCTACGGCGTCATCGCCCGCAACGTGGCACCCGAGCGGCGCTCGTGGGCGATGGGCATCACCGCGGCGGCGGGCTCGTTCGGCCAGTTCCTGATGGTGCCGGTGGAGAACTGGCTGATCGGCAGCTGGGGCTGGCAGAACGCGCTCTTCGTGCTGGGCTGCCTGGCGCTGGCGATCGCGCCGCTGGCCCTCGGGCTGCGCGAGCCGAAGATGGCGGCATCGGCCTCCGGCCCGCAGCAGAGCGTGGGCGCCGCGCTGCGCGAGGCCTTCGGCTACCGGAGCTTCCAGCTGCTGATGGCCGGCTACTTCGTCTGCGGCTTCCAGGTGGTGTTCATCGGCGTGCACATGCCCAGCTACCTGAAGGACCAGGGGCTGTCGCCGTCGGTGGCGACCACCGCGCTGGCACTGATCGGCCTGTTCAACGTGTTCGGCACCTACGCCGCGGGCGCCCTGGGCCAGCGGCTGGCCAAGCACCACATCCTGGCCGGCATCTACCTGCTGCGGGCGGTGGTGATCACGGTGTTCGTGCTGGCGCCGCTCTCGCCGTGGAGCGTGTACCTGTTCGCCTCGGTGATGGGGCTGCTGTGGCTCTCGACGGTGCCGCCGACCAACGCGGTGGTGGCCCAGATCTTCGGCGTCCGCTACATGTCGATGCTCGGCGGCTTCGTGTTCCTCAGCCACCAGGTGGGCTCGTTCCTCGGTGTGTGGCTGGGCGGCCGGCTCTACGACTTGACCGGCAGCTACGACGTGGTGTGGTGGCTCTCGGTGGCACTGGGCGTGTTCGCGGCGCTGATCAACCTGCCGGTGCGCGAGACGCCGATCGTGCGGCCCGGCGCCGCCCAGCCGGCCTGAGGCCCGCCATGCGCAGGCCGGTGCGTCGCGCCCTGCTGGCAGCCACGGCCACGGCCGTGCTCGCGCTGACGTTCCTGACCTACCTGAACCCGCACACGGCAGTGGACCTCGCCAACCGCCTGTGGGCGTGCTTCTGACGTGGACCCGCACGCGAGCGCCACGCCGTCGCGCTGGGTGCAGCGCTGGGCGCCGCTGATCCGACCCGGCGGCACCGTGCTCGACGTGGCGTGCGGCAGCGGCCGCCACGTGCACTGGCTGTCGCAGCGCGGGTTGCGGGTCACGGGGGTCGATCGAGACGGCGCGGCGCTCGCCGGGCTGCGCGGCACGCCCGGGGTGGAGGAACTGGTCGAGGCCGACATCGAGCAGGGGCCGTGGCCGTTCCCGGGCCGGACGTTCGACGCCGTGCTCGTCACGAACTACCTGTGGCGGCCGCTGTTCCCCCTGCTGCGCGCCGCCGTGGGCGACGGCGGCCTGCTGATCCACGAGACCTTCGCCGACGGCCAGCAGGCGATCGGCCGCCCCTCGCGCGCCGAGTTCCTGCTGCAGCCCGGCGAACTGCTGCGCGAGGCGGTGGGTCTGCGCGTGGTGGCGTACGAGGACGGCTACGAGGAGCCGCCGGCGCGCTTCGTGCAGCGCATCGTGGCCATGCGCAGCGCCGCCGGCGGGGATGCGCCACCCCGGTATCGGCTGGATGCCGGCGGATAGAATGCCGCGTTTGCTCTTCGGGCCCTCCGCATGACACCCATCGTCGGCAGCATCGTGGCACTGGTCACGCCGATGTTCGAAGACGGCCGGATCGACTACGACGGTCTGCGCCGGCTGATCGACTGGCACATCGCCGAGGGGACCGACTGCATCGGCGTGGTCGGCACGACCGGCGAATCGCCGACCGTGTCGATGGAAGAGAACTGCGAAGTGATCCGGGTCGCGGTCGACCATGCCGCCGGGCGGGTGCCCATCATGGCCGGCACGGGTGCCAACAACACGGCCGAGGCCATCGAGTTGACGCGATTCGCCAAGAAGGTCGGCGCCGACTGCCACCTGTCGGTGGTGCCTTACTACAACCGGCCGTCGCAGGAAGGCATCTATCGCCACTTCCGTGCGGTGGCCGAGGCCGTCGATCTGCCGATGGTGCTCTACAACGTGCCGGGCCGCACCGTGGCCGATCTGGCTCACGAGACGACGATGCGGCTGGCTCAGGTGCCCGGCATCATCGGCATCAAGGACGCCACCGGCAACATCGAGCGCGGCCAGTGGCTCATCCAGCATGCGCCCAAGGGCTTCTCGGTGTACTCCGGCGACGACGGCACGGCGGTGGCGCTGATGCTGCTCGGCGGCCAGGGCAACGTGAGCGTCACCGCGAACGTGGCACCGCGCCAGATGCACGAGCTGTGCATGGCCGCGATCGAAGGCAACGCGCGCCGCGCCACGGCGCTGCAGGCGAAGCTGCTGCCGCTGCACCGCCAGCTCTTCTGCGAACCGAGCCCGGCCCCTGCGAAGTGGGCGATGTCGCAACTCGGCCTGTGCGGGCCCGGCGTGCGGCTGCCCATCGTGCCGCTGTCCGAATTCGGGCAGGCGACCGTCCGACAGGCGCTGCGCGACAGCGGCCTGCTCGGCTGAACTTGAACCTTCCGGAACCCGGCGCGCCGACCGCGCGTCGCCAACGATCGTGATGCCCGTGCACCGTACGACTGCTCCTGTCCTGACCCTGGTCGCGGCTTTCGCGCTCGCCGGTTGTTCTTCGCTGGAGTCGATGTTCTCCAGCGACAAGATCGACTACCGCAGCACCGCCAAGACCCAGCCGAAGAGCCTGGAAGTACCGCCCGACCTGAGCCAGCTCGCGCGCGACAGCCGCTACCAGCTGCCCGGCGGCGTGGTCAGCGCCGCGGCGGGCGCTGGCGCGGTGGCCCCCGTCACGGCCGTCGGCAACAACGTGGCCCCGATGTCGATCGGCCAGATGCGCGTGATGCGCGATGGGTCGCAGCGCTGGCTGGTGGTGCCGGTCCCGCCGGAACAACTGTGGCCGCAACTGCGCAGCTTCTGGGCCGAGCGCGGCTTCACGCTGACCGTCGACAGCGCCGAGGCCGGCGTGATGGAGACAGACTGGGCCGAGAACCGCGCCAAGCTGCCGCAGGACTTCATCCGCGCAACCATCGGGCGCGTGTTCGAGAACCTGTACTCCACCGGCGAGCGCGACCGCTTTCGCACGCGTGTCGAGCGGGGCGCGGCCGGCACCGAGATCTACATCACCCATCGCGGGCTGCAGGAGATCTACCCCAACAAGGAGCGCGACAGCACCGTATGGACCGCGCGGCCGTCGGACCCCGACCTCGAGGCGGAGCTGCTGACGCGGCTGATGGTCCGTCTGGGTGCGAAGGAGGACGCCGCGCGCCCTGCGGTGG